>JARLHL010000078.1 GCA_031292275.1 Desulfocapsaceae bacterium | reverse complement strand
CCAATGGTAATATTTTTATATATTCGCTGCAATTGTTCTGTGACAACCAGGCAAATTGGCAATTTTTACTGGTGTAATGAAATAAATCCTTTTCCTTGATATTGCACATAATCAACAAAGGAACAGCTAATATCGTTTCAGTCACCACTCCACCAATAACAGTCTGTTTTGTGTCAGGTGGTGAATATACATAAAAGATCGTCAATACAATCGATCGCGGAAAAAGAAGATAGGTCAATTGTATGGTTGTTATGTGGTTCGAAGTTAAGAAATTTTATCCTGTATATCAGGAAGAAGATGATGTTTTTATTTGAATAGTTCTGCATGATCCTGAAGCCTTCACATGGATCAAAACTTCCTACGGTTAGGTCGAACCTGAATGGGCGGGGAGATTCCTCGTCCTTGACGGCAAGAGGTATAATGTCTGACAGCCATCCGACCCCACCTTCTGCTAAAATAGAGAGTGACATAAGGTCACAACAACCTATTTTTACCGAGGGCAGCCATGAGAAACGATCAGAGCCTCAAATTTATTGGTTTGGCCGTGCATAAGAATTCTATTTTATTAGCTATCGCCGACAACGGTCCAACCGAGAGGTCCAGTTCTATAGAACCATAAAAAACACTACAGAAGCGCTCGACAAAGTTATTCGCAAATTAATCTTGCCTCAGTTTGTATATATTATTGTCTGGCCATATCATTCAAAAAAGCAGCCTAAGAAAAGCGCCCATTTTTACTTAATCACACCTTTTCATTGCTACCCAGATCCCATTTCTGTACGCATTGATTTTGGTGAAATTAATACATATTTTATTAAAAAAATTCGATATCTGACTGCCGTGGAATATCCCGGGGTGGTTGACATGTATCGGCGCCCCTTTTTACGAGAGGAAACGAAATGACACAAATACACGAATTAGAAATCTTTTCCGATTATATCTGACCCTGGTGTTACTTCATTACCGGGCGTATTGAGAGATTGCAAAAAGAATATGAAGTGATTGTTCGATGGCGGGCTTTTCCCTTGCATCCTGAAACACCAGAAGAAGGAGTGTTGCTTGAGGATTTGTTCAAGACAAGCCCGGAGAAGATGGCCGGAATGCTCGAGCACCTTCGCAGGACTGCCGATGATTTGGGTTTACCGTTTGCCCCCAGGACAAGGACATACAATAGCAGACTCGCACAGGAATTGGGACTCTGGGCGATAGACAAAGGGAAAGGAGATGCCTTCCATATAGCAGCATTTAAGGCATATTTTGCCAGTGGCCTGAACCTTGCGAAGCATCCTGTTCTTGTTGATCTGGCCCGAATTGTCGGGCTGCCAGTTGAAGAGGCGGAGGAGATTCTCTCTAATCGAGCCTATGCTGGAAAAGTGGACAAGGACTGGGCGGATTCGCAATTAAGGGGTATAACCGCAGTTCCCACCTTTGTTATGGGTCAGCATAAACTGGTCGGGGCTCAGAACTTTGAGAGCTTGGCCGATTTGGTAACCCTGTACGGTGCTGCCCGAAAAACGAATAACCTTGCTAAACCAAATTGAAAGCATAGAGAATGAAAAGGGGGGCAATCGGGCACTCTCCCTTACCCCTTGCCCTCAGCTCTGAAAGAGTATTGTCGCCACCATGCTTCCCTTATATGGGGAGGCACAACGATCCTGTGTGAATTGACCGGATAACCCGTTTGATCTGAGAACGATAATGTACGGAACTGGAGAAGGTTGCAATGTTCAAAAAAAGTCTTTCTGAATCACCAAAACGAATTCGCCCGGGCTTAGTATCACACATACTGCTTCAGTCCGGTGACACTTCAACCGACAACCTGGCAATAGCCTGGGTCACAGTCGAACCGGGCGCCGCGCAGCAGCCTCACCACCATGTGGCAGAACAGGCCTACGTCGTTGTCAGCGGGCAAGGCAGAATAAAGGTCGGCTCAGATATTGCCGACGTAAAGGCAGGTGATCTCGTCTATGTCCCCTCCAACGCGGAGCACGTTGTCGAAAATGTAGGTACTGAGAGGCTCGCTTATATCTCGTTAGCAGTGCCCGCCCTCGATATTGAGGCGATGTATGACACTGGTCAACTCAAGCGGTAAGGACGCGGGTACCGACCCCTTCGTAAGCGAAGTAATCAAAGCTCTCGAGAAAATCGTACGATGAAAGTTGTCATTGCCGAAAAGCCGTCCGTGGCCAGAGATATTGCAAAAGTTCTCAATATTACAGATAAAAAGAAAGGGTACATTGAGGGCCGCGGCTGTGCTGTCACCTGGGCTTTCGGGCATCTGGTGAGCCTTCAGGAACCGGGCGAATATGATCCGGCGCTCAAGCGCTGGTCGCTTGACACCCTCCCCTTTGTTCCCGACGAATTTAGGCTCACCCTGATCAAGAACAGCGGCGTGGCGGAACAGTTCCAGCTGATCAAGACCTTATGCGAACAGGCCGAGGAAATTGTCTGCGCCACGGATGCCGGGCGGGAAGGGGAGTTGATCTTCCGCTACATCCTGGCGCTGAGCCATTGCGAAGGCAAGCCGATCCGCCGCCTCTGGCTCAACTCGCTGACCCCCGAGGCCATTCAGGTGGCCTTCAAGGACCTCAAGGACGGCCACGACTACGACGCTCTCTACGCCGCCGCCCGTTGCCGCAGCGAGTCCGACTGGATTGTCGGACTCAACGCCACTCGCTACTACACCGTCCGCCATGGTAAGATCGGCAGCAGCGATCGCATCCTCTGGAGTATAGGCCGGGTGCAGACGCCGGTGCTGGCAATGATCGTCGAACGTGACGATACCATTCTCCAATTCCGTCCCCAGCCGTTCTGGGAACTTGCTACCCGGTATCGTGAGGTGGTGTTTAAGTACAGCGGCCAGCGTTTCGAGCGGCCGGAGAAGGCCCAGGCCCTGCTCGATAAGATAAACGGCCAGCCCTTTGTTATTACCGGCAGTGCCGGGAAAGAGAATAAGGAGCAACCGCCGCAGCTCTTCGATCTTACCACCCTGCAGCGCGAGGTCAACAAGCAGCACGGCCTGTCGGCGGCTGACACCCTTGCCGCCACCCAGAATCTGTATGAGGCCAAACTCGTCACCTATCCGCGTACCGATTCTCGGTATCTCAGCCATGATCTGAAACCGGGCATTCCCAAGATCATGGAACAGCTCAAGGCCATGAGGGCCGAGCAGATCGCGCCGCTCAACCTCTCCAAACTCCCGTTCACCGCCCGGATCATCGATGACACCAAGGTGACTGACCATCACGCCATCATCCCAACCGGCGTCAGGCCGCGTAATCTGAGCGTCAATGATCAGCTTGTCTATGACGCAATCACCACCCAGTTCATCGCCGCCTTCTATCCCGTCTGCATCAAACGTGTGACCACGGTTGACGGCGTCAGCCAGCAGGTAAATTTCCAGGCCAAAGGAACTCAGATAATTGAGCCGGGCTGGACCATTCTCTTCCCGAAAAAGAAGATGAGCCAAGATGCTGCCGACGACCAGTCCCTGCCGGCTTTCACCAAAGGTGAAACCGGTCTGCATGAGCCGTCCCTGCGCGAAGGCAAGACCAAACCGCCGGGTCATTTCACCGAGAATTCGCTGCTCGGCGCCATGGAGGCCGCCGGTAAGTTCGTTGAAGACGACACTCTGCGTGAGGCGCTCAAAGAGCGGGGTATAGGCACGCCTGCCACCCGCGCTGCCATCATAGAGACCCTGCTCCGCCGTGACTATATCCAGCGGGAGAAAAAACAACTGCGCTGCACTGACATGGGCCGCTATCTGATCGCACTCATCCAGGATCCCCTCCTCAAGTCGCCGGAGATGACAGGGGAGTGGGAGGAAAAGCTTAAGAAAATTGAACGAAGCCAACTCGCCCCCGATACCTTTATGGCCGGGATCAGCGGCTACATCCGCACCCTGATCGAAGGCAGTTCGGCCCGGCGGCTTGATCCCGCGCGCTGGGGGAGCTGCCCGGTCTGCGGCAAAGAGATTATCAAAGGAAAACGGGCCTACGGCTGTTCCGGCTGGGGGGAAGGCTGTCCTTTCGTGCTTGAAGCGGAGTACAAAGGGATATCGCTTTTGCCCAGGCAGATTCAGTCTCTGCTGCAGCTGTGCATCCTGCCGCAGCCGGTCAGGATCGATGACGAGCCGCGCATCCTTATCCTCTCCACCCAGGGTCTGATCATGGATCTGCGGCTGCCCTCCGCCGACCGACAGAAAAACATCGTCAAGGAAGATCGTCCTGCCAAACCTCCGGCAGGACGAACGAATAGCTGACGACCACCACATGATTCAGTAGCAGTGTTAATATGAGGCGAAAATGGATTTTAATGAGGGTTTGCCTGGCAATCCTAATTCCGATACTCTTTCTCAAACTTGGATTTCCGCAAAGGGTCACACAATTTAGAAATAAACTTTCCTAGGGGAAAACTCTATTAGAGACTCCAATACCCTGGCTAAGGCTACAGCCCCGGTGGTAATCACTGCTGGTTCAACAGCAGCAAATCCCAAAAGCAGGCCAGGAGGGGCCGGTCTGCGGACCGAATATACCGATAACGGACGACTTTCGATGCCGCCCTCGGCGGCCTTACTCGCGATAGCTGCATCATCTCCGGCCCAGGTCAGGAAGGCGGGCGTATCCAAACCAATGGTAATCGGGGGAATGTCAAGCAGGCCGCGAAGGGAGATCCGGGCTGCCTCCTGCAAGGCCTGAGCTCGCTCTGAATAAAGCAAGCGCATTTTTCGGATATGTCGTCCGAAATGCCCTTCGGCGATGAATTCGTGCAAGGCGGTCTGCGGCAATAAGGAAGGATGTCGGTAACTCAGGGATAGAGCATTAGTGAAAGGTTCAACCAGGGACTCAGGCAATACCGCATAAGCAATCCGAAGAGCTGGAAATAAGAGTTTGCTGAACGTTCCGCAATAGACCACATTTTCATTCCGATCCAGGCTTTTCAAGGCAGCCAGCGGCGCACCCTCGAAACGGTATTCACTGTCGTAATCGTCCTCAATAATCACTGCACCGCTTTTTTGGGCCCATGCCAAAAGCTTCAACCTGCGATCAAGGGCCAACGATGGCCCTAATGGCGCCTGCCTGCCAGCGGTGATATACACAAGCTTGGCATTCGGAGCAAGAACGCATCCAGCCAGTACATCCATGCCGCCTTCATCCACAGGTACTGCCGCAATCTTTGCTCCTGCCGCCTCGAAAATCTGCCGAGCACCAGGATAACCCGGATCTTCCATCCACACCTCGTCGCCCGGATCCAATACCAAACGTACTATGAGATCGAAGACTTGCTGGATGCTGCCGACTATTGCTACATTATCGGCAGAACAGAATATCCCGCGGGCTGTCCGCAGGTGTTGAGCGATTGCGGTCCGCAACGGCCTGAATCCGAGGGCCTCTCCGTCAGCCAATGTATCCCGGCGCAACGATCTTGTTTGAGAAGAGACAATACGTTTCCAAAGATCAAAAGGAAAAGCGGCAAGATCTGGCTGGTTGGGTCGGAAAGCACGAGCCGGTACCCTGCGCCCTTCCACCTGAAATGGAGTTCGTGCCAGACGCTTGCCCAGGCTGGAAAGTGTGATCTTCGAACGAGCTTGCCGTCTCTCTTTATCCGCATCTGACTCTGCATCAGGCCGAAATCCTAACGAATTGATCATCGGGCTAAGCTCCGGCAATGCCGGAGCGACGAAGCTTCCCCGCCCGACTGAACCTTTTAGATATCCTTCCGCTGCAAGCTGATCGAAAACCACGAGGACCGTCCCGCGCGATATCCTCAAACGACGGGCGAGTTCACGACTGGCCGGCAGACGAGCACCCGGCTCCAGCCTTCCGGTCAGGATTGCATCCCGTAACTCGGAGTACAACCAGCGTTGCAGTGAAACATCCTTTTGCCTTGGTCCAAGAGCGATTTCTCTTTCGGTAGCCCTTTTCATTCTGATCACGCTTTAATGGCTCAATAAAATTTACGAAAATGGTTCTTATAATTGAACCATATAGCGGATACAGTATTTCCGCAACAGGACATCAACTTGGGAAGCCGGAATTTCCCGAAGGTTTCTCAGCAGTCGTAAACAAAGCCAAGGTGATACCAATGAAAGACAAACAACAAAATCTTCCTGTAGCACCAATTAAAAATGCCGGTTCCGATGACGATGTTACGAAATCGATATCACAGTACTCTTCTTCTTTCAATTTCTCACATCTAGCCCCTGCCAAGGGGAGTCGGATCTTGGTGGTTGGTGGTTGCGGTGCTATCGGACGACCTCTAGTGTCCTCATGTCTGACGGCGGGTTTGAACGTGGCGGTGTTCGCTCTCCCCAGGTCCTTGAAAGCCTATCCGCCTCCTTCCGAGGCTATGACCTTTCCCGTCGATGCTGCCGATGAAAAATCGGTGGCCGAGGCATTTGAGACCCTGCATAAACGTTGGGACGCTCTCGATGTCCTTGTCTTTCTGGTTGGGTTCATGACTGTTCCTCCCCGGCCGATCCCGGAGTTGGATGCGCAGGAATGGGACGAGATCATGGATGGAAATCTCCGTTCGGCATATCTGATAAATCGTTACGCTTTACCCATGCTTCGCTCTGCCGGCACTGCCTCTATCGTCAATGTGGGATCGAGCCTCGCCTATAATCCGTTGCGAGGCGTTAGCGCCTACGCTGCGGCCAAGGCCGGCCTTGTCACCCTGACCAAGTCGCTCGCCGTCGAAAATGCACCGCATATCCGGGCCAATCTTGTTGCCCCCAGCGCTATCGATACCCGGTTCCTTGCCGGTGGAGGCGGAACACGCGGGGAGGCCTCTGCCGAAGCAGGTGGGGACGCCTGGTTCCGAAAAATGAACGATGCCTATGTCCCGACGATACCGATGGGACGTATCGCTCAAGCGGAGGATATCCTCGGTCCGATCCTGTTTTTAGCCGGTCCCAGTGCCGGTTTTATCACCGGCCAGGTTATCCACGTAAATGGAGGTCGGTTGACTCCGTAATACTCTAACGGAGTCAACCGATAGGATCTCATTTCATTAAAAATAACCAACAAATTATAAAAGAAAGAAATGATGAACAATCGAATCAGGCGAAAAGACCGGCTCCTGACTGAGCATGACGCGAAAGAAATCTTAGAAATAGGAGAATATGGGATTCTTTCGACAGTATCGCTCGACGGCCAACCGTATGGGGTGCCGCTGAATTACAGCTACAACGGAGAAGAGATTTATTTTCACAGCGCAAAAGAGGGACATAAATTGATAAATTTAAAAACAAATTCTCGCGTCTCATTTTGCGTAGTTGGAAAGACTCAAGTCCTGCCGGACAAATTTGCTACCAAGTATGAAAGTGTCATCGTCTTCGGTAAGGCATATGAGGCAATCGGAGAAGAAAAGCAAAAAGGCTTTGTTGAATTGGTCAAAAAATATTCGCCGGATTTTTTTGCAGAAGGCCTGGAGTTTATAGAAAAAAAAGGCAAAAAAGCTTGTGTGTTTGCAATACGTATCGAAGAAATCACCGGCAAGGCAAGCAGGTGGGATAAAATAGAAACTTTGTAATGGGAGAAGAAAATGAAAAAAATCCAAGGAATATGTAAAAATGTCATTGAGGCGACTGAATGGGTTGTCGTTGCATCAGTCGGTGAAAACGGGCCACACGTGGTGGGAACCTGGGGAGAATATCTCGTTGCCCTTGGCATACAAGACAACGAGATAAGAATACCGGTTGGAGGATACCTGGAGACGGAGAGGAATCTTGAGCATAATCCATACCTCGAGATTCTCTGTGCTAGCCGGAAGGTGCAGGGGGAGCACGGCCCAGGCAAGGGTTGCAGGATTCGGGGGACAGGCAGGATCCGCACTACCGGCGATCAGGCTGCTGCTGTGCGAGGAAAATTTCCGTGGGCGCGCGGTGTCTTGGTCATAACGGTGGAAGAAGTAACCGAGATGCTGTGACAGGAGAACACGTATGAACAGTCAATCAGCCAGTGCGTTCAATCGTTCCGCAATCGTCGCCCCATTGCTCGCTTTATTGTACCCGTTTTTTCTTCAAGGTTTCAATGAGACAATTGGAACCTTTCTTTCCAAAGGCCTTTACGCAAATCCAGTATCTTGGATATTTGCTGTTTTCTTCCTTGCTTCGGCCTTGGCTGTACCTTTGGTTGCTTTCGCTTTTGCGGTGAAATTTTCAAAGATTGCAAAGCCGACCGATGACGACCGCCGCGCAAAAGGGATAGCCCTGCTTGCGGTAGCGACACCGCCTATTTTTACATTCATTGGAGTCCTATTCTATATGGCAGGGGTATCCATGTTTGACAAATGGCTGGTGACATTTTTTTGGCTGGCTCTTATCGGGAGCTTGGTCTGGCCTCGTAAAAAAGCGGTTATCCGATGTCAGAACCCGGTCTCTCCCAAACCTATAGCAGCGCATGGGATTTCAGCGCTATTCATTATCATCTTTTTCCTTTTACTCCATATAAGCAATCATTTGTTCGGGCTGACAGGTCCTGCCGCGCAGATGGCTGTAATGAAAACCCTGCGGATATTCTATCGCTCTACCAACATTGAACCGATACTGGTTGTTTTTTTCCTTTTTCAAATTGCCAGCGGAATTTATCTCATTCAAAAAAACATCGACAGACCCGGGGATTCTTTTCGGACTTTTCAGATTGCTTCGGGGGTATATCTCGTTTTCTTTCTGATGAGTCATATGAACGCAGTTTTTATCTTCGCTCGAACATTTATGGGAATCGACTCGGATTGGAATTTTGCAACAGGAGCACCTACCGGTCTTCTCAAGGACCCATGGAACATCCGCTTAGTCCCGTTGTACCTCTTTGCGGTCTTTTTTGCGTTGATGCATAGTCTATCAGGAATGCGTTTTGCTCTCTTAAAACAGGGCTTCAGTAAAACCATTCTCAATCGACTGGTGGTGATCGGTTCGATCTTTTCAGCTGGGATAGCAATATTGATCAGCTTAGGGATGTGCGGCTGGCACGTTTAACTTTACCTTAGCGTCGAAGATATGAGAAAATTATTAGTGGACTTGCAAAATCAGATGGGATGCTATTGGGAGTATGCAAGACTGTTCTGAATTTCAGGATTGAGTATAGAAGTATGGATATTGAAAGCCAGCTGCTTAAGGTAGCTGTAGCTTTGGGGCAGATCATTTTGGAATAGCTTCTTTATAAGCCCATCTCATAACTTTATTCTCGAACAAGGAGGAGCAGAAGTCGCGGAGTATCCCCGTTCAATTTCAATTGGGATAAACGGAAAAATGATTTACCCAATGAAGAAAATGGTATGTAAAAAATAGCGGAGATTCTGAGGAAACGATCATGTCCGAAAACGGCCAGCAAGATCTACACATACACACTATGTTGTCAGCATGAATGATTCACACGATCAATATTATGCAGCGATGTTGGCACGGGATTACCGATTTGACGGTAAATTTTTTGTAGCGGTCAAAACTACCGGCATATATTGTCGACCAATTTGTCCGGCAAGGCCTAAAAAAGAAAATGTCCAATTCTTTCCCACTTGGCTGGCAGCCGAAAAGGCAGGTTATAGGCCGTGCCTCAGATGCCGTCCGGAGGCTGCTCCTTTATCGCCAGCCTGGTACGGAAGATCGGCTGTTGTTCAAAGGGCATTGAGGACCATAATAGATAACGGATTGAAAGATTTGTCCGAGACGCAATTTGCCGATAATTTCGGTGTATCAGCTAGACATTTGCGGAGATTATTCGCTCAGGAAATAGGGAAAACACCTAGACAGTTTTTCCAGGATCAGCGGTTGAATCTGGCCCGGAATATGATTGTAGAGACTAAGCTGCCGATCACGGAAGTAGCCTTCGAAGCCGGATTCCGTTCCCTAAGAAGATTCAATGACGCCTTTAAAAAACGATTTTCCAAGACTCCTTCAGATCTTCGTACAATCGGGTCATCAGACATAAACAAGCATTCAATCACGTGCTTAAAATTAAGTTATCGGCCACCTTTTGACTGGAAATCGGTTCTTGCCTATCTGAAACGGCATCTGATCAGCCATATCGAAGAGATTGACTCCAACACCTACACCTATGTCCGTTATTTTCCAACGGAGAAAGGTATGGGCCGTGTACTTGTGGAAAATGACCCCGACGCATCGTGTTTACTGGCCCATTTTGATGTATTTGACTGTGGGCAGTTGTATGGACTACTTCAAAACCTACGCCGACTTTTCGATTTGGATGCAGACCCGTTAATAATTGCCAGCCAGTTTAAAAACTCTGATCTTTTTAATTACCTGCATCAGCGATCACCTGGAGGCCGGGCCCCTGGTTGTTGGGACGGTTTCGAGATGGCAGTGGTGATCATTCTAGGCCAACTTGTCTCTAACGAACAGGCCTGTGGGCTAGTCCGCCATATTGTTTTCCAATATGGAGAAGCCCGTGAATGGGAAGGAAAAAGGGTATTCATATTCCCCAGAGCTGAGAGGCTGGCCGAAGCGGCCTTCGACAAGATTCCGACCACAAAAAAAAGAAAGGAGACTCTCCGAATCTTTAGTCAACAGGTGGCTGCTGGAAAAATTTCGCTTAATCCACACCAGGATATCCAGAATGTAAAAACGCAACTGTTAACTATTCCCGGAATAGGCCCCTGGACCGCGGAGTACATTGGCATGCGGTGCTTGAGCGATCCCGACAGTTGCCCGACAACTGATTTAATTTTAAAAGGGGTGCATGAATCTGAGCCGGACCTTGAGCTTCAGCGTGTCAGCCCCTGGCGTGCTTATGCATCCTATTTACTCTGGGATGCCTATGCTGGACAATTTTCCAGGAAAAAAGGGGGAAATCAAGATGCCGCTTTACTTGAAAAGAATACTGTCAAAGATCGGTGAAATCCGAATTTATGCGGACGACACAAATGTAGTAGGACTGCTGATGGCCAATGAAGTCCATAAAGGCAGCGATCAGGAATTATGCTTCGTCAAAAGCGGTCAGAACGAGATTCTCATTCAGGCCGCGGAGGAATTGAAGAGCTTCTTCTCCGGTAATCTCCAGGAGTTTTCAGTTCCCGTCAGGGTTTCGGGAACAAATTTTCAAAAAGCAGTCTGGAAAACCCTCCGGACCGTTGAATACGGACAGCTTCAAACGTATGCCGATGTAGCGAGAGCAATAGGCAATCCTATGGCCGTTCGAGCGGTCGGTCGGGCCATTGGAAGCAATCCGGTTCCAATCATTATTCCCTGTCACCGCGTGATAGGGTCGGATGCCTCTCTTACTGGCTTTGGCGGAGGACTGGCGACAAAACAGGTCCTTCTCGAGATGGAAGGTCATACTATAATAAATTTGAAGATACGTAATAATAATCGTTTATCACGTCAATATCAGTGATTGTATCTGTCGTTTTCATCTGAAAAGGACCTATGAATGCACAGTTCATAACCTAAAATGTATGTATCGGTGACGCACAAGATGTAGATGTAATGATTGAGAAGTTGTTGGCTGAAATGCCAAATGTCATTGGCATCAAGCATTTAACTTCGACCTTGTTGATGCAACATCAAGGTTCTACACTATTGGAACATCAAAATATGAATGAGAAATGCTTTATGCCAGAAAAATCAGGGCCTTGTATTAAACACAAGGTGATTCGCCCGCCAGTTCTTTATGTCGGAACGCCGATTCAGTTGATTACGACATGCAATCAGGATGGTACGGCAAACATTTCACCGATGTCGTCCGCATGGGCGCTTGGAGATAGACTAGTGCTTGGTATATCTTCATCAAGTCAGTGTCACAAAAATATGCTTCGCGAAAAGGAATGTGTAGTCAATTTCCCATCTGCGTCACTATGGCCGTCAGTGGAAAGTATTGCCCGTTCGACAGGGCGGTATCCGGTGCCTCCGCATAAAATCAAGATAGGGTATAAATTTGTAAAAGACAAATTCGTAATGAGCTGACTTGTACCGATTCCATCGGTGACTGTCAAGGCGCCTCGGATCTGTGAATGTCCGATTCAAGTCGAATCTATAGTCATGGCTATTCACGGACCGAGTGGCGACTGGCCCAAAGAACGGCCGGAAACATTCTCGATTGTTGAAGTCTTGATGACAAAAGTTCATGCCCATGAAAATATCTTAATTCCTAATTCCGACAAGATTGATACCGACCAATGGCATCCATTACTTTATGTGTTCAGACACTATTTTGGTACTGGAAAAGAGCTCGGCCGAACATTTAAGGCATAGTAGTTTCATGGCATCAAGATGTTGCTCGGCAATTCAGCCTTGCGATCGGCTTGTGCTATACTTCAAAGGAGAACAGAATGATTGCCGTGATTTTTGAAGTTTACCCTACTAAGGCAGGTAAGGGGGTATATCTGTCCATCGCAACAAGTTTACGAGAATTCATGTCGGATCGTCCGGGTTTTATTTCAATTGAAAGATTTCAAAGTATCGGGAATGAAAACAAGATATTAAGTTTGTCTTTCTGGGAAAATGATGGGGCTGTTCAAGACTGGCGGAATGTACTTGAACACAGAACCGCTCAAAGGAGAGGAAAAAACGGGTTATTTGAAAAGTACAGAATCCGAGTGGCAGAGGTAATGCGTGACTATACCAACTTGGATCGTGATCAAGCACCATCTGATTCAAACCTTGCCTTAAGCTGACAAAGAGTGCTGGTCCGGCAGGTGCTATGTTTACGGTTGCTGAAATCTCTGTTCGTAGCGCTGTCCCCATTCACTCAGGCTTCGCATTATTGGCAGGATGCTTGTTCCAAAACTTGTGAGAGAATACTCCACCTTCGGCGGGACCTGGGCAAAAACCTCGCGGTGAACAAGTCCATCCTGCTCAAGTTCCCGTAACTGCTGGGTAAGCATTTTCTGGGTTATATTGGGCATTATCTGCTTCAGTTCACTAAATCGTTTTGTTCCTTCCTGGCTCAGATGGTAGAGAATAATCGGTTTCCATTTACCCCCGATCACCTGCAGGGTCAGTTCCACCGTGCAATAGTAAGTCCGGCCCCGGCTGTTCTTCAAACCGCTACATGTCATAGTTGTTATCCTGGTATATATTTTGATACTACAATACAAAAATGTGCCTACTTTTATTTTATACCATATAGGTTAAAATGATACCATGGGATTCCACTGTGAACCGGACCGTCAAATCAGCCGTTGGAATCCGAATTTTATATAACATGCTGAATAAAAAAACAATCTTCATCAAATGAGGTCGGAGATGAGAAATGTGCTTGAGGTAAACAACGAAACCTGTATCGGATGCGGAGAATGTGCGCAGGATTGTCCCTATGGGCTGATCCTAATGCAGAATGATAGACCTGCAATGGACATGGAGCGGGTGGAAATGTGTCTGGAGTGTCATCATTGTCTTGCTGTATGCCCAACGGGGGCATTATGTATTCATGGTTGTAATCCTGATGACTCTCAGGCACTGCCCGGCAATAGTCCTTCAGCTGAACAGCTTTCTTTGTTGATAAAAGGACGTCGAACTACCCGTCGATATCGGAAAGAACCGGTTTCCAGAGAGGAAATTGATTTTTTACTGGAGGCGGTGGCCTATGCTCCGACTGCTGTTAATAACCGGCAAGTGCTGTTCACCATAATTGAAGACCCACAGGTCATGGACAATTTTCGCAAGGCGACCTATGCGATGTTGCAGGAAAAAATTATGAACGGCGGCCTGCCGGCCGGGATGGAATATCTTCAGGAAGCAGTAGTCAAATCGAGGGACAGCGGCCAGGATATTATCTTCCGTGGCGCCCCTCATTTTATCATTGCTTCTGCACCTAAAACCGGTTCGTCTCCGGAAGCAGATTGTCATATTGCGCTCAGTTATTTCGAACTCATGGCAGCAAGTATGGGGCTGGGAACGGTGTGGTCCGGTTTAGCGAAACGGTCGCTTGCGATGTTAACTCCAGAGTCTCTTTATAAACTCGGAATCCCGGAATCGCATACTATCGGATACATGATGGCATTTGGCCGGCCTGCGGTGATCTATCACCGAACTGTGCAGCGGGAAAATTGCCATATTAATCGAGTGTTGAACGTTGCCTGATTGTTAAGCAATTGCGAGGGAGAAGGCAGCAGTATGTAACTCCCTGGCTCTACTTACGGTGTGGAAAAGAGATTTCTGCAAAAATTTTCACACTTAAAGTGTTCACCTAAGATATCATGATAAGGAGATAAAAAAGCAATGAAGAAAATTGTCTTTGTACAGGGAAGTCCCCGAAAACATGGTAATACCCGTGCGGTCACAGCTTTGGCCGTGGAATCGGCCCGCCGGTGCGGAGCGGAAGTTACGGAAATTGATGCTACTGAATTGGAATTCAAAGTTCCCGGTTGTCTTGGTTGTCAGAAATGCCAGAAATCCGAGGAATTTGCCTGTGTTATCGGTGATTCTGTGGGGAAAGCCGTGGCGACGCTTCCGGTTTACGATGTGATTGTGTTGTCAACTCCGATCTACTGGTGGAGTTACTCCGCTCAGCTGAAGATATTTATCGACCGTATCTATTCGTTGAACAAATTCAGTGAGTCAGGAAAGCATCGTTCATTACTTGCCGGCAAGAAACTTGCCTTGGTCGCAACTGGTGGAGGGCCGGTCGAAAACAATCTCGAACTGTTGGAGCATCAATGGAAGAATCCGGCGGATATGCTGGGATGTAGTTTTTCTTCATGCCTGTTTCCCAATGTGACGGTTGAGGCTGGAAGGCTGGTGGATGATCCGGCTGTTGCGGCAAAGGCAGAAGAGTTCGGGAAAAGTCTGGCTGTTTGAAGTTATTGCTCACGTCTTTGGATATTTTTTACAGTCATGCCCCAGGGGAAATCCATGTTTTACATGCTTGTAGCTTTTTCGACTTGAAGAATAGATATGGTGAGTCGATAGAGTTGTTTTTTCAAGATTCGGAATGGAGCAAACAGATCACTTGAATCGGGCGATAATGACGGGGCATGGTTTATTATTTTGATAATACAAGACGTTAAAGAGGGGAGACATAATGATGATCATCGGCATTAATGGTAGTCCGAGGAAAAAATGGAACACAGCAATGCTGGTATCCAAAGCTTTGGAAGGTGCCGCCGCACAAGGGGCTGAGACCGAGCACATCCACCTGTATGACCTTGATTTCAAGGGCTGCAGGAGCTGCTTTGTCTGTAAAACTAAAGGGGGTAAAAGTTATGGAACCTGCGGCATACATGACGGCTTGACTCCGATATTAAAAAAAATCGAGACTGCCGACGCCCTGATAATCGGCTCACCCATTTACTTGGGATCGGTTACCGGTGAAATACGCTCTTTTCTCGAACGCCTGATATTTCCATATCTGACATATACGGTCCCTTATGGTTCTTTGTTCCCCAGAAAAATTTCCACCGGTTTTATTTACACAATGAATGTTACGGAAGACCGGAGTCATGACCTCGGATATGAATATATCTTTAAATCCAACGAACGTTATGCGGAGCTTATTTTTGGGACAACCGAGTCACTTTGCTGCTTCGATACATGCCAGATTGACGATTATTCCAAGTTTTTGATGGAAAGCTTCGATCCTGTCCATAAGGCTTCCAGGCGAGATGAAGTATTCCCCATGGATTGTCAAAAGGCTTACGAATTAGGGAGCAGACTTGCCATGAAAAATATTTAACGCGGCAAAAGGCAACATCTCGGCATCATTATGCTTGAAGGTGTTGCCGCATACTTTGACAGCACGAGAAAGGAGAAAAAAACTCTCCATGCCGTTGGTGACAGGACCTTTATAGAGGGGACGTAAAATCGACGGGAAAGAGATGATGCAGGCCAAGCTTCCAAGCGGAATCTAGCCGCCATAGAGCAGAAAATCGGTAAACGCCTGATAGAAATACCTTGGTAATCATCTCCCATAAATTCCATTCTAAGAATGCATATCCGACAAAGGCTACGACCTTGCTCTGACGGCGGGGACGGAAAGGGATAAGCGGTCACGAAAAAATACAAAAATTTCAAAGATAAGAAGAGCAAGGACCAGCCAGGCGAAAGAGTGGAGGACCATCTGGTGGAGCGGCAACAGAAGCCTGCCTACAGCGGCGCTTTGAGTGATATCGAAATTCAGGGTAAAGGCATACAACATGCCGAAAGTAAAGTTTCTGGACCACTGGCTGGGATTGTAGACAAGAAGACCGTCCGCCATTCCGTAAATTCGGGTCCGTTTGACCGCCCGGACAATCTCGATGATCTCCACGACAACAAAACAGGATATGGCCCACAGCCAGATTAGAAGAGTGAGTACGGGCGGGACCACGCCGGACACAGCGCTTGCCAGACCGGTAATGGACATTGCCCCGTGCGTGATGCAGTTGGTGTTGAACCAGTTCCTGTCCAGATCAAGGTCCCGACCTTCGCAAATGTATCGCCGCGCCACAAGATAAAAACTCATACAATAGAAAATCAGCCCCAGCAGGATGGCCCATGGGGCGGTGAGCCGATACCCCGCCCCCGCGCCGAAAGCCGCTTTCCAGAAAAGAATCAGCGACTGCGTGCTGACCGTTGACAGAAACAGGATGCCGTGGACCTTTCGCCAGGCTTCGGATTCAAAAAAATGCAGGAAGCTCTTGCCTGCCCGACAAATAAAACAGAACCAGAGTCCGATACTGCCAATGAACAACACCTGCACCAGAGGTATCCAGGCGGGCAGCCGCCCACAGACTACGATGCCGCAGACGGAGGTCCCGGCGATCCAGGTGCCGATGGCAAAGCTCCCGACAGGATCGGCAAAATGCGCCGTGTAGGCCTTTTTCTGCACGGCATCCCTGATGTATGATCCGGCTATAAAAAGAAAAAGAATGAAAAGGATTACGGCTAACGACCGGCCCAGGTCCGCGTTGAGGACCGGAAAATGGATAAGAGCGCCGTTGATGAATATACCAAGGGCCATCACGATGGCGCCGGAACCTGTCGGCGAGGAGATATTCTTCATGAAGAACACTCTGATCGTAAGAAACAGACCTGCAAGCAGCATCAGCCGGGGTACTTCAAGAGGAGAAGAAAGCGATCCGGTCAGGCTAACCCAGAGGACAGCCGCCATGCAAAGGGCAAGAAGAATGGCCCTCCTCCCGGCCGGCATCCCATCCTGAGGCTTCATTCTTCACTCCTGCTGCTGGCAGGCTCCCGGTTTTGACGATTCATGTTCTCCATAACTGCCGAGTTTTATATGAAAATCCCGTTTGAAGGGCGGCCTTGCCACGCCGGAGGGACGAGCTTTCATAATTCGTTGTGGCAGGCCGGTCTGGTTCGGCCACGATGGTTTACGGAAGCTTCCCGAGCTGTACTGCTTTCTGAAAGAGGATATTGTTCTCAAGATGGACATGCTTATGGAGGTCATCCTCAAACTCCTTAAGTTTCTGGTACGTGACCATAAAGGTATTGCAGACATCATCCGGTATTGCATATCCATTGGCAAGAGAGCGGATTTTATGAATCGCATCGCCGACCTCTTCGTGCTCGGCGGCGAGTTTCGAAAGCGAATGTCTGATCATCTCTATGTCTTTTGCGGCAGGTGTCCCTCCAGCTTTTCTTTCCGAATCGGCTCTCTTGACAGCAGGAAAGAAAGCTTCTTCCTCCTCCTTGATATGAGCCATTAAATCCTTTGCCATTGTGTCGAAAAGAGATGCAATTTCTATAACCTCAGGATGATGGGCCCCATGCACCTCCGCAATCTTACGGGCATAGGCAGTGATCTGTGCGGTGTTGTCCTTGATGAAGGCATGATGGACATTTATGATATAGTCAATCAAGAATGGCAATTCCCAGGAAGAGTAATTCTGACTTTTCTCGACCGGTCCCCTGATCAACGCTTCGAGCTCCTGCTCCATCGCGGCAAGATCAAGCCCCTTTTCCGTGCAGGCTACCGAAAGCTCGACATTACCCCCGCAGCAGAAGTCAATCCCGTGGTTTTCAAAGACCTTGGCGGCCCTGTAGTCCTTGGCGACAATTTCGCCGATGGTTCTCTTTGATTCCGTCATTTTCATCTCCTTGATTGGAGTTATCGCGTTTCATAAAAATCAGGATAGAGTCTCTTTGCACAGTCGGGGCATGTGCTGTGGGTAAATTTGGCCTCGGAATGCTGTCTGATATATCCCTCAATCTGCGTCCAGCATCCATCATCCTCCCGGATTTTCTTACAGGAAGCGCAGATAGGCAGAAGGCCTCTTAATATGCGTACTTCCAGAAGGGCTTTCTCCCTTTCAAGAAGCAGCATATGCCGCTGTTGCTCGATTTTATATTTCTGCATTACCAGCACTGCGGCGACTCAAACGGCAAAAAGAGATGTCCCCCGGTTGAATGCCACCTTCCACATATCCGCCACCGGGGGTTTGGTGACGAAGACATAAACGATCAAAACCGAGGACAGCAGTGCAACAGCAAGGGTAATCTTGCCTTGCGGGGTCCACAGTGTCAACAAGACTGCAACGAGATACAAGACCCCCACGGCTACACCAAGAGGAAGGGAGAGGTCCAGCAGGAAAATGGCTGTCATGATTGCCGCACAGCTGAGATACAATCCGACAGCGGCCTGTTTTTTCCATTCTCCGTCGGATGCCGATCTTCTCCTCATAGCATGGCCCCTAAAACCCAATCGTCAATATGTCACTTTCATACGCGATCTGCCAACATCAATGATACTTACAGTATAGGCACGAATTCCTCGAAAACTCTACCTTTCTGCCTGCAATTCTGGCGTCGTCTTTCACCTAAAACCAGAATTCCGGATACTTGCGGTTCTTCGGAATATTATTGACGAGAAGGGCGATGACAAGCATGACGCATGCCCCCAGAGCGGCCGGCATTACAACATAGAGATAGCCCAGGCTGTGCACGCTTTCGCCGCCAATCACCGCGATCAGGGCGGTAGCACCTCCCGGCGGGTGGAGGGTCCGGGTGAGATGCATTACGGCAATGGCGGTGGAGACGGCCACAGCAGCAGCCAGCCAGGGTTGCCCGCCCAGCCATTGAAAGGCGGTCACACCGACAAGGGCGGAAAGAATATGGCCGCCGAGCAGATTTCTCGGCTGGGCCAAGGGGCTGCGGATGGCTCCGTAAATAAGCACAGCCGATGCGCCAAAAGAGCCAAGGATCATCATCAGGCCGGTCTGATCAAGCAGTTTATAGTGAATGAGAGAAACTGCGGCAATGCCTAGAAAACTGCCGATCCAGGACCAGGAGACCTCAATGAGGCTCACGCGCGGCGGGCTTTGTCCGCTCCCTTTCATTTTATGCAAAAAAATCATGATCTCGCCCCCTCTCCAAAGATGCTGTAGGAATGCGCCAGATCGGTGCGCGTGACAATGCCGATGGGGTGGCCATCTTCGGAGATGATCGGCAATCGGTTGATCTGCCGGTCGAGAAAGAGGGTGGAAATCTCACCGATGGTCATCTCCGGAAGGCCGGTTATCGGCGGTCCGGTCATGATATCGCCAACGGTTCGGTTACGCAGGTTGCCGATCATGCACCCCTTGCTGTTGAGACAGTGGGTGGCGATCTGCATAAAGGACGGTGTCGCGCCAAACCCCATCTCCTTGAGAAAATCCTTCTCCGAGACGACGCCTACGATTTTCCCCCCATGATCGACCACCGGGGCGCCGGATATCCCCTTTTCTGCGAGCAAACCTGCAGCCTCTACCAGATCCATCACCTGATCAACCGACAAAACCGGTTTGGTCATCAGATCTGCGGCCCTCAGAGACGTGAGCAGCCGTTTTACCGCCAGGGCATAGGCAGCCTGGTAGACCTCTCTGAAATCACCTGGCGTGATATCGAGATAGCCCTGGATGCTCTTCATCGCTTCGACAACGTCCTGCTCGGAAATTTCCACCGGGATGGATTGCGCTTTGCTCTTTTCTTGCATTGTTGAATTCTCCTTTAGTCGTCCATTACACTTTTTCAGGGAGGATGCAATGGAAGAGTCAATTTCATTTCTGATAGTAAAAATGGTATCCTAGACTTCAATAGATACCAAATCGTTTATTCAGTAATTGACATGAGTCAATTACTTGGAATTTTTGATTGGATACAATTGCCCTGTCGAGATTCATAACAGACCGGGAACAGGGAAATATTCGATTGAATCAATGTCCCGGTCACCCTCTGAAAGACAGGCCTCATCAGTCACCGGAGACACCTGAGACGATCATGCCGATTCATTTTTAATGAGACCCGATTGCAGAGCGCCCGACAGAGCCGACCTTTACACGTCCGCCTGTCGATCCAGCCTTACTTCACAGGAGAACAGTCATGCCGATCCCCGGAAACCTCTTGACCACAGCAATGGCCGTGATGCCGCAGACGGACGTCCGGCACGCACTCGACCTCGCCCTGACTTTGGACGTCCCCTTTTGGCCACAACTTCCAAATTTCAGTTATTACGAGGATATGTATGTCCAGGCTGCTGAACATTTTCCCGGTATTGTGCTCAATATTGAAGCGAAGACCCTGCGTTTTTCGATGGAAAAATTTATAGATGAATTTGAAGAGGCCATGAGCCGGTTCGACGACCCGGGATACCTCGATATCAGCAAAAACTATTCAGTCGTCTACCATGATTTTCTCTCCAGAGACCTCGGCGGCAGGCCCGCGATCCGGGGGCAGCTTGAAGGCCCGATAAGTTTTGGCTTCAATATTCTCGATCAGGACGACCGTCCCATCCTCTTTGATGACACCATCAGGCCCTTTATGCTTGAGTTTATGGCCAAAAGAATCAATGTCCAATCGGCGCGATTAAAGGAGCGGAATGCCAATGCCTTCATGTTCATAGATGAGCCGGGTCTGCAGTTTATCTTCTCGGCGATGTCCGGGTACGGCGATTTGAAGGCTAAATCGGATCTGGATGATTTTTTTGCAATGGTCGACGGCCCGCGTGGTATCCATCTCTGCGGCAATCCGGACTGGGATTTCCTGCTCAATATTGATATGGACATCCTCTCCATGGATGTTTACACCAATGCCGAGATCTTTTCTTCGTGCGCCGGATCAATTAAAAAATTTCTCGATCGGGGCGGCATTCTGGTCTGGGGTATTGTTCCCACGGGCTATGAAATTTTTGCCAAGGAAAGTCTCGGATTTCTCGTCATGAAGCTGGAAGGGATATGGCAGTATTTATGCACAAAGGGACTGGATATCGAGCAGATAATCAGCCAGAGCATGCTGTCGCTCGCAACCTGCTGCCTGGTTAATCCCGACAGGGGCCAAACCGTTGAAAACGCCTTTTCGCTGGTCAACCACCTTTCTCACACGCTTCGCGAAAAATACAAGGTACTCTGAAGCAAACCGGACAGTCCTTCCCCTCTCCCCGGACGAGCCCGGTTGATGGATCGTAGCCGCAAGCCCGTCTGGATTGTCTGCTGCAAGATGGCTTCGGTGTCATCCTGCCGATTCGCGAGCGCCACCTCACCAGGAGGGTTAAGGGTACTCCTGATATGTGCGGAAGGCTCTCAGGGGTCTGTCGGCTTTCATATGGGCCGCCAAACGGGTGAGTGCCGGCCTGGAATGGAGGAAAAAAGCTTTATAGGCCGGGCAAAGATAATTCAAGCTCCTGTTACAGGCCGGGGTCTCGACAATACGATCTTTGGGACAGCCGCCGTTACAGGCATCCAGGACACTGCATTCCCTGCAGGATTGCGGGAGGGTTTCTCTCTTGCTTTCTTTAAAACGGGTCATTTGAGGATCTCCTGCCAGATCAAGGAGTCTCCTCTCCCGAATATTCCCGACTCTCTGCTCAGGACGGACAAAATGGTCGCAGGGATAAAAGCTTCCATCGTGTTCAAGGACAGCGACGTCCCCGCAGGTCTCCCGAAAAATGCATAAGGCATGCGGGATTCCGTAAATTGGCCGTAAAGCCTCATCAATATTCTGGATGACTACCTGTCCCACGTCCTCCTTAATCCATCTGTCGAAGATCCGGCAAAGAAAGGCTCCTATCGCCTCCGGTCCTGCTGCAGCCTGACTGAGCGTGCCAGGTTCTCCCTGGGTCGCCAGCGGCAAAAACTGGAGATAGGATACCCCCAGACGACGGAAATAATCATAGACCACGTCGGGTTCGGATACATTTTCCGAATGCAGGACGCAAAGAACATTACAGAAGACACGGTGTTTTTTCAGGAGTTGAAAGGCCTTTTCGACTCTGGCGTGGGTAGGGCTCCCATCAGCGGCCATCCTGAAAACATCGTGCATCTCCCTGGGGCCGTCCAGACTCAAACCCACGGAAAATCCTTCCCGCGAGAGAAATTTTGCCCATTCTTCATTGAGGAGAAGGCCATTGGTCTGCATCCCGTTGGTCACAGTCCGGCCTTCAGGAATATATAAATTCTGAATCTCGCGGATTTTATGGAAATATTCAATCCCCAGCAGTGTAGGTTCACCACCGTGCCATTCGAAATGCGTATTGGGCCCAGGAGAAGCTTCGAATCGCTGAGCAATAAACAGTTCAAGAAGTGTATCACTCATCCGCAGCGGACCTTTGGCAAAGAGGAATCCTTTTTTCAGGTAATAACAGTAGCTGCAGGACAGGTTGCACCGCGGGCCCGCCGGCTTAGCCATCACCAGGCATTCCGAGACTTGTTCCAAAGTATACATCTCAGTCCGAAAGTGTTTTTAAAAGAAATGTCATGAGCTGGACAAAGGAATCCCGGACCGCTTTGACATTATAGGATGGGCCGTCATCATTAAAAAAAGAGTGATTCGCGTCCTCGTAGAGTGTTCTTTCATATGACTTGCCGGTAATACGCAGGCCTTCTTCAAATGCCTGTATCCCGGAGTTTATCGGCTGGTCATTGGCTCCGTAAAACCCTATGACCGGACACTTTATGCACGGAATTCTTTCTTCAGGAGGCGTTTTTCCATAAAAAACGGCTGCACCCGCAAGCTCTGGTTCTTCACAGGCAAGCAGAGCCGAGAGCCCCCCTCCCATGCAGAAACCTACGCAGGCGACTTTCTGGTCCTTCGTTATCGGATGCTCGTTTCTCAGGTATCGCACCGTCTGCCGCAGTTGAGGCACATAATCCGACTGCCTGCTGATGCAGTCCAGCATGCACTCACAAGTCTCTCCAATCTCCAATCGGTCCGGTTCGGCAAATTTGGCCAATTCGGTCTGTCTTGCAGCGGAATCCTTCCATACAGCAGACGCCTGTCGGATAAACTTCATAGCCTTATGAATTCTGATAGGCGTAAGCGCAGCCGGTCGCTCCCCATTGACGGCAAAAAGATCTGGCGCCAGGACCGCATAACCGGCAGCAGCAAAACGTCGGCTCACATCTTCTATATGTTCATTGACTCCCCATATTTCCTGAATGACAACAATAGCCGGAAGCGGCTCTCGGGCATTTTCAGGATAAGCAAAATACCCTCTCCGGTCCGCATACGTGATCCAATCGCCCTTGATAGACATGATTGCCTCCTTTTACAAAAAACCGAATTTCCAATCATTTATTATCTGGAGTATGAACATTCCCCTTCTCATCAGCAACCGGCAGAGGCTGTTTCCCTACAACCAGGACTTCAAAGCTGTCCTTGACCATCACTGGTCGAAATGTGGCCCCAGCCTGACTTGACTCCAGAGGATGTAAAAATTGGGCAGCGGGTAAATAGATATTGTGCGATAGAGGATCAATCGCCATTGTCCGAGATCCGCCTTGTGTCACAACAGTTTCCAGGACCTCGAAATTGTCCGGGGATGTTTCACGAATGAGAGTGAGGGTTCCATCACCGTTTGAGCTGAATGCCAGGCCAATCCCGGCATCGAAACCGTTTCCATCGACCTTTTCGCCGATCGGCATTAAGGCTATCACCTTGCCGGTAGTCGTGTTTAAAATTGTCATGGTCTTGTTATGGCAGCCTGAAAACACCCTGTGATGCTCCGCATCCAGGCCCATACCTGTCGGCTCGTCACAGCCATCCAACAAAAATCTGCGGGATACGCCTGGATTGAGAGTGTCGATCTCCACGACTTCATGAGTATCCTCTATATTGACATAGATCATGCCTCTACCGTCCGCAACGGCAAATTCCGGTTTTCCGCCGAGCGAGATTGTCCGTACTGTTTTCCCTGTTGCTGCATCAAAAACCGTGGCGTCTTTGCTGCGGCCGTTAAAGGTGAACACATTTTTCGAGACAGGATCATAGACAATGGCATCCGGGTTCTCCCCGGTACTTACCTGGCCCAAAACTTTCAGGGTCTTCAAGTCAAAAATGGTCGAACTGTCAGACTTCCCGTTACTTGTAAAGCCGCGGTTCAAATCGGACGCAATGGCTATCCCGTGGACTCCCGGAGTATCAGGAAGATCGCCGACGATCTTATCCGTATTGAGATCCAAAACCGTGACATGGGTGCTTCGGGAAATGTACAGACGACGGGCCGTGCTATCCACAGTCAGATAGTCCCACCCTCCTTCACCTCCGACTTCGATCCGTTTGATTATGTGATAATCAGAATCGGCGGCATATGAATTAACGACGAGAAATAAGACGCAGAAAAGCAGGATATGTTTCGTGATGCATCCTTTTAATGAAGGCAAGGTAGAATTATCCATTCGAATCAGCTGATTTTTTTCATTGGAGAAAAATTGCAGGCAAAAAGAATTGCACCGACAACGCACGAAATTCCGCCGAGCAATAAGGTGTTCGGGACTCCAATAACCTTTGCCGCACTCCCCGCCAAAAGGCTGCCAAAAGGAGCCGTGCCCATAATCGCCATGGTATAAAAACCCATTACGCGCCCCCTCCTGTCGTCATCGACAATGGTTTGCAGGACGGTATTGCTCGATGCCATTTGCAGCATCATACCCAACCCGGTGACGACCATCAACACCAGCGACAGGGCAAGGAAACGGGAAAAGGAAAAGGTGATAAGCCCAAAGCCGAAGACGCCTGCGGCTAAATGAATAATCTTCTCAAGCCCTCTGCTGCTTCTCCTGGAGGCAAGATAGAGAGCACCCATCAAGGCTCCAAGACCTGAGGCCCCCATCAAAAAACCGAAAGTATGCGATCCGCCGAGCAGGATCTCCTTGGCAAAGACAGGCATCAGCACAGCGTAGGGCATTCCCATCAGGCTGACCAGGGCCAGTAACAGGATAATATTTCTGATAGGGCCGGAACCAAAGGTATAAGAAATCCCTTCTTTCAACTCCGCGATCATAGACGTCCCTTTCCCGTTTTCCTCTTTTGGGACGACCTTCATGAGCATCAGAGACCAGATAACGAAGAGGTAACTCAGTGCATTGAGCAGAAAACATATCCCTTCACCGGTAGCTGCGATGAGCATGCCCGCGACAGAAGGACCAAGCAATCTGGCACCATTAACCATGGAAGAATTCAGGGCTATGGCGTTGCTTAAATCATCTTTATTTTCAACCATTTGAACGACAAATGACTGGCGGGCGGGGACATCGAAGGCGTTTATACACCCCAGAAAACCGTTCAGGACGATGATGTGCCAAACTTTGATCGACCCGGAAAAAACCAGCCATGTCAGAATCAGGGCCTGAATCATCGCCAGAATCTGCGTCACAACCATAATATGGTAGCGATTCCATCGATCCGTGAACACCCCCGCGAACGGAGTTAATAAAAAGGTCGGAATCTGCCCCGCAAAACCGACCACACCAAGAAGGAAAACAGAATGTGTAAGGTCGTAGGCCAACCAGGGCGTTGCAATTCTCTGGATCCAGGTCCCAATCAGGGAGATGCTTTGTCCACCAAAAAACAGCCTATAGTTTCGGTACTTGAGCGATCGAAAAGTTACTTTCAGACCCTCTGCACCCCCTTTTATTTTTCCGATGACAATTTTATTCGACACAACTGAGTCCCTAATAAAAAACGATTCAGCACCATCAAAAACCCCGGTGACAGCATCCCTTGAATATCTGTACAATCACCGTTTTTTCGGTGATTTGTTGCCCAGTCTGGCCATTATGAAATACTTTGGCCTTATTTTAACAATAGCCTGAAACCATAACGTAATTCGACGGCAAAGAGAAGATGTTTAAAAGAGCAGATGTTGATGCTGATACTCCAGAATTCGGTATCAAAGAAACGATAGGCCGAACTTGAGAAAAGATAGCATTTTCCAAAGCCAGATCATGAGGCGAACAGAGAAGCCTGTACAGAGTATTTTCGTGAATTTCTGCAGAGCTTATTGAATATTCCTGAAGTGTGCTCTACCTCGAACGGGTATTCTGGTGTTCTTTGGCACACTCAGAGTGTATGGATCGGACTGAGGTCAACCCGTGCTCCTGATTTTTTTATTTACAGGGGCAAGACACTGCAGATGGAGGAAAGCGACGCAGGAGGATGGGGTGAAACTTGCCCCCTTCGAATATGAGACAGGCTTGGATGCAGGGCACCTTCGCCGCAAGCGAGAGAAATATTCACGTTAAATTACATATTTTACTGACTTGCCTTGCTCAAGGAAGGTCCGGAATTGGTCTGCATCGCTGCAGCGAGGCGAGAGCAAGAGAACCTGATGACGCTACCAGGTCAGATCTCTCACACCCGAAGTGGCGGCAAAACCTGCTATTGGCGTTGGTGTAAGAGTTCCGACGGAATCTGGCAGGCACCCTCTGGCAAGACCCGGAGTTGCCAGATCACGTCGGGACTACTACCCATTAAGACATTTGACTCAACTCCTTGCATACGATACCGCCCCAACCTGCATGTCCTTATTTAAAACGGGAAACAAAATGATCAAGGGCTTGGTGCATTTCTTCCCATGTCTTTTCCGCGCCGGTTTTTAAATCTCCCCAAGTGCCTTCCGTATGCTTTCGTAATTCCACTATCTTCGCCTGGGCTGCAGCCCGTTTTTTGGTGAGAGCCCCAATCTGTTTCTCGAAGTCAGACCGCATCCCGGTCGTTGCTTTCTTTGCCTTTGTCTGCAGCGTTTCAAATTTGGCATCCCATTCTTTGAGTTGAGCTTCAAGCCTTTGTTGAAAAGCATGTTTTGTGATCGTGCCGGATTCCGGTGGTTGCTGCAGAATGCGGTCAATTTTTGCCTCGGCTTCCAACCAATCCTGGGCCATATTGCCTCCGACAAAACCTCTTTTTTCTGCTTGAAAGTACGCTGCCTCGGCAATCATTTTATAGCGCTGTTCTGGGGAAATGGCGGTCTTCATTTCACGTGCAGCAGTATCTTTTACGGCTTTTTCTGCAGCAGATTTTGATTTCAGGCTAAGCATGATTGACCTCCTTTATCAGTCATTCATCATGACGTATTGCATCTCTCATCCAACCCGTTTCCCTCATCGCAATCACTTATACGGGTTCATGACCAGACAGGGACAAGCCGATCTTTTTACGACTCTTTCAGCCACACTGCCAAGAAGGATCCGTTCCAGTCCCTTTGTTCCATGAGTCCCAATGATGATCAGGCTTGCATATTCATCTTTGGCATAACCAATAATCTTATCGACTATGTCACCGAGGAGTACTTCCCCTTTGCAGTTTGAATTGTTGGCTTTGTTATCTTCAACCAGGTTCGCCATTCTTCCTTCTGCGTCTGATCTTCTGGCGTTTTCAATATCACCAAGAGAAGGACTGCCAACCATCATGTCGCCCGTCATGAATGGTTCAATGACATGGCAAAAACTGACATCGGCAGGGAGCTGTTTTGCAAAATACATAGCGTAATCGACAAGTTTGTCAGTATTTTTTCCGAAATCTACGGGAACGACAATCTTTTTGATTTCCATACGAGTAAACCTCTTCCATTAGATTGCTGATTGTTTTTGCATCAAGAGATGCCACGGGTGAGCACATTAGCAAACAAAGCAGGTCTGATTGCCCCCTGTCTTGTCCTGATTTTGTATCGATAAGTAATATGTTCGCAACTATCCTCCACTTCGGGCAGAGGAATACTCTTGTAGGTGAAAATATTTTCAAGGAACTCTCAAGTTATTTCCGGAAAAATCGGCTCATCAGCTGCTTCAAGCAGGACGTACCTTGATTTTCGAGAAGTTCGCCTTTCTTAACGGCGGTTATCTCGGGGCATATCGGAACCGTGCGTTTACCCAACCCTCACGAGGTCTCTTCCGTCGGGCAGGGTTTTTTCCTCCGATGTATTCACGGTGTCTTGCCCTCGGGGCTCATGGATTGCGGATCAGTCTGCTGGTTGATGGTATCCTTGAAAATCACAAAAAAATGTTTCTCGGTCTCGGGAAAGCCAAATAAATGGCAACGATATCGCTTCGATGTCTGGGAATGACACATATCGAAGTGACTGGGCGATCCGCTCTGGGCGAGCCGGCTATACGCACCAATCCAGTCTGCGTCGGTACCCGGCCAGATCTCATTCACCATTTTACCAGGTGCCGGCTTCTTTGTGTCGGCTCCAATACATTCACATGCGCTGTTCATTGAAACAAACCGACTAGTAATATAATAGCCGTCATTATCGAATACCGGCTCGAGGAGCGCGATGGCATGCAATTCGCGTTCATGCCTCTCCGGTTTCTTGTTTTTGTGGACACGGTTGGGAGACTCGCGGAGGGCCTCGACATTTCCTGTCGGCTCGTAGCCGTCCTGCAAAAGGCCGGCATCAAGATTGACATTATAACGGAACAGGAAGATGAGATTTTTCTGCACTTCCGGATTTGTTTTCAAGGAACTTGATAAAGTTGAATTTTCAGTCATTTGACCAACTCCCGAAAGTCCATTTTATCTTCTGTATTGTTCGCAGAGAAATATTGAACAGACTTTTTGTAAAATATACTACCATCGCCTCTGCCGTCCTTTTCCGTAATGATGCCAAGGCCTGCGCCAATAACCATTGCGCCAGGCCCAGCCTTCATTGAACCAGATCCACGTCCCGGGCACCTAAAAAAGTCCGGCCCCGGAGCAATACCAGGCGGTTCGACCAGAGGAGGGGGGCGAGGTTTATAATTTGTCGACGTTGTCCGCAGCTGCTCCCCTGGGACCCTTGACAACATCAAAACTGACCCGCTGTCCTTCATTCAGGGATTTGTATCCATCTCCTTTAATAGCCGAGAAGTGGACGAAGATATCATCTCCATTCTCTTGATTAATAAAGCCATACCCTTTCGACGCATTAAACCATTTTACAGTTCCTTCCGGCATTTTGAAGACCTCCGTGATTTATGGATTCTGGCGAAAATTCAGCTAATACAATATCCCTTGTTTCATATGGGTATCTTCAGCACTCCTGACCAATTCACATGATGAGCTGATTGGAACATGCTTTAAGAATATCCCGATTTCTGGAGTCAAGCTCAAGGAACTCAACATTAAAGCGGGTAAGTTGCGAGTTAAATTGGAGATCTGTAGTACGAGATCTGGATATAAACCTGCCCTTGATATGGCGGATATAATATTCAGGTTCTGTTGCACCGTAGAAAATCAGAATCTCCATATGGATTTCATTTTTTGATCTGAGGCCCTTTACCTTGCCGGAATATAAAAAAGACACCCCCCCAAGGCCAATATCATGCAGCACAGCGACAATCGGCCTCCCCAGGCCGGTCAATGTGAGTATGCCGTGGGCTCTTACCCGCTTCGACCTTCTTCTGGAGAGAGTGTTACACTTATCTGATACGATCTCTTTCCTGAGCATCATTTCCCCTGATTTTAGTCTGTTGATAAATCCCACATACTCTTTTCATAACATTCGGGGCAGCAACCATGAGTCAGTTCAAATCCACTTTTCAGTATTAAAAATTCTTCAGGTGTCAGCCATCGCCCGGTTCCTGGCAAAGAGCCGTTGTCGTCTTGAATCTTTTTGCAATACATGCAATTCAGGAGAAACTTTTCGTAGCCCCTGAGCCTCTTCATCACTGTCTGTTTTTCAAATACACGCTCCATCTTTAGAATTAGCTCATCCGGATCACAAGGCTTGAGAATATAATCCTCAGCACCCGTTTGCAGTGCTTCAATTGCCGAGGCCATGTCACCTTCACCAGTGAGTATGAATACGCAGCTTTCAGAATTGATGTTTTTGATCTCTTTCAAGAAGTCGATGCCGTTCATCCCCCCCATTGCCAGATCAGTTATTGTCAGATCAAAATACGAGATATCAAAAGCAGCCAGGGCCTCTTCGCCGGATGGTGCCGTTGTCACATTAAATCCTTTCCTCTCCAGGTAGTTCCCAAGGGAATCCAGGATAGGTTGCTCATCATCGACTAACAGTATAGTCTTTTCCCGCATCTCTTGATCTTCCGAAGTATTGGAGAATTCAGCTGCTCATGGTACGTTCTTTATTTGGTCGATAAGGAGAGACAGTCTTTTCGCCAACAGCAATCCATTTGATCACACGTCCCGCTGTTCATTTGATAACAAGCACAATTTCCTTCCTCGGTTTGAACCTTCCTTATGAGGTCAGCCTTTTTGAGTCTGCTGGTCGTAATGCCAAGTTTTTTTGCTTTGATCTGCACTTCTGTCATTTTCATGGTTATTCCTCATTTGGATTTTGTATCAAAATTCGAGAATATTCCGGTTTTGATGAATGACTTCATGCCCTATAACTCCCTGTTGCGGATGTAATATTTGACGAAATTCCGTTTAGCGTTTTCGTAATCATTTTTGCTGTAATGATTTAAATTCTCCTCGATATCGAACAGGTATTTGATAATACATCACCATTTTTTCAGGCCGTTTTCATTCCCGGAACGTTTCTTGAAGATGTTGGAAATCATGAAGGGGCCGGTATAATTTTCCATGATTATCCCCTTCGTCATATGCTGTTGAGAGAGAAAAACGTAAGACCTCTGAGAGCATGGGGTGTTACACAATAAGATCACAATGCGACGGATCATTGGCGCCCGTCCGAAACGGCGTTCTTTTTCAGCTCTTCTTTCCATCAAAATTTAATTTTCAGGAGGCCAGCAGGTTCATTCATCGAGTCGGTTGATATGGATTCAAATCACTCGTTTTCCGGACAGACAGACATCACAACTGTCTTGAAGAATGGATGAAAAGGATGAGGAATACAAGACCGTAAAATTGAATCGAAACACGGTATTAAAATACCGTACTTGTCCTTGCAACTTGCCTATTTATCAACATTTATTATAAATATACCATCCGGAGATTTTTTTAATAGATATCTGCACGTTTCGACAGCTGCATGCACGCAGAGCGGTCAAACAAGGAGGTTAATTTTCTTGAACGCTCATCTGGATGAGCAGATGATAATCTGAAATTATTGCACGTCCCCCTTTTCTGCGAACAAGCTTAGGGCAAGTCATGTAACCCTGTCTCAAAAATAACCACAGGCTCGATCCCAAATTGTCGGATTGAAATACGGTAATGCATTGCCGTATTAAAGGAGTGATGTGATGAATTTTTCGAGACTTTTTTCTGATTGGTTATCCGGAGTTTTTCCAGAGCCCAACTCAGGGAAGTCAGGATGTTTTCCTCATCGTCAACCAGCAGTATCGATTTCTTGTTCATCGCTTATGCTCTTTATGGGGAGAATGACAGAAAATGTTGATCCCTTGCCGGCCTCGCTTTTCACCT
>JARLHL010000077.1 GCA_031292275.1 Desulfocapsaceae bacterium | reverse complement strand
CATTATGCATATAGGATTTGATATTTCACAGACCGGCTCGGGAAAGGCGGGGTGCGGGTATTTCGCGCACGCGCTGGTTGAGTCCCTGGTGGGGAAGGCCCCCGACTCCCGTTTTTCTTTGTATCCCAGTTTCGGCGATTTTTATTTTGACCCCCGTATGCCGCTGACCAATCCCTATAAGGGGAGAAGGGTGAGCTACGGCCCTCGTCATTTATCGAGGGAAATTGCGGCGAATTTCTGGAATCTGCCCGATGTGGAGTCGGCCCTGGGAAATCCCGACATTATTCATTCCAACAACTTCTGGTGCCCGCTGCAGTTGCGGTCAAGCCGTCTTGTGTATACTTTGTATGATATTGGTTTTACCGTTGAGCCAGCCTGGACCACCGAGGCCAACAGGACCGGTTGTTTTAACGGCGTGTTCCGCTCGTCTCTGGCTGCCGATTTGGTTGTTGCCATTTCCGAGGCGTCGCGCGATCATTACCTCAATATTTTCCCCCATTTCCCGGTGGACCGTGTCCGCGTTGTCTATCCCTGTTCCCGTTTTTTTAATTCGAATCGGACGGGAAGCTGCCCGCAGGCGCTTGCAGGTGTTCAGGAGGGCGGCTTCTGGCTGACAGTCGGGACCATAGAACCGCGCAAGAATCAGCGGCAGCTGGCTGAAGTCTACGCGCGCTATCGCGCCTTGGATGGCCCCCCCCTGCCACTGGTCTTTGCCGGCGGCAAGGGGTGGCTGATGGACGACTTTTATGCCCATCTGGAGCAATTGGGAATCGCAGGAGATGTGATCATGACCGGCTATGTCTCCGATGATGAACTGATCTGGCTGTACCGGAACTGTTACGGCAATCTCTATCCGTCCCTGTTTGAGGGCTTCGGGCTGCCGGTGCTGGAAGGGATGCAGTTCGGCGCCCCCACGCTCACCTCGAACACCTCATCGATCCCCGAGGTGGCGGGCGAGGCGGCCCTTTTGCTGGCCCCTGACGATACGGAAGGCTGGGCCCGGGGGATGTTCAGGCTGACGGAAAACAGGGGAGAACGCGATCACTTGAGTGATCTGTCAAAAAAACGGGCTGCGGTGTTTAATTGGGAGCACAGTGCGGTTCAGCTATTGGAACTCTACAAGGAGACGCTGCGTTCTCCAAAACGTCAGGGGCTTAATGTATGAAACGTGCCTTGATTACAGGTATAACGGGGCAGGATGGCTCGTATCTTGCTGAATTCCTCCTGGAGAAAGGCTATGAAGTCTATGGTCTGGTCCGGGCCCAGAGCTGGTACAGGCCCAATATCAGCAGCCACCTCGCTGACCGCATTACGGTCCTGTTCGGCGATGTGACGGACGGTGTCGATATCTCCGGCGCCGTTCAGGATGCAAGGCCCGACGAAATCTACAATCTGGCCTCCCAGTCCCGCCCTGGAGAGTCGTGGTCGCGCGCCCAGGAGACGCTGGTGGTCAACGGCCTGGCGGCTATCCGGCTCTTTGAGGCGGTACGGCATTCCTGTAAATCCTGCCGTGTCTACCAGGCTTCTTCTTCGGAAATGTTCGGCCAGACACTGACGGCCCCGCAAAATGAGCAGACGCTCTTCAACCCGGTCAATCCGTATGCCGCGGCCAAGTTGTATGCTCATCAGATGGCCCGGATCTGCCGTGAGAGCTACGGTCTGTATATTGCGACGGGAATTTTGTTCAACCATGAAAGCGAGCGCCGGCCGCTGCATTTCCTGACCCAGAAGGTGGCCTATGGCGCGGCCTGCGCGGCTCTGGGAATCACTGATTCACCGGATCTCAATGAACGGGGGCGTCCGATAGTCGAAGAGGGAAAACTGGCCCTGGGCAACCTGGAAGTTTCACGCGATTGGGGCTATGCCCCGGATTTTGTCCGCGCCATGTGGCTTATTCTGCAGCAGGAGCAGCCGAACGATTTTGTGATCGGCAGCGGTCAGTTGCATACCCTTCGCCAGCTGTGCGAGGCGGCCTATCGAAGCGTTGACAGGGACTGGAGAGAGAGTATAATCAGTGATCCTGAGCTGGTCCGTCCGCTTGAGCCCGGACAGACAATCGCGGATTATTCAAAGGCCAGACGTCTTTTGGGTTGGATGCCGACAATCAGTTTTGAAGAGATGGTTCGGCGGATGGTCGATAACCAGATGCAGCGCCTGCGAAACCTGGTTGCTCTTCGTTAATTTTTTTGGTTTTTTATATGAAAGTCACTTCAACGCGGCGGCATTGCCAGCCGAAAAGACGGGCTTTCGTGTTTTGTTGTGGCCGGCCAATCTGGTCCGGCCATGCTGGTTAGATCGTTCCCGCTGGTTGTCATGGGAAGTGCGAGCTTGGAGCATTCGTTCGTTTATCCTCTGATAAAGAGTGGTTCTGCCGCGGTTTTGCCTGCCGCAGATCGGAATTTGCCTCATTCTCTCCACCTGCTGTGAAGAGTTTTGCCTCAACGTGTTGTGCATCACTGACGAGCTGAAAAATGGTTTTTTTAGAGTACAACTCAATAGATAAAGGGAATTTATGAAGAAAGCATTGATTACCGGTGTAACTGGTCAGGATGGGGCGTATTTGGCTGAGTTTTTGCTTGATAAAGGGTATGAGGTCCATGGCGTCAAACGCCGTACATCGCTGTTCAATACAGACCGCATCGATCATCTCTACCAGGATCCGCATGAGCAAAAACGGAAATTTATCCTTCACCATGGGGATCTTACCGATTCCTCCAGCCTCATCAGCATCATCCAGCAGGTCTTGCCGGACGAGATCTATAACCTCGCCGCCCAGTCTCATGTCGCCGTCTCCTTCGAAGAGCCCGAATACACCGCCAACTCCGATGGCCTTGGCACCCTGAGGATCCTCGAGGCCATCCGCATGCTCGGCCTGGACAAGAAGACCAGGTTCTATCAGGCGTCGACTTCCGAGCTGTTCGGCCTGGTCCAGGAGATCCCCCAGAAGGAAACCACCCCTTTTTATCCGCGTTCGCCCTATGCCGTGGCCAAACTCTATGCCTACTGGATCACCGTCAATTATCGGGAAGCGTACGGTCTGTATGCGTGTAACGGAATCCTCTTCAACCACGAAAGCCCCATTCGAGGAGAAACATTCGTCACCCGTAAGATCACCCGGGCCCTGGCGCGTATTAAACTCGGCTCTCAAAGCTGCCTGTATCTGGGGAACCTCGATGCGAAACGCGATTGGGGGCATGCGAAGGACTATGTCGAGATGCAATGGCTGATGCTGCAGCAGGAAAAACCGGAAGATTACGTCATCGCCACGGGCGTCCAATACAGTGTTCGGGACTTTGTCGATGCGGCTGCAAACGAGGCGGGACTGAAAATTACCTGGAAGGGCAGCGGCGTTGATGAAAAGGGCTATGATGCCGAGGGCAAATGCATCGTGGCTGTGGATCCCCGCTATTTCAGGCCGACCGAGGTCCAGACCCTGCTGGGAGATCCGACCAAGGCCAAAGAGAAGCTGGGCTGGTCGCCGAAGATAAACTTTAAGGAGCTGGTCTCTGAAATGATGCGCGAGGACATGAAGGCGGCGGAACGTGACGCGCTTGTCAAAAGACATGGCTATTCAGCCTACGATTATCATGAATAACCAGATGGATAAAAATTCTAAAATCTATATCGCCGGCCATCGCGGAATGGTGGGCTCAGCTCTGGTCCGCCGGATTCAGGCAGCGGGGTATCGCAATATCCTGACCCGGGGGCATGGGGAGCTTGACTTGACCAGTCAGGCCGAGGTGACGCGGTTTCTCCTGCAGGAAAAACCGGATTATATCTTTCTGGCAGCGGCAAAGGTCGGAGGGATTCACTCCAACAATATCTACCGGGCTGAATTCATTTATCAAAACCTGATGATGGAGGCGAATATCGTGCATGCCGCCTGGCAGGCCGGGGTAAGCCGCCTGCTCTTTCTCGGCTCAAGCTGCATCTACCCGCGCGATTGTCCTCAGCCGATCCGCGAAGACTCTCTTCTGACCGGTCCCCTGGAGCAGACAAACGAACCCTACGCAATTGCCAAGATTGCGGGCATCAAACTGTGCGAAAGTTACAATCGTCAGTACGGGACCCGATATGTCTCGGTAATGCCGACTAATCTGTATGGCCCCAATGACAGTTATGACCTGGAGAACAGCCATGTCCTGCCGGCCCTGATCAGAAAGGCGCACGAGGCCAAAATACAGGGAAAGAAGGAAATGGTTGTCTGGGGCACGGGGAGGCCGAAACGCGAGTTTTTGTATGTTGACGATATGGCCGATGCCTGTGTCTTTTTGATGGAGAAGGGGATAAGTGAGGGCCTGTTCAACATCGGTGCGGGCAAGGACCTCACGATCCGGGAACTGGCTGAAACAGTGAAGGATGTAATCGGATGCACGAGCGACCTCGTGTTTGATACGGGCAAGCCGGACGGCACGCCGCAAAAGCTTCTGAATGTGGAGCAGATGGGGGCGCTGGGCTGGCGGGCAACCACCTCTCTTCGTGATGGAATTGCCCGGGCCTATGCCGATTATCTGGCCCGTGCAGGCACGAAAGGGGCATGACTGCCCCCCTGGTTACAGTCGCTGTCCCTTCCTTCAATCAGGGGCAGTTTCTCGATGATGCCCTGACCTCGATTTTTCAGCAGGAAATTCCTGTCGAAGTCTTCGTCATGGACGGTGGCTCGGAAGATAATTCCCTGCAGATCATTCAGAAATGGGAACATCGTCTGGCAGGATGGCGCAGCCGCGCCGATAACGGACAATCTGCGGCAATCAACGAGGGTATCCTGCAGGGGCGGGCCCCCTACGTCTCCTGGCTGAACAGCGACGACTGGCTTCTTGACGGCGGCCTGGCAAAGCTGGTCCGGGAAATCGAAAAGAATCCCGGTGCCCCCTTTGTGTATGGCCGCGCCTGGAATTTTGTGCAGAAGTCGGGGAAACGGCGTCCTGTCTGGGTTGAACCGTTCAAGGAATCCCGGCTGGCCCGGCGCTGTATCATCTCCCAACCGGCAAGCCTGATGAGGCGGGCGTCCTGGGAGGCCGTTGGCGGGCTCGATGAGACCCTGGACATGGCCATGGATTATGATTTGTGGTGGCGCTTGTATAAGCAGGCAGGTATCCCCCCCTGTTTCCTCGAAGATTTTGTTGCGGTAAACCGGGAACATGAGGATACCAAAACCAAAAACCAGCGACGCAGGCATTATCGGGAAGCGATGCAGGTTGTCCGGAAATATTACGGGAGTGTTCCAATAAAGTGGTGGCTGGCCCAGCCGTACTCTGTTTGGTATAAAACCATATGTCGATAAAACCCAATGTCCTGTGTTTCGGCCGTTTTTATGATGATATTCCGGGCGGAATGCAGCGGCATGTTGAAAATTTATTTATCTCGCTGGCCGGAGAAGTGAATTTTATCCATCTGGTGCCCAGCCGTAATCGCAAAGGTGCGAGGTTTACCCTCCACGGTGTCCCCGTTGTCCGCAAGCCCAGTATTAATCTTGATGGCAGCCTGGCCTTTTCTCCTAGTCTTCCGTTTGAGGCGTTGAGGCTCAATTGGCGGAATCACTTCGATCTGATTCATCTCCATTTTCCGGACCCCATGTCCCATCTGGCAAGTCTGTTCCTGCCGGCTTCGATCCCTCGGATTATTACCTGGCATTCTGATGTCATCCGCCAGAAGAAACTGTTGAAACTGTACCGGCCGTTCCTGATGCGGGCACTGGAGCGGGCAAAGGCCATAGTGGTGGCGACTCCGATGCATATTTCGAGTTCGAAGGAGCTGTCGCTCATTGGTGATTCCGGCAAGTTTCGCATAATTCCCTTTGGTTTTGACCTGAGACGGTTCGTCGATCGGCATTCGGATACGGAGGACATAAGACGGCAGTTTCCCGGCAAACGGATTTTTGCCCTTGGCCGCCATGTCTATTATAAGGGGTTCGATGTCCTGATCAGGGCAATGGCATTGCTGGGGAAGGACGTCCAGCTCATGCTGGGCGGGATCGGCCCGTTAACGGAGCAATGGCGGCATGAAGCGGAGGCCCATGGCGTCCGGGAAAGAGTTCATTTTCTGGGGCATATAGACGAGGATCACCTGCCGGCCTACTACCAGGCCTGCGATATTTTCTGTTTGCCTGCGGTAAGCAGAGCGGAGGCCTTTGGTATCGTTCAGCTGGAAGCGATGGCCAGCGGCAAGGCTGTGGTCAGCACCAGGCTCAATAACGGAGTCGATTATGTCAACCAGCATGGGGTTACCGGCTTGACGGTACCTCCCAAGGACGCGGTCGCGCTTGCTGATGCCCTCCGGTATCTGCTTGAAAATGAACATGAACGGCAGATCCAGGGCGAGCGGGGAAGGGAACTGGCCTTAAAAGAGTATTCGCTGAAAAATATGGGGGAACTGACCCTGGCATTGTATACCGATGCCATGTCGGGGGGAGGCAGCCCCAGCCGCTGAAGCTACAAAAAAATGGCATCCTGCCTGAATGATGGCCGGATGCCGATCCTGCCTCCGGCCAGGCTTCTCCCTGGCCTAAAATGCAACATTGCCTTGCCGTGAGAGCAGGGCCTCCCTTGATTTTATATCCCCTCCCGCACCGCTGAAGCAATCGCATCCTGGTCGGCCTGGCCGAGGTAGGGATGCATGGGCAGGCTGATCACCCGTTGGGCCAGCTGCTCGGTAACCGGGAAGCTCAGGTGCTCCTGGTGCATGGCCGGCTGCTTATTCAGGGGGATCGGATAATGGACCGCGGTGGGGATACCCTTTTCGGCCAGGGCCTTCTGCACCTTTTCCCGCCCTTCAACCTGGATGGTATACTGGGCGTAGACACTGGTGTTGCCGGGTGCGATATAGGGGGTGATGATGCCGTCTACGGCCAGGAGTTGAGAATACCGCGCGCCTACGGCGATGCGTTTTTCTATCTCTCCGGCAAAGATGGCAAGCTTTGCCAGCAGCACCGCGGCCTGAATGGTATCCAGCCTGCCGTTGATTCCTATCCTGGCGTGATGATAGCGTTTGTCCTGACCGTGATTGCTGAGCTCACGCATAACCCTGGCCAGTTCGTCGTCGCTGGTGAAGCAGGCCCCGCCGTCGCCGTAGGCTCCCAGGGGTTTGGACGGGAAGAAGGAGGTGCAGCCGATGGTCGTGAGGGAACATGACCTCCTGCCCTTGTAGGTCGCCCCGAAGCTCTGGGCCCCGTCCTCGATGACCGGAAGATTGTGCCGGGCGGCGACGGCGTTGATGGCGTCGTAGTCGCAGCACTGGCCGTACAGGCTGACCGGGATGATGGCCTTGGTTCTCCTGGTGATGGCCGCCTCGATGAGGGCCGGATCGAGATTGTAGGTGCGGGGATCGACATCGACAAAGACGGGGACTGCGCCCAGCAGGGCGATGGTCTCGCCCGTGGCGATAAAGGTGAAGGGGGTGGTGATGATTTCATCGCCGGCACCGACACCAAGCGCCATCATGGCCACCAGCAGGGCGTCGGTGCCGGAGGACACGCCGATGCAGTGTCTGGTGCCCGTGAAATCGGCCAGCTTGCCTTCCAGTTCCTTGACCTCCGGGCCTAAAATATATTGACCGTGCTCCAGGATCTTTTTGATCCGGGTGTTAACGTCGGCTTCAATGCCTCGGTATTGGGATTTCAGATCGATAAAGTTCATGATTATCCTGTTGATAAGAATATGTAATGTATAGCGGCAAGCTGATTGTCGGCGCAGGTGAAGCGCCACGGTCGCCAGGGGCGGTGCCGTTCCCAGCTGCGCATTCTAGTCCTAATTAGTGCTTTGTTCCACATAAACCAGGGATAGCTTTGTTTTTTTTGCCCAGGGCTAGCCAAAAATACAACCCGTCCCCTTGTGCTTTCCTGGCCGGAGCGCCGCTGATAAAGTGCTGCATTATCCCCGCTTGCCGGCTGGCTGGTGTCTCTGCTTTTCTAACTCTTTCATTGTGTGTAGATTATATCCTTGGAATATTCTCCCTCCGCTGTACAATAGGGGACTCCGTTGCGGATTTTTGAAATTTCTGCCGGCTCTTCATGGCCGTGGCCGCAACCCGGAATTCTGCGTCAATAAGACTGCATTATATTGATATGTTTTGTTGTTTATGTTAGGAGGTGTAAAGGTGACTGCGGTCCCGGAGCGTCGGATCTTCCCGGCATCCCAAAAAGAAATTGTGCCTGTATATTTTTTGTCGGATCACGGCATTTCATAAATAGAATGATGATTGCTTCAGTGCCTTACTACGGTGTCTTGTTCGATGCCGGTCTTTCACATTTTGTGTCGGTCTCCTGTCTGCCCCCTTTGCAGGGCCCGTCCGGCGAACTGCTGCGGCTGGCGACCGTGCCTGCGCCGGGATATCATCCTTTCTTCTATTATCTCAACGATCTGTATAATACTCTCAAGGCGGCGTTTTTGCTCCATGTCACCCGGGCAGGCCTGCTGGAAATACTCTTGCTTATCCTTGCCTGCTGTGCCGGCTGGGTGGCCTGTCGAAGATACTCCAGGCCTGAGCTGCAGGGGCAGTGGATCCTCGATGTGGCCCTGATGGAACGGAAATGGATTGAGGCCGGCGGGGATGCGGGGGCCATCGGCATTCTGAGACAGCAATGGGGCCTGGGGCCGATGACCTATGCCGTGTCGGAGGGAAATCTTACTGTCAGAGGTCAGAGCCTGACGATCAGTTTTTCCTATGAAACTCTTTCGGTAACCGGAGATATCACCGCCGGTCTGCTGGACCGGCGGATGGTGATTATGATGTGGGCGCCGCGCAGGGCGTCGGGCCGGATCATTTCCATGCGGCGGGCCAGCGACCGCGAGATCATGAGTGTCCAGACGGAGGCGGCCCGCGCGTAAAACGGGCCCGCAGGCGATCGGGGCGGGCCTGTCTCTTCCCCCTTGTCCGCAGCCTTCGTTGATCGAGTGCTCTTCTCTGAAAGCTTTCCGGAAACCGGGCTCGTGCCACACGGCCTGGTCCGGCCATGCCGGTTTATCTGTTTGTTCTCCCTTTTCTTTCTTGCGCTTGCCGAGCAGGCTGTGTAAAGAAAAGGGGTTGAAATGACGATCGGCATTTTTTCTTCACACAGATAGAGAGCAGGTATGGGCTTTACACCGGTTATTGGAAAATCCATCAAGAAGCAGCTGGAGGACCGGGAGGAACAGATACTCTCCCGTTACGCCATGCTCAGCAAGAATTCGCGGGGGCGCCGTATCCCCGAGGATGAGCAGGAAAACGATATCCGGCTGGCCTTTCAGCGGGACCGGGACCGCATCACCCATTCCAAGACCTTCCGCCGGCTCAAGCATAAGACCCAGGTCTTTCTCGCCCCCACCGGCGACCATTACCGCACCCGGCTCACCCATGTGCTGGAGGTGTCCCAGATCGCCCGGACCATCACCTCGGCCCTCTGTCTGAACGAGGCGCTGACCGAGGCCATCGCCCTGGGGCACGATCTCGGCCACACGCCCTTCGGGCATGCGGGGGAGGCGACTTTAAACGAGCTGCATCCCGGCGGATTCAGGCATTATGTGCACAGCCTGCGGGTGGTCGACTTCCTGGAAAATGACGGCAGAGGCCTGAATCTCTCCTTCGAGGTGAGAAACGGCATCGTTCGGCACTCAAAAGGCCGCAACGATATCCTTCCCAAGGATTCGTCCGAGATGGCTGTGACCCTGGAAGGCCAGATTGTCCGGGTGGCCGATATCATCGCCTATGTGAACCACGATATGGACGACGCCTTCCGGGCCGGGATCCTGCGGGAATCGGATCTTCCCGCCGCCATCCGTCAGGTGATAGGCGACCGGCATTCCCGCCGGATCAGCGCCATGGTCCGCGATCTGATTGTCGAAACCCTGACGGCCGATGACGGCGGCCTGCACATCAGTCAGCGGATGTTGGAGGCCATTACCAATCTCCGTGCCTTCCTCTATGAAAAGGTCTACCGGTTCCACCGGGTGCATAACGAATTCGAAAAGGCCCAGCGGATAATCCGTGATCTCTATGTCTATTTCCTTGAAAAGGGGCTGGTTAAACGGCGGGGGATCATGTGGGAGCACATGAATGACAGAAAGGACTGGCCCGATGAAAAGACAGCGCACCGGAAGGTCTGTGATTTTATCGCCGGAATGACCGACCGCTACGCCCTGGGACTCTACGAGCATATCTTTCTCCCCAAACCCTGGTCCGTCCGCCTGCCTGATTCATAAAAATCTTGAATTTCAAAGCGCTCATAGGGTAGTGTCTGTCCGTATCCGTGAAGAGGGAAGGGACAGGTGTGCCTGCCCGGAAGAGACTTTCTGCCCGTGCTGCGTCCCCGTCCCGAGTCGTGCGGACAGGTGAGGAATATGACTGGCGAAATTGGCCATTGCAATACAAAAAGTTAAGAGAGATCGATTAAGGCATTGGAATGAATGATGAGAATATGTTGAGCAAAGGGTATGTCTTTGCCGAGGTGGAAGAGAAGTGGCTGCGGCGCTGGCAGGAAGAGGGCTGTTTCCAGGCGAAGATGGAGGACGGCCGGCCGGCCTTCGCCATCGTGATCCCGCCCCCCAACGTCACGGGGGTCCTGCATGTGGGACATGCCCTCAACAACACCATGCAGGATGTGCTGACCCGCTACCACCGCATGTGCGGCGACAATACCCTCTGGGTGCCGGGGACCGACCATGCCGGCATCGCCACCCAGAATGTGGTGGAGAAACAGCTGGCCACAGAAGGAAAGAGCCGTCACGACCTGGGCCGGGATGCCTTTGTCGACAGGGTCTGGCAGTGGCGGGAGGAGAAGGGCGGCACCATCATCAACCAGCTCAAGCGCCTGGGCTGCTCCTGCGACTGGGAGCGGGAGCGCTTCACCATGGACGAGGGACTGTCCAGGGCGGTCCGCGAGGTCTTCGTCCGTCTCTATAAAGAAAATCTGATCTATAAAGGCGACTATATCGTCAACTGGTGCCCCCGCTGCCGGACGGCCCTGGCCGACGATGAGGTCGAACATCAGGAGACCCGCGGCAAGCTCTACCAGATCCGCTATCCCTATGCCGACGGATCCGGCTACCTGGTCGTGGCCACCACCCGGCCCGAGACCATGCTGGGCGACACCGCCGTTGCGGTCCATCCCGATGATGAGCGCTATGCCCATCTGGCGGGCATGGGCATCAGGCTGCCGCTGGCAGGCCGCACCATCCCTGTGGTCTTCGATCATCATGTTGAAAAGGACTTCGGCACCGGGGCCCTGAAGGTGACGCCCTCCCATGACCGCAACGATTATGAGATCGGCAAACGGCACGGGCTGCCCCTGCTCAAGGTCATGGACGAGCACGGGGTGATGAACGAGGCCGCGGGCGCCTATCGGGGGCTGGACCGCTTTGCCTGCCGCAAGAAGGTGATCGAAGATCTGAAGGAGATGGGGCTGCTCGAAGGCATTGTGGACTATGAGCACGGGGTCGGCCACTGCTACCGCTGCCAGACCGTCGCCGAGCAGACGACCTCGCTGCAGTGGTTCGTATCGGTGAAGCCGCTGGCCGAGAAGGCGGTGAACGCCGTTCGCGACGGCAGGATCAACCTCTATCCCAAGACCTGGTACAATAATTTCTACGGCTGGATGAACGAGATCCGCGACTGGTGCATCTCCCGCCAGATCTGGTGGGGGCACCGTATCCCGGCCTGGACCTGCGGCGACTGCGGCCGGCTGATCGTCGAGTCCGAGGATCCTTCCTGCTGCCCGCAGTGCGGCTCGGAGAGCATCACGCAGGAGACCGATGTGCTGGATACCTGGTTCTCTTCGGCCCTGTGGCCCTTCTCCACCATGGGCTGGCCGGAAAAGACCAAAGAGCTTGCGACCTTCTATCCGACCTCGGTGCTGATCACCAGCTTCGACATCCTCTTTTTCTGGGTGGCCCGGATGATGATGATGGGCCTGCACTTCATGGATGAGGTCCCCTTCAGGGACGTCTATCTCCATGCCCTGGTCCGCGACAAGCACGGCAAGAAGATGTCCAAGTCCACCGGCAACGTTATCGATCCGCTGGCGGTGATGGCCGAATTCGGCACCGACGCCATGCGCTTCACCCTGACCGCCTTCGCAGCCCAGGGCCGCGAGATCAGATTGGACGAGGAGCGGATCGAAGGCTACCGCCACTTCATCAACAAGCTCTGGAACTCCGCCCGCTTTGCGATGATGCATCTGGGCGAATGCGACGGGCGGGAGGTGGCGGCGGCGGACGATGCGGCCGGCCTGCCGCTGGTGCATCAGTGGATCCTGAGCCGTACCGCCAAGACCATCGCCGAGGTTCGGCTGGCGCTGGACGAGTATCATTTCAACGATGCGGCCCAGGCCCTGTACCAGTTTATCTGGCGGGAGTTCTGCGACTGGTACGTGGAGTGGATCAAGGCGGATCTCTTCAGCAGCGACGAGGGTCTCAAACGGCAGGCCCGGGGCGTGCTGCTGGCGGTGCTGGAGACCATCCTGAAGCTCATCCACCCGATTACCCCCTTCGTCACCGAGGAGATATGGAGCGTGTTGCCGGGGACGAGGAAGGTCCTTGCCACCACCGCCTATCCGGAGGTGCGCGAGGACTGGCT
>JARLHL010000076.1 GCA_031292275.1 Desulfocapsaceae bacterium | reverse complement strand
TTAAAATGGCGTTGTCCAAGGAGAGGTCAGCAACCAATTTCCTCAGCCTGCTGTTCTCTTTCTCCACCTCTTTAAGACGCTTGGCCTGATCGATCTTCATACCACTGTGCTCCTTGCGCCAGCGGTAGTCCGTCTGTTCAGTAACGCCGATTTTCCGGGCTGCTGCTTGCACTGAGTGCCCGATACTTAAAAGAATTTCTGCTTCACGCAACTTCGAAATAATTTGTTCCGGTTGATAGCCTCGTTTTCCCATAAGATAATTACCCCTTTTTTAATTCTTCCCCAAATATAACATAATTTGTGGAACTATTCTTGGGGGGCAGGTCAATGTACGACAGGTCAATGTTGATCAAAATATGATTGTTGTGCGTATGCCGACAACCAACTCATTGCCAATGCGCTCTGAGGGATTGAGTGGGTTTGAGAGTCCTCCGCCTGGGTTGATGATATACTGCATGTCAGGCTGAATGATCCACCAGGGTGCTACCTGATATTGATAAGTTACCTCGATGAACTGTTCGGAGTCGCGAATGGGGTAGACCGTCCCCTTGAATACGCCTGTATCTCTGTCGAGGTCACTCGCCTGATTGCTGACATGCGCCCATCCATAACCAATGCCGAAGGTGTCGTCATCACGCCCCGGGACAAGGCCTTTTAGGTTCACACCTGCATTCAGGCTCCAGTCGATCAGATTGCGATCAGCAGGAGCGCCCATAATTCGGGCAAACACACCGATTGAGCGGGGACCGTCCGACTGACGCCATACCATTTGGTCGGCAACACTGTAAATGCTGAAATTGCCCCCGTACGTTCGTGGATGGCTGTTGCTGGCCGGATTGGCCAATGACAGACCGCCTGTGTCGAATCTTTGATCAAAGAAGTTCCCGGTGTCGTACCAGGCGCCCAGCTTGTATGTACCGGGCAAGCCGCCGGTATCTTTGCTCGGGGTATTTTTGTCGCCTGAGGGCGGGTTGACCAAATATTGCACCTCCCCAATGAAAAGAGCCCCGGTGTTCAGGTTGAATCGCACACCGGAGGCTTCATTGCCCCGCAGCTGGGAATCGTCGTTGAAGGGGCCGCCGGGGGGGTTGTCGTTGAACACTCCGCCCAGCAGTTTCAACGATTCAGTCGGTTGCCCCTGTAAACGGACACCAAGCGAGGACAAGGGATAGGCTGGTCCACCAGCATAAAGGTCGGCAGAGGGGACCATCGGCCAGCCCATCATGGTATTGACATACAGACTAGAGCATTGGCTGGTCATGAACTCCTGGTCGATGCTCTGCTGGCCGATCTTCAGGTCAGCCTTGCCGTCTAAAAATGCCTGTTGGAACCAGAGTTCCCAGAGTCGTGTCGAATCAGATGCTTCAATCCCGCTTACAGTCTGAAGATTGTCGAGGTTGTCGGCGCTCAGGTTGCGGCCGTGTATCTGCAGGGCACTGACATTGAATGTCCCACCCGACCAGTTGAATGCTTTATCTGTGTCCATAGTCAAGGTCATCGTCGTCAAGCCTTCATAGGCAAAACCGCGGTGCAGGCCACCAGTCGTATTGCCCAACACCTCGCTTGTCTCCGTGAGACCAAAGGTGATGCCATAGTTCCCGAGAACCGTTCGCAGGCCACCCATATCGCCAAGGAAATTTGGGCGTTCCCATAGGCCCGTCGGAGCCTCTGCTGCAGGAGGTGCACCGCTGTCAGTTTGATCTGCCGATGAAGCAGGTGATGTTTCCTCAGCATGGGTAGTTTGAGCGGTCGCGGGCAGAAGGCATAAGCAAAATATGACCATTTCGGTAAACCGCACAAGGTTTGGACAGTGACTCATCTTTATTCTCCTTAAATTTTTGTAATTCCTCTTCCGAAAGCAAAAAACACAATTCATCCTCAGGTTTGAGTCACTTCTATTCATACGAAGATTTACAGGAATAAACCTTGAAAAGATAGTATTATGTTATAACATAACAAGTATTAATTTATAACATGACAATTTGTCAAGGCGATTTATCGAGCATTTTTCAACAAAACTCACATCTTATCGGAGGGCGAAATGAAAACCATTGCCATTGCAGCCACTATCTTGTTTTTTGCGGTAACAATCACCTGGGCACAACCGGCAGCCAAGCCAATCAATATCGTTGCCGCAGAGAACTTCTACGGTGACATCGCAACGCAGATCGGCGGTCCGGACGCAAAAGTGATCAGCATCATGAGCAATCCAGACCAGGATCCGCACCTTTTCGAGATAAGCCCTTCTGTGGGCCGGAATGTCTCGACCGGACAAATCGTAATATACAACGGCGTTGATTACGACACGTGGATGGAAAAGCTGCTCAAGGCTACCAACTCAACCCATCTTAAAACAATCGTTGTTGCCGATTTGATCGGGAAAAAGTCCGGCGACAATCCACATATTTGGTATAATCCGCTAACAATGTTGGAACTGGCGAAAGTTCTCACCCAGACGTTGATATCGGATGATCCCGGTCATAAAGCCGGATACGAAAGTCGTTTGGCGCACTTTGAGGACTCATTGAAGCCGATCCAAGCAAAGATCACCGATCTCCGTCTGCGCTTAGCCGGCACATCCGTTACGGCTACGGAACCAATCTTCGGCTACATGTTCGATGCCCTCGGCATGCAAGTCAGAAACCAGTCCTTCCAACTCGCCGTGATGAATAACACCGAGCCCAGTGCTTCTGACATCGCTGCCTTTGAGCAGGATCTTAAGACCCATCAGGTCAAGTTACTGATCTATAACAGTCAAGCTTCGGACCCGACAGCCGACCGGATGAAGGAGATTGCCGAAGCTTCGCATATTCCAATCGTCGGAGCCACTGAAACCGAGCCCCCCGATAAAAACTACCAGAGCTGGATGATGAGCGAGCTTAATGCTGTCGACCAGGCACTTTCCAAGCAGGCTCAATGAACGCGATATCTTTCCATGATGTCACCCTGAGGCTGGACGGTCATGTCGTATTGGATAATGTCAGTCTGGAAATCGTGCAGCAGGAATTCATAGGCGTACTCGGGCCCAACGGTGCCGGCAAGACTACCCTGATGCGCGCCGCTCTTGGTCTGGTGCCGGCAGGGGGAGGCAAAATAGATGTGCTTGGCCGGCTTGCTACCCGAGGGAATCCCGATATCGGCTATATGCCTCAGGTTCGTAGAGCTCTTGGCACCATGCGACTGAGTGGCTGGGATTTCGTAGCCGGTGTTGTCGGCGGTCATCGGCTGGGTATGCCTATCCTTGGGAAAACCGACCGCGCCGAGGTCGATAGAGCGCTTGCCCTTGTTGGCGCAAGCGAGTTGGCACACCGCCCTTTGGCCGAGATTTCAGGTGGAGAGCAGCAGCGCTTGCTGCTGGCCCAGGCCCTGATCGGCCGGCCGCAGCTGCTGCTCTTGGATGAACCTTTGAGCAACCTTGATCCTCATCACCAGCAGGCTGTAGTGGCGCTGGTGAAATCACTCCAAGCTGAACTTGGGATCACCGTCTTATTCAGTGCCCATGAACTGAACCCATTGCTTGGCACAATTGACCGTGTTCTCTACCTCGGGCATGGGCAAGCTGCTCTTGGTACTGTTGACGAAGTCATTACAGGGCCGGTATTGTCGCGCATCTATGGCTCCGAAATTGATGTCGTCCGTTTGAAAAATCGAATCTTTGTGATGTCCGGAGGCCACGATGTGGAACGCGACGAGCACCGCCATGATCTCCTGTCCGAGCAAACACACATTCCTGGGAGATAGTCTGAACGATGTTTGAATATGATTTTATGCAAAACGCCTTCGCAGCGGCGACCATCGTTTCAATTGTTGCGGGGCTTGTAGGATATTTTCTTGTGCTGCGCGGAGAGACCTTCGCAGGCCATGCTCTGGCCCACGTCGGTTTTACGGGAGCCACTGGAGCCGTCCTTATCGGTGTGGCACCACTCTGGGGTATGGTCGCGATGACAGTTGCAGCTGGCGTCAGTATGGGGTTTTTGGGCGAACGTCTCGCCCAACGTGATGTGGCAATCGGTATTGTCCTCGCCCTGTCGCTGGGGTTTGGCCTGTTGTTCCTGCATTTTTTTACGGCATTTGCATCCCAAGCGACTGCACTGCTGTTCGGTAACGTCCTTGCCGTCGATATGAATACAGTGTGGATACTTTTAGCCCTTGGCATTATCAGCGTTGCTGCGCTCGCGGTTATCTCACGACCTTTGCTCTTTGCGAGTCTGCAACCCGAGCTTGCCGAAGCGAAGGGAGTTTCACTCCGACTCTATTCAGTCCTCTTCCTCGCCGTGACGGCGTTGACGATCGCTGAGTGTGCCCAGATCGTTGGCGTGCTCCTCGTCTTTGCCCTGATGGTCGGCCCGGCGGCGGCAGCTCAGCAATTGACGACAAGAATTGGGCGGGGGCTGCTGCTCTCCGTGGGCCTTGCTTTGGCCGAGGCCTGGTCAGGGATTACATTGGCTTTCTATACCGACTGGCCCAGCAGCTTCTGGATCACTGCCCTGAGCGCAGGAATCTACCTGTTCTCAACCTTGTTACCACGTATGTTGCGGACCCAGAAGCCAGTTTGGATTGCCTAGAGACCAGACTGAGAATGGACAATACCACTTCGATGGGTTAGATTAGCCAACGTGATAAATAGAGTAGAGATAATCGGAGGAGTGAATTGGACCTGGTAATTATCGAATGCAGAGCCTCCGAGGCTTGCCGCTTTGCAATATATTAAGATGCGTCGTGCAGACATGCCACGCTTCCTAAAGGATACTCCAAACTGATGGTTCCCTTTGAGTGTCTTTAATTAGCAGAATAAAAATTATGTGAGCAGATAAGAATGAATTTTCCAGTCGCAGGTGAATTCCTCAATAAAGATCATCCTCACCAAAACTGTATCACTGCTGCCATAACAGCGGCTGAAAAGCTCTGCCAAAGCCGTAGGCAGCGATTGACAGCCATTCGCCGCCGGGTACTGGAAATAATTTGGGGAGGGCACAAACCGATCGGGGCCTACCTTATTCTCGAAATATTGCAAAAAGAGAGATACGCCGCTCCCGCCACTGTTTATCGAGCTCTCGATTTTCTATTGGAGCAGGGGTTAGTCCACAAACTCACCTCACTAAATGCATTTGTCGGCTGTTCTCAACCCGGGAAACCCCATGATGGGCAATTTCTTATTTGTGACTCCTGTCATGTTCTGGTGGAGTTGAACGACAATAACTTAAATGCAGCCATCGAAGGAAGTGCTCATTCTGCAGATTTTCAAATTCTTCAGCAGACTATCGAAATTTTAGGCCGTTGCTCTCGTTGCCGGCAGGGCGAAGCATAAATGATTTTTCCTATCACTTTAGTTTGATAAGAGGACATCATCAAATTTCATGGTTGAGAGATAGATAGACTTTAGAGGTGGAAGGAAAGGAGGCCCGACTGATTCGGCACGTTTAACCTTGTATAAATCTGCGGTTTACCGCCATACGTTTGATTGTTCGCTACTCGTGAGAGAGTCATAGCTTTTTCTCTTGTTCATACCTATATAGCAGTTAGCTGTTGTCAACAGACCAGTTCGACCCATTCGGGCCAGCCGTATTGTTCAAAATCTACATAGTGTTTGAATCATATCTATTCTGCAGAACCTGGAAGTCCAAATTTTAGGCTTGTATAGTGAGGCTGACTTGGCTGTTGCTGTCTATCAGCAGAGTTCCGTTCTTTCCTGTCCCGGCGGTTGTGTACATTGCTGCGTTTCTGAAAAAGTGGAATCGACTGTGCTTGAAATGATTCCCTCAGCCTTTCACCTGTTGCGAACCAATCAGGCGAAATTGCTTTTGAAACGCATCGAAAAGCAGGCCGACTCAAACCAGTGTATCCTCTTTCGTCCCGATCTCAGCCATCCCGACAGCGGCGGTTGTAGTCTCTATTCTTATCGGCCGCTGGTCTGCCGGTTATTCGGTTTTGCCGGCAACAGGGACCGTCAAGGGCAGGTTAAGCTGGCGCGATGTCGAGATATGCCCCCAGCAATAAATACAACCAGCAGTGATAGTGGTGGTGAAACGATGGCAAGTGGAGATATACCGATTTTCCAGGCTTATGGCATTGCGGTCACAGTCATCCACCCAGGCCTTGGTACCAGACGCATGCCGATCAATGATGCTTTATCCCAGGCACTGGCCAAGGTCGGGTTGATTCTTCATCTGGAAATGACGGTGGTATGATGAACCACTATTTTTAGACCGCAGTTTAAGCTGTGCACAATCATAAGGAATGAACAAACGATTATTGACTCATCCATTTTCCAGCAGACATAGGTTTGATATGCCAATCTTCGATTTATGCCACATCTCGGAGGTTGAGCTTCCTGAATTGTTAAGGGGTATGGATCATGACAAGCATTAATATTGCCATTTCAAAGATCTAGCTCGATCACCATCGCGTCAACTTAGGATTTCTACTATTGCTCGTAACACTGGCTATGTTTCTTTATGCACCCAAGTCCCGCTGTTGTGTCTTCCTCGTTTTATTTTTAAAAGTGAGGATTCAGCGACTCAACTTGTCGCCTAGGCAAAGAAGGCAGTGAATAACCCGTTGGCTGGCGCTGGCAGGAGGAATGGAGAGGGGGCACATCCGTTGCGACCGATAGAGGAAGTAAAGAACTGACTTTTTATTATTCGGCAGATTGGTATTGCCAATACCTAACAATTCCTTTTCTGAAAAAATACCACTTCAATAATAAGAGAAGTATTGCCGATCATTGAACAAGCAGCATAAAAACAAGCAGAGATTCCACTTAAGATTAACAGAATTTTGTTTAAACAACCGGAGCCACTTTTCTTTTCCCTGGTCATCCCCGGGCACGTCCTTTCCCGCACCTCCAGATGCTCGATTGATTTAACCCCGAGTTCTTCTTTCATAAAGACAATATCAATACTCTTCAGGATAGAAAAGGCCCATACGGTTACACTGTATCGGCTTTTTTAAGTCCTTAGAAAATAAAAAGGCGGGATAGGAGCGGGCCAGAAAACACTTTAAACGAAAAAAGCACTTACCGAATTAACGATAAGTGCTTGAATTTTCTTGGCTGGGGGACGAGGGCTCGAACCTCGATAAGCGGAGTCAGAGTCCGCTGTCTTACCATTAGACCATCCCCCATCAATGTCGAATGATGAGGTCAACTATATAAAAAAAAACACCTTGGCTGTCAAGGAAAAATCACCGGGCATCCTGAAACTATAAAAGGATAAGACCGGCATAGCCCACCACCTGGGCTGTGTCTCCGGAGGCCTCGCCCGAGTCGGTATACCGGACCAGCCTGGCCTGCCTGGCACCGCACCGTAGGGAGGCCAGGGTTGCAATGGTGGCGGGAATGAAACCGCACATTGAAATTTTTTCATTTATGACGGTCTGGTACAATCCTGCGGCATCCAGGTTGAGTAGCCTGTCAAGTGCGAGGGAATCCTTGCGGGTTGCAACCTGTCGCGATTCGTAATGGGTCATGTCCGACGAGGCCAGGATGAGGACGTCCCTCCCCGACTGCTGTATGCAGTCTGCCAGGGCGGCTGCGATTTCTTCGCACTGAGGATAGGAGAGGGCGGAGAGTACCACGGGCACAATGGTCAGATTGTTCTGCATCTCCTGGAGAAAGGGGATCTGGACCTCGAGAGAGTGCTCCAGTCTGTGCGCCGTTTCGTCATGTTTTGCCGCAGGCAAGGCGGCCATGATCGCCCGGGCCATATCCATATCGATGGGGACATCCCCCGCGGGCATTTTCCAGACTGCGGTCGAAAGGGCCACAGCCGCGCCCTGGCCGTAATGATTGGGCCCCAGAATGATCACCGTCTCAGGTATGATGACCTGCCGGATCGTTTCAGCGGCAAGCCCGCCGGAATACATGTATCCTGCATGGGGGCAGATCAGGGCCAGGGCCTTCTGCCTGTCGGCCGGCGGTGTACCGATCAGCCTGCGGACCTCTCGGGCAAGCTCGGAAGGGTCGGCGGGATAGAAACGGCCTGCAACTGCTGGTAGTCTGGCCATGCTGTTCCCCCTCTCAGGTCTGGTTTCGTTTTATTTCCCAGGTGGTCCCGGCAGGACCGTCTTTCAATTCAATATGCCGGGCCAGGAGCTGGTCCCTGATCTCGTCGCTCCGGGTCCAGTTGCGCTGGCCTCTGGCCTCATTGCGCTCGTCGATCATCGCGCTGATGGTGGCTTCGTCAATATCGAGACCTGCAAGCAGGGCGGTCTTCTTACCGCTCAGGTAGGCGGCCGCATCTTCCTGCAGGATTCCCATGATACCCGCAAGCCTTTTCAGGACCACGACCGTTTCCCTGAGAAAGAGGACATCCCCGGCCGCCGGGTTCCGGGGAAGTTGCTGCTCAATCTTGTTTAAGGCCTTGGCTGCTTCAAACAGGATGGCCTGGGCCTGGGCCGTATTGAAGTCGTTATCCATGGCCAGTTGGTATCGCTCTTCCATTGTATTCAGAATTTCCTGGTCCCTGGCCGGGATGCCGGAGGCTGCGGTCGGGGTTCCTTCCGGCAGCGCGTCAATGGCGGCGATGCAGTGGTAGAGCCTGTCCAGGCCTGCGGTCGCATCCTGCATCGCAGCCTCGGAGAAATCCAGGGGATTGCGGTAATGGGTGGAGAAGATGAAAAATCTGATGACCTCTCTATGGTAGAGTTTTGCAATCTCCCGGATTGTGAGAAAATTTCCGAGGGATTTAGACATCTTTTCGTCTCTGATGGTCACGAAGCCATGATGGATCCAGGTGGTGACGAAGGGCGCTTTATTGGCCCCTTCGCTCTGGGCAAGCTCATTCTCATGGTGGGGAAAGATCAGATCCTGCCCGCCTCCATGGATGTCAAAGGTGCTGCCCAGATATCTCCGGCTCATCGCCGAGCATTCGATATGCCATCCTGGCCGACCTGGTCCCCAGGGGCTTTTCCAGGTCGGTTCTCCGGGTTTGGATCCCTTCCAGAGGACGAAATCCATCGGATTTTCCTTCTGCTCATTAACGGAGATCCTGGCCCCGGCCTGCATGTCGTCGAGGTTTCGTCCCGAAAGCTTCCCGTATTCCGGGAAATTGTTCACCGAATAATAGACGTCGTTACCGGCCTGATAGGCCAGGCCGGAGGCGATGAGTTCAGCAATCAGGGCGATCATATCATCGATATGCTCGGTGGCCTTCGGCTCCAGGGTGGGGCGGTCAATTCCCAGCCCGTCCATGTCGATATAAAATTCATTGATGAACCGATTGGCCAGTTCTTCTGTGGTGGTGTTCTGCTTGGCTGCCCTTTTGATGATTTTATCGTCGATATCAGTGAAATTGCGGACAAAGGTCACGGGGAAGCCGCGATAGCGCAGATAGCGGACAATCATGTCAAAGGCAAGCGCAGAGCGGGCATGTCCGATGTGACAGTAGTCGTAGGATGTAATGCCGCAGACATAAATCTTGACGTTGCTGGGGTCAAGGGGAGTGAATATTTCTTTCGTTCGGGTGAGTGTATTGTAGATTTTGATCGGCATAATTCCTTATTTTCACCTCAGAGGCTGTCCTGTCCTTGCCCTGCCGCTCTGGAGGCGGAGCGGCAGCTCAAGAGCGTCCAGTGTGATCCTGAGCAGGGGGCACGATGGCAGTCGGGCGAATATTAACAGCTTCAATTACCTTGTGTTTTTGATGGAGATTGGGCATTATCATTTCTGCTTAGGTTGACAGCATAATCGCAATACGAGGAAAAGACAAGAATGAGCAGGCCTGATAAAAAAAAACGCAGCTGGCGCGAAACCGTGACTTCCTGGCTGCACCCGCGGGCGCAGGCCATGCTGTTTCTTGGCGTCTCTGCGGGCATCCCCTTTTCGCTGATTTTCTTTACTCTCTCTGTCTGGCTCACGGAGGCCGGTATAGACCGGAGCACGGTGACCTTCTTCAGCTGGGCCGCGCTCGGGTATTCCTTTAAATTTATCTGGGCTCCCCTGGTAGACCGGATGCCCCTGCCGCTGTTGACCCCACGGCTGGGACGGCGGCGCTCCTGGCTTCTTGTCTCCCAGTTTTTGATCATCACAGCGATAATCTGGATGGCCCTCGTGAACCCGGTTCATGGTGGGAACAGCCTGACCTCCATGGCCATTGCCGCAGTCCTGCTGGGATTTGCCGCTGCGAGCCAGGATATTGTCATTGACGCTTATCGTATTGAATGTGTTGATGCCTCTCAACAGGCCCTGCTGTCATCCATGTATATTGCCGGATATCGCCTTGGAATGCTGGCTGCCGGGGCAGGCGCGCTCTTTATCGCCACCTTCTTCGGGACCAGCAAGGAGCACTATCATTACAGCGCCTGGAGTTCCACCTATCTGACCATGGCCGTTGCCATGTCTGTAGGAGTTGTAACCACCCTGCTTATCCCGGAGCCCGAAAGAAAAAAATCATCGGCGCAAGACATCTATACAACCTGGCAATATGCTCGTTTTCTTGGTTTGTTTCTCCTGGTTGCAGGCCTTTTTGCCGCCGCATTTTTCTTCAGCGGTTCGCCTGCCCAGGCTCTCAAGGAAAATCTCTCCAGACATCTGTCGATAAGTACGATGAATCTGGTGAACTTTGGCGTTGAGGCCTGCCGGCTGGGGGGAGCCCTGCTTGTTGCAGGGTTCGGCGTGCGGGCCGCTCTGTTTGCCGGAATGGTTGACCGGAAGATGGTCTTCGATACCTATGTCGATCCGATCCGTGATTTTTTTTCACGTTACGGTCTTCGTACTGCGATACTGCTCTTAACCCTGATAGGCTTTTATAAAATATCCGACATTGTACTCGGGGTGGTCTCCAATATCTTTTATATTGATATGGGATTCAGTAAGGATGTCATTGCAGGGGTAACCAAGGTCTATGGCGTCGGCATGACAATACTGGGAGGTTTTCTGGGCGGTATCCTGACCCTCAGGTTCGGCGTCTATTCGATTTTATTTCTCGGGGCTGCCCTGTCTTCAGGCTCCAACCTCCTCTTCATGCTTCTTTCCAGGGGGAGCGCCGATATCGGAATGCTGACATTAGTCATCGCCTTCGACAACCTGAGCGCTGGCATGGCGGCGACGGCCTTTGTTGCCTTTCTGTCCACTCTGACCAATGTCTCGTTTACCGCAGTGCAATACGCGCTGTTCAGTTCTATGATGACCCTGTTTCCCAAACTCATCGGCGGTTATTCTGGTGAGATGGTCAATGCCTGGGGATACGGGCCATTTTTCCTCTTCACCGCGGCCTTGGGGATCCCTGTCCTGGTGCTGGTCTGGCTGGCCAAGGATGTTGTGGAGCTGAAAGAGGATCGGACAGGCTAACTGTGTGATCCGAACCAGTCATTCATGGCCTGAATGACCTGGTCACTCTGGAATGCCAGGCCAGCCATATATTGCAGATTGTTTCCGGCCGGTTTACACCACTTCACCTTCGCCAATCCCGATTTCAGGGGAGAGGGGAAGGAAGTTTTAAAATGAAACTGGATAATACTGTTGTGCATGAGCAACTCTCGAGTTGTCAGGCGCATGCCTGCGGAACTCAGATCCAGTGTGCTGGCAATGGAGGGATGGTCGCCGATAACATTTCCGGATTCATTCAGCCGCAAGAGAGTAAGGTTGTAATTCCCCCTGACCCTGAGTTGCATGCGGCGATTAATGGTTTCTGTCCCCGCATCCTGGGATTCCTCATGGGAACTGGCGTTTAATTTGTACTGTTGACAGAGTACATGCTCTGCCCTTAGACAATAAATCTCGATGTGATCATCCAAGGGGATAAAGAGTCCCGTTGCCTGCATCTTGCAGATCCTGTCTATTGGAGACCAGAACAGGCAGATTTTTCTTTGTTGGTTAATTTTTTTCATTTCAGGTCATATATTCAAGTGTTCATCTCCACTTACAATTCGCTTGGTAGAGCTTATGCAATTTGTGAGCCACTGGTTTTGGTTATTTGAGATTTTTTGCTGAGATATCGTACCGCTTCATTTTGTCGTAAAAGGCTGTCTTGCCGATTTTCAGAATCTGGGCGGTTTTGGCCACGTTACCATTATACTTTGCCAGGATGTGAAGGAGAATATCCCTCTCGATTTCCGACGTGATTTTTTTAAGGGGAAGCCCTTCGAATTTTTGCAGAAGAGAAAGATATGACTTGTCCTTTTCCTCTCCTGCGGGCACATCAAAGATCAGTTCCTGTTCTGTAATTACATTACTTTTTGCCATAAGAACAGCACGTTGGATCACATTTTCCAGCTCTCTGATGTTTCCGGGCCAGTTATGGTTGGACAATCTGTTCATGATGGATTTGGGGACAAAATTGACATCCTTTTTAAAGGCCAGCCGGTATCTTCTGACGAAATGGGTTACAAGACTGACAATGTCTTCCTTTCTCTCCCGCAGGGGAGGAATGGAGATATTAATGATATTTAGGCGATAGTAAAGATCAAGTCTGAATGTCCCTTCCTGTACGGCCGTGGCCAGATCGCGATTGGTGGCCGCAATGATTCTGACGTCCACCCGGATAGGAGTGTTTCCGCCAACCCGGATGATTTCTCCGTCTTGCAGAACTCTCAGCAGGGCGGCCTGCATACGCGGGCTTATGTCGCCGATCTCGTCAAGGAACATCGTGCCGCCGTCCACTACCTCAAATTTTCCTTTCCGGCGGGCATGAGCGCCAGTAAAGGAGCCCTTTTCATAACCGAAAAGATCGCTTTCGAGAAGTGAATCATTGATTGTATTGCAGTTGATCTTCAGAAATGGCTTTTCATTTCTGTTGCTGGTCTCCCTGATCAGATTGGCCACGAGCTCCTTGCCGGTTCCAGATTCTCCGGTGATTAGGATGGTTGCATCGGATTTGGCAACCTGATGGGCCATGTCGCGCAGTTCTCTAAGGGCCTTGCTGGAACCAACCATCGTCCCTTCCGTCGGCTGGTATTCCAGATGGTTCTTCATTGTATTCAGCTGTTTCAGGAGCTTGTTGCGGATGAGTTCGCTTTCCTTGAGCTCGTTGATTTTCTGCGACAGAATGAGTTCAATGTTGTTATGGAAGAGGGCCATTTCCTGTTCGTGGGTCTTCCTTTCGGTGACATCCCGCATGATCAGCCAGAAGAGATTGTCGCCACGATATCCAACAAAGGGCGCAATACTGTATTCCAGATGATAATTATGGATGACCGTGGTCATGACGCCATTTTTGTTCGAGGCGCCAAGTTGGTTTCTGACTTCCTCAAGCAGAGCGGCTCTTATTTCCTGGGATCGGGGATTGGTTGATGCCTGCTGTGTGAGATCACCAAAAAACTGGGTGGCGCTCGGATTCATATATTCGATGGCCCGATCATTATCGACAAGCAGGACCATTTCCGGCATTACATCAAGAAGAGTTTGCTGATTGACGATCAATCTGTCGAGTTCTTTATTGGTGCTAAGTTCGTCCATTCTGGTATATTTCCATCCGCTGTGATTGAGCAAGACAAGTATGAGAAAGGTTTGATCCTGATTTCCGGAATACGTGTTATACTATACTTCATATGAAGAAAAGGCTGCATATTTTTTTTCCAGTTTTACGAAAAACTAATATCTTAACCTTGTCAAAGGGTTGGTCGCTATGACGAAGAGTAAATTCATTTCAGTGTGTTCGGGAATTGTTTTACTTGCCATAGGAATTTTTTTTTTAAACGAGGACAGCGCCTCTGCCCTGGATCCCGGTGAAATTCTGGTCATAGCCAATAGCCGGATGAGCGGTTCCGAAGATCTTGCCCGGTATTACATGAAGAAAAGAAAAATCCCTGATGACCGGCTGCTCTCCGTTTCTGTGTCCACCAATGAGGCGATTTCCCGGGAAGAATATCAGAAGGCAGTGCTTTTTCCCGTGCGTGAAGCAGTAAAAACATTGCGAAAAACAGGCAAGGTACACTGCCTGGTCCTGTTCTATGGCATGCCTTTGAAGATCATGCCCCCTCCATCCACTCCGCAATTATCAGAAACAGCTGCGGAAAGTCAGCATGCGTCCGTAGATTCCGAGATCGCCCTTGCCCTGGTAGATTCCTATCCGTTGGAAGGTTGGGTGCAAAATCCTTATTTTCTTGGATTTCAGAACAAGAAGACGCTGGTGGGGAAGGACGAGGTCCTGATGGTCGGCCGTCTGGACGGTCCTGATGCGAAGACGGTTTATCGAATTATCGACGATACCCTCGCTGCGGAAAAGAAAGGCCTGCAGGGCATAGGCTATTTTAATGCCCGCTGGCCTCTTCCCCAGGACAAAAACCTTTCGGGATATGCCCTCTATGACGCAGCCATCCACAGGGCGGAGCAACTGGTCAAGGCCAGGATGCCGACAGTGCTCAAAGAGGGCAGTCTTTTCGGCCCCGGGGAGTGTGACCATGCCGCCCTTTACTGCGGCTGGTACTCACTTGGTCACTATATTGACAGTTTCACCTGGAGTCTGGGGGCCATCGGCTATCATATTGCCAGTTCTGAATGTACAACGCTTAAGGATACCTCCAGCCAGGTCTGGTGTCTGAATATGCTGGAGAGAGGTGCAGTGGCGACTATCGGGCCCGTGTACGAACCCTATGTGCAGGGTTTTCCACTGCCGGATATCTTCTTCGGCAGTCTCGTTGACGGATATTTGAGCCTCGGCGAATGCTATCTGATTGCTCTTCCCTATTTGTCCTGGCAGATGGTGCTGGTCGGCGATCCGCTGTACCAGCCGTTCAGGCCCCTCTCGCCCAGGCCCGGACTGACCGGCCGCAGCAAGTCATGAAAGATTCTCGGAAGTAAGAGGGCACGGGGCCTTTTAGGAGGAACCGATTGCGGCGGATCAGGGCTTTTCCTCAGGCATCCGGTTCGGCGGGGGCGATGCGTCTGGCGGCGCGGCCAGGGGCCTGAGGGTGATACCCACCCGGTTTGCCGATTCCGCAGTCTGCTCAGGCGTCTGTCTCTGCACCCGTTCTTTGCCGATCCCCAGCTCAGAGGTCAGGAAATCATAGGCCGCGTCCGAGCGCTGTGCGGCCAGTTCACGCATGGCCTTATCGGATACCACTACGGTCTGCGGGAGGATCGGGGCATACTTGGTCAGCTCCTCCGCTGGGATATCCTTTTCCTCTATGCCTTCCTTCTGCTGGCCCTGCCGCTGCCGCTGGCTCTGGAGTTTCTGCAGTTCCTGCGACCGTCTGCTGTTTTCCTTTTCAACCCGCCTGGCCTCGGCCTCCTTCAGCCTGTCCTCCATGGCCTTTTTGTCGGTGGTCATATCCACCATACCGGTAATAAGGAGCTTGATCCGCGGATGGGCGGCAAGCAGATCGCGATACAGGGTCAGTTTGGTCCTGCCCTTTTCCGACAGGATTCCGGTGCCATCGGAAAAATCCGGCGTGTCGTCAACAGCCAGTCTGGAAAAAGTCTCATTGGTCAGGAGCAGCGGCGCGACGACGGATTTGACAACTATCCTTTTGAAATATTTTACTGTCTCCGCGAATAAGGGGGCATTCTCAGAAGAATCCTTTAAGGACAGGGTGAATTCATAGATATCCCGGTTGTCGGTAAGAAGGGCCAGGGGGAGGGCCGTGTCCGCCGAAGGGGAGGTGGGAGAGATGCCGTGAAAAAAATAGTGGGCCTCAAAATTTTCCTTTCCGCCTTTCCAGGTATCCTGCAGGGCCAGGTCGAAGGCGCCCTTGCCCGGGTCAATATTGACAAGGGGCGGCAGTTGTTCTTTGAACATGGAGAGGGGTAAATCCGCCATGTTGATGGTGGATTGCACTGCAAGAGGCGTTGCGGACAGATCGGCCGTGCCCTCAAAGGTCAGGGGCTTGCCGGCAAGTGTCCCGGAAAATGAATAGGCAATGCCTTCTGCCGTAGCGGGAAAAGAGAGCCGCTGGATTTCTCCTGCAACGGCTGATATCTCCTGCTGCCAGGGCGGAGAGAGCCGCTGATCCCTGTAGGTAAGGGTTCCCTTGGTCAGAGTGACTGCCTTGATCTCCAGGTCGGGGCCGCGAGTGGCCTTTTCCGCAGGGCCGCGTTCGGGAAGAAGCCCTTTGATAAAGAGGGCCAGTTGTTCAAAGACGCTGCTCTTTTCGTCTGCCTGGGTGTAGTTCAGGACGGGGCTGTCGATCTGGGCTGCGGCGCTGCTGAATTGAAAGGGATTTTTCGTGAAGGTGACGTCTTGAAAACTGGCGCTGGTCCAGGCAAGCGCTGATTTCGCCGCCTTGTTTTCAAATCGGGCCTCTGAGATGCGCAGCGAGCCTTTGAAAACGTTTTCCGGATAGGTGAGGCGGCCCACCCCTTCCAGCCGCGCCTGGCCTTCCAGGAGAAAGGGCGAATCTGTATACCAGGGCAGAAGTTCTTTGGACTGCAGCCCGGAGAATTCCACGGCGAGCGAGGCCCTGAAAGGGCCTAAGGCGACTGTGCCTTTAGCCTTGATTTCTCCGGATTGACCCGCCTTGCCGGTGAAGGCGACATTTCCCTTGTCCCTGGTATCCTTTTCCAGGCCGTTGGCCTGCAGGCTGACATCGCTGAGGACCAGGGGGCTTTTGGTGTTTTCGCCGGATTTGAGAATGATATTTCCAGAAAGGTCAATCCCATGCACCCTGCAGCTGGGGTCTTTTTTCAGCAGTGAGTCAAGAAAACCGGGGAATTTGTCTTGAGACAGGGTGAGCGTGGCATTCTGGAGGAAGATGTTGCCGATGTCGAGACTGTTGTTTTTCGAATCTATCGGTCCGAGAGTCATGCTCTCGGCACGCAGCCACTCATTTTTCTTTTCCGCCAGCCCGAGATTGGAAAACTTTACCAGCCCTTCGGTGATCCTTATTGAAAACCGTTTTTTCTCTCCCGGGTTGCGCTGAATGGACAGACTGCCCTTCATGTCGGCTGTCCCGCTCATGTCGGTGTCCTTCCCGTCGGTAAAATACGAGGTGAAAAAGGAGGCGGGAAATCGGTTGAGCTGCAAGGTCCCCCTGGCGGTGTTCTTTTCGTCCAGCTCTCCCTGCCATGAGAAGGTGGCGGCGGGGCCGGCCTGCTCACCGCCGAGGGTGAAGCTGCATCGGTTTTCCGGGCTGTCCGTGGTCGTCTGAGGCTGATTGCTGTAATTTTTAATGCTCAGCTTGAGGGCCTGGTAGGTCTTGTCAGCACTTCCTATTTCCTTTGTCCTGGCAAGATGCAGGCTGCCGTTGTCCAGGGTGAAAAGGGTGCAGGTGAAGAGAGGCCTGGCCAGTTGCGCCCCGTCTTTGGTCGTGATTTTCTCTGCGGTCGGCAGCAGGCTGTCCAGCGTCTGTTCGGAGAAAGTGGACTGCAGGCTGACGTCCGGTCCGTGAAACGCGATGTTTTGCAGGCGGAGATCCCCGCTAAAGGGTTGCAGGTCGCCCTCAATGCGGGCCGCGGGGATGGAGGCGCTGAGGGCACGGTCCGGTGTCTGCAGTTCGATATCCTTCATGTCCATCTGGAAGAGGATGGTCAGGCGTTTGGTCTGATCCTTATCCGGAGTGAAGGATACCTGCATCTGCCCATCCGCCGTACCTTTGGCAAGCTGGACGGGCAGGGAGGAGGGGAGATAGCCGAAGTACAGGGGGAGGTCTACGGCGTGCAGGTCGAAAGTGAGCCGGGTCTGATCGCCCTCCGCTGTGCCGGGCATGGCTGCCTGGCTGGTCAATTGCACCGGGCTGCCGTTGATCACTGCGGAAAAAGCAGGTGTCACGGAGGTTTGGGCTTGATACGGCGTGTTGGCAAGTGTCGGCAGGGTCAGCTCTATCTTTTCGGCCTTGTGAATCTTTCCCGAGACCCGGTCATCGAAGATGGCGGAACTGTCGGTGACGGAGATGTTGTTGATGGAATAGAGAAAGGGCAGTTGGATGGCGTCTCCGGCAGTTCCGGTGCCCGAGGGGGTGAGGGCCTGGGAAAAATTATACCTGCTGTCGTTGTAGCGGATGATGTTGATCGTCAGTTTTCTAATCCTGAATTCGTTGCAGACAAAGGTCTTCCTGAGCGCAGAAAGGGGGGAGAACGCAATCATGATGTCGCCGGCATTCAGAAATGCCGGCTCCTTTCCGGCGGCGATTTCATGATTGACCGTGACATCTGTAAGATGAATATGAAAGGTGAAGGGGTTGAACTGTACACTCCCGATTTCCAGGCCCATGTCAGTGTTCTGCCGCAGGTATTGAGCAAGATGCGATTGCAGCAGGACGGGGATTAGCGCAAAGCCTGCGCCGGAGTATAAAGCTACAAGAAGGACCACGATCAGGACAGAGAGCACGTAGGGGTTTAAGGGCGGAAGTTTTCGTTTCTTTTCTCCCCGAGCTGGCCTCTTCTCTCTCGGCGGTCTTTTGCTCTTGGGAGGGCGGGGGGCTGTGTCGTGTTCAATGGGGATGGAACTGAAGTGGTCTGGCATTGGTTTTGTAGGTCGCTGAAAAAATGAGATCAGGCTCTCTCTTCGGTTGGAATCCGCGTGAGAATAGTGTCTGCCGCCCTGATAAGCCGGGGCAGTGTGCAGGAACGCAATCAGCATGCATTATAACAGAATAATGTGAAAAGGGACCTTTTAATTATGTTATTTACCTGATAAAGATATGCAAAGGTATTTATGTGATCCGACAAAAGATTTGGAGTCTCTCTTAGATTATCGGTATGGACAGTCGACGACGCATATGGGTTGCCCTGGCAGTGACCCTTTTTTTTCTGGGGGTCGGCACGGTCGGATATGTGAAGATTGAGCATTTCCCGCCCCTGGATGCTTTCTATATGACTGTCATAACCATATCAACGGTTGGATTCGGAGAGGTTCATCCTCTGTCCGAGGCGGGGCGGGTCTTTACCATTTTTCTCATTCTCTTCGGGGTTGGAAGTCTGGCCTTTGCCGCCCATGCCTTCACCGAATCAATGATCGAAAGGGCCTCGAATCCGAATTTGAGGAAAAAAGCCATGGAAAAAAAGATACAGAAACTCGACGGCCACTATATCATCTGCGGCCATGGCCGGGTCGGGGCCGCCTCAGCGGACCGTTTTCACAGTATCGGCGTCGATTTCGTCGTCATTGACCGGTCCGAAGAACATCTGAGGATCCTGGCCGAACAGGGCTATAATTATCTGGCGGGGGATGCGACCCGGGAAGAAACCCTGATTGAGGCTGGCATCAAAAGGGCTGGTGCCCTCCTGGCCCTTCTGGATTCCGATCCGGATAATCTCTGTGCCGTTCTGACGGCGCGGGAGTTGAATCCGACCCTGCATATTGTCGCCAGGACTGAGGTTGCCTCCTCGGAATCAAGGATCCTGCGGGCCGGTGCCGATTCCGTTATCTCACCCTACGCCTCGGCGGGAAGGCGTGTGGCGGACAGGATCCTGATGAAGACCATGGAGGACAAGATCAGAGACAGCCGGGAGAGCGTTATCGGGAACGTCCCGCACTGGATCATGGTCAACGAAAAATCCGGACTTGCCTCGCATGCGTTGGAAACTGCAAACCAGATTCTCAGCGGTACCATCGTGGGAATGCGCAGGGAGGGCAGAGATATCCTGATGCCGACCCTTGATGTCCGGCTGCAGATGGGAGACGAGTTGCTGGTCTGCGGAGAACATCCGGTGGTTATGACGGAGGCCAGGACCCAGCAGCCCAAGAAGATCGTCCTGATCGATGACAATCCGGTTATCCGGCGTCTGTACACCAGGCTGTTTCAGAAGGCGGGATTCAACATCATAACCGCTGTCAACGGCAGGGAAGGCTATGAACTGATCCTGGAGGAGAAGCCTGACGCGGCGGTTGTCGATTTGATGCTCCCTGACATCTCGGGATTCGATGTCTGTCGCCAGATTCGGGAGCAGGATATCGGCAAGGACATAAAACTTTTTCTCTTCACGGCCGATAACCACGATGAAACCAGGAAAAAGGCCCTGGAGTCCGGCGCCGATACCGTCGTCGTCAAGAGCCCTGATGCCCAGGAAATAATCGGTATTGTCAAAAGTCATCTCCAGTCGGGCAGGCCTATTCTTTAATGAATTCGAAAAACCTGAAATTTCAAAAAAATTTTCGATGAAAAGAAGTAAAAAATTTTGTACACTGTAGGAACAGGCAGAAAAGAGCGGTGAAGCCGGGTTTTCGAAGTGTCCCGGCAGAGGGACCCCTCCGTGATGCACTAACCGTTAACGTGACCTCGTTTTTCCCCGATGTTAGAAATATTCAATATCATACGCTGGCAGGATATTCTCGATATCCTGGTCGTCGCCTTTGTTATTTATCAACTTTTGTCGATAATACGAGGGACTCGTTCGGTCCAGATGCTTCTCGGGATCGTGGTGCTGACTATCGTCTATTTTATGGCCACCGTCCTGGATCTGACGGTCCTCATGTGGATGATGAAGACCTTTTTGAGCTCCATTCTTCTCATCATCATCATTGTTTTTCAGCAGGATATCCGGCGGGCGCTGACCCAGGTCGGCAAGTCGCCTTTCCAGAAAAACTCCGACGTGCAAGAAAAAGAACTGGATGAGGTGATTCGTGCGATCTTCTACCTTTCCAAACGGCGCATCGGCGCCCTGATCATCATTGAACGCGAGATGGGATTGCGGGACTATGTTGAATCGGGTTTTGACCTTGACGCCTATTTGACCAAAGAGCTGCTTATCTCCATATTCATGCCCGTTTCGCCGCTCCATGACGGCGGTGTCATTGTGACGAAAGGCAGGATCCAGACAGCCGGCTGTATCCTGCCGCTTACCCAGAATCCGTATATTAATAAACGTTTCGGTACCAGACACCGGGCCGCCCTCGGCCTTTCGGAGGAGACCGATGCCGTGGTGCTGGTGGTTTCAGAGGAGACCCAGGAAGTCTCCCTGGTCCAGCACGGGGCGCTGACGACAGTCGGTGACGAGCTGACCTTGAAGAACAGTCTGAGGGCGATTTTCGTCGGTAAGGAAGGACCTATCTATACATGGAAAAATTGGATTAATCGGTCATGAAACAGCTGAAATTCCATAATCTTCAAAAGCTGTGGTCCAAAGAATGGCTTCTGCGGTTCATCTCGCTGTGTCTGGCGATACTGCTCTGGTATTTTGTCGGTGGCCAGGATGCCGTCGACACGAATGTGACCATACCCATCGAGATCATCAATATGCCCAAAGATTTGATAATCTCAAATAAATTCAAAAAAAATATAGATGTGACGGTTCGGGGGCCGCGTTCGCTGCTGATTGATATCGGCAAGAAGGGGACGGCCAGGCAGGTGGATCTCTCCGATGCAGTTCCGGGGACCAGGGTGGTTACCATCGACAACAAGTCCATCTCTGTCGGCAGAGGAATCCAGGTCCTGAGGGTCCAGCCCTCCTCGCTCATCCTGTCTCTGGATAAACTCATCCAGAAAAAATTTTCCGTAACCCCGGTGATGACGGGCAGCGTCGCACCCGGCTATGTCTTGAAAAACCTGCAGATCGCCCCGGATACCATTGCCATCACCGGACCGCAGACCGTCCTGTCCCAGGTTGAGTCCCTGAAAACCATACCGATCAATATCGGTGGCCTGGCCAAATCCGTTCAGCAGCAGATTCCTCTTGATCTCGAACCTGCCCTGGTTGATCTCATCGGCGAGACCTCCATCACCGCTGATATTGTCATAGGCTATGATGTGGTGGAGAAGACGGTGACCAATGTCCCTGTCCGCTTTGCTGTCGATGGCTATCTGCAGCAGGTCGTCCCGGATGAGGTGAAGGTTACCTTGAAGATTCCGAAGTTGCATATGAAAAAAGATATGGATTACAAGAGCCTGTTCACGGTTTCAGCCGTTGGTAAGCCGGGAGAGGACGGGCTGAAGGTACAGGTTACGCCGACTGATCCGGCCATGTCCGTGGAGGTCGTCAAGGTCGAGCCTGGATCCGTGTCCCTGGTGAAAAAGCCAGCCCCAAAGAAGCCTGAACCGGAAAAAAGACCATAAGGACGAGCGCGAAAAGGATATCGCCCCGCCTCGTCTCATTTCACCACTACAACCAGCAAGGATTCGATGAGAAAGCTATTTGGAACGGACGGGGTCCGCGGTGTTGCCAACATCTATCCGATGACCATTGAGATGGCCATGCAGATCGGTCGCGCGATTGCCTTTACCGTGAAGAATCAGGCCAGGAGACATAGGATTGTTATCGGCAAGGACACCAGGGTCTCCGGTTATATGATAGAAAATGCCCTGGCAGCCGGAATCTGCTCCATGGGTGTGGATGTGCTGCTGGTCGGCCCGGTGCCGACTCCGGGCATTGCTTTTATAACAACCTCCATGCGAGCCGATGCCGGTGTGGTCATCTCTGCCTCGCACAACCCCTTTCAGGATAACGGCATCAAGATATTTTCCCATGACGGATTTAAACTCCCCGATGAGGTGGAGGCCTCCATGGAAGATCTGATCTTCTCTCAGAAGATGGAGGCGCTGCGTCCCGTTGCCGACGAGGTGGGCAAGGCGGCCAGGATCGAGGATGCCAGGGGACGGTATATCGTTTTTCTGAAAAACACCTTTCCCCGGGACTATGTCCTGGACGACTTTCATATCGTCCTTGACTGTGCCAATGGCGCAACCTACGGTGTGGCCCCTCATGTCTTTGAAGAGCTGGGGGCCAAAGTCACCGCGCTGGGTGTGCATCCGGACGGCAAGAATATCAACCTCCAGTGCGGGGCCCTGCATCCTGAGCTGATGGCCGCCAAGGTCAGGGAACTGGGGGCCGATATCGGGTTGGCCTTGGATGGCGACGGTGACCGGCTTATCGTCTCTGATGAAAAGGGCAACATCGTCGACGGCGACCATATTATGGCAATCTGTGCCAAAGAGCTCCTGAAACAGCGGAAGCTGAACCGAAAGACCTTGGTGGCGACCATCATGTCCAATATGGGGCTGCAGAAGGCCATGGAGCAGATGGGCGGCTCGCTGGTCCGGACGGGGGTCGGTGACCGTTATGTGGTCGAGTGTATGCGCAGGGAGGGCTATTCCTTTGGCGGTGAGCAGTCCGGCCATCTGATTTTCCTTGATCATATTACCACCGGCGACGGAATCCTGGCGGCCCTGCAGCTGCTGGCCATCATGAAGAAGCGGGGCAGGTCCCTGTCCGAACTGGCCACCGTCATGGAGAGCTTTCCCCAGATCCTGAAAAATGTCCGTACCGCCAGCAGGATGAATGTGGATACCATTCCCGGATTTTCCGAGGCGATGAAGGCCTGTGAGTCCCGGCTGGGGAATACCGGTCGGATTCTGGTGCGACCCTCAGGGACCGAGCCGGTGATCCGGGTGATGGTGGAAGGCCAGGACCGGGCGCTGATCCACGAAATTGCCGATGAACTCAGCGATCTGGTGATGGCTGCCGACCGGGGATAGTTGCCCGTCCTTTGAGGGCAGGGCCCTGCGGGAAGGACTGTTCCGGAGGAGGAACAGTCTTGGTTTATAGGAAAATCTCGTCAAAGCAGCAGCTTGGTCATGCCGGAGTGACACGCTTTCATGATTTGTTGAGGCCGGCCGGTCTGGTCCCGCCCTGCTGGTTCACCATTCCATGGCGATGATGTTGTCCAGGGCATCGACCTTGGCGACTTTAATCTTGACCAAAGTGTCGGCCGGCGGTCGTTTTCCGGGCTGTGCCGGCAGATCGACATCCATGAGAATGTCGGTGAGCAAGAGGCCGACACGTTTCGGTCCTGACTCGATAACCAGGGCATCAAGATATTGACCCTTGCGGTCCTCCAGGTATTTCAACAGCCAATAGCGGTGCCGCTGCTGTTTCACGCTGTTCGCCTGGGACAGTGTCCGGGTGATGACTGCGATGAAATCTTTGCACATCTCTTCGGAAAAGCAGAAGGGCTGCCGTCTGATAAGGGAGTGCAGCTGATGCTGCATCACCAGATCGAGAAGCCTCCTGATGGGGGAGGTGACAGTCGTATACTGGCCAACCCCCAGACCGCTGTGTTCTTTTGCCTGACTCAGCAGTTCACCGCGGGAAATCTGTTTTCGCTGGCGTGTGTTGAGATAGAGATCGTTGTCGTCGCCGGTGATCAGCCGCTGCTTTGGCGGCCCCTGCGCCCGGAAGAGTCCCGGAGCCATCCTGTCCGCGACAAAGCGGGCGGCTTCGCTGTTGGCCAGAATCATCATCTCCGAGACAAGGGTGCGGGCCGGGGTGTCAGAAGGATTCAGGCTCACGTGGACCTTGCCGCCGCCATCTACGAAGATGTTCACATCGGGGAAGGGGAGCAGCAGGGCCCCCGCCTCAACCCGCCTCCGGCGCAGTTTCTGCCGCAGCATATCGAGAATTCGCAGCTGCGGATCACTCTGCATCTGCTCGTCGGCCTCTTCGTAGGTCAGTCTCCTTGCGACGCGGATGATGGAGGGCGAAATCCGTACCCGCAGGACTTCGGCCTCCGGCGACAGCAGGATCATGAAACTCATCGTGGCGCGCAATTCACCCTGAATCAGGCTGCAGATTCCCTGGGAGAGATGCCGCGGCAGCATGGGGATCTGTCCTTCAGGAAAATAGATTGATGTCCCTCTGGACATGGCCTCCAGAAAGAGGGGGGAACCGGGCCGGACATAATGTGCCACATCGGAAATGTGAATGCCGACCAGATAATTCCCCTCCTGCTCCTCAATGGTCAGGGCATCGTCAAAATCCAGGGTGGTGCCGCCGTCGATGGTGATCGGTGCCAGATTGGAGAGATCCACGCGGACCGGGTCTTGCAGGAGGGTCTCCACATTGGTCTGCAGAAGGCCTTCGGCCTGCTGGCGGGCCGGCAGAGAAAAACCGACTGGCAGGCCCTGGCGTAAGAGCGGGATATTCTCGTTTTTATTCCAGATCCCTGCCTTGACCAGGAGGTGGTAGGGCTCATGGGGACGGTGCAGCCCTGCCTCCTTGAGGATCTGGACAGCCAGGTCGGCATGTTCGGCATCGGTGCCGAACAGATAGTAGTCCCTGACAAGATTGAGACATTCCCGGAGATCCTGGCTTAAGACCACGTTTGCTGAGTCCTTCAGCAGCGTCAGTGACTGAACCCCGTTGGTGATCAGGCTGCGTTTTTTCTCCTCCTGCTCGAGCTGGCGTCGGAGGTGTTCCATCTGCTCGGGAGAGTTGGCCCGGATCAGGCCCTCTTTGAATTTGAAATAGAGATGATCAGTAAACACGCATCGAAGGAAGGCCGAAACCATATCGTCGCTGGCCTCGCCGGAAAAGACCAGCCCGGCCAGGAAGACAGGTTCGAAGGAGTCTGACTTCTCCTCACTGGCGAGTTCCCATATCTCTTCAAGATTGATTTTCTGCATCAGGGAGATGCGGGTGTCGTTGGTGGCCTTCAGCGTTCGGATCAGGTCTTCCCGGTTCAGACTTGCCGGGTAGGTATTGGTGGAACAGTGGACAATGCGTGAAAAGGGCAGATTGATCTCTCTGCCGTTCTGGTTGAGAGAGCGTGTCCGCTTGTTCTGGCATTCGGTCACAAAAGCGCAGACGAATTTTCCATTTTCTAGATATTCTATAATCTTGCCAGAAGTAACCATTGAGCCTTTTACGTTGAAGTACCACAAAAAGAACTGTATGGGATCTTTAATGGTTGTTTATGGAAAATACCGTATGCGTTGCCCTCTAGGGATGTTATAGTCCGGCACGCCTGACGCAACACGCTGAAACGGTAAGCAGTATAGTGTGAAATTGTGATTTGAGCACCCTCAATAATTATAGAATTCAATAAAATTATGGCGACTCCTTTATGAATCAGACCGATACACCGGTGAGATCCGGCATGGTAGCAATTGTAGGTCCTCCTAACGCCGGTAAATCGACCCTGATGAACGCGCTCCTTGGGCAGAAAATCTCCATTGTCACCCCAAAACCGCAGACCACCCGCAACCGCATTCTGGGGGTGGTCAATGATGAGGGCTATCAGATCGTTCTGATCGATACTCCCGGACTGCACAAGGCGGATCAGCCCTTAAACCGGGAGATGGTGCGTATTGCCCTGGAGAGCCTGAGCGAGGTCGATGCGGTGCTGTTTCTGCTGGATGCCTCGGCCTCCCTGCCGGAAAAACTGCAGGCGGAAAAGGACAGGGAACTCTCGGAGTACATGGCGCGGCTGCAGGCGCCGGCCATCCTGATCCTCAACAAGGTCGATCTGCTGGACAAGGAAAAACTTCTGCCTCTGATCGAGATGTATGCCCGGATCCATCCCTTTCAGGCGGTGCTGCCGATGTCTGCACTGCATGCCGACGGGACGGAGAGGCTGATTGCAGAAATTCTGCAGATCCTGCCCCTGGGGCCCCGGTATTATCCTGACGATATCCCCACCGATGCGACGGAACGGTTTCTGGCGGCAGAGATCATCAGAGAGAAGATCTTTCTGCAGATCGGCCAGGAGGTCCCTTATTCCTCAGCGGTCCTGATCGAATCTTTTAAGGAGGAGACCGAGAAAGGAATGGTGACCATCCATGCGGCCATCGTCGTGGAACGGACATCGCAGAAGGGGATCATTATCGGCAAGGGGGGGGGGACGCTGAAGAGGATCGGCACCGCCGCCCGCAGGGACATCGAGAAGATGATGGAGCAGAAGGTGCTGCTCAAGCTCTGGGTGAAGGTGAAGAAGAACTGGTCCCAGGACGAACGGTTCTTGAAAGAGCTGGGCTATTTCTAAGACCGGGCAAACTGTGCCGAGAGGGAAAAAAGCTCTAAACCGAAGGGGTGGGGCTGCAAGGGGTCGTCTTTAACGGGCCGTGTAAATAAAAAGCTGATTCTCTCCTCCGGATGATACATTACAGGCCGTCCGCTGCCAGCAGCACAGCTGCGCAGCAAGACGGCCTGTCCTTTCCGGCCTTCAGGCCGGGTTTATTTGCTCTGATGCCTGGTCTGTTTGAACTCCGAATAAAGGTCCAGGCTCTTCAGGATATTGAGGGCTGAACGCAGCTGGTTGTCCTTGTTGAGTCTGTCCTTGATATCGTTGTTGAGTTTGATTGCCTCCACAGACAGCTTCTCCTGCTGCGCGTCGGTTTTTTTCGGTGACGAATCCTTGTTCTTAAAATGATTTTTCAGGTCGACTTCCCGGGTGATATCGGAATCTGAGCCTTTCACATCGGTCTGGGGCGCGTATGGGACATAGGCCACCTCCACATCGGGTGTGATTCCCTTTTCCTGAATCGAACGGCCCGAAGGGGTATAGTAGCGGGCGGTTGTGAGACGGAGCGCCGCGCCGTCCGGAAGCGGGATGATGGTCTGTACGGATCCTTTTCCGAAAGTCTGGGTTCCGACTATGATTGCCCGTTTGTGATCCTGGAGGGCGCCGGCGACAATTTCAGAGGCACTGGCTGACCCTTCGTTGACCAGGACAACCATGGGATATTTCCCCTCCCCGCTGTTCTCATGGACTTTGAATGTCATGTTCTGGTCCTGGGTCCTGCCCTTGGTGGAGACGATGATCCCCTCGTCGATAAAGATCTCGGCAGTGCTGACCGCCTGATTAAGAAGGCCTCCCGGGTTGTTGCGAAGATCAAGGATAAGTCCCTTTATGGGATGGACGGCTTCCATGTCGTGCAGGGCCTTTTTAAAGTCAGCGGTTGTCTGACTCTGGAAATTGGTGATTCTGGTATAGGCAAGGCCCGGCTCAAGAAAGAATGCCTTCACCGACTGCAGGGGGATGGTGTCCCGCACCAGAGTGAAGTCCTTCAATGTTTTCCACCCCTCCCGCTGTATAGTAATGGTGACCTTGGTCCCCTTGGGGCCGCGAAGCTTCCTGAGGGCATCCATTGGGTTCATCTCCTTCGTTGATTCTCCGTTGATCCTGACGATCATATCCTTGGCCTTCAGCCCGGCCTGATCGGCGGGGGTCCCCTCAATGGAAGAGACAATGGTCAGGATGTTGTCGCGCATCGTGATTTCAATGCCGATGCCGGTAAAGCTCCCGTCGGTTTCATCCTTGAGGTCCTGGAAATTCTGGGGAGTGAGATAGGAAGAATGAGGGTCGAGGGAGAGCAACAGGCCGTTGACGGCGCCATCGATCAGCTCCTTGGTGTTGACGGGATCGACATAGTTCTCCTGCAGGAGGCTGAGGACATTGGCGAATAACTCAAGCTGCTTATAGGTTTCCTCCCTTTCTTTCTGGGTGACATCCGCCATGGCGGAGGAGAGAAGAAACAGCATAGAAATGGTAAAAAAAACAGAAACTTTGACAACCGGGGCGATTTTCGTATACATGGTATTCTGCCGTTGATCAGGTTAAGTAAGGTGGTCTATTGTGCTGTTGCCGGGGCAATATTTTCAGCTGCGTTCTGGGAAATCTTGTCTTTGTCCAGCCATTCCATCGGATCGAGGGATTGGCTGCCGTGGCGTATTTCCAGGTAGAGCCCTTCGTCGATCAGGGTTGCCGTATCGCCCATCACTCCTATAATATCACCAGTTTTCGTTTCATCACCCTTATTCTTGAGCAATTTTTCCATTCTGGAGACAATGGAATAATACTGGTAACCGTGATCGATAATAATCGTATTGCCATATCCCTTGAGATATCCGGAAAACAGGATCGTTCCGTCAAACAGCGCATGCACCTTGGTTCCGTCCGGGGCCTTGATGGAAATTCCGTTTGATTTGCTTGATATAGCGAGCTTATTTGTGATTTCCTGGTTGAAACGGCTGATGATTGTGCCGAGGACGGGAGGAGACAGTTTCCCCTTGTTCAGCATAAAGCCCTGGTCGAGGAGCTCCTGTTTTTTCTGCAGGGCAGCCAGGCGGCTTGAGAGATTGTTGCCAGCCTCCCGCATCTCTTTGATGGCCTTCTCGTGGAGTTTGCTCTTGGTTCGGACCAGGGTGAGGAGGTCTTCCTTCTCCTGCCTGGTGGCTGCGGCCCTGCCTCTTTCATCCTCCTCCTGCGTGATGAATTCCTGCAACAGATTTTTTTCAAGTGTCATGGCCTCCTTGACCTTCTCCAGATCATTGATGGATCTATGGTAGCTGTCGATGAGATCCTGATCATGCCTGATGAGGGACTGGAAGGAATCGTGAAAGGAGAGGAGCTCGGGGAGTGAGTGGGCCGAAAAAGCCACATTGATAAGACCGATCTTACCCAGTTTATAGTAGGCGCTGAGCCTCTTCTGCAAATGGATCTGCACGGCATTTTTGGCTGCGAGCCCCCTGGCAAGCTCCTTCTCCTTAAGGGCAATGAGATCCTGCTGCACTTTCATTCTGTCTCTGAGGACGGCGAGTTTGTCGCGATGTTCCTGCTGGCGGACATCAATGTTTTCCATTTCCGACAGCAGCTGTTTTTCCTGGGAGGCATTGGTGTCAAGCTGATCCTGCTGCAGCCTGATGTCCTCCTGCAGACGGCGGATATTGATCCAGTGGGTGTTGATCTTGGTTTCAAGCTGCTGTTTTTCCGCATTGTCGGCTGCCGCTTCCAAGGGAGAGCCGAAAAGAAAAAGAACGGCGGCAGTCAGGAGCAGCAGCAGACCACAGTGAAGCGTCTTGCTCAGGAGTGAACAGCCTGCCGATGGCTGGGCAGAAAGGATGTGTATGCTGTCGTGGACCATGAGAGATCAGATACGCAGAAATTTCTGCATTGACATATAGCTGCCCACGGTACAGAGCAGGATGGAGATGATGATAATGACTGCAAGAATATGGGGGGTGAAAAAGGTGAAACTGAACAGGTTCAGGATCCCCGGCCCGGAAAAATGTGTCTTTATCCACTGATAGAGAGTGAATAGGGAAACAAGTCCGAAGGATGAACCGAAGAATCCCTGCAGCAGGCCTTCCAGCATAAAGGGAGTGCGGATGTAATTGTTGGTGGCGCCTACCAGCTTCAGCAGCTCCAGCTCCGCCTGCCTCCCCATGATGGTCAGGCGTATGGTGTAGGCCACCATGAAGATGGATGTCAGGATCAGCAGGCTGCCGCTCAAGATGACAACAATGGAGAGGAGTCGGATAAAATAAAAAAATCGCTCGACCCAGTCCTGTCCGTACTGGACCTTCAGGGTGCCCGGAAGCTTGCTCAGATACTCGGAAAACAGCTTGACCTGGTTGAGACTCCGGAGTGTTTTGAGGGGGACGACCTCGACTGAGGCAGGCAGAAAATCCGTGGGCATATCCTTCAGGACGTCTTTATTGTCTCCCAACTGATTGGCAAAGCGCTCGTAGGCGTCAGCTTTCGATATGAACCGTATCTCCTGAACCTGATCGAAATCGGTTATTTTCCGTCGAAGTTGCTCCTGCATTTCAGGGCCGGGTTCATCGTTCAGATAGACGATGAGACGCAGGTCGTCCCCCAGTTTGCCGCCTACATTGAGCATATTCGTGTAAATAAGATAAAAAAAGGCAAAGATCAGGACAGAAAGACTGACAGTAAGCAGGGTCATGAGCTGTGAGGCCCATGTCTGGCGGAGATTGCGCCCGACCTGCCTTAAGACTGCAAACCAGAAATTCATACCTGGACGCCTCCGTTGATCTGCCGGATCTTCCCGCGATGGAGCTCCATGATGCGATGGTTGGAGCGCCGATACAGGGATTCATCGTGGGTGGCAATAATAATGGTTGCCCCGGAACTGTTGCATTTATTGAGAAGATTCATAACCTTTTCAGTGGTTGTGGCGTCCAGATTGCCTGTGGGTTCATCAACCAGTATCAGGGTTGGCGAGTTGGCAACGGCCCTGGCCAAGGTCACTCGCTGCTGCTCGCCTCTCGAGAGCTCCCCGGTTATTGTATCGTGTTTGTCGGAAAGTTGCAGCTGGGCCAGGAGATCTTTGACCCGCTTGGAGATGATAGGGGGCTTTTTGTAAGAGACTTCCATCGCGATGGCGACATTTTCAGCCACGGTCCTGTCGGTCAGGAGTTTGAAGTCCTGATAGGCCACGCCGATTTTCTGGCGCAGCCGGGCCAGCTTTTTTCCCTTGAGCTGGTGGATATTCTGGCCCGAGACCTCGATTAAGCCATTACTCGGGGTTTCCATATTGCAAATGAGTTTTAAAAGGGTTGTCTTTCCCGCCCCGCTCATACCAATGAGGAAGAACATCTCGCCGGTTTCAACAGTCATGGATATGTCTGCCAACGCTTTTATATCAGGGGGATAACTCTTACTGACCTTTATCATTTCAACAATGATCGGAGGTGAGGGGGCATTGGTGTCTGTCATGACGAAATCTTCTCTTGCTGGATATCGGTGGTGAGGAAGAAGAAGTTGGTGAAATGTATGGAATAATTTATCTTCTCTGCCTTGGCGGGCGTCATTTTTTCTTCTGCTATGTCCGTACTTTAATAAAATCGGTATATTATGTCAAATGTATTGCTGTCGACTGTATTTTATCTGCAGGCGCTGCCGGAGGGGGGCGGCAGAGGATTTTGGATCTAGGATAAAGATGCAGCAGACACATTTATCGCTTGCAACTTGAATCGCACTTGTTATTCTTTATAACTTTGCGTTTGGTAATCGACCGCTCTTTCCGCCGGTAGCGGGACGGCTCTCGGTAATAAGTTATAAATTCGATTACTTACGGTTTTGTTTGTATAAAAGGAGATCAGTATGGACTATAGGGCAACCCTTGATTTGCCTCAGACTAAGTTTAATATGAAGGCCAATCTCTCCCAGAAGGAGCCCCTGTATCTGAAACGGTGGGAAAAGGAGGATCTTTATGGACAAATCCAGAAATCCTGCAAGGATAAGCCACTCTATGTCCTGCATGATGGCCCTCCTTATGCCAACGGCCATATTCATCTGGGGCATGCCCTCAACAAAATATTAAAGGATATTATCCTCAGGGCCAGGCGCATGGCCGGGTTCAACGCCCCCTATATACCAGGCTGGGACTGCCATGGTCTGCCTATTGAGCATAATGTCGACAAGGAACTGGGTGCCAAGAAGGATCAGATCTCCAAGCTGTCCAAGCGGGGGGCCTGCCGCAAATATGCCCAAAAATGGATAAAGGCCCAGAAAGAGGAGTTCAAACGCTTGGGGGTCCTGGGCGATTGGGATAATCCTTACCTGACCATGAACTTTCCCTACGAGGCGGCCATCGCCCGGGAGTTCAACCGGTTCCTGCTCTCGGGCTCGGTTATCCGCAATAAAAAGCCCGTCTACTGGTGTTCCACCTGCACTACGGCCTTGGCTGAGGCGGAGGTGGAGTATTATGACCACACCTCGCCTTCTGTTTATGTAAAATTTCCGGTGACCGAGGATCTGGCCGATATCGATCAGGCCCTTGCCGGCCGGCAGGTCTCGATCATTATCTGGACGACCACTCCCTGGACCTTGCCCGCCAATCTGGCGGTGGCCTTTCATCCTGATTTCGTATATGCCGCAGTGGCTGTGGGCGATGAAGTCTGGATCATGGCAAGAGATCTGGCAGAATCGGTGCTGCAGCGCTTTTCCATTGCAGAGTATTCGATCATCGCCACCTTCTCGGCCCGGAAGCTCGAAAACCGCAGATGTCGCCATCCCTTTATGGATCGCGATTCCCTGATGGTGCTGGCCGATTATGTGACCATCGAGGCAGGAACCGGTTGTGTGCACACCGCTCCCGGTCATGGGGCAGACGACTATCAGACCGGGCTCCGCTACGGCCTGGAGATCCTTTCCCCCGTCGACAACCAGGGGATCTATACAGCAGAGGCCGGCCCTTATGCCGGACTGCAGGTCCCGGCGGTGAATGCGCGCATATGTGAAGATATGAGCAAATCCGGGATGTTGATTTATAAGGACGATATCCGGCATAGCTATCCTCACTGCTGGCGGTGTAAGCAGCCGGTCATGTACAGGGCCACCCCCCAGTGGTTCATTGCCATGGACAGGAGCGGCATCCGGGAAAAGGCCCTGGAAAGCATAAAGGAGGTCCAGTGGACGCCCAGCTGGGGAATGCAGCGCATCTTTTCCATGGTGGAAGGCAGACCGGACTGGTGCCTGTCGCGCCAGCGGACCTGGGGCGTGCCGATTACCGTGATCAGCTGCCGGGACTGCGGTACGGTAGTGAAGAGCGAGGCCCTGGCCCGAAAAATTGATGAACTTTTCCTGCAGGAAGGTGCGGATGCCTGGTTCAAGTACGAGGTCGGCGATTTCCTCGGGCAGGGGGCCGTCTGTCAGCAGTGCGGCGGTAACGAGTTCCTGAAAGAGGAGGACATCCTGGATGTCTGGTTCGACTCCGGGGTCAGCCATGCCGCGGTCTGCGAGGAGCGTCCGGAGCTGCGGTCGCCTGCAGACCTCTATCTGGAGGGGAGCGATCAGCATCGCGGGTGGTTCCAGAGTTCCCTGCTCACCTCGATCGGCACCCGCGACAGGGCTCCTTATCAAGGCGTATTGACCCATGGCTATGTGGTTGACGGCCAGGGCAAGAAGATGTCCAAGTCCATCGGCAACGTGGTGGCTCCCGGCGAGGTTATTGAGAAATATGGGGCTGAGATCCTGCGTCTCTGGGTTGCCAGTGAAGATTACCGTGACGATGTGAAGGTCTCCGATGAGATCCTGAGGCAGATCTCCGATGCCTATAGAAAGATACGCAATACCATCCGCTATATGCTGGGGAATTTGCATGACTTTGATCCGGGCAAAAATTGTGTCGGCCTGCAGGAGCTTCCTGATCTGGACCGCTGGGCCATTGCCCGCTTTGAGGAGCTGAAGGAAAAGGTTGTAAGTGCCTATGAACGGTATGAGTTTCATTCAATCTATCACAGCCTGAATTATTTCTGCGGCATGACCATGAGCGCCTTCTATCTGGACATCCTGAAAGACAGGCTCTACACCTCAGGGACCGATTCGCATGCCAGACGTTCGGCCCAGACGGCGCTCTTTATTATCCTGGATGGCCTGATCCGGCTGATGGCGCCCATCCTCAGCTTTACCGCTGCCGAGACCTGGGAACATCTCTATGGCCTGGATCCCCAGAAGGCCCCGCTGTCCGCCAGCGTTTTCTTTGCCGAATTTCCTGCGCCGGTGGCCGGCCTGCTGGACCAGGAGGGTGAGGCCCGATGGACCCGATTGATCGCCCTGCGCTCCGAGATAACCAGGGCCCTTGAGATTGCTCGCCGTGAAAAGATCATCGGGCATCCCCTGGAGGCTGAAGTCCTGCTGCTGATGGAAGGAGAGCTGGGGGATTTCATGACCCGCGAGTGGCAGACATTAAAAGAGATTTCCATTGTCTCAGCTATCACCGGCGTGGATGAATTTCCGGATGTCGGGCTTGCCCCTTTCTTCAGCGAGGAGGTGCAGGGGCTGTCCATCATGGTACGCCCTGTGGACGGGGGCAAGTGCGAACGCTGTTGGACCCGGTCCGCCACCGTCGGCACCAATGCCGAACATCCTCTGATCTGTGAGCGATGCTGTACTATTCTTGCGGACCTGGGCCTCAAGGCTGAGTGAACATGCTGTATTTCCTCGTACTCTTTGCGGTGATAGGGCTGGATCAGACCACAAAAATTTGGGTGATGCAGTCGTTTCACCTCTATGAATCCCGGCAGATAGTTCCGGGACTTTTCGATCTGACGTACGTACGAAATACCGGGGTGGCCTTCAGTATGTTTGCCCATCACGACTCACCCTGGGGACATTATTTTTTTGTCGGTATCAATTGTCTGGCGGTTGTGGGCTTGACCCTTGCCCATTTCCGGCTGCAGAATGGTCGGAGCAGATATGCCATTCCCTTTGCCCTCATTGCCGGCGGTGCAGCTGGAAATGTCGTCGACAGGCTGCGGTTCGGCTGGGTCATCGATTTTCTTGACGTCTATGTGGGGACACACCACTGGCCGACCTTTAATGTGGCCGATTCGGCAATCTGTCTGGGGGTAGGGCTGTTTCTGGCCATTAATTTTCGCGAAGAAAAAATGAAGTCGCAGCTATGATAGGGAGTATCGTATGAAAATTGCTGTGCTTTTTCCTGGTCAGGGGTCCCAGTATTTAGGCATGGGGAATGGGTTCATGGAGGCCGATCCGGAGTGTGCCGCCATTATGGAAGAGGCCGATGCCGTCTGTGACTTCTCCCTGGGGACGATGTGTCATGAAGGGCCCATGGACGAGTTGAGCCGGGCCATTCACCTGCAGCCGGCCATTACCGTGACCAATCTGATCTGCTGGTGCGCGGTGCGCAAGGCCCTGGGCCATGATATGCCGGTGAGCTGTTTTGCCGGACACAGCGCCGGTGAGTATGCCGCCCTCTATGCAGCGGGTGTGGTCAGCCTTAAGGACTCCATCCGTCTGATCGCCAGGCGGGGGGCGCTGATGGAGCGGGAGGGTCAGAAGTTTCCCGGCGGCATGCGGGCGGTGGTGGGGCTGGGCCTGACGGAGGTTGAGGGGCTGATCGCTGCCTATGAGGGCTCCGGCGTCGTCACCCTGGCCAACCATAATACCAGCATACAGACATTCATTTCCGGCAATGAAC
>JARLHL010000010.1 GCA_031292275.1 Desulfocapsaceae bacterium | reverse complement strand
GCCGGTGTCTCAGTATCCGGCCATCGCACCGCCCCAGATTGCGATCAACGCCACCTATCCAGGCGCCTCTGCCCAGACCGTGCAGGATACGGTTACGCAGGTTATCGAGCAGAAACTCAATGGCATCGACAACCTGATCTATATGGCATCGACCAGCGACTCATCAGGCGCCGTAACCATCACCCTGACCTTCAAAGCCGGAACTGATCCCAACATCGCCCAGGTACAGGTGCAGAACAAGCTGCAGCTGGCCGTTCCGCTCCTGCCTCAGCTCGTGCAGCAGCAAGGGATTGCGGTGGTAAAATCCACCAGGAACTTCCTGTTGATTGTGGGGCTTGTCTCGGAAGACGGGACCATGGACCGCAATGCGCTCGCTGACTATATGGTTTCCAACATCCAGGATATCATAAGCCGTCTGGACGGTGTGGGCGAGCTCATGATGTTCGGCACCCAGAATGCCATGCGGATCTGGGTGAATCCGACCAAGCTCGACAACTACCACCTGACCACCAACGACGTGATTGCAGCGCTGCAATCCCAGAACGCCCAGGTATCTGCCGGTCAATTTGGCGGACTTCCGGCAGAAAAGGGGCAGCAGCTGAATGCCACCATCACGGCGCGCACCCTGCTCCAGACCCCGGAGCAGTTTGATGCCATCATCCTGCGCACCAACAGCGACGGTTCCACGGTCAGGCTCAGGGATGTTGCGGTTAGCAAAATAGGCACCGAAAACTATGAGCTCCAGTCATTCTATAATGGAAAGCCGATGGGCGGCATGGCGGTCAGGCTGGCCGCCGGCGCCAATGCCCTCGACACTGGCAACAGGGTCAAGGCAAAACTGGAGGAGTTGTCGAAATACTTTCCACCGGGAATGAAGGTGGTCTACCCCTACGACACCACCCCCTTCATTAAAATTTCTATTGAGGAGGTCGTGCACACCCTGATTGAAGCGGTCTGCCTGGTCTTCCTCGTCATGTTCCTCTTCCTGCAGAATATCCGGGCCACCCTGATCCCCACCATCGCCGTACCGGTCGTGCTGCTCGGCACCATGGGGGTGCTGGCTGCCGCCGGATATTCCATCAACACCCTGACCATGTTCGCCCTGGTAATCGTCATCGGCCTGCTGGTTGATGACGCCATCGTGGTGGTGGAAAATGTCGAGAGGATCATGTCCGAGGAGGGGCTGTCGCCTCACGGCGCCACCATCAAATCCATGGGACAGATCACCGGCGCCCTGTGGGGTATTGCCACCGTGCTGACTGCTGTCTTTTTACCCATGGCCTTTTTCAGCGGCTCTACCGGCGTTATCTATCGCCAGTTCTCCGTCACCATCATCTCGGCGATGATCCTCTCCGTGATGGTGGCCATGATTTTGACCCCGGCCCTCTGTTCCACTCTGCTCAACCCCATAGAAAAAGGGCATGCTCCGGGAGAGTGCGGCATGTTCTGCCGATATTTCAAATGGTTTAATCGCAGTTTTGACTTCTGCAGGTCAAAATATGAAGGTATCGTCGGCCGCTCCTTTGGTCGGCCTGTGCGCTATCTGGTGGTTTATTGCGCCATTGTTATTGCCATGGCATTCTTTTTTCTGCGTCTTCCCACATCCTTTCTGCCCGATGAAGACCAGGGGTTCCTTATCTGTCAGGTCCAGCTGCCGTCCGGCGCGACCCAGGAACGGACCATCAAGGTGATACGGCAGCTGGAGCGGCATTTTCTTGAAGATGAGTCCAGAACGGTTGAAGGCGTCATCACCGTAACCGGCTTCAGTTTTGCCGGCCGCGGCCAGAACATGGGATTGGCCTTTGTGAAACTGAAGGACTGGAAACTGCGCAAGACCTCAGATCTGAAGGCGCCGGCCATCGCCAACCGGGCCATGAAGGCCTTTTCGCAGATACGTGACGGCTTGGCCTTCGCCTTCTCTCCGCCGGCAGTACTAGAGCTGGGCGTGGCCAATGGTTTTGACTTCCAACTGCAGGACCGCGCGGGACTCGGCCATGAAAAGCTGATGGAGGCGCGGAATCAGCTGCTGGGGATGGCGATGAAAAATCCGAAACTCGTTGCGGTACGCCCGAACGGACAGGATGATTCTCCCGAGTTCAAATTGGACATCGATGATGTGCGGGCCGGCGCCCAGATGGTGTCGCTGGCTGATATTAATACCGTTCTTTCCACAGTATGGGGAAGTACGTACGTCAACGATTTCATTCAGGATGGCCGGGTCAAAAGGGTGTATCTCCAGGCGGATTCCAAATATCGGATGCTGCCCGAGGACATCAACAGCTGGTACGTCAGCAATAAAAACGGCGATATGGTGCCGTTTTCCGCATTTTCAACTGCTCACTGGCGATATAGCTCACCCCGCCTGGAGCGGTATAACGGTATTCCGGCGGTAGAGATCCTGGGGCAGGCGGCCCCGGGGGTCAGCACCGGTGAAGCCATGGACGAGGTGGAAAAAATGGCAGCCGAACTGCCGACGGGAATGGGCTACGAATGGACAGGCCTCTCCTATGAGGAAAAGCATGCCGGGGCCCAGGCGCCGGCGCTCTACGCAATCTCGCTGCTCGTTGTCTTTCTCTCTGTAGCGGCCCTGTACGAAAGCGTGACCATCCCCTTCGTCAATCTGCTGATGCTGCCGCTAGGACTGGTGGGGGCAGTGACGATGGTCACCCTGCGTGCCTTCCCCAACGATGTCTATCTGCAAATCGGCCTGCTTACCACCGTGGGGCTTTCGACAAAGAACGCCATCCTGATCATCCAGTTCATCAAGGCGCAACTGCAGCAGGGCAAAGAACTGGTGGATGCAACCCTGACAGCGGTGAGGATCAGACTGCGACCGGTCATCATGACCTCGCTGGCCTTTTTCTTCGGCACCCTGCCGCTGGCTCTGACGAAGGGAGCTGGCGCCGCAGCCCAGAATGCCATCGGCACGGCCGTAACCGGCGGATTGCTCTCGGCCACCTTTATCGATCTGCTCTTTATCCCGTTTTTTTTCGTGCTGGTTTCACGTCTCTTCGGGAAGAGGCGGAAGGGACCGGGTCAGCAGCCCGTGGCGGCCAAACCTGTTTCGGAGGTACAATGAGATGCGGCGAATGAAATGGATAGCGACAGCCCTCTGTCTTCTTCTGTCCGGCGCGGGGCTGAGCGGCTGTTCCACCCTGGCTCCCACCTACTCGCAACCCGCCGCCCCGGTTCCGGCCAGCTGGCCCGGCGGGCTGTCATATCAGGCAGACACCCCCACTTCTTCGCAGAGGCCGTGGACAGATTTGACCTGGAAGGATTTTTACCTGGACCGGAAACTGCAAAAACTCATCGCCCTGAGCCTGGAAAATAACAGGGATCTACGGGTTGCTGCGCTCAATCTCGAACGTTACCAGGCCTTGTACCAGATCCAGAGTTCCGCCCTGGTTCCCAAGATAACGGCCAGCGCATCCGGCACCTTTCAGCGCCTGCCTCAGGACTTTTCGGCCACGGGACAGCCGGCGGACCTTCATCAGTACAGCGTCGGCCTGGGGGTCAGCTCCTACGAACTGGATCTCTTTGGCCGGGTACGCAGTCTCAGAGATCAGGCACTGGACCAGTACCTCGCCACCGAGCAGGCGCAGCGCAGCGCGCAGATCAGCCTGATTTCTCAGGTTGCCACCGGTTATCTTGTGCTGGCCGCTGACCGGGAATTGCTCCGCCTGGCGCAGGTGACCCTAAAGGCCCAGCAGGACAGCCTTTTGCTCATCCAGCGTCGCTTTGAGGTCGGGGCGTCTTCCGACCTCGATCTGCAACAGGCGCAGACCCAGATGGATGCGGCCCGGGTAGATGCAGCACGTTATACCACCCAGGTCGCCCAGGATGAAAACAGCCTCAATCTGATTGTCGGCTGCAAGGTACCGGACGAACTGTTGCCGAAGTCCCTCTCTGATACGCCCGCCGCTGTAAAGGATATCAGTCCAGGCCTGCCTTCCGATGTCCTGTTGCAGCGTCCCGATGTCCTTCAGGCCGAAGATATGCTCAAAGGCTACAATGCCAATATCGGGGCGGCGCGGGCCGCCTATTTCCCCAATATTACGCTGATGGGCTCTGTGGAAAACGGCAGCGACGAACTTTCAGGCCTTTTCAAGTCCGGTACCAAGGCATGGATCTTCTCGCCGCAGATCACTCTGCCGATTTTCGACGCCGGTGCCCGGGCGGCCAATCTGAAAGTGGCCGAAGTGGACCGGGATATCGCCGTGGCCCAGTACGAGAAGACGATACAAACCGCCTTCCGGGAAGTGGCCGACGCCCTGGCCCAGAGGGGAACCATCAACGAGCAGGTGGAGGGGCAGCAATCCTTCGTCACTGCCACAGAAAAGAGGTATACCCTTTCCAGGGCACGCTACGACAACGGAATAGACAGCTATTTGAGTGTCTTAGATGCCCAGCGCTCGCTCTACAGCGCCCAGCAGGGATTGATCGGCGTGCGATTAAGCCGCCTCGTCAATCAGGTCACCTTATACAAGGTGCTGGGAGGCGGATGGAGGAGCCCTGACAGTTCTTCGGCTGTCCGGTAGGAGGAGGTCCTCACTTCAATCTGTGCCTGACGTGATATCCGCTGTCTGCAAATCCAGGCATCGGCAGACTGTATAAAACTGCAATATGGCAGACCGCCCCCTGGACGGCGGTTCCGGACACACTCGTCAGTCGATGGTACCATATCGTTTTCATCTAGGTTTTTGTCATTTATTTCGGTGGCTTGCCGCTTACCCTTCCGTCCTTTACCGCAACACCGGATACCTGGCCGGCCCAGGACGATACTGTTGCCAAATGCATCCTGACAATGTAGTTTCGGAATACCGGCTGCAGGATATCTTGTGGCAGATGAATTATACCGGGACTCTAAGGCAGGCAGCTTCAGACATTTTTTATCACAGCACAAAATGGAAATTTGTATAAAGGGGATTATATTTGACGATAAAATTCGATATCAAACTTGGGGCAACGCCCAAGAAAGGCGGACTCACGCAACCGACTGCGGCCGCCTCCTGCCCGACCGGGAAATGAGGGATACAGATGGACCATGAAAACAAACCGGTGTTGGTGCTGGGAGCCACCGGCTACGTGGGGGGGAGGCTGCTGCCCCGCCTTCTCGAGCAAGGCTGGAAGGTGCGCGCGGCAGGGCGTTCCTACCGCAAAATTCAGGCCCGGCCCTGGGGCAGCCACCCCAACCTGGAAATCGTCGTGGCCGATGCCCTGGACACCGCGGCTCTCACCGAGGCCATGCGCGGCTGCAGGACAGTATTCTATCTGATTCATTCCATCAAACCCGGTGAACCGGATTTCGCCACCCTGGACCGGCGCATCGCCTACTCCACCGTGCATGCCGCCCGCGAGGCCGGAGTGGAATGGATCCTCCACTTTACCGGTATGGGGAACCCGGCACAGCTCTCGGGGCAATTGCGCTCGCGCTACGAGGTCGGCGAAATCCTGGCCCTGGGCGGAGCCAGGGTGACCCAGCTGCGGGCGCCGCTTGTCCTCGGCTCAGGCGGGGCTTCCTTCGAGATGATCCGGGCATTCTGCGGCAACCTGCGGGTCATGCTTGCTCCGCGCTGGATGGATACCAACTGCCAGCCCATCGCCATTGACAACGTGATAGATTATCTGGCCGGTTGCCTGGAACACCCGGAAACCGCCGGTCAGACGTATGAGATCGGCGGCCCGGACGTGCTCACCTGGCGGGAACTGTTCCGCATCTATGCCCAGGAGGCCGGGCTGCCGCGCCGCCTCATCCTGGTGCTGCCGATGCGCATCCACCGGATTTCCATCTGGTGGATGAACTTAGTCACCCCGGTGTCGGTGGCCCTCATCAGACCCCTGGTGGAGCGCATGGGCAAGGAAATACTCTGTCACGATGAACGTATCCGCCTGATCGTCCCGCAGAAGCTCCTCACCTGCCGGGAGGCCATCATTAAGGCCTTGGAAGAGGTGCGCCAGAACGAGGTGGCATCGAGCTGTTTTGATGCGGGTTCCACCAGCATGGCGGGCTGGGTCGGAGGCAGGACCGCACCCGAATCGAAGGTGTACCGTGATACTTTTTTTGTCATCCTGGACGGTTCGCCGGAACTGGCCTGGAACGTGGTCAAACGCATCGGCGGAAATACCGGCTGGTATTTCGGGACCTTTCTCTGGCGGATACGCGGCTTTGTAGACGAACTCGTGGGAGGTCCGGGCCTGTCCCGGGGGCGCCGTCATGTGGATTCGGTGGTCATGGGAGATCACCTGGATTTCTGGCGTGTGGTCGAGGTGGAAGAACACGGCCGACTCCTGCTGCGGGCCGAGATGCTGGCCCCGGGCGAGGCCTTTCTGGAATTCCGGGTACAGGCACTCCCCGACGGCTCCACCGAATTGCGCATGACCCCAAGCTTTGAGCCGCGGGGATTCTGGGGCAGGGTCTACTGGTGGACCATCGCCCCCGCCCATTCCCTGCTTTTCAGGGTCATGCTCAAACAAATGGCCAAAGCAGCCGGGGCCAGGATTCTGAACGGCCCGTCCTGCGTCGCGGCGGGGGGACCGCCACTTGGCTCATAAGCATGGCAAGTCCGCCAGGCGGCTGTCGATGCACTGCCGGCCGGAATGGAAAAATCGCACACTCCTCCTTGCGGCAGCCGCAGCACAAAGATTTTCCGGTGCGTCTTCAGGTAAAAACGACGCTGGGAATGAGAATGACGGAAACCTTAGATACACCGGGCATGTTCAGGACCTTTTCGGTGATTTTGTCGACGATCATCGCATCGGTATGCAATGTGTACCGGACAAAGATCTCCACAGCCTGTCCGTCCGCAATAACTTCGCAGCGGGGATAATCGCCTATGAGAGCAGCCCGTATTCCAGCGGCCAGAGCCATATTTTCAATGGCCAGCTGAGAATCCGGCGAGGCGCTGAATTTCGGCTGCACCGCCCGTTCACATATCGCATCCACCGCATCTGCGACCGTCAGCTTATTGATATGAATCGCCAGATCATAGAGACTGAGGTCCGTACTATCCATACCATAAAAATGCCGGCTCCAGGCCTGGCGTTCATGGTCATCCTTCTTCAAAAGAGACGCAGCCTGTTCCCGGCTCAGATTTTGCCGGTTCATCAGCAGGTGGATACGGTCTTCAAGATTCGCAACAATTCTGACATTGAAGAGATGCGTGACATGACTCTCGAAGAAACGTCCGGCAAAGCCATTATAGTTGACATTGTCGTTCTTCAGGTAGGCAAGGACCTCAACAGGCATATGGGGGATATTGCTTGCGAAGAAATGGCCGGAATAACCGGAATACACCACATTGTCTTTTGCGAAAGCAGCAAGCACTTCCGCTGCGACATAATCAATATATTTTTGTTTTTCCGGGGAGAACCGTTGAAACAGAGAAGGAGCGTCATGCATCGCCTCCTCCAACTTATTTTCAGAAATACGGTATTTTTTAGCAGCTTCAAAAATTGCTTCCCGCGACAAAGCACTGTACCCAAGCCGTTCGGCAACTTTCCCGGCAACTTCATTGCCATTGCTATACAATCCGCCTGAAATCGTGATAATTGTCATTTAATTCCTTACAGTAATGGCAGTTTTTGCCAAACTCCCCGGCTTTGATTCGTATGCCGCAGGGGCAGGCAGAACTCTTCCAGCAGACCGGCACGGCAAGGACCCGAACTGGCCGGCTGCAACAAACCACGAAAGCCCATCACTCCGACGGCAAGATCGCTGTGCCCGTGAAGCTGCCATTTCTATGAACCGCCCCTTAAGGGCGATCAAGCGCCCAGCAGACGCTCGATGCAGGCCTTGAGATCCTTGATCTTTACAGGTTTTGGAAAAAAATCGTCCACCTTGCCGCGAAGGGCCTCCACGGCGGAATCAAGGCTGGCAAAGGCCGTGATCATGATGACCTTGGTATCCGCGCTTTCCTTTTTGACCGTATGCAGGACCTCCATGCCGTCGATTCCTTTCATCTTCAGGTCGGTGATCACGACATCGAATTTTTCTTCTTTCAGTCTAGCCAGGGCCGGAGCGGCGCTGAGAAAGGGTTCGACTTCATAACCTTCCTGCTCCAGAACCGCTTTGAGCATTTTTCCGACAATGCTTTCATCGTCGATGACCATAATTCGATGGGGGCTCATGCTTCCTCCTTGATATTGGGATTGTAGACAGGTAATTCAATTGTAAAACATGTTCCGACGCCTTCTTTGCTGCTGACCTTCAGCGTGCCTTGATGGTTCTTGACGATACCGTAGCTGACAAAAAGTCCCAGACCGGTCCCGCTGTTGCCCTTGGTGGTAAAAAAAGGATCGAAGACATGGTCCAGCAGTTCCTGGGGAATCCCCTTCCCCGTATCCTCAAGGGTAATGCGCAGAAATTCATTCTCCGGCAGACAGGAAGTCGTCACCGTCAGTCTGGCTCCCGGTGAGGAGGCCTGGAGGGAGTTGGTCATCAGATTGATCAGGACCTCGACAATCTGGCCTTCGTCAATGAGGACCGCTGGGAGATCTTCAGCAAGATCCAGGCGGGCTTCGACATTGCAGACATGAATCATATTCTGCACCAGCTTGAAGCTTCTCAAGACAACGCCGTTGAGATCTGCAACCGTGTTCCGAGACTTTTTCGGTCTGGAAAAATCCAGAAGGTTATCGACAATATGCTTTATCCTCTGGGTTTCCTCTTCAATCTTCACCATGAAATCGATCCGGTCTTCCTTGCTCAGATTCTCATATACTTCCATGTATGTCTGGGCGATCATGGAAATATTGTTGAGGGGATTTCCCAACTCATGGGCAACACCTGCGGTAAGTATCCCGAGGGAGGCAAGCTTTTTCGACTGAATGATCTGCTCTTCCCGATTTTCCAATTCCATGGACATGGCGTTGATGGCAGTCATGACCGTTCCCAGTTCATCCCGGGGTATTTCTGTTTCAATGGCCCTGAAATCGCCCTGGGAGATGGAAGCCACCACGTTTTTGATCTGCTTCAGCGACCTCAGGATATTGAAGAAGGTCATGTATCTGAGGCCGATTGCGGTGATGAGTATAAAACAGAGCGAGGAAAACAGCTGCCTCTTGGAGCGTGAGATGATGCTGTTGACCTTGATTCTTTCAAGACGGGAGATGCGATCGGAAAATTCGCGCAGCTGCTGACCGGTCTCCCGCAGGCCCGCCTGCATTTCCACCCCCTGAGCCCCCTTGCCCTTGAGTGTCTCGACCTCAATCCTGTATCGCCCTAAGCAGGCCTTGAGTTCTCCTAAATTCTCCCTGCCGATGGCCTTTATGATGTCCGGGCCAACGGATTCAAGGGTGGTCATACTCTCGTCGATCTTGGAACCGATCTCAGAGAGGGCCGACGTATCTCCATATAAGAAAAAGTTTTTCTCTGAAAGGCGCATCTCAAGAAATGAGGTATTGAGGTCATCGGCAATCTCGGTGAAGCGCAGTTTAGTCAGTACGAGGTTGATGTTCTGGAAGGCAAAGAAACCCGTAAGCGCGATCAGGATGATCACAGAAATATTGGCAAGATTGATTTTATGGACAATCTTCATGCATTCTCCCTTCTTTATGAACCCCGCCCAAAAGCAGCGGCCTCGTCATGCCGAAGTAACAAGCCTTCATGGTTTGCAGCGAACGGCCAGTACGCGGTCAGAGGAGGGGAGCAGACTTTTCCGCCTCGCCTGCTTCCATCCTGGCCGGCCAGTACCATATTGCCCCGTCCACGGCCATCAGAAGGCCTGCGACAACCAACAGGGTGTCCAGCATAGTCATGATGCTCAGACCAAAATACTCGATAAGCCCCAGGCCGATAGTCATAAAGGCTACCCCGGTGCGAATAAAAGACAATCCGGTCCTGGCCCGGGCATAGATGGTCCGGTAGCAGGCCGCTATGGTCCGGTGTCCTGCCAGAGATGTCCGTTCATGGGCCAGCGATGACCGGACTTTATTGTCCAGGGATGGTTCGATAAAGACGCAGAAGTTGGGGATACTGTCATTAAGCCGCGCCAGCATGGTCTTTTTGATCTGGATATCCGCGGGCCGCAATTCGGCAAACTGGTAGCCTTCCAGAAAATACAGCGTTGAAGCGGTCACCTCCACCAAGGTCTGGTGCCTGGGCGGACGCAATATCGAATGCTTGGCCATGAAATAGGCGAGAATCCCCCGAACAACGATGCAGAGACCGATGACAATCATCAGCCAGTAGAGAGGATTCAGGGAAACGTTCTCCCCAAGCTGCAGCAGGGCCCTGCCGATGGTAATGAGTCCCAGGCCGCCGCGAAGCAGCCCGAGATGGGTCCTGGCCCGGGCAAAATCGGTCCGGTAGCAGGCCAGCATCGTTCTCCAGCGGGCCATGGTGTTGCGCCAGTGCGCAAGACCGGTCCGCTCGTTGCCGATGATATGTTCGGGAACCGAATTGACAAAATCCTGGATGAAATGCCGAACGTCTTCCCCCAGAGCGACCCTGAACGAATAGCTTGCCGCCGGTACATATTTCCGAACCTCTTCATGCATTCGGGAATCACGGGGATCGGTAGCCGCAATGATCACCGTGTCTCCGTCCTTGATGAGGGGAAACCACTGGCCGGCGCAGAGCACATCCACATCCAGCCCCGCCAGCAGCTCTGCCGGAACGGGCAGCCGTTCGTCATATTCCACCCACTGGCAGCGAAAGGTGTCGGCAAGGGCCTGCAGGATCCTGCGCCGGGGAATATGGTATTCATGGCGCAGCACCCATTCCGGCTCCAGATTGCGGCAGGCGGCGGCATGGCACGCTTCGATCACTTTTTCCCGGCTGATGTCGCCCCCGTCGACCAGAGGAAGCAGCCTTTCCATATCCTGCGCCAAATCAGTGGCCCTCATGGCTGAATATCACCTTTTTCCAAAACGACAGAGGCTTTGCATAGTCCGGGAACATGATCTCCATATCGGCAAAACAGTAGGGAAATTCTTTCTTCGTCTTCTCCGCGGGCAGATGCCAGAAAAAACCGTCGGCGATCAGGAACAGCCCGAGGATCATCAATGCGGCATTATGCAGGGTCCACAGGAGAATGGCCGAACCGAAATAGACCTGCAGCCCAAGTCCCACGGAAAAGAAGCTGGTCCCGGTCCGAATGAACGACATGCCTGTCCGGGACCTGGCCATCACGGTCCGCAGCCGCGATTTGACATTACGGCGTTCGGCAATGAGGGTCCGCTCCAACGCCAGTCCCGTCGTTCCCCATATCCCCGGTGCATAGGAACCCTTGATGGTGAGGGTTGGAGGGAGATCGTCGGGATGCAGACATTTGTGAAAGGGCCGAAAGATAAAGTCCCATATGGACATTTTGCTAAAAGTTTTCCTGACTGCCTCGGCGCTCTTTCTCGTGGTCCGGCGGCCGGGAAGATACCAGTGAATACCCTCCAGCGTCATGGCGATGCCCATCATGATCAGGATGAGGTCGAAGACCGTCCAGGCGCTGGCGGGGAACTGCCGCAGCAGGGCAATGCCGAGCCCTGAAAAGGCTATGCCTGTCCGGGTAAAGGCCAGTCCGGTCCGGGCCCGTGCCATGACGGTCCGATAATGGGCCAGAACGGTCCGCTCTTCGGCCAGATCCGTCCGGTCGATGGCCAGGAAGCGACGCCTCATAACCGGGGTCAGCCTGTTCCAGTGCATGCGGAGATCCTCTGCTCCGTCAACGGGAGGTGTGCGGCGGAAGGCCTGGCCGCCGGATGCGGGATCGAATTCCAGAATGGTCGTTCCGAAGGTGGATTCAGACGATGCGTAGTCGAAACGACCTTTGTCAGTATCTACCGTGAGCGGCGTCCGCTTTAGGCCGTCTACAGCAAGCGTCTCGAAGGTAGCCTCAGCAGTGACATCAGGAAACACTATTTTCCTTATAGGGAGATACCACCTGAGTCCGTCGACTGTCATAGCCGCCCCGATACCCAGCAAGACCAGCTCCGGCACATTCAGGATACCGATCCCAAAGATCCTCAACAGGACCAAGGCAATCGATATGAATGCGAGTCCTGTCCGGATAAAGGCAAGTCCCGTCCTGCCCTTAGCGAGCGATGTCCGGTAGCCCGCCAGCAGGGTGCGCTGCTCGGCCATCCAGGTCCGCAGGCGGGCCAGGGCTGTCCTGCCGGCCGAAGCCGGAAAACCGGGATTCACATCTCGATGATTCTCGATAAACCGGCGGATATCGGAAGGAAGCGCCACACGAAAGTGCAGAGAACGGGCATGAAGGACCTCCCTGGCGGCTTCGGCTACCCTTGGATCGCCGGGAACGGATGTCGCAATACAGGCACCGGCAGGCGTCTCCGCTATCGGAAACCATCCCGCCGCGAGCAAGTGGCCAAGATCAAGCCTGAGGACGGTTTTTGCCGCAAGCAGAATCATCTCGTCATACTCTATCGGTGCGATCCCGAAGTGTTCCGAGAGAAGTCTCAACACAATGTGTTTCGGCGCCTGGCCACTGACGACCAGCTGGTCCAGACGCTCAACGGCGTCAGCCGGCTCAGCCAGAATCTGCTCTAACACAACCATGGGAACCTGCACCGCATCCATTATTGTAGTGGACATTGATTCAGCCAGCCTCGTTTCATATCCCTTCTTAACGGCAACCAGGCCCCCTCCTTATCTGTCAGTTTTCAGCAGAAGCAAGAGCTTATCCATACAGAGCAGGCGCCGGCTCGGACTTGTTCAAACACGATCTCACCCCGTACGCACTCCTGAACTGCTCAGATGAATAAACATAGAATTTTATGAAATTCAAGTTCCATCTTCTTTTGAATCTGAAAGGCGTATCCGATTTTGAGATGAATAAGAAGTCGTTATCAATACAATCGCCGAACCAGGAGAGGAGGCAGTCGACTGCAACTGGTTTTCGTGAGCAGAAAAAGATTGCGGGAAGCGGAACGAGGAGGTAACCTAAATTGTCAAACTATTGCCCTTATCGGGAAATCCTGTTTTAATAGGGCCCCGAAGCATGGTATTCCGCTTGTTTGCGAACCTTGGCGCCTGAGGGACAGATTACCGTTACCAGGAGTGATTCATGAGATCCGCTACTGCACTTACATCCATAATGATTAAGCCGTTCTGGCTCGACGCTTCTTCATTTAAATCCGATCTGCTCGCGGGCATTACGGTGTCGCTGGTCGCCATCCCGCAGTCCCTCGCCTATGCCCGACTGGCAGGCGTGCCTGCGTATTACGGCCTCTATGCCGCCCTGATCCCCACTATCGTCGGCGCGATCTTCGGTTCATCGCGCCAGCTCTCCACAGGACCGGTCGCCATGACTTCCCTGCTGGCTGCCGCCAGCGTCGCTCCGCTGGCCACTCAGCATACCGAATTATTTTATTCCTGCGTCATCCTCCTGGCCCTGATGTCCGGCATCTTCCAGATCCTGTTCGGCATCTTCCGGGTCGGCGCCCTGCTCAACTTCCTCTCGCACCCGGTACTGATGGGATTCATCAACGCGGCCGCCCTGATCATCGGCCTTTCCCAGCTGCCCACCCTGCTGGGAATCCGGGCGCCCCAATCATCCCACTTTCTGCTCGATATCTGGCATGTGGTCAAAAACATAAGCGCACTGCACGCCCTGTCCCTGGGATTCGGCATCGCCGCAATTCTAATGATGGTGGCCCTGAAAAAATTTACCCCCAAACTCCCCGGCGTCCTCATCACCGTTGCCCTGCTGACCTGGGTCAGCTACGCCATAGGGTATGCCGACATGGGAGGGAAGGTCGTCGGCGCCATCCCTCAGGGCCTTCCCAGCCTCAGTATCCCGAAACTGGATTGGAACACCTCGCTGAGCCTGCTGCCCGCAAGCTTCGTCGTTGCTCTGGTCAGCTTCATGGAGGCAATGTCCAGCGCAAAGGTAATCTCCAACAACACGCGTCAGCCCTGGGACGAGAACAAGGAACTCATCGGTCAGGGACTGGCGAAGGTGGCTGCCGCCTTCTGCCACTCCATGCCCGTCAGCGGCTCCTTCTCCCGATCGGCCGTCAATTTGGCCTCCAACGCGCGGACCGGCCTCTCTTCAGTCATCTCGGCCATCTGCGTACTGCTTACCCTGCTGTTCCTGACCCCTCTGCTCTTTCACCTGCCCAAACCCGTGCTCGCCGCCATCATCATGCTGGCAGTTATCGGGCTGATAAATTTCAGGGTCATGCTCAACGCCTGGCGGGCCAGCAAAGACGACGGTATTGCATCCTTTATCACATTTACTGCAACGCTTGCCTTCTCACCGAACATCCAGGACGGCATCCTCATCGGAATCATTCTCTCTCTGGCCCTGCTGCTCTACCGCATGATGCGCCCGCGTATCGCGCTCCTGGGTCTTCAGCAGGACGACGCTGCGGACACTGACAGTCACACCACGTCTCCATCCCATACCCGTCTAAGCGTCATCCGCTTCGACGGCGCCCTGCGCTTCATCAATGTCTCCTCCTTTGAAAAGGCCATACTCAAACTGGAACGAGACAACCCGAATTTGCGCACCATTCTTGTCAACTGCAGCGGCATCAACGAAATCGACGCCTCGGGAATCGACACCCTGTCCAAGCTCATCACTCGATTCAAGGCCAACGGCACCCCCCTCTGCTTCAGCGAATTAAAAAAACAGGTGCTGGATGTTGTTGAGCGGACAGGACTAGGAGAGACTATAGGCAGAGACAACCTCTTTCACTCACACCAGTCGGCCGTTGATACACTCCTGGCAAGGGTGGAAAAGTCATAGACGTCTCCTTTTCCAGGGCAGCGATGCCGCGTCTGCAAGCGCTGTCGCTGCCCTGGAAAGCTCCAAGCTGTCTTCCCGCCGAATATCAGCTGTCAGTATCGCACATCAAAGAGACAAGCGCCTATCTCCTGCCATACATCCAGGGCAGCGGGGCATCATACGACCGCTTCAGTCTGCTATCTGCTTAAAACTGAACAAGAATTCAGGGCTATCCATACTTCCGCCCGGGGTGAAGCTCGATTCCTGGTAATGCTTCTGCTCAGAAGACTGCCCCTGGGGTCCGGGAGAGGCGACAAGAAAATTACCCGAAAAGGTAATGGGAGCCCTATCATGAAATTGCGTCAAAGATTCATAGAGCGGCGTGCCCACCTTGATTACAAGATCGTCTTTGGATTCCAGGCGGGTATTGCAGGGCAAATTCACTTCGACCCAGGCGCCGTCACCCTCTTCAACCGTTATCGTCCGTATTACCCCTTTCCAGCCCTGAATATTTCCATCTCCGAGAATTTCCCGTAACTTCAAGCTTCGTTCATTGAAGATTGCCTCCAGATTATTTTTCTGTTCCGGATATTTTTTCTTATGATATTCGTTAAAGTACAACTTCCTATAGCTGTTTATCGCCTCACAGAAAGCTGTCTGCTGCTGGGGAATTTCAATTTTCTCCTCACAGTTTGAGGACCGCTTTCCGGCCCCCTCATCCTCTCTTGATACGGCATAATTTCCGGTTGCAGGCGCAGGCCCCTCAGTCTTGAAATGATCGAACACGATCCAGACCAGTATGCCGACTACGAGGATATCCCTCATGGTTCCTATATAAAAAGGAGTTCCTTTTTTGCCGCAATGAGGGCACGATGCAGCAGACGTGCTTATCTCTTTTCCGCATTCTTTGCATTTCCTGAGCGCCATACGTTCACCCTTTCACTAAAGATTATTTATTTAAAAACAGCATATCCTGACAGTTCGAACAGAATTCATCCGGCGCGTTGTCCTGGAACAATACAGGCGGCCCCTTTTCGGTCTGGCCGGCCCGGTCCAGCCAGCCATGTGTTGGCCGGATGAAGATCATCCCCGACTGAGAACGCCCAAGGAGTAATCATGGGCCTCAAACCTGGCGACACAGTTCTCAACCATGGACTCATCCTCCATTGCCAGATCCAAAAGGCGGGTCACGCCCAGCATGTGACCGATCGTATTCAGTTTCTTTCCCAGCTCCTCAGCCGATTCCGCCTTTAATCGCGCCTTGAGAAAATCGTTCGAAGTCGTAACGTTAAAGTCCATATGCTTCAGAATCTCGGCAACAAACGCCACCCTCAGGCTCCTTTTCCTGGCCTCGGCCGCACCTCCCTTAAACGACAGGGAAATATAGTTGTTAAACGCATCATCGGACAAATAACAGTCCAATACAATGTAATGATATCCCATACTTAAACTCATATTTAGATACCATGGAGCGGCAACGGCATAGCTTTTGGTATCCACCGGCTGTGCGGCAGCGGACATCGGAGCCCTCAACATTGCGGAGACAAGATCCTTTGTCTCCATGCGCCGATCCGGGCCTCTCCAGTTGACCTCCGGCGCAGTCATCCCCTCCCAGAGCCTTTGGAAAGGCCGGCTTTGAATATCTTCGGCAGTGATGCCGTCACGGTGGTTTCCTTGAATCACGTTACCCAGGATATCAAACACATACAGTGTGATCGGCAGATTGGTTTTGACCCGAAAGATATTTCTCGCTGAACGAAATCCGCTTTTTTCTTTTAAAAGAAACATCTCGTTGAGTGCCGTTTCATGGCAGAAACGGAGAATGTCATGCCAGCTTCGGCATGCCTCGGGGCTAAAATCGTCTCGACGCGGGTCTGTAAGGTGCAGTGGAAAGATGTATTCGGCAATATTTTTGATGAGACGGTGCGACTCCGTCATTGAGATACTGACACTCTTGTCTTGAAATGAGGTCATCGTCCTGCTCTGCAGTGTCGAGACAATTCCCGCGTAGATGATGCCTTCGTCGGCATCGACAGTGATGTCCTGACCATTCTGCAGGCTGTCAAAAATCCCGGCAACCCGAACAAGACAGGGAACCCGGAATTCTCGGACAACGGAGGCCATGTGATCCGTCCAGTTGCCGTTTTCGATGATCACAGCCGCCGTTTTACGCAATGCGCCGATAAACCGCGGCGAAGAATGTTTCAATACGAGGATCGCACCTTGGGGAAGACTGGTAAGGTCGTGAATACTGGTTGCCTTAAACACCTTTCCCCAGCCGACGCCTGAACTGATTGGCTGCGTCTGGCTGGCTACAATCACGGCCTCAACCGGCACGGCCGGATTGGCAGGCTCAGCCTTTTCACAGATCCGCAGGGGACGGGCCTGGAGCATATACAAGGTATCCTGATGATCGAAACACCACTCGATATCCTGCGGCCCCTGCAGATGCCCTTCGATCCGCATGGCCATATCAGCCAGTCTTTCCAACTGATCCTTGTTCAGACAGCGGGAATTGGATTTCCCTTCCGGCATCACAACCTGCTGCAGACCGCCGCCTTGCCTGCCGGTGAGGCAAATCGCCTTTTCGGCCGTTTCCTCATGGACCAGCGGGAAACCTGAATCCCGTTTCAGGACGTACATATCCGCTGAGACACTGCCGTCAACCAGCAGTTCACCAATCCCCCAAACCGCATTGATCACCATTTCCTGATTATCCGGCCTAACGGGGTTGAGGGAATAGGCAACCCCTGAGCAGACAGGGTCGATCATCTCCATAAATCCCACGCTCATCGTCACGTCGCCATCGTGAATATTTTTCATGCGCTGATAGACGATGACTTGCGCATTGTATTTACTCGCGGCCACCTCCTTGTAGGTGTGCAGCAATCTGTCGGTCGGGACATTGAGCACTGTCGAGAACTGCCCGGCAAACGAACTTTCGGCAAGATCCTCGCCGATGGCGCTGCTGCGGACGGCCCAGAACAGGGGGCGTCCCCTCTCTTTTTCGAGTTTTTCAGCTTCATGAAGGATTACCTGTTCAATCTCCGGGGGGATTTTCGCTTGCAGAAACAGGTTTTTTATTGTGTTTTCCGCCTCAAGGAGCTGAAAATTGTCGTCCGGTCCCAGTTCGGACAAGACCTCGTCTATCTTTGCCGATAAATCGTTGTATTCTATAAAATGTGTATAGGCGCAGGCAGTGGCGGCAAAACCGACCGGAATCGTCTGGCCGCAACGGTTGCGCATTTCGCCAAGATTGGCCATCTTGTTCCCGACCTTGTCGGCCAACTCCTTTCCCACTGCCTCCAGGGGAATTATGATCGGGGTATAGATTGGTTCCGTGCGCCCGGTCAGAACATATCGGATGTCTCGATCCAGTCGGCCGTATGTGTCTCGCAACGCGACATACTCTCCACCTGAAAGCTGAATGACACTCTCAATGATATTGGCTATGCGTTTAGACAGATTCCCGATCATCCCCTTCAGATAGGGAAGACTGATAAGCTGGCTGTTATAGAGTTTCACCTCCAGACGAGTCATCAGATCCAGGCTCTGCTCGTTTTCAAGGAGCACGGACAAAAACTCATTATATTTCTTCTTCAGGGCTGTTTCTCCCTGTGTTTCCTTCACCTTTCCCTTATTCAGACGCTTCCATATACGAATCATGCGCTTCTCCTCAAGCCGGATGCTTTTCTGCAGTTCAGGGTTGACAATCGCCTCCAGTATTCTTTCTGCAGGAAAGCCTGTGGTGTTCAAAGCGGATTCAGGTGTAAGACCAGCGCAAATCGTGTTTTCATGCACCAGGGCGCTGTCCTCAAGAATACCGCACGCAGCATCGGATATTTCAATACTTCTTATGGCCGATAATAGCACCCCAAATCCATTGTCACTCAGAAATTCCCATCAAACGAATTCATTCATCCCCGGACTCTCAGAAAGTTACTTCGGAAGTGATTGAAATTTTTCTTTGAAATGATTCGCTATTCTCTTTAAAAAGGGGGTAGAGTGACGTAAGCTAAGCATCGTATCACGAGATCCTGCTTATTTCAACGATAGGGATGCCCTGGGCGAGGTCTCTTTATCACCAACAACCGGAGGGGTGGATATATGTCCATTATCACAATCTCACGAGGCTCTTTCAGCAAAGGCAAAGAGGTCGCGGAAAAAGTTGCTGAAAATCTGAGCTATCACAGCGTGTCACGTGAAGTCATTCTCGAGGCATCTCAGGATTTTCAGATTCCTCAGAACAGGCTGGACCATGCAATTCATGACGCCCCTTCCATCATTCAGCGCTTCACCTTTGAAAAGCAGAAATACATAGCCTATGTCGCTGCTGAGATACTTGCTCATTTCAAAGGTGACAATGTTGTCTACCATGGCCTGGCAGGTCATTTTTTCGCCAAAAACATCAGCCACCTTCTCAAGGTGAGGATCATTGCCAATATGGAAGACCGTATTGCGGCATTGATGGAGAGGGACCATATGGGGCGCGATGAGGCGGCAGCCTTCCTGAAAAAAGACGATCATGACCGCAAATCCTGGAGTTCTCAGATATACGGTCTGGATAATACGGATTACACCCTGTACGACCTGATAATACACATCGACAAGCTGACGATCGACAATGCAGTGAACATCATTTGCCAGACCGCGACAATGCCGCAGTTCAAAGCGACAGCTGAATCGCAGCAGATGATTGAAGACCTGTCCCTTGCCGCCAAGGTCAGAGCCCTTTTGATCAACGATCACCCAACCTGCGAGGTCACCAGTGTAGGAGGAGCCGTTGCCATTGCAGTTCAGGTCACGCGAAACGCCGACGCCATGCTGGCGGGGACTATTGAAAGCAAGGCTTACAGCGTCCACGGAGTCGTTTCCGCCACAGTCAAGATGATTCCTGCAGGTTTTTTCAGCTGACAGGTCACCTGCCGCCAGCCCGTCCAGTTCCAGCGCCTCCGGCCATAGCCGCGGACTCCGGCAGCAAAAAGGAGCCTCTTCTCCCCGGCCGCGCACAGGACAATAATCGTGCGGGCACGTTTACATGAACGTTCTCAACAAGCCCCGCGCCGACACATCTGCGCACTGTTTGCAATCAGGGGAAACAGCCCAATATCCGGGTTCCAGCCTGCGCCTGGCAACGACAGGAGCCGGACCGTTGGAAACAGAAGCCGTCGGGTATAAGAATTTCACTTAAAAAATCCTTTTGATACTTTCCGTTGCAAAAGGCAGGCAACCATATCAAAAACAGTCAGGCATCATCGATGAGGACATCAATTCGCACCTTTTTGCAACCGAATTTCCATAACAGCAGAGTGTGCAGGGATGAGTGATATCTTCAAAGTTATGTTCTTCCTCCTGTGGGTCAACAGTCTTCCTCCAATTGTCACTGCGGCTGTCGGTGACCGATATGGTCTTGCCATTGATTGCGGAATAATGTGGTTTGACGGACAGCCGCTTTTTGGAGGGCACAAAACTGTACGCGGACTGACAGTCAGTGCGGCAGGCGGCCTTATGGCCTTCCCTCTGCTGGGAGTGACCTGGTGGCAAGCCGGAACTGCGGCTCTTCTGGCCATGACAGGCGATCTTGTTTCGAGCTTTATCAAGCGCAGGTTTACGCTGCAATGCGGCAGGGCGGTGGCCGGCCTCGATCAGATATTCGAATCTCTGCTGCCTTTGCTTTTTCTCAATCGGTATTTGCCGCTGAACCTGCCCCAGGACGTACTCATTATTGTCTTCTTCACAGTAATTTCCTCCTTGTGCTCACATGCCTGGTATTATATTACCGGGCGTCCATTGCCGAAAAATTATCCCCGCACCGTCCGCTCGCGTGTCCGGTTTCGTGAATGGCGATCATGCCACGAGCCTCTGGCCAGATGGCAGGCCTGGTTCAATCTGACCAGTTTTTTGTCGGACCAAATTTTCCTGACCTGGTTTTTCAAGGCCACCGGTCTTTACAGCACCGGAGAGAAAAATGCTCTTGATCTTAAAATTGAGGAAATATCCTTCAACTTCGAAGAATTGCCGAACTCATTCGACGGATTTCGCATCCTGTTTCTCGTTGATTTGCACCTGGATGGCCTGGATGGCCTGGATGGGAAGATAGCGGAGATGCTGCGGAAGCAGGAAGTAGATCTCTGCTGTATCGGCGGTGATGTTCGGATGAAAACCTATGGCCCGAGTGCTGAGTGTATAAGGAAGCTGAAAAACCTGATGCAGTGCGTCCATGCCCGGCACGGGATTCTCGGGGTACTCGGTAATCACGACTGCATTGAGATGCTGCCGGATTTTGAGGAGGCGGGTATTGTCATGCTGGTTAACGATTCATGGCCTATTGAAATAAACGGGGACAGGATCTGGGTGCTGGGTGTTGATGATCCCCACTATTACCGGCTGCATGCTGCCGGGGAGGCGGCAAAGGGTGTCCCCGAGGAAGCATTCTCCATTTTTCTCGCGCATTCGCCAGAGGCCTTTGAGGATGCCGCAAGGGTCCAGGCCAGCCTCTATCTTTGCGGTCACACCCACGGCGGCCAGATATGTCTGATCGAAGGGACCCCGGTTTTCACAAATAGCAGAGCACCGCGTTATACGGCAGCCGGATCATGGCAGTTTGAAAACATGCAAGGATATACGAGCCGCGGAGTCGGTCCGTCAAGTATCCCTGTACGATTTAACTGTCCAGGCGAGATAACCGTAATTACTTTGAGAAAAATAGCTGGGAAAGAATGATATCGAAAATTACTGCCGATACGGAGTCCAATATATGCAGAATGTCGGGAATGGTAATGTAATACTTTAAAAACCAGTAAATCGGCGGTTGCAGCAGGCATGCTGAATGTCATCAGGGCCGACTGCAGCGGCACCGCATAATTTTTTGTAAGAAAGGAGGAATTCATGTCCAGCAGTTTCGGTACACTTTTCCGGGTGAGCACCTTCGGTGAATCCCATTGCAAGGCTGTAGGCGTCATTATCGATGGCTGTCCCCCGGGTCTTGAGCTCACTGAGGCGGATATCCAGCCCCAGCTCAACAGACGGCGCCCCGGCCAAAGCGTTCTTTCAACCGACCGCCAGGAGGCTGACCAGGTGGTCATTCTGTCCGGCACGGAAAATGGGCGAACCCTTGGCACCCCCATCGCTCTGCAGGTGGCCAACAAGGATCAGCGGCCTCACGATTACGGGGACATGCAGGACGTCCCCCGCCCATCTCATGCCGACTACACATACCAAAAGAAATACGGTATCCGGGCATCGTCCGGAGGCGGACGATCAAGCGCCAGGGAGACTATAGGCACCGTCGCATCCGGGGCGATTGCCGCAAAAATTCTCAAGAAAAAGTGTGATATAGACATCATCGCCTGGGTAAGCAGCGTCGGGGAAATCGACTCCGTTCCCCCAAACGCCAATACAATTACCAGGGAGATGGTTGATGCAAGCCTCATCCGCTGCCCGGACCAGGCAGCCGCACAGAAGATGGAGTTGTGTGTCGCCGGGCTCAAACAGGAGGGCGATTCTGTCGGCGGCACAATATCCTGTGTGATCAGAAATGTCCCGGCAGGATTGGGTGAACCCACCTTTGAAAAACTGGAGGCGAAGCTGGCCCAGGCAATGCTTGCCATTCCCGCGACCAAAGGATTTGAGATCGGTTCAGGCTTTGCCGGCACCAGGCTGCGCGGCTCCCAGCACAATGACTCCTTTGTCCAGAAGAGCGGTCGACTGGGGACAGAAACCAACAGGTCAGGCGGCATCCAGGGCGGTATCAGCAATGGGGAGCCAATTATTCTGCGTATCGCCTTCAAACCGCCGGCGACCATCGCCCTCCCCCAGAAATCCGTCGACTTCTCAGGGAAGAGCGTCGTCCTTGAAGCAAAGGGACGCCATGATCCCTGTGTCGTACCGCGGGCGGTTCCCATCGTCGAAGGCATGGCAGCCCTGGTGATTCTGGATATGATGCTTCGTCAGGAGGCCAGAAAGGCCTTGCAATTCAAATAGCATATGAGCAGAACAAAGGTATACGGCCAGGGCCTCCCGGCTGTAAAACAGCCATCGATGGCCGCTTCACGGCTGACTTCTCTCGATGTTTTTCGAGGGCTCAGTATCTTTGCAATGCTGCTCGTCTGCAACCCGGGCGACGCCTTGCATAACTATCCCCTGCTGACCCATGCCAAGTGGAATCATATTACGCCTGCGGACCTGATCTTTCCCTTTTTTCTCTTCGCCCTCGGTCTGGCCCTCGCCGCAGAACTCCGCCCTTACGTCTCTTCAGCGTCCGAGAACGGGCAGCGGCGGCGGGATCGGGCTTTATACCTACGGCTGATTCGCCGTTCATCGATTCTCGTTTTACTGGGACTGCTGCTCAATGCAGTCCCGGAGTTCAATCCCGCGACATGGCGGATTCCCGGTGTCCTGCAGCGGATTGCAATCTGCTATCTTGCGGCAGCCCTGATCTTCCTCCATGTGTCGCTCCGGCGGCAGTGGGTTCTCGTGCTCGCGATTCTCGCAGGCTACACGGCCTTACTCGACTGTACCGGCGCACCCGGACTTGCGCCAGGCCTGCTGGAGCCCGCGGCCAATCTGCCGAGATGGGTGGATCTCACGCTCTTCTCGCCGGAACACCTCTTCAATGCCTGTCCCACCGATCCTGAAGGATTGTTGAGCACTCCTGCCGCAGTCGTCTCCGTTCTTCTCGGATGCTGGGTCGGCCGGGTTGTGATCAGCCGGCCGTCTTCACATCATAGAAGCGTCCTTATCATCTCCTCCGGTTTTGTCTGCAGCCTGGCGGGATGGGCCTTGAGTCCTGAAATTCCGATAATCAAGATCATCTGGACGCCGACCTATGTGCTCTTTGCCGGCGGCCTGGCAATACTCTGCTTTGGCCTGTGCTCCCTGCTCACAGACGCCAGACCGGCAGCAGGCTGGATTTGGATCCTGCAGGTATTTGGAAGAAACGCCATTCTCGCCTACACCCTGTCCGAGGTCGCCAGCGATACTCTTTCAGTCATCAACATGCACGGAACCCCCTTTTCCCTGTTTGCGACTTCCGGCATAGTCAGCTTGACTGGAGGACGGGTATCCCTCGAACTCGGCTCCTTCCTGTATGCATGTCTCCTGACATGTGTCATTTGGGGTATTTGCGCCCTTCTATACCGGCACCGTTGGTTTATTCGGATATAATCCGCATGTCCCTGCCCGGGACAGGGATGTCGAAAAACCGATGCGGACTCTCTTTATTTACTGGTGCAACTCCTTATCTGATATACCATCTCAGGCCTCAATGCACTTTTTCTCCTGAAAGATCAAGCGTGATGCCCTCCCAAGCCTTTTCAAGGAAGTCATCACGTCCTGAACGTGACCGGTAATAATAGTAACGGATGGGATTTTTCTTGTAATAGTCCTGATGATATTCTTCCGCTGCCCAGAATTTCGGGGCCTCAAGAATCGGAGTGACAATGTGCTGTTTGAAAACTCCACTCTCTTCCAATTCCTTCTTCGAGGCTTCGGCTTGACGTCTCTGTTCGTCACTATAGACAAAGATTGCAGAAATATATGCATGCCCCCGATCAACGAACTGACCGCCTGCATCCGTCGGGTCGATTTGATGCCAGAAGGTATCAAGCAGTTTTCCATAGGAGATCTTCTTCGGATCGTACAGGATCTGGACCACTTCGATGTGTCCGCCTTCGACATAATTATGGTATGTCGGATTCTCTGTTGTGCCGCCTGCATACCCATCGGTTACCGATATCACCCCGTCAAGTGTTTCAAAGGGCTTTGTCATGCACCAGAAACATCCCCCCGCAAAAAGGGCCGTCATTGTCCCTCCTGGAGGCCCTGACACCTCGGAATCCGCGGGTACCGCCGGGAACCCGACAACTACCGCCAGGAAACCTGAAATGATTATGCTTAAAATAATGAGCTTCATGCTGCCCTCCCTTGACGTGGTGATTTTAACCGGAACTGTTCTGCCATACGCCGTTTCACTCCTCTGCGTCCCGGCCTCTTTCAGCAAATTATTCACCTGATCTTCATTAATCAATCTCAGACTTTTTAATATGAAAATCAGACAGCACGCGAAGCATCCAAAACAGCTCGAATGAGATCTGCTACCGTTTTTCTCTCCAAAGGTTTCATGATCGGGCCCTTGATCTGCCTTTGCTTTACCGCTGCTTCTGTCATTTTTTCACTGAAGCCGGTGCAGAGAATGATAGGGATATCAGGCCGGATCCGCAGTATCTCGTCTGCGAGTTCGATACCTGTTAAATTCGGCATGGTAAAGTCCGTCAGGATCAGATCGAAATCCTCAGGCCGAGATTGAAAGAGGTCGAGGGCCGCCAGGGAATCAGTTTTCGCGGTAACGTGATAACCGAGCCGTTCCAGAATCCTGACCCCAATTTCGGTAAGCATTTCTTCATCGTCCACGAAGAGTATGCGTTCCGTTCCATGCGGTAAAACATCTTCCTGCCTGATGACTGCCGGATCGACCTCCGTTATGGCCATTGGCAGATAGACGGCAAAAAGGCTCCCTTTGCCGGGTTGACTCCGGACAGAGATTTCCCCGCCATGCCGTTTGACTATGCCGTGTACAACCGACAATCCCAGGCCCGTGCCCTTTCCGATCTCCTTGGTGGTAAAGTACGGTTCAAAGATGCGGTCCAGCGTGTCTTTATCCATTCCATGCCCGGTATCGGAAACACTTATTTTAAGATACCATCCTGGTTTAAGAGCTGAAAAGACGGCAGGGAGCTGTTTCAGATCAGACTTGTCAAGGCTCTCTTTTGTAAGAGAAATGTTCAGGATGCCCTTATCTTCCATGGCATATGCCGCGTTCATGCAAAGATTGATCAGCACCTGATGGATCTGGGTAGGATCGACGACAGCGACGGCATTTTCAAGATTTTGTCTAATTTCAATCGTTGAAGGAAGAGAGGCCCGCAGGAGTTTCAACGCCTCCTGCACTATTATGCTGACATCCATGCCTGTCATCTCGGCCTCTTGGCCGACTCTACTGAAGGTAAGGATCTGTTTCACGAGCTCCTTGGCTCGATGGGCTCCGGCAAGTACCTGTTCAAGGTCAGCCCGTGATTTCCACGATTCAGGCATATCATCCAGAACCATCTCTGTATAACCAATGATGGGCGACAGGATATTATTGAAATCGTGTGCTATTCCGCCTGCGAGAGTGCCTATGGCCTCAAGTTTTTGCGACTGGCGAAGCTGGGCCTCGAGATTTTCGGTCTCGGTGATATCCCGTCCAAGTCTGATTAAATTGATTATATTCCCGTTGTCATCCTTCATGGGGATCATTCTGAATTCCCACGTCCTCCCTTCATGACGTACAAAGAATTCACCAATTTTGCCTGAGTCCAGGACCGGTTTTATATTACATGGCTCACAGGGCTCTGTTCGGCTATGCCAGAGCGTATAGCAGGGCCCTCCCGGAGAATAATTCTTCTGCATCTGCATGGTGCTGACAGCAGTGCTGTTGGCCCAGACCACTTTGAAATCCGGAGAAAGAAGAGACAGAGAGTCCGGGATCGCCTCCAAAACCACATGATACTCGTCTGACAGGCGTTTATATTCCGCCTCACTTGCCCGCAATGCCTGTTCAGCCTGCTTGCGGTTGGTAATATCCAATACCCAGCCAATGGTGTGGATGAGTTCGCCGTCTTGATCGCGCAGGACCGTTATCCTAGTATCAGACCAGACGACTGCGCCGTCCTTGCGGATGTACCGTTGCTCCGTATGGAATAAAGGTATTTTGTTTTCTCGAAGTTTTATACTTAACTCCATCGCGGCAGCCCAATCATCCGGATGCAACAGTCCGGCAGGTCCCCGCTCTATTATTTCCGGCTCACTATAACCGAGGAAATCACGATAGCATTGATTTGTAAGTATAATCTCACGCTGTTTCCCAAGAAAGGCGATACCTATGGGCGATTCTTCAAATATCTTGCGGAATCGCTCTTCACTGATCCGGATTGTTTCCTCGGCTTTCTGACGCCAGGTCACATCCCGAAAACTCCAGACTCGACCTATGATATTCCCTTCAAGGTATTGGGGATTCGAGTAGCACTCAAATACTCTGCCATCCAATAATTCAATGGTATCCGAGGACTGATTTTCGGGGTGATCGTACAGATCTCTTATCCGGCCGAGGAACTTCTCCGGACGCATAACTTCCTTCGATACCGATCTGATAAAGGTTTCATCTTCGCGAGAATGCACGATCTCCTGGTCAATCTGCCACATCTCAATAAATTTTTTATTACAGCTGACGATAAGGCCATCCCGGTTCACAACCAGCACACCGTCGGCTGTTGATTCGAGGGTGGCATTCAAAAGAGATACCGACTGTTTAAGACTGTTGCTTTGTTCTGCGAGTCTTTGAAAATTCGCATTCAATGCCAGAGCCATGGTTTTGAAATTGCTGATCAGCGAGTGAAACTCCTCTGTAGAGCTCTCAGGCCAATCGATCTCCTGGGCCTTTGATAGTTTCTCCGGAAGATCAGCAGTGACCTGCGCCAATCTGGCTAAAGGGCGACTGAATCTATGGCTGAAGACATGGGAAAAGAGCAGACCTAAAGTGGTGAGACATGCCATGATGGCCATGTTCTTAACATAAACGGTATAGAGGCGTATCTGCAGAGGGGCCACGGGGGCCTCCAGGCTGATTTTCCAGGGAAGTTCCGGCCCTAAAAGAATTTCTTGAATATAGTCAGATTGCTTCCAGCGGGTCATGGAGGGTAACTTCTTGTTATCAGGGCTTCTCAGAAATATCTCGTTCCCCAGGGCCTGTGACATTCCTGTTTTTTGCCAACTCCACGATTGCAGAGGTGTTCGACCCGGCACCGTGCTGGCAATGACCCGATCCTGGAGATCTGTGATGGTCAGGTTCCCTATCATATTGTGTGATTTATAGGGCTGAATTATGTTCCGTACCCGGCTGAGATCCAGGGTACCGGTGGCACAGCCCAGCCAGGTGTTCCCCTTCATCACCGGAGCGACGATAGCTACCAGGGGGGAATTTATAGCCGCAACTCGTCCGGTAATGACATCCGAAACTACCGGTTGCTGTTTCAGCCGCGATTCCTGAAACCAGAGCCTGTCCGAGAATTCCGCCCCGATGGTGGATTCCCCTTTTTCATTGACCTTTGGGGCAAATGCAATCGTATGACCTCCGGTATCTTCTATGTGTGTGCCGCTAAAATCCGGAAAAAGATTTTTCAGAATCTCAACCTGATGTTGCAAGTCATCCGACGGTGTCATGTTGGATTGGCCGGCCATGGCGGCCAAGATCTGCAAGGCCTGCAGATGGATTTGATACCAGGAGAGCAGGTGAAGTTGCACACCGGCAGACAGTGATTGTAATTCCGCAAGGGCTCCGGTTTCGAGATCAGCCTTTTCCTGCTTTACCTGAAACAGGGTGAGAAGGAGCGCAGGAAAAAGCACCAGAATGATCATGAGATTAAACAATGAGGTCTGGAGGGAGAAGTATCGTGAAGATTTATGCCGTTGAAAGGGGGCCTCGAGAGGCAGATAACAAATCAGCAGGCTGGCCAGCAACGCATTGAATACGCCGTTGATGGACTGCTTGAGCATGATGAACAAGGTCGAAATCGTATCCATGTTCATCAGGATTCCGTGCTCAATCCAGACCAAAGGCATCCCCACAAAGAGCCAGAAGACCCAATCCAGCCCCGGAAGATTCCTGATTCCTCTTTTCAAGAAATAACCGACAAAGAGAGCCTCCCCGGTAAAATTGGCCAATCCGTAATAATGCCCCCACAGGTAATAGGTATAGCTGTGAATAATGAGCGCAGAGATCACGCCCCAGCTGAAGCCATAGAAATATACCACCAGGAATACGAACACACTGCCGAAGAGAAAGTCTGCTCCGAAAAAGAGCGGAATGGCAAAGTAATTGCCCAGGAATCCCAAGATAATCAGCAGGCAGAGGATTATCAGCGACTTGCCGGAGCTTACTCTATCAAACATTACAATCATATCGCCATCCCCATCAGAAGGGTGCAGTAACTGACGAACGCCTTGACCACGCTCTACAAGGGCTACGACATTGGACCGGCAGGTATATACGCCGCAACAGCTTTCTTGTTTTGCAAAACATCAGGTGTAAGTGTCCTTTCAAAAAGGTCAAACTGTATCTAAATATACTTGATTTTACATAATATGCAAAGCATGCGCTCTCGAGCGACTCACTGTAAACCCCTCCTGCCGTTCAGCAAAATTCCGGCCTGACCGTGCCCCTGGAAACTCACCCATTTCAGGCTGAGCAATTTCCGTCTGCACACCTCAAGAAGAAGCAAGACATGCCATCGAGCAAGTTCGGAGAAGGACGGATCAAGCTGCGATGGCCGCCGTCTCTCGACGGAAAAAGGAAAGGGCATCCCTGGCCAACGACTCGTTGCTGCCGACCACCTAAAAGCCGGCCAGTCCGGACCTGCGGCCCACCTTTTTCGGCAGACTGACAACAGGTCATTGCCTGAAAATTCCAGAGGGGAGATTGGTGGAAATCCAGAGAGACCGGGATCATCTGAGCAAAAAAGGTTTCCTTGAAAAAAAGAAATCGGACGGATAGTATTATTTTGATGTTTTTCGTCTCATCATCTGCTTTCTTTTTGCCTGTCACCTTCCACCTCTGAGGAGAATCCCTATGTCAATGTTCTGCCATCAATGTCAGGAGACCGCAAAAAACACCGGCTGCACAATTCAAGGCGTCTGCGGAAAAAAAGAAGAGGTCGCAAACCTGCAGGATCTCTTCATCTGGACGCTCAAAGGAATTTCGGTCTGGGGCGTTGAGGGAAAGAAATTCGGCATCTACGATGAAGAAATCGGCTTCTTTATTGTCAAGGGCCTCTTCTCCACCATAACCAACGCCAACTTCAGCCGCACCGATTTCCTGGGTTTCATCGGACAGGGGCTCGTCTTGCGTGAACGCTTGAAAGAACAGGTTCTTGCAGCCTATCAGAAGGCCCATGGCAGGGCCTTTACCAGCACGGTCCCGGAATGTGCGGCATACACATGTAAGGACGAGACTGAAATCCGTGCCAAGGCCGCAAGCGGGGCCGGCGGCTGGCTGGAGATCGTCAACGAAGATGAACGCTCACTGAAGGCCACCGTGCAGTATGGCCTGAAGGGGATGTCCGCCTACGCCGAACACGCATATCAATTAAAACACCACAGCCAGAAGATTTTCGAATTCCTCATGGAAGCCCTTGCCGCCCTGGTTGACCCCTTGCAGACGCAGGACAGTCTTTTGGGCCTGGTTCTTAAAACCGGGGAAATGGGAGTTGAGACCATGGCTCTGCTCGACAAGGCCAACGCCGCCGGCTACGGTACTCCAAAAATCACCACGGTCAATCTTGGCACTGCCGGCAGACCCGGCATCCTTGTGACCGGCCATGACCTGGTCGATCTGCATGAACTCCTGGAGCAGACGCAGGGGCTGGGAATCGACATCTACACCCACAGTGAAATGCTGCCCGCCCATTATTATCCCCAGCTCAAACGCTACGATCACCTGGTCGGCAACTACGGAAATGCTTGGTGGCTGCAGAAAACGGAACTTGATACCTTTCATGGCCCGATCCTCTTTACGTCAAACTGTATCGTCCCACCGAAGCCGGACCATATGGACCGCATTTTCACAACCGGCGCAGTCGGTTTCGAGGGCTGTGTTCATATCCCGGACCGCAAGAATGGAAAGCCGAAGGACTTCTCCCGGATCATAGCCAGGGCCAAGGTCTGCCAGCCTCCGGAACAGATTGAGCAGGGTTCCATTGTCGGCGGGTTTGGCCATATCCAGGTGATGGAATTGAAAGATAAAGTTATTGCAGCAGTGAAATCGGGAGCAATCAAGCGCTTTGTTGTCATGGGCGGATGCGATGGCCGCCAGAAGTCCCGTGACTATTACACCAAGGTGGCAGAACTGTTACCGAAAGATGCTGTCATATTGACAGCTGGCTGCGCAAAATACAAATACCTAAAGCTCAAACTCGGTGATATCGGCGGCATCCCCCGGATACTCGATGCTGGTCAATGCAATGATTCCTATTCCCTGGCCGTAATCGCCCTGGAACTGCAGAAGGCCTTCGGCCTCAAGGATATCAACGAGCTGCCGATCTCCTTTGATATCGCCTGGTATGAGCAAAAGGCGGTACTGGTATTGCTGGCTCTTCTCTCCCTAGGCGTAAAAGGAATCCGTCTCGGTCCGACCCTTCCCGGTTTCCTGTCGCCAAATGTCGGTAAAATCCTGATCGAAAAATTCGGCATCAGGGCTATCTCCACCCCTGAAGAAGATGTCGCAGCCATGATGGCCGGCAAGTAAGAAACAGGGGAAATGCCGGCAAGCAGCGGGGCGAATGACTCGGAGGCCGACTCGTTGCTTCCGGCTAAGGCCATGTTGTCCGTACTGTCAACAGTTGCCCGAAATGAACTGCTGTGAATAAATGGATCTCTTTTGCAGGGAATGTGAAAGGAGAGATAGCGTCTCAAAACGATTGTTAACCGCGAAACACTGACACAGACATGAGATCTGAAAAAGCAGCCAGCGCTCTTCTGGTGCCGTGCCGGAACGTTTTGCCATCTCTTGGAGGAAGTGATGCCCGGTAAAGATTTCCTGAAACGGCTTCGTTTTTTTCGTCCCCGGACTCAAGGGGACGAATGCCATGCAGACAATTCCCCCGGCGCCTGGACCGAGAATCGCTGCGGCCAGCGCCAATGGGAGCATTTTTATCGTGACCGGTGGCAATACGATAAAAAAGTGCGGTCGACCCACGGCGTCAACTGCACGGGCTCCTGCTCCTGGGAAATCTATGTAAAAAACGGGATCATCGTCTGGGAAACCCAGCAGACTGATTACCCCAACTGCGGCGAAGGCTTTCCCAATCACGAGCCCCGGGGCTGTCCCCGGGGGGCGACCTTTTCCTGGTATACCTATAGTCCGGTCCGCATCAAATATCCCCTCATCCGTTCATCCCTCCTGGAACTCTGGCGGCAGGCCCTGGGCGCCGATGACGACCCCGCCAGGGCATGGCGAGATATTGTCAGCGATCCTGAACGACGCAGCCGGTTTCAGCGGGACCGGGGCAAAGGGGGCCTGGTCCGCCTCTCATGGGATGAGGCCGTAACCATTATAGCCGCCTCCCTGATCCACACCATTCTACGCTATGGCCCCGATCGGATCTTCGGCTTCAGCCCTATTCCGGCGATGTCCATGGTTGCCTATGCTGCCGGCACCCGATTTCTCTCGCTGATAGGCGCTTCCGTCATAAGCTTTTACGACTGGTACGCCGACCTGCCCCCGGCCTCGCCTCAAATCTGGGGCGAGCAGACGGATGTGCCGGAGAGTGCCGACTGGTATGAAGCAACCTATATGATCGTCTGGGGCACCAATCTCCCCATGACCCGAACCCCGGACGCCCATTTCTTTACCGAGGCCCGGTATCGCGGCGCCCGGGTTACGGCAGTGGCCCCGGATTATGCCGAATATGTGAAGTTCGCCGACACCTGGCTTCCGGCCCGGGCAGGCACCGACGCGGCCCTGGCTCTGGCCATGACCCAGGTGATCGTCAAGGAATTCTATATCGACTGCCCCACTGCCTATTTTATTGATTATGCCAAACAGTTCACCGACCTGCCCTTCGCGGTCGTCCTCACATCCGCCGGCGGCGCTCTGGTCTCCGGTCGATTTCTGACGGCTGCCGAACTGGGAGGAAAAGACACCAACAACCAGTGGAAAACTGTCTTTTTCGACCGCACAACCGCGAGTTGGGTGGTCCCCAACGGCAGCATCGGCTTCCGCTGGGACGGGAGCGCCGGCCGTTGGAATCTTCATCTGCGGGATTCCAGGACCGACGCCCCTGTGGAGCCGCTGCTCAGCTACGCGAAAGATGCCGATGAATGGCAAACTGTCACCCTGCCCTATTTTGATGCCCACGGTCCGGGAACCAAACACGGCCGGGTGCCGGTGAAAAGGCTGCAGACAGCCGCGGGCGATATCCTGGTCACCACGGTATTCGACCTGATGACGGCCCATTTAGGGATTGCGCAAATCGAGGACAAAGGCGTAAATCAAGATCCCCAAGTTAACTATCCGGCGGATTATGATGATCCTGGCCCCTTTACCCCGGCCTGGCAAGAGGCCATTACCGGTGTGCCGAAAGAAGACGTGATCCGGGTGGCGCGGGAATTTGCGGAAAACGCCGACAAGACCCGCGGCAGGTCGATGATCTTTTTAGGCGCCGGCAGCAACCACTGGTACCATAGCGATATGATCTACCGGACCATCATCAGCCTCACAACCCTCTGCGGCTGCCAGGGCGTCAACGGCGGGGGATGGGCACATTATGTGGGCCAGGAGAAGGTCCGGCCCCAGGCATCGTGGTCGCAACTGGCCTTCGGCCTTGACTGGACCCGTCCGCCGCGACAGCAAAACGGCACATCCTTCTACTATTTTGCGACCGACCAGTGGCGCTACGATGACAGCAGGGCTGAAAGCCTGCTCTGGCCCCTGGCAGGACCCGAAAAACCGCAGCACATGGCCGATTACAATGCCATCGCCGTTCGCCTGGGATGGCTGCCGTCCTATCCGCAGTTCAATCGCAATCCCTTGGATATCTGCCGGGAGGCGATGGAACAGGGTGCGGCGACAGATGGTGATATCGTCGCCCGTGCAGTGGAACAGCTGCAAAACGGCTCTCTGCATTTTGCCGTCGAGGACCCCGATCACCCGGACAATTTCCCCCGGGTCCTCTTTCTCTGGCGGGCAAACCTCCTCGGGGCCAGCAGCAAGGGCCATGAATATTTTCTCAAGCATCTCCTGGGGGTTGAAAATGCGGTATTCAACGCCGAAAGTACACAGCGGCCGGAGCAAATCCATTGGCGGGATCCTGCTCCTGAAGGAAAGCTCGACCTCGTGGTCACGCTGGAGATCCGGATGTCCACCAGCGCTATGTACTCCGACATCGTCCTGCCGGCTGCCGGCTGGTATGAGATGCACGACCTGAGCACCACCGACATGCATCCCTTCATCCATCCCTTCAACCCGGCCGTCGATCCATCGTGGGAGACCAAGACCAGTTGGGACCAGTTTGCCACAATAGCTCAGAAATTTTCAGAGCTTGCAGCGGTGCACCTTGGCGAGAGGAAAGATCTGGTGGCCACCCCGCTCATGCATGACAGTCCAGGCGAAATCGCCCAGTATGAGGTTGCCGACTGGCGCCGGGACGAGACCGAGGCGGTGCCGGGGCGAACCATGCCCCAGCTTGCGGTGATCACCAGGGATTTCCCTAATACCTACAAGATGATGACGGCGCTTGGCCCCTTGGTTCATACGGTGGGAGTGGGCTCCAAAGGCGTCTTGTGGTCGGGCAAGGATGAGTATGAGGAGCTTAAGCTCGAATTGGGAAGGGTGACAGCCGCGGGAAAGGGCCACGGCATGCCGTCTCTTGCCACCGGCAGGAAGGCGGCCGAGGCCATCCTGAGGCTGGCGCCTGAGACCAACGGCGAAACCGCATTCAAGTCCTGGGCCGGAGTCGAGAAGAAGACCGGCCTTTCCCTCTCCCACCTGAGCGCCGGCCGCCGCGACGAGAAGATCACCTTCAACGATATCACGGCACAACCCCGGAAGATCATAACCTCGCCCATCTGGAGCGGCATCGAATCGGAGAGACGGCGGTATTCGCCCTTTGTCATCAATATCGAGGAAAAGGTCCCTTTCAGGACACTCACCGGCCGGGCCCAGTTTTACCTTGACCATCCCTGGATGCTGGATTTTGGCGAGGGACTTCCCCTGTATCGCCCCCCCATAAACCTGCCCAAGGATGATGGCACATACAGTCTTGCCGACTTGCTGACCAAAATGAAACCGGGAATGAACCGGGACGGGAGGAAGGCCCTGGTCCTCAACTATCTCACCCCTCATTCGAAGTGGTCGATTCACAGCACCTATTCCGATACCCTGGTCATGCTCACCCTGTTTCGGGGCGGCGAGGCCATCTGGATCAGCGATGAGGATGCGCGGACTCTCGAGATCGCCGATAATGACTGGCTTGAATGCTTCAACGAAAACGGCGTAGTCATGGCAAGGGCCGTGGTCAGCCATCGGATCCCTCCGGGAAAGGCGTTCATGTACCATGCCCAGGAGCGTCTCATTAATACGCCGGGGGCGCCGCTTTCCGGCCATCGGGGCGGCACCCATAACAGTGTGAGCCGCATCATGGTCAAGCCGACCCATATGATCGGCGGCTATGCCCAACTCAGCTACGGCTTTAACTATTACGGTCCGGTCGGGTCCCAGCGGGACGAGGTGATTGTGGTTCGTAAAGCCGGGGAGGTGGATTGGTATGAAGATTAAAGTCCAATTGTCCATGGTGCTCAATCTGGACAAGTGTATTGGCTGCCATACCTGCAGCATCCCCTGCAAGAATGTCTGGACCAACCGCAAGGGCGCCGAATACATGTGGTTCAACAACGTGGAGACCAAGCCTGGCATCGGCTATCCCCGGGAGTGGGAAAACCAGTCGCAGCACAAGGGCGGCTGGATCCTGGGCAAGGGCGGACTCCGCCTCAAGGCCGGCGGGCGCATCCATAAGGCCTCCCGCATTTTTCATAACCCGAATCTTCCTGTCATTGATGAGTACTACGAGCCGTGGACCTACGATTACGAGAATTTGATCACAGCGCCCAGGAAGAGACACCAGCCTTCGATCCATCCTCGATCCCAGATCACCGGGGAATCCATGGATATCAAATGGGGTCCAAACTGGGAAGATGACCTGGCAGGGGTCTGCGAGACCGGCGGGCGGGACGTCAACTTCAACGGTATCGATCACGCCGTCTATCTTTCCTTCAAGCGGGTCTTCATGTTTTACCTGCCCCGGATGTGCGAGCATTGCATGAACCCGGCCTGTGTCGCCTCTTGCCCGTCCGGGGCGATGTACAAGCGTGACGAGGACGGGATCGTCCTTGTCGACCAGGAGCGATGCCGGGGATGGCGACACTGCGTGTCGGGTTGCCCGTACAAAAAGGTCTACTTCAACTGGAAGACCGGCCGCTCCGAAAAATGCATCTTCTGCTATCCCCGGCTCGAGGCGGGTCTGACGACGCTTTGCGCCCATAGTTGCGTCGGACGCATCCGCTATGTGGGGGTGGTCCTCTACGACGCCGACCGCATCCATGAAGCCGCATCAGCCGAAGCAGACAGGGAGGTCTATCCGGCCCATCTTGACCTCTTTCTCGATCCGTCGGCGCCGGAAACCATCGCCGCGGCCAAAAGCCAGGGCATCCCCGATCATGTGATGGCTGCGGCCCGGCGGTCGCCCGTCTATCTGCTGGCCAAGACCTGGAAACTGGCATTACCGCTGCATCCCGAGTTCCGGACCCTGCCCATGGTCTGGTATATCCCGCCTCTCAGTCCGGTGGAATCGCTTGCGGCGAGTGAAGATATCAGGACAGCTGTCGACAATCTCAGGATCCCGGTAAAATATCTGGCCAATCTTCTGACGGCGGGCGACGAGAAACCGGTACGTACAGCCCTGAGACGGTTGGCTGCGATCAGGGCCTTTATGCGGTCGCTACGGGTGGAAGGCAGGTCCGATGCGACCATTGCGGCATCCGTTGGCCTTGATCCCGACAGTATCCTGAAGATGTACGACCTCCTGGCCATAGCCCGGCTTGAGGATCGGTTCGTCATCCCCACGGCCTCCCATCCGGACAGGAGCCCGCTGCACACCATGCAGGGCTGCTCCGGTTTCCCTGAATGCCGGTGAGTTGAGGACCATGCCATGACCGAAAGTGAACTGAGGGTGTGTAAACTGCTGGCCTTCCTGCTTGAGTATCCCGACGCCTCATGGAGGGACGACCTTGCGGAACTTGGCGGGATCGTGAAGGCAATGACAGATGATACGCAGAGGGATCGCTTGCAGGAATTTTTATCCTATGTGCAGGACAAATCATCGATTGAGCTGCAGGAAATCTACACCAGGGCCTTTGATCTTGATCCGGAAACCAGCCTGCACCTGAGCTATCATCTGATGGGTAACAGCGAGGATCGGGGCAAGGCCCTGGCCGGACTTTTGTGGATCTACCACCGGGCAGGCTACGACGCCGCCGTCGGCGAGTTGCCGGATTATCTGCCTATGATTCTGGAATTCCTTACACTTAGCCAGGAACTGGAAGGCGCTGAAATCCTCTGGTCCTGCCTGGGTACAGTGGCTGTTCTGGCTGAGCGCTTGCAAAAAAACAACCACCCCTATGCAGGACTGCTCGCACTGGCGGCCGATATTCTCCACTCCCCGCGGAGGCGCTTCTCGGAAAAATTAAGCAAGGAGGGCTGATATGGATTTGAGCAATATGCTGGTGTTTTTGGTTTTCCCCTATATCGCTCTGACGATTTTCATCTTCGGTCATGCCGCACGCTATCTCACCGACCGCTACGAATGGAATGCGAAATCCAGTGAATTCCTGGAAAAGAAACGCTTATTGTTCGGGGTGACAGTCTTTCACTGGGGTATGATTCTGGTTCTTCTCGGGCATGCAGGCGGGCTCCTGATCCCGCAGCGCCTTCTCGATGCCATGGGCATCAACGGCGAGACCCACACATTTATCGCACACTACAACGGAATGGCGACCGGCATTGCCGCACTTATCGGCCTGGGGCTGCTCCTCTACCGCAGAATCTCCGTGCTGCGGATCAGACTGACCACCAGCCAGAATGACTTTATCACCTTATTCGGCCTGATCTTCGTGTCCGGAGCCGGTATCTACAACGTCCTCTTCGAGGACTACTACATCCTGGACACAATTGCCCCCTGGATTCGCGGCATTGTCACCTTTTCACCCGATCCGGCCCTGATGCTCAATGTCCCGTTGGGCTACAAGATTCACATAGTCAGCGCCCTGGCCCTGCTGGCATTTTCACCTTTCAGCCGCCTTGTCCATATCTGGAGCGCGCCCGTCGGCTATTTCTTCCGAAACTGGATTGAGTTTCGGCAAAAGACTATCGAATAAAAAAAAGGACTATGTGCAGTTTGCGGTCGGAACCTGGAGTGGCATTTTAAAACAGAATTTTATCCGTTTTGTGCAAATAGAGGTTTAAGCGCAAAAATGACAGAATTGACGGGATCAGCATCGTCGTTGGCGGACTTCATCTGAAAGAACGCCAACGAGTTACGGGGTGACGGCAGTGAATCCCTTTGTTTGAACAATATTATGGCGATCATGTCGCTCAGCTTGATGTCCTCCTAAGAAATCAAGGCCGTGTTTTTGCATCCCTGGAGATAGCGGAATACCAGTCCATGACCTTCCAGCCGATTCATCAGGATCACCCTTCCACCCAGGGAGGCTGCTGCCTCCATTGCGATTGCTAGTCCGAGCCCGCTGCCATCGCCGGTTGTGCCGGGTAACCGATAAAATGGATCAAATACACGTTCCAGCTCGGTGACCGGAATACCGGGGCCATTGTCGAGTATCTCAAAACCTGCCCTATCATCAACCGAAGATAACAACCTGACCGTAATCTCTCCTCCTGCGGGGGTATACAGTAGCGCATTCTCTAACGCGTTCTTGAGTATCAAACGAAGGTTTTCCGGGACGCCGGATAGCGTGAGCGGTGCGGTCTCGTCGAGTCCAAGATCAATGTTTTTGGCCTCAGCCATGGGAAGGTATTCTGCAATCAGGTTGCGTGACATCGACGAGACATCGACGGTTGCAGCTTTCGGCAATCCCGCTTGGATTCTAGCAAGATTCAGGAGTTGTTCGGTAAGTTTTCGCGATCGCTCTATACCGTTCTGTAGGGGCAGGATTCGGTTTTTCATACTTTCCAGAGATCCAGCCTGTTGCAGGTTTTGCACCTGTATCGACAATGCGGTAAGAGGGGTCCTGAGTTCGTGCGCGGCATCGGCAACGAAACGGCGTTGCTGCCCTATGAGTTTGACAACCCTTTCCAGCAAACGGTTAATCGCATGCACGAAAGGGATAATCTCGTCTGGAATATCCTTGTCGGAAAGTGGATATGGACGTTCCGTCGGCTGTTGATCCAAGTGGCTCGTGAGATTTCTGACCGGTACCAATTGACCGCGAATAATATGCATGATCAGCCAGGCCATTACCGGCAGAAAAAACAACAAAGGGACAAATGTACGGAGCGCGCTGTTAATCGCTATTTCGTCTCGGGTATCGGTTGGCTGTGTCACCACCGTTATTTTGCCTGACAAGTCTTTTCGCAGGAAAATTCTTAATCGCTCATCACCTGTTTTGATTGTGTGCAGGCCAGGAGATAAATTTTCCGCAAGCCAGGATGGACGAGAATCACCCGGTAAATGAATTACGCCTATTCGCGACTCGGTGTCGTTTAAAGCAAGGGAGGCATACTCTTTAATATTTCCTTTGTTTTCGGGAAAAGTCTCGGTGCTCCGCGAAACCAGAAGAGCGATCTGCCGCAATGTGTCATCCTGAAATTCTTTAGCTTCGGCATAGGCCAGAATAAATGAAATTATAGCTGAAAGCAGACCTGAAACCAGAATGGTTACGCCGAGCAATACCGTAAGCCGCCGCTGAAGTGACCGCTTCATCATCATTTTTCCACCATCCAGCCGGCGCCGCGCACGTTCTTGATGACTTCGGCGCCAAGTTTCTTGCGCACTCCGTGAATGAGAAAATCAACAGCATTGCTTTCCACCTCTTCGTTCCAGCCATAGATATGTTCTTCAATCTGTGTTCGGGTGAGAATTCTGCCTGGATGCAGCAAAAGTGCATGAAGCAAGGCGAACTCCCGTGTACTCAAGTCAGCCACAATTTCACCGCACATAGCTTTATGGGTAGATGGATCAAGGCTTATAGTGCCATTTGTAAGCAGCGGCGCAGCTTGACCGCCTTGACGGCGAACAACCGCCCGGAGTCTGGCAAGCAGTTCATTTACATCGAAGGGCTTGACGAGATAATCATCCGCCCCTAAGTCAAGTCCTCTGATCCGATCTTCCACACCTTCACGGGCGGTAATGATGATCACTGGAATCTTGCTCCCGACCTTTCGCAGGTGTTGCAGTACATCCAGACCATCGCGTTTGGGAAGGCCGAGATCAAGGAGGACGGCCTGGTGCTCTCCTGATTTGAGCGTTTGTTCGGCTGCTTCACCATCTTTCACCCAATCTACGGCATAAGCCGCATCTTTTAAAGCAACGGATACTCCCTCACCGATCATGTTATCATCTTCAACCAACAATATACGCATCGATCTCCCCAGGCACATGTTGATTTGTCTTCGATCCCGGACTCTTCAGCGTAAGCCGGCAGATATTACCTGAAAAAGCCGATCACTGGTCCACCCGAGCACTGTTCTTCCTCGAATGGGCCAAACCTACCAATGCCATGCTGAAAACGTCCAGCGGAAAGTTATATCACGATATCAAATATTCGGGAAATTTCAGGAACTCGATTGCAAATATGAACCCTATCTTTCTTCTAACAATTTTCTGTAGAGTTTCAGCATTTTTTTGGCCTGGACCTCCACTCCCCATGATTCGGCATGCCGTCTTGCCCTTTCTGCTTTAGCGTGGCGAATTTCAGGGTTGTTCAACAATACCTGCACATTCTCCGCGAATTCATGTTTATCATCGTCAACCATGAAGCCCCCCGAATCACCGCCCATCACTTCTCGGGTGCCCATCTTACCAATGGCAACCACAGGAGTTCCACAGGCCATGGCTTCAAGGACGACCATCCCCTGGCTTTCAACTTTAGATGCGAAAACAAAAACCTCCGCCAGACTGTAAAATTGTTGCAAGTTATTCCTCTCTATATAGCCAGTAAAAAGTACCGAATGAGCAACTCCCACGTTCTTGGCATATTCTTCAAAATCTGCTCTGGCCGGACCATCTCCACTGATGACCAGTATCAGGTTTTTATAAAATGGCACCAGACTTGCGAGAACATCAATGAGGAAAGGAATATTTTTCTCCTTTCCCAATCGCCCTGCAAAGAAGAGGACCCTTTTCCCATTAAGAATGGGAAACCTTTCTTTAAGTTCTTGCCAAGTAGGCTGTGTTTCTCCATTAAAAATACACATATCAATCCCGGTGGGAATAACCCTGATGGGCCTTTTCACAAAATAGAGCCCCAATAAGAGTTCCATTATTGAGGTGGGCACAACCAGAACATCTGATTTATTGTAAATAAACCGCATATATAAACGGCACAACAAATGAGCAATACCGGTAGGAATGACAGGAATATAATGTTCGACAATGTCTTCCCAATTTGTATGTGCAGTCATTACCAGCTTGATTTTCCGTTTCTTTGCATAACTGGTGCCTATCATACCTAAAGCAAACTCAGTATGGACGTGAATGATTTTCGGCTGCAGAGAGTCGAGCAAGGCGAATATCTTCTTCCTTTCAGACCTGCATACCAACCTGTTCTCGTCGTTGAATGCTATCTTATGAGACTGAAAACGGTATACATCTTTAACCTGTTGGTTCTGATCATAGACATCAGCGCCCGGATAATCGGGCACGCATAGTATCACACGGCGCCCCATAAGACATAACTGCTTTTTAAAGGCATCAACCGATACCGAAACTCCGCTGATGGAAGGCCAATACTGATCTGAAAAATAGACAATAGTCATAACGGTAAAATATTACTAAAGGCTTCTCTTGTAAAAGTCAGCACCAGGATTGGGAGGCAATGAGGGTCATTGGGCGATTTTCATGTTAGTGTGATTGCCTTGCTGCCCTTTGCTGAAAGAGCAATATGCAAGCGAGAATAAATGCAAAAAGTGCCGCAGAAGCAGAATACCGACTTAATGCAAGCCCGCCATTCCGGAGCGGTTTGTCAAGAAAATCGCCGACTACAGCCCCGAGGGGACGTGTCAGGATAAACGCAGCCCAGAAGAGTAGGGTTCGAGATATCCTGGTCCAGTAATACGCTGCAACAATTACGGCAAGAAGGATGATGAACACCACCGCGCCTCCTTCATATCCAAGCCCGGCTGTATCTGCCGTCCAATCGCCGAGTGCGGTACCCAGGGTCTGGGAAAACATTATTGTCATCCAATAAAACATTTCCGCCTTATTTGAACTAACAGAGTCGGCCGAGACTGTTCCAAGCGACCAGAACCAGGCGGCCAGGGAACCCATCAAGAGGACGAATAGCAAGGATGATCCCCCGGCATACCCGATACCAAGGGAGCGATCGGCGAAATCCGCCAGAGTCGTCCCCACTGTTGTCGTTGCAATAATCGTTGTCCAGTAAAGCAACGGATGAAACTCCTTTGCTTTTATCTGGGCGACCACAACTGAAAAAAATACTGCTGCAAAAATAATTGTGCCGACAAGGTATCCGAGATTCATCGACATGGACACCGAGTCGCCACCGGTTTCACCCAGCGTAGTGGCCGCAATTTTTATAACCCAGAAGATGAGAGTAAGCTCTGGAACTTTGCTCAATGTGTTTGCTCCTTTGCCGTTCATATGACCTTCTCCATTTCTCTTGTTTAATATTAGACGGATAAACCCAACTCCACCCGTTTTCTGTGGTCACCCTGCTCCGTGCGTTTAAAAGGTGATTGTGGTACGCATCCCTACGACCAATTCATTGCCGATCCGTTCTGGGGGATCGGTAGGATGGGACAGCCCTCCCCCTGGATTGATGATATATTGAAGATCCGGCTGAACGATCCACCATGGGGCAACCTGGTATTGATACGTTACCTCGAAGAACTGTTCGACACTGCGAACGGGGCTGGCCGCCCCCCGAAAAATCCTTTGATCGGGGAAATTCCCCGTATCGTACTAGGCGCCCATCTTGTAGGCGCCGGGCATACCGGTTCCGGCAACGAGCGTGCCCTCCTTTTCATCCAATGGCGGATTGATTTCATATTGCAGCTCACCAATAATGAGAGCTCCGGTTTTCAGGCTGAAAAGCACACCGGAGGCTTCATTGCCCCGGAGTTGGGAATCGTCGTTGAAGGAACCGCCCGGTGGGTTGTCGTCGAACACGCCGCCCAACAGCTTGAGTGATCCGGTCGGCTGTCCCCGCAAACGTATCCCCAGCGTGGACAGGGGATAGGCAGGCCCTCCGGCATACAGATCAGCCGATGCCACATTCGGCCAACCCATCACCGGGTTCAGATAGAGGCTGGAGTATTGGCTGGTCAAGAATTCCTGATCGATACTCTGCTGGCCAATTTTCAGGTCAACTGTGCTACCGGGGATCGTCTGCTGAAACCAAAGCTCCCAGAGGCGCGAAGATCCATCCGCTCCAATACTGCTCACCCCCTGAAGATTTTTAAGGTTATCGGTGCTGAGACTGCGACCGTGAATCTGCAGGGCACTGATATTCAATGTCCCACCCGGCGCATTAAAGGCCTTCCCGGTATCCAGGCTAAACGTCATAGTCGTCAGACCGTCGTAGTCGGAATTTCGGAGCTGGCCGCCACCCAGATTTCCTAATACCTCACTCGTCTCAGTCAAGCTGAAGGTAATCCCATGGCTCCCGAGAAAAGTTCGAACTCCACCTATACCGCCCTGAAAATTTGCCCGTTCCCAAATCCCGGCGGATGCTGTTTCCGGGGCCGACGCGGCATACTCCCGCATGGGTATTCCTGCAGAGATCAATTCTTCGGCCATGGCAGTTTGAGTTGCCGCTCGCAACGTCACGGCTAAGGACATAACAATTGTTATGGAACGGAACAGGCCTTGACAATTTCGCATTTTGTTCCACATTGTCTTTTGGCCAATTACCGTGGTCTGTGGGCTCTCCATTTTTTGCCCCTCGAAATCACGATCTCACCGCTTACCTCATACAACTCTTTCAACCGTTTTCTATCCAATCCAAGACTCAGTTTGCTGATATTTCCAACGCAGCAATACCGGCGGTAAAATTCCGTCCGTTATATGGTCGAATCGATCTCTTTTTATATACAGGAATTACAGTGACCGTATTAGCGCCGGCATGCAACTCCAAATCGCTTTTTATAGTCACGCCCTCAACGGGAATATCGAACAATACCGTATGCCTGCCTGGAACAATAGCAATTCGCTTTTTAAACGTATACCGCCACCCCTTGCCACTTTCCGGTTTGCTGGAATTTATGGGCGAATTGTCCTCCAGAACCGGTTCAGACTCGATCATCATTGTCTGGCCGTCGATTCGCAACAACAATTGAAATGGCGGATTGCTATATTTGTTGTAAATATTCATAAATCGGGAGGAATTGTTCTTCACAGAAAAAGAGATGTCCGTTATTGCCATAGCACTCCTGTCATCTGAACCTGAAGTCTCCCGAAAGACGGTATTATCGGTAGAGGTAAGCGGTAATACGGATGTTCTATGGTTTTCGGCGCATCCGCTGACAACAATGCACACTATCAGAAAAGCGCCTGTCATTATTACATTTATTTTCATTTATATCCTCCAATAACATGAAAATTCATCAAACGTATCCAGCAGACTTAAATGCAGAATAAAAAAGGATGCTGCGAACATATCCAAGATCCTTTGATATGGACCCTGCTGCGCTGATTTTTCACCCTATTGAGTGGCGGCTACACCTCAATATGATCTACAGTGCGAAAGAATCCGGAGCAAGTCTACGGGATTTATGCAGCATTCGCCTATGGTTCTATGCTCTTTCCTTTATCCTCCCAGCACAGATATGAGACCAAGCCGATTATGGTTATCAGAAAGATTTCACTTGTCCTAGTGGTGCCCATCCCGAGGCCTCCGCTGCTGGCAGGCTGCGATAAGAGGTCGCCGCAGGAGGCACCGAAGGGACGGGTCAACACATAGGCAATCCAAAAACATGAGATGGAGTCAATTTTGAAAAGATAATGGGCGCATGCCGTTACCGCGATCAGCCCGCCAAACAGCAAAGCTGAATTGGCGTAACCCAAGCTCAAACCCTCGGCCACCCAGTCACCGGCAGCCGTACCCAGAGCAAAAGTGAAAAGAATGGCCAGCCAGTAAAAAGCTTCACGCTTGAGGCTGTCAATAGCCTTAATTGACAACGTCTTTTCTCTGTTATACCAAAGGGCAAACGTGACTATCAGGGCTACGCTGAACGCACCGGTTGAAAGCGCTAAGGGCACACCAAGTTTGTCGCTCAGATTGTCGGTAATGAGCGTTCCGAATACGCTGATGAATACGACAGTCGTCCAATAAAGCCATGGGACGTAACGCCTTGCCTGAATTTGAAATAACAGGGCGATAGCAAGGAGCGCTCCCATTATCGCTGATGTCCCAGTAAGTCCGTAATGTAGATCGGTGTTTAGAAAATCAGCTGCCGTCTCACCCACCGTGGTGGACATCATTTTGATTATCCAGAAAAGGGCTGTGACCTCCGGAACTTTGTTAAGCATCTTTCTAGCGTCTTCTCGGATGTTGGTATTCATAGACATCTCTTGATATCTTTTATAAGGTTCTTGTGAAACACCTGCGGACAGATCTCCCCCCGGTTGAGCCAATGGTTTAGCGTTTAATCCTCTTTGTCGTGTTTGTTGTCGCGGTCGGCCTCATCTTCCGTGGCAGCGAGCACCTTGCCGCTTTCAGGGTCCACCCTCACATCCATGACCTTCTTATTACTGACCACTTCGACAACAAAGACCCATTGGCCTTTATGTTTTTCAAATTCAGCTCGGGAGGCTTTGCCGGCGGCGTTTTGCTCGGCAGCTACGATAGCTTGCGTTAGGCTGATTTTTGCTGTTTGGATAGCCAGGGCATCGTTTCCCATGACGTTTACGGCGTAGGCTCTTCCAAAAGCGGTTGAGGAAAGTACTGCAAGTGCGATCAGATATACGTTGCGTTTCATAATACGTTTTCCTTTTATAATTAGTTACTCGGTAGTTCGCTTTTCCATAGAAACTATAACATGGAAGAATTAGGGGAGAGTTAGCAGCGAAAAAAAATGAGAAGCGGCACCGGAAAATTCGACAGGCAGTTCAATTATTCGAAGCCATTTCTTTATTGCCCGATACTATAATTCACGGGCAGCCCCAACACATTTTGTGGGCAACAAACTCGAAATTTCACCGGTTTCCAATGTCAAGTCTCTCTTTCAAATAGATCAGGGGGCTTATACTCTTAGAAAAGCGAAGTTACGTTATTACTCACATACACTTGTTCTCTTTTTTTCCCGACACCTTTATACAGCGTTATTGCCGGTGAGCTATTGGATTAATTTTATAAGGTTTTTTATTATAGACAGATTAAACCATTCGGTCTAATTTCAGTATGAATGGTTAAAACATATTAATGGCAGGTCTTAGAATGGCTGATTGCAGGCATGTAATACCCCTGATGGCCGATTATTAAGAAGTGAAGATATTTCCTATCTGTCAGTCCAGAGATACTGGAAAGATCTTTTGATGGCCAAGAAAATATTTCTCGAATAATACGTTCATTTTGAATATCATCCCCTTCGTAGGGGCATGCAGATCTGCTGAACAAATGATGAGACGTCATGAAGCTAGAACAATCGTGCAGATACGTCTGGACATAGCTGATCCAGAGAAGGGAACTGTGCAGGATTGGCCTTGGGAGACTTGGGACTATTCGGGCGGAGATTGGTATCTGGCCTACACAGGGCAAAGCACCGCTGGGCCTTGCCCAGGCCAATAGCTTCTGGGGCGACAGACGGGATATGGGGTGAACCAGCATCTAACTGGCCGTTCAACATGGCCTCACGTGCTGGGGATCTGCGCCGGTTTGTATTCGGTTTCTAAGGATTTCTCTCGACAGGAGAAGTGAATGATGAAATGGATTTCGTTACTCATTATTGTTATTCCTGCGATTCTTGCAGGCTGTGTCTCCCCCCCTCTGCCGCCGGTTGAGGTTCACATGCCAGCACGGCAGATCGATTACGAGAAGGAGGTCAAGCCGGTCCTTGAGCGGCGTTGCGTCGTCTGCCACTCCTGTTACAATTCTCCCTGTCAATTGAAGCTCAGTTCCTTCGAGGGTGTAGATCGGGGGGCCACTAAACAGCCCGTTTATGACGGGGAACGCCTGCGGGCCATGGATCCGACCCGTCTCTTTATCGATGCCAAGGATACAGCTGAATGGCGGCAAAAGGGGTTCTTCAGTGTCACGGAAAGCGAAAGCAAGGGTCCGTATAACGATTCCCTGATGCTCCAACTGATCTCTCACAAGATGCACCATCCGGAAATCGAAGGGAATTATTTCCCGGAGAAGGACCTTACCTGCGCAAAAGACAGGGCAGAGCTCGGGGTTTTTCTGGAAAAGCATCCGAACAAAGGCATGCCGTTTGGCTTTCCGCCTCTTAGCGAAGATGAATTCCAGCTCATAGCCGGTTGGCTAGCCCAGGGAGCTCATGGACCAAGCCCGGATCAGGTTAAGGTTCTCAATAGTCCGGGTGAAAAAACCATCCCAGAGATTGCAAAATGGGAGGCATTTCTGAATAAATCAGACCCGAAACACCGGATGACGGCCAGGTATCTGTATGAGCACCTTTTTCTTGCCGACATCTGGTTCTCATCAGGAAATGAGCTTGAGTTTTATCAGCTTGTCCGCTCGACAACCGCTCCCGGTCTGCCGATTGAGGTGATTCCTTCTCTTCGCCCGTACGATGATCCGGGCACTGCGTCCTTCTCTTACCGTTTCCAGAAAATCCATTCCACGATCGTCCACAAGACCCATATGGTTTTCGAACTGAACGACAGGGCGCTCACCCGTTTTCAGGAACTTTTCATCGAATCGCAGTGGGAACAGGAACCGCACATGGTTGGCTATGATCCCGAATTGAGCGCAAACCCCTTTGCGTCCTTTGCCCAGATTCCTCCGCATGCCCGATACTGTTTTCTTCTGGACAACGCTGAATATATCATCATGACCTTCATACGCGGACCGGTCTGCAAGGGACAGATTGCCCTTGATGTCATCCAAGATCATTTTTGGCTGATGTTCGTAGATCCCGACCATGATTTGACCGTCAGGTCTCCGGACTTCCTGAATAAGCATCTGGCCGATCTGAAGATGCCCACGGAGGAAGGCAGCAACGCCCGGCCCTTTGCCTACCAGACCGGAAGATATCATCAGGCTGCCGGAGACTTCTATCGGGCCCGGCAGGACCTCTACGCCTCCTCCTATCCCGAGGGTCTGGATATGAATGCGATTTGGAAAGGCGGTAGAAATGAGGATGCCCCAATATTAACTGTGTTCCGCCATTTCGACAGTGCTTCCGTGTACAAAGGCGTATTGGGCAATCTTCCCCGGACCATGTGGGTGGTTGATTTCCCGCTCTTGGAGCGGATTTATTATTCCCTTGTCGCAGGTTTTGATGTTTTCGGAAACATCAACCATCAATTGGGGGTTCGTCTGTATATGGATGAGCTTCGCATCGAAGGGGAATCCTATTTTCTGGATTTTCTGCCCGCGGATATTCGCGAAAAGACCATGGCCGGCTGGTATAAAAATGTAGACGTCCAGGGGACGGGTTATTACCCCTCCCCCATGCCGGCTGGGATACGCTTTCGAAGCGAAGACCCGAAACGCGAGTTTCTCGAAGGGCTTGTGCGCGGGCATTTCAATCGGGAAACCGGTATAAACTTTGATCCGTATAATTATAGGGCAGCAGGTGAGGACTATCCGCCCCTGCCCGACCACTACCTGAATATGAAGGATTATATTCAAGGATTTCTAGCTGTTTCAGCTCCGGGAACCGCCTTTGTCAGATTCGTCAATGACCACAATGCCAATGTCGCTTTTATCCGCATACGCATGCCCGACAACAATGACAAGGTCGTATCGATGGTGGTCCATCGCTGGCATAATAATGTCAGATTCTTTATCGGCGACAATTTTACTGAGGATCACTCCAAGGATCAGATTGAATTCTTTCCTGGATTTATCGGATCGTATCCGAACTACTTTTTTGATGTGAAAGAAGCTGACCTGCCGGATTTCTTCTCTCTGCTCCATAATTTCGACAACAGCCCCCAGGACATCCGGCAGCTTGAAAAATATGGGGTGAACCGGGCCTCGAAAAACTTCTGGCAGGAATATGACTGGTTCCAGAACCGCTTTCGAAAGGAGGATCCCATCCATTCCGGTTTGTTTGATCTGAACAGATACTATCACCTGGCAATGTAATTCTCCGAACGGTGACTGACCTGCACCACATAAAAGTGCAATTCTACGGGTGTACTGGATTTATGGAAGCGTCTACTGATTATCGCGAGATACCGCGGCATCGATTCATACAAATTCTAAGAGCACTGTCAATTGGACTTATGTTTATCGCCATTGCTCCTTTGGCCTTCGCGGCAGATGGCATAACAACAGCTGTGTATCCGGAAGGCCCTGCTCAAACGGTCTATGCTCCGGCTAATGGAAAACCCGGCCCCATAATAATCGTGATTTCAGGGTATACCGGTCCCACGTCGTATCGGACTTACGCGATGAAACTAGCCGAACTTGGCTATTACACGGTATTGGTCAACGGTAGGGACATCCTCAATTCTGAGCTTTCGGGGCCAGGTAATTTGAAGCAAACGATCAACCAGGCGCAGCATTCTCCCAGCGCGGTTCCGGGCAAGGTGGCAGTGATCGGATTTTCATTGGGTGGCGGAGGTGCCCTCTATAACGCCGCGAATATGCCAGATATTGTTTCCATGGTGGTGGCCTACTATCCGTACACCCGTACGTGGGCAAACCGAATCAACGTGCTGGTCGATCACTTCCAGGTCCCCATCCTCGTAATGGCGGGGGGACTTGACCGATACAAGGACTGTTGTGTGCTTGAGACAGCACAGGCTCTGGAGATGGCTGCGAAAGCCAGGAAGATGCCGTTTGAACTTGTGGTCTACCCTAACGCCAACCATGGATTCAATCTGGAAACGGGTGCCAATGGAGAACCAATAGGCGCTTACCGTGCCGATGACTCCAGCGATGCATGGTCCCGGACCCTTGAAATGCTCAAGCGTTATCAGCCGTTGCCATAGCGATTCCCACCTCCCGCCTTACGGGCCTAACCATGGTGATATGAGAGTAAATGTAGCTCTGAGGATTTTGGAAAGATATGATGCAACAGTATTCACAGATCATTGCCGATGAACTGCATATCAGGGTCGAGCAGGTGAAGACCGTGGCTGTACTGCTGGACGATGGCGCTACGGTTCCGTTTATTTCTCGATATCGTAAAGAGGCCACTGGCTCTCTTGACGAGGTGCAAATTGCAGCAATTCGCGATCGCAGAGGTGAACTGGCCGATTTAGAAAAGCGCCGCACAGCTATTCTTGTTTCACTTGGTGAGCGAGACCTGTTGAATGATGACCTGCAGAAGGCTATCAATACTGCTCCCGATCTCGCAAGTCTTGAAGATATATACCTGCCCTTCCGTCCCAAACGAAGGACCCGAGCTCAAGTGGCCAAGGAAAAGGGTTTGGAGCCATTGGCAAAAATACTCTTGAGGCAGGATAAACAGAAGGTGGAACCGGAGGCATTTGTTAATAAAGATAAAGAGGTAACGACGGTTGAGGAGGCTTTGAACGGTGCCCGTGATATCATTGCGGAATGGATCAGTGAAGATGCTTCTACCCGTTCACTGCTCCGAACCGTTTTTCACCGGAAGGCAATCGTCACCTCAAAAGCAGTTAAAAGCCAGGAAGAGTCCGGGAGTAAATTCAGGGATTATTTTGATTGGCAGGAGCCAAGCGCCAAGGTGCCGGGCCATCGATTGCTTGCCCTGTTCCGGGGTGAAAATGAAAAAGTATTGAGCCTCACATTTCGACCTCCAGAGGCTGAGCCTTTGGAGATTCTGCACCGTCAGTATATACGTTCCGATAGCTTTTCAGGACAACAGGTGGCGCGTGCCGTTGAAGACAGCTACAGGCGATTGCTCGCTCCTTCTCTGGAAAATGAACTTCGAGGTCAATTAAAAAAACAGGCCGACACAGAGGCCATTTCTGTTTTTTCAGAAAACTTGCGTGAATTGCTGCTGGCCTCACCGCTGGGTCAAAAACGCACCATGGCTCTGGATCCGGGATTTCGGACCGGCGCAAAATTGGTTTGTCTCGACAGGCAGGGAGAGTTGCTGAATTTTACCACAATTTATCCGACTCTCTCCAAAAAACAACAGGAAGAAGCCGCTCAAACGGTGATCCGACTTTGTAAACGTTACGATATTGAGGCCATCGCCATCGGCAATGGCACGGCCAGCAGGGAGACGGAATCGTTTGTCCGTGCATTAGACCTTCCTGCGGAGGTGCTTATCACAATGGTCGATGAAAGCGGCGCTTCCATATATTCCGCCTCGGAGGTAGCCCGCGCAGAATTTCCCGATCACGACATCACCGTCCGCGGCGCCGTCTCCATAGGCCGACGATTACAGGATCCCCTGGCGGAACTGGTCAAGCTGGATCCCAAAGCAATAGGCGTCGGTCAATATCAGCATGATGTCAATCAAAAATCGCTCAGACAGAGCCTGGAAGACGTGGTGATCAGTTGTGTGAACAAAGTTGGCGTCGAGGTGAACAGCGCAAGCAAGGAACTCCTTACTTTTGTCTCCGGACTTGGAGAAACGCTGGCATCCAATATTTTCGCATTCAGAAGCGAGAATGGTCCGTTTACCGAGAGGCGTCAACTCTTGAAGGTTCCTCGCCTTGGGAAAAAAGCCTTTGAGCAATGCGCCGGTTTTTTACGGATCCACGATGGTGAAAACCCGCTGGATCGTTCGGGTGTTCATCCGGAACGATACGAAACAGTAAAGCAAATGGCTAAAGACTGTGGTTGCGCCGTACCAGATCTCATGCAAAATGAATCACTGCGGCAGCAGATCAAACCTGGTCGATATGTTGATGATGAGGTCGGGTTACCGACCTTACTTGACATTGTGGCCGAACTCGGCAAACCCGGGCGCGATCCGCGACAATCCTTTGCAGCCTTTTCCTTTACCCAGGGAGTTGAAAAACTGGATGACCTGGAGGTCGGGATGCGCCTTTCCGGCATTGTGACCAATGTGACCAAATTTGGGGCCTTTGTGGATATCGGTGTTCATCAGGATGGCCTTATCCATGTTAGTCAACTGGCCGATCATTACGTTAAGGATCCGGCCGAAATTGTTAAGGTTCGGCAGCAGGTACAGGTGCGTGTACTTGACGTGGATGCAAAAAGAAGGCGGATCGCTCTTTCGCTGCGCGATATCTGATCACCGGAAAAAGAAGGAGTAATGATGATCAAGGAAATAATCAATTATGATAAGACATCGACATGAAGGAGTGCTCGAAAATGCAATATAATTTATGAAGACAGCCAGCGTATTCTCATTGTCGAAGATGAGGATGCTCTTGTATTTTCCTACAGAAAGTTGCGGCAGGGCTCGGTCGGCAAAGTTGATGGTTATAAATTTGGAAGAGGTCATCGCCCGATCAAAGACAATAGCTCTAACGCTATCATAACCGATTTAAAACTCTCACATCCGGAAGGAAACGAAGGGTATGAGATTCTTCAATATGCTAAAGCTCATAGACCTGGGACACCTGTAATTCTACTAACAGGCTATGGAAGTCATGACGTCAAAGATAAGGCATTGGCATTAGGCGCCTGCGGATATTTCAATAAACCTGTGCAGAGAGCAACAATTATCACCTTACTCAAAAAGATGGGAATTCATGCAGGCGAATCTTGATCTTGGAGATCCTGTCTTAAAACTTCCGACTGCGATCCCCCCCCCCCCCCGCGTCCTACCTTCCTGAACCTAACCAAACTCCAACTTTCTGCCCCCTTACCTTTCGCGACATTACCCCATAAATGTTTAATAGTGAGACCGATAGTCTCAAAATGAGACGAGACCGCGATGTTATATTTATGATATTGCTGATTTATCGACATTCTATGCATACCCCTATTATGGCACCATAATTGCTTTGAACCTGAGTGGAGAGCAGGCAGACTGCTTGGAGAAGGCTTAGGCTCTGTCCGTGTCCAATCTTCGGTACAGGATAAAACCTTGGGCGTGGCCATGAAGAGGCTTGATGTCCCAGACGGAGCAAATCAGGAAATGGCTTTAAATAAGACCAACCCGGAAAAGCCTTCAGGCCTTGAGTGACTTTTGGCTGTTAGTTGCACTGAAGAAAACAAGAAGTCTTAAAAATAATAAGGAGTAATCTATGAAGATAGCGGTTCTTTTCCCTGGTCAGGGCTCACAGTATTTAGGCATGGGGCAGAAATTCATTGAAGCCGATCCCGACTGTGCGCACATTATGCGAGAGGCTGAATTTCTCAGTGATTATCCTTTAGGGAAGCTCTGCAATGATGGCCCCATGGAAGAACTGAGCCGCGCCATTCATCTCCAGCCTGCTATAACCGTGACCAATCTGATCTGTTGGTGTGCCTTACGCAAAGCTATGGGCCATGATCTGCCGGTGAGTTGTTTTGCCGGACATAGTGCTGGTGAATATACCGCTCTCTATGCCGCAGGGGTGGTTTCGCTGGAGGATGCCATGTGTCTGATCTCCAAGCGTGCATCGCTGATGGAAAGGGAAGGCCAGAAATTTCCTGGCGGCATGCGGGCGGTGGTGGGATTGAGCCTCACGGATGTCGAAAAGCTTATCTCCGCCTACGATGGGCCGGGCGCTGTAGCCCTGGCCAACCATAACACCGCCCAGCAGACCGTTATATCAGGCGATGATCATGCCCTGGACGTGATCAGCGCCATTGCGGTTGAGCGGGGGGCGAGGGTGGTTCCCTTGAATGTCCGCATTGCCAATCACAGCCCGCTTGTGGCCGGTGCAGTCCCTGATTTCACCCGTTTTTTGGAAGAGGTTGAGTTCAGAAAGCCCGAGTATCCGATCTATTTCAATGTCTCGGCTGCGCCTGAATGGGATACGAAAGCCATCAAGGCGATGATGGCACGGCAGATAGCATCCAAAGTCAGATGGTTCGAACTTATCACCCGCATGCTCGACGACGGGGTCGATACCTTTATCGAGGTCGGTCCAAAGGCTGTTCTGAAAGGCCTGATAAAAAAGATCGTGCCTAAAGGAGTTTCCTGCACCGTTTTGCAGGTAGATTCGCCCGAGACTCTGGCAAGCAGTGTTTCTCAATTGAAAAGTGAAAATAGTCGTAGTCAGGTCCACAGGGTATCGTTCATTGCACAACAACTTGAGAGTTTGGTCAGACAGTACGAAGTTTGCAATGCGTAATTTACTTGGAGGAACCACCCGGAAGCTACCAGGGAACACCGACATGACCGATGACTTCTTCCTTGAACAATTCACTGTAGTGCGCTGTCTTTTCCCTGAAAAGACATGAAAATCAGTCTACAGAGACTCATCCCGGGTGAAAACACCCGGATGATCGCCATAGCTTCTTTCATCGGACTCACAGCCGGTGTCCTGAACCTCCTCTTCCGGTCGACGGTCAGCCTTGTTCACAGGTTCATCTTTGACGGTGGCTCCTCTTTTTTCGGCATCGATAAGGGAGGATGGCATCTGATCTTTCTTCCGTTGATTCCCGTGGCCGGAATGGTGCTTCTGATCCCTTTATCGCTCCTTTTTCCTGGAGAGGTAAACGGCTATGGTTTCACCAAATTCATTCGTAAGGTCAACCTGGAGGGAGGAGTAATCAAGGCCAGGACCATTATCCTGAAAATACTTTCCACCGCCTTAACCATAGGCACCGGCAACTCGGCGGGAGTCGAAGGTCCCATTGCCCAGATCGGCGGAGCCATGGGCTCTCAGGTTGGCCAACTCTTTCGGGTCTCCGGCAATCGCATGAAAGTTTATATTGCCGCCGGCTGCGCCGCTGGTATTGCCGGGATGTTCAATGCCCCCATTGCCGGGATCTTCTTTGCCTCGGAGATCGTGCTGCTCGGAACCTACGAGATCTCATCCTTTGCGGCACTGGTTGTCGCCTCCGCCTTGTCCACAGTGGTTTCTCGCGCCTATTTTGGAGAAAACCCGGCCTTCAGCATTCCCAGCTATCACATGGTCAACCCCTACGTCGAGATCCCCCTTTATATGGTGATGGCGGTTATAATCGGAGCCCTGGCAGTATTAAATACGCGAGTTTTTTATTTCATCAGAGATAAGTATGCAGGCTTTAATATCCATCCGCAATTGAAACCCATAGCCGGTGCGCTGCTGGTCGGTTTTATCGGCATAAGTTTCCCCCAGGTTATGGGAGACCACTATGATTTTATTCAGGATGTCCTGCACAGCGGAGGAGTCCCCTGGGTCCTCTTTGCTCTTATTTTTTTGAAGATCCTTGCCACATCCGTGACTCTGGGCTCAGGGGGGTCCGGTGGTGTTTTTGCTCCGGCCCTTTTTATCGGCGCCATGATCGGGGCGTCCTTCGGCTATATAGTACACGGCCTCTTCCCTGCTGTGACATCGGATCCAGGTGCTTATGCGACAGTAGGCATCGGAGCCTTCCTGGCCGCATCCATTCATGCCCCGATGACCGCAATTTTCCTGCTTTTTGAGATGACGGGGGATTACCGAATTATTGTCCCCATCATGCTTACCTCCATCATCGGAACGATGGTGGCGAAGAAAATATATGCGGATTCAATAGATACTGTCGACTTCACCAGGGAAGGCATCAATATTCACGAAGGCCGGGAGGTGGCGATCATGAAATCTCTGCGGGTCGGCGTGGCTATGACCGAAGACGTCGACTTCATCAGCGAGATGGCCAACATAAACCATCTCCTTGAAATTTTCAGGATGGCAAAGAGCGAATTCTATTTCCCGGTTGTCGACGATTCCGGCAAAATGACGGGGATTGTTTCCATGCAGGACATCAAGAATCTGCTGCACAGGGAAAAGGAGGATCGGGTCTGCTACCTGGTCGGGGCAATCTGCAATAGAAACGTCATCATGCTCACCCCGGACGATACCCTTTTTAGGGCAATGGAGCTCTTTCATCTGAAAGATATCGAGGAGATTCCTGTCGTTGAAGACTTGGAAAACAGATGGGTCGTCGGCATGCTGAAGCGTCGCGATGTCATCACAGCATACAACCATGAGGCCTTGCAGAAGGGCATCAGCGAGCAGGCCGAGTCCATCAGAATCATTTGCGGAGAATAAAGAATGGTGACGCAAAGAGGCCTTCCAATTTTAATCATGTAAGGAGGTCATTATCAGCTCGGCACTTGATGTAATCATACCCCCAATGCGACGATTGGGGTTTTTGCTTCTTGCTGTTTTAACAGGTATAATTGCCGGGTTTGGAGCACTGTTTTTTCGAGCTTTGATTGCTTTTGTGCACAACCTCTCATTTCTGGGCAGGCTTTCTTTAACATATGACGCGAATCAGCATACCTCAGTCAGTCCCTGGGGGGCCGCCGTAATCCTTGTGCCGGTACTCGGATCCGTCATCGTCACCTTTCTGGTTACAAAATTTGCACCTGAGGCAAAGGGCCATGGAGTGCCGGAGGTCATGGATGCAATATACTACGGAAAGGGCGTTATCCGACCGGTTGTTGCCGTGTTCAAGGCCCTGTCGTCGGCGCTTTGCATCGGTACCGGTGGTTCCGTAGGCCGTGAGGGACCTATCGCCCAGATCGGCTCTGCTTTCGGTTCAACAATCAGCCAGATATTCCCGATGACGCCAAAGCAGCGCATCACGCTGATCGCGGCCGGGGCAGGCGCCGGAATTGCCGCCACCTTTAACACGCCCATAGGCGGACTGCTCTTCGCTGTCGAGCTTCTTTTGCATGAGGTAAGCGTCACCACCCTCGTACCGGTTGCACTGGCAACGGTTACTGCCACGTACATCGGCCGGTTGTTCTTCGGTGTTCATCCCGCTTTTGTGATTCCGGCGCTGCAACAACCCTATTTTCTCCCCCTCGATCCTTGGCTGCTCATTCCGTATGCGGTTCTGGGCGTGTCCATGGGCTTCGCTTCGATGCTCTATATCCGCTCACTCTATTTTTTTGAGGATTTTTTCAATAAATATGGAGGGAGTAATCTGTATCTCCGTCACGCAGGAGGCATGCTGGGCGTCGGCCTGTTGATGTATTGCATACTGCTCACCACAGGTCATTACTATGTGGATGGTGTTGGTTATGGAGCAATCCAGGACGTCCTTACAGGACAGCTGACGGCGGTTCACCTGCTGGTGCTGCTCTTTTTCCTGAAACTCCTGGCGACATGCATTACCCTCGGGTCCGGCGGATCCGGAGGGATCTTTTCTCCGGCCCTTTTCCTCGGCGCAACCTCGGGAGGGGCGTTCGGTGTTCTCTTGCAGCATTTGCTTCCCGGAATCAGCATCAGCCCGGCGGCCTTCGCCGTCGCAGGCATGGCAGGGATGGTGGGAGGGGCGACGGGTGCGGCATTGACGGCAATCGTGATGATCTTCGAAATGACCTTGGATTATAGTGTCATTGTTCCGATTACACTCACTGTCGTGCTCAGCTACGGCATGCGCACCCTGCTGTTGCAGGAAAGCATCTACACCCTGAAACTTGTTCGTCGCGGCCACTACATGCCTGCCGCACTTCAAGTGAATCTCCTGCAAATCCGATCTGCCAGGGATGTCATGCAGACAATCGTTGCCTCGCTGATTTCGTCGGACAGCCCTCACCTGCTTAAAAATCTAGCCGCCCGCAATCCTTCCATGCGGTGGTTCCTGGTCGTTGATAACGGACAGGTAGTAGGCGTAATTTCTCGCGATTATGCTCTTTCGGCTTCGGAAGAGGAACTACAGGCTCAGCAATCTGTGCTTGGTCTCATGCGCCGTGATTTTATTTTTGCCTATGAGGATGATAAACTGGCCGATATTGTTGCCAGGATGCATCGGCCTCATACTGCTGTCGGTGTTGTCCTCAGTCGTGAAGGAAGAGCGGCTTCTGCTGACGCTGTTGCCGGTATCATTACCTGGGAGCATATCGCTGAGGTACTTGAAGAGTCCGTCGATTTGTTCACCGAATACCGGGGAAAAATTTAACGAAGTCAGCCACTTTTTTTGGACAAGGTCGACCCTCCTCTATTGAGCTGCTGGAAGTTCGATTTCCAAATGGAAATCGTCGCCACGATTTGTTTTGCCAAGAGGCAAATACTTATGGCGAGTGGTTAGATCAATGAATTCCTGGAGGCAATTGCGGTTGCCTCCCTTCTAACTCTTTTTATACGTACATTTATCATTCAGGTCTTCAAAATTCCCTCCGGCTCCATGCTGCCGACACTTAAGATCGGGGACAATCTGCTGGTAAATAAATTCATCTACGAGGTGAAAAATCCATTTACCGGACATATCCTGATCCCCACTGTAAAACCGCACCATGGAGATGGACAGGGTTCTCTTTATCAGCAACGATGCTGCATCAACTCTTGCCGCATACTTACGGAAAAGGGCCCACAACCCGTGAGCAGAGGATCTTCCTCGCGGAAAAAAGAACGTCTAGAGATCGGCCGATTTCTGTGAGAGGAATTCAGAAAAGGACAGAATATTACGCAAGAAAAGCTCAACCAAGCTTTCCAAAGCTGGTTCAGCTTGCCACATCAATCTATTGGTTTTTCAGCACATTTAAGGAGTAAAGTGACAACTTCTCAATAAAACCAGGGAGGCCTCTAGGAGTTGGATTGGGACAGATCACAAATTAAAGCCAACATTCACAACGTGCAGGATGGCAGGAGACACAGCACCACGAAATAGACCTGACTACGTTGCAGTGAATTGGTATGATTTTACTCCACTGGGGTTAATTGTTTGGTAGACAGTGAGCCTGGGTCGTGACACCCATTTTTTAGTCTGGTTGTTGATAGTTCTCTCTTGTAAAAAGCCGCTCAGGTTTCCTAGCTGGGCGGCTTTTTATTGCCCGATTTCGATAATCAAAATTTCCTTCTGTGCAACCATCCTCATCAAAGGATTGCCTTTCCAGCCAACAATAATTATGAGGAAGGTTACTGCTGGAAGCGCACCCTTCAATTACTGAGGAGCGAGTTCGCCATACCAGTAGGAGGCTGTGACTCCGCCGTCAATCAAAAAGTCGCTGCCGGTGATGAACCCGCCGTCCGGTCCCATCAGAAGAGCGCCAACGATCCCGACCTCATCCGGAGTGCCGATGCGCCCAGCCGGGGACAGTTCGAGCATGCGGCGGTATCCCGGGCCGCGCGGACCTGCCAGTTCCTCCTTGGCGAGAGGCGTGCAGATGATGCCGGGGCTGATCGTATTGACCCTCGCGCCGCGTTTGCCCCACCGTACCGCCTCGGCCATCACCCGCAGCGAGTTGCCGCGCTTGGAAACCTGGTAGGCGTGGAGCGGGTCCGTCACCCGGTCCGGCTGGAGCATCGGCAGAGCAAGCAGTTCATCAGCGGGAGTGGTAGCCAGCGCCTTGTCCTGCGCAGGTGTCAATGCCGGGAGTCGGTGCCCCGACTGCGAGGCGATCACAACACCTGCTCCGCCCTGGGCAATGACGTTGCCGAATTCCTCAAGCACAAGCGCGGTACCATACAGATCGACCTTCAGGATTATTTCCGGTGATGCCTGCGTTGGAGAAACGCCCGCGGCATGGATGACGCCGGTAATAACGCCGATCGCTGTGGCTGCGTCAACCAGCGAGTGGACCGACTGACGCGAGGAGACGTCGACTACCGCCGTGCTCACCTCAAACCCGGCTTCGCTGAGGACCTGCGCGGCCACATCGGCATTTTCCTGATGCAGATCAGCCAGCAGTACGTGCTTACCTGTGCTGACTCGTCGCGCAATCGCCTGACCAATCAGGCCTGCTCCGATGACGACGTTAACATGTGTTATTTTATTTTTCATTGCATTCTCCAGTAGTTATTCTCTTGGCGACTATCTTCCGGCCCTCTTGGCAAGTTCTGGCGGATAGCGATCACCTGAAATCTGGATCTTCACGAGCGCCTGATTGAGGTTGTCCAGTTCAGCAGCAGTTAACTCGACGTCCACCGCTCCCAGATTTTCTTTCATGCGTTCCAGTTTGGTTGTTCCGGGAATCGGCACGATCCACGGTTTTTGCGCCAACACCCAGGCAAGGGCGATCTGAGCCGGTGTGGCTTTTTTGTCAGCGGCAATGTCTCCTGCCAGTTTAACCAGTACCTGATTGGCATCCAGATTCTCCGGAGAAAAACGTGGGACGATACTACGGAAATCGCTGCTGTCGAAGCTGGAGTTCTTGTCGAAGCGTCCGGTCAGGAAGCCTTTTCCAAGCGGGCTGAAAGGGACAAAACCGATCCCAAGTTCTTCAAGGACAGGAAACAGCTCTTCCTCCGGCGACCGCCACATCATCGAGTATTCGCTCTGAATGGCCGTTAAGGGTAATGCCGCATGGGCACGGCGGATGGTCTGCACACCTGCTTCGGAGAGCCCCCAATATTTGACCTTGCCTTCCCTGATTAACTCACCAATCACTCCGGCGACCTCTTCAATCGGGACATCAGGATCGACACGGTGCTGATAGTAGAGGTCAAGAGCTTCGAGCCCCAGCCGTTTCAACGAGCCTTCAGCCCAGGATTTGATCAGTTTCGGGTTACTGTTCACCACCTGTTTACCGTCAACATATTGAATCCCGAATTTAGTCGCAATGACCGCTTTCCCTTTATATGGCGCCATTGCTTCGCCAACCAGTTCTTCATTGGTGAACGGACCGTATATCTCCGCAGTATCGAAAAAAGTTACACCGCTTTCGATCGCGGCCTGAATCAGGGCGATGGCCTCTTTCTTTTCTGTTGCCGGACCGTAGGCGTAGCTGAGTCCCATACAACCGAAACCGATGGCCGAGACCTCCAGATCACTCTTTCCGAGTTTTCGCTTTTGCATAGGTTTTCTCCTTAAATTAACCTGTAGGTTGTTGAATTTAGAGCGCCGGTTTCAGCACTTCGAAAATATCGGCTTCACTCGTCAGCGGGCGCTCCGGCAGGTTGCCTTCGCCGTCATTGACGATCTTCAACATATTCTTGGCATAGGTTGCAAGCAGTTCGTCTCCGACATCCGGCCCCTGGTACTGTGGTCACACCGACAGCACGGATCTTGGCCGGAGAATGCACCCGTTACAAAAATAGGCACGGTTGGCGATGGAATTTCAATCAATTTCACCCAAGTTTCTGAGCCAGGCAGCGATATCATTTTCCGCCCGCTGAACACTGCCTCCTATGATCGCCAGTCCTTTCAGCACCTTGGACTCTGAGCAAACCTTTTTGATATCGCTTTCACTGCATCCCATTCCGCTGCCTTCGTGGGTACAGAACGGAATAATGGTCTTGCCTGAAAACCCATACTCTTCGAGGAATGTACATACCGCCATCGGCATTGTTCCCCACCAGTTCGGATAGCCGAGATACATCACGCTATAATCCGCCATGTTGCCGACATGCTCTGTCAGTTCAGGTCTGGCCTTCCGGCGCAGTTCCTGTTTTGCCACATCCGTTGTCTCGTCATAGCTTTCCGGATATTTTTTTATCGTCTCGATTCGGAACATATCGCCGCCTGTCAGCTTCTGGATCATCTTCGCCGCCACTTCGGTGTTTCCGACCGGCAGATTCATGATTTCGCCGCCGACATAATTGTTTCCCGCACGGGAAAAATAGGCAATCAGCCTCTTTCTTTCGCTCATCATTCATCTCCACATAAACTCGTCGGCAATACCTGTCGTCGCCGGATATTGCACTATCCCTTCAATTGCTGCTGTCATCTTCCGGCAGGACTTCATTCAGACAACGAATGGCGTTCAGCGTTCTCGGATACCCGACATAAGGCAACAGCTGCGTGACGACGCTGAGTAATGTTTTCTTATTGTTCCCGACATTCACATTTCCCTGAATATGCCCTTTCAACTGCGGCTCACATCCGCCAAGTGACAAGAGCATCGAAAAGGTGAGGAGTTCCCTCATTTTGATATCGAGCCCGGTCCTGGTGTAGTAATCGCCAAAGCAGTTCGCCGAGAGATACTTCTGAATATGCATTTGATTTTCGGGAGACTGCTCATACATGACATCAATCATCTTGCCGAAAATCGACTTTGATACTGCCAGTCCCTTTTCAAATCGTGTTTCAATATTCGTGGTTGATTGACCTTCGAGCGGGAGTTTCACGCCGCGACTTCCTAATACTTCATTTGTGGCATGTATAAAATCAAAGGCTTTTGCAATGCCCACGTAGGGGACGGATTGATACACGATCTCTTTCACTTCAATCGGCGTAACACCAACATTCAGTGCACCACCAAGCATGACCTTATATTCACTTAATGTCTGCTGGGCGATCAGTGAAGCCAGGATCACCATGAGCCTGGTTCCGGCATCAAGGTTTCCATAAGAAAGCACTTCGTCAAAGGCGAAATTGTCGAACACTTCGATGAGTTCGGGATCGGTGACCTTGAGCGTTGATGTATGATCCGGGAAAAGTTCCTCGTGATTTTTCTGCGCTGTTTCACTGATGGACATGGGAGCGCCTCCTCACTTCAATGCAGTATACACTTCGTCCGATACCGGCTCCAGCCATGTTGCCGGACCTTTTTCGGGATTGACCTCAACGGCCAGATGGACAAACCAGCTATCCCTGGCAGCGCCGTGCCAGTGCTTCACGTCGGCGAGGATGGTGACAACATCTCCCGCATGAAGCTCACGAGCCGGCTTTCCCCATTCCTGGTAATAGCCTCTGCCGCCCGTCACGAGGAGGATTTGCCCCCCCGCGTGCTTATGCCAGTTGTTGCGGCATCCCGGTTCAAAGGTCACATTGGCGATGGGGAGGGCCGAACCGAATGGGGTCAGCATATTGAGCCAAACCGTTCCGATGAAATTTGGGCTTTCAAATTTCTCTCCAATAGGAAAAATCACACTTGTGCTGAGATCGTTACCGCTCATAAATTACCCTCCTTTTAATATTAATATCTTAACTGGCATCAGTTTCCTGTTCTATCCGGCATAAGCAGCAGCATGGAGAGCAGGCAGCAGATCCCGGTAATTGCGATAACCCAGCCCATCGGCCAGGGTGTGCCGTCGGCGAAAGCAGCGACCAAGGCGGAACCGACAATACCGCTGCCGTACTGAACCGCGCCGGTCAGCGCTGAAACTGTTCCGGCACGTTCCGGAAAGTCGGCCAACGCACCCGTGATCGAATTGGCAACGATTAAACCGGTTGTGGAAGCGAACACAAATAATGGCACGGCCAACCCCCACAGTCCGCCCCAGCCGGTGCCGGCGGCCAAGGCTGTTGCAACGGCGGCGAGTGCAGCGATAATCGTGCCGACGAGCAGTATCTTGTCATAGCTGAAACGCAAAACAAGACGTGAATTCAAGATATTGACGACCATAATGCCAACGATAGCGAGGCCAAACAGCAGGCCGTAACGCTGCGCCGGAACATGGTAGTAGCTGATATAGGCAAATGGAGTACCTGCGATATATGCGAACATCCCGGCGTAGAGAAAACCGCCTGTGCCCGCATAACCAAGCAGTCGTCGGTAGCGTAACAGTTCGCCGTAACGGATCATCGCACGGCCGAGCGATTCCCTGTTGCGTCGTTCAATGGGTAAGGTTTCGGGAATTGTAAACAGCGCCGCAAGTGTCACGAAACCGATACCGATCAGGACCCAGAAAATTGCACGCCATCCGGCAAAAGCCACAATCTGCCCGCCGACCAACGGACCGATAAGCGGCGCTATCGCCATCACTGTTATCAATGTAGACAGCATTTGCGCTGCACGGCTTCCTTCATAGAGATCGCGAACCATTGCCCGCGACAATGCGACACTGGCGCAGGCACCGAGCGCCTGCACAATACGCCAGCCGATCATAACCTGTGCACTTTCCGAAAGCGCACAGCCGGCGGAGCCGATCATGAAAAGAACCAGCCCGATCGCTACCGACAGGCGGCGGCCATAACGGTCACTGATCGGTCCCCACAGAAGCTGGCCCAGGCTGAAACCGATGAGGTAACCTGAAATCGTCAGTTCGACCATGCCGGTATCGGCGCCGAGCGAACGGCCCATCGCAGGCATGGCCGGTAGATAAAGATCGGTCGAGATCGAAGCAAACCCCATCAGCATACTCAAAACTGCAAGCACGTGCCATCCGGGGCCAGAGACGACCACTGCCGAGGCTTCGATTGCTCTCTGTTTTTTTAAATGAGTTACGGGAGTCACTTTCATTTCCTGCACAGTCAAGAAGAGGTTTTCGTTGATATTGATATTCAGGATCAATGCTGCTTTACAATGCCGCCCGCAGCACCTCGATAATGTCCGCCTCACTCATGGGCGGGCGTCCGAGGAGTCTACCGTTTTTGTCGTGGAGGACGAGCACGGTATCTTTGGCATATTGAGCAAACTTCTCATCACTTATACCCAACTGCGACAGGCGGGTCGGGCAGCCGATCGATTCCAAAAAGGCCTGGAAGCGATCGATGCCTTCTTTCGCCGTCTCCAGGTCATTTTGACCGTTCGACGACAGGCCGAAGATGCGCCGCGCGAACTGCGCGAAGCGGGCCGGACGGGACTTGGCGGCAAAACGCATCCATGCAGGGTTGAGTATCGCCAACCCAGCACCATGCGTAACGTCGTGGTGGGCGGACAGTGTGTGTTCAATCATGTGTACAGGAGGGACGTAGTTGGTCCCGGCCTGTACCCAGCCATTCAGCGCGACGATGGAGGCCCACTGAACCTGGGTTCGTGCTTCGAGATTACCGCCATCGGCAACCGCCTTCAGCCCCCATTCCATGGCTGTCAGGATGACGCCTTCGGCAAAGCGGTCCTGAATCGGGGTGCCGTCTATGCCGTTGAAGTAGCCTTCGGTCACATGGGTGATCAGGTCACAGACACCGTATGCAGTCTGATGCCGCGGCACACTCAGGGTCAGCTCGGGGTCAACCAGAGCGACATACGGGTAAAGGAGGTCTGAGCTCATGAACGACTTCACGTTCGTTTCATCATTGGAGATGACCGCGCCTTTGTTCATCTCCGAACCGGTTGCCGCCAGGGTCGGTACGGTAATGATGGGCAATGCCTTTTTGGGCACATACACATTGTCCTGACCGTGAAGAATCATATCCCAGGGATTGCCATCGTAATAGACGGCTGCCGCCATGACTTTGGCTGCATCCATAGTGCTCCCGCCGCCCATGGCAATAACGACATCGCAATTTGCATCACGGGCAATCTGCGCACCGCGGGCGACTGATGCGATTCTTGGGTTGGGCTCGACGTCGGGGCACTCCACGACTGAAACCTCGGCTTCTTTCAGGGATGCGACCGCCCGATCAAATACACCATTGCGTTTAACGCTGCCGCCCCCGGTGACAAGCAGGGCACGTTTGCCTTTCTCGCGGGCCACCTCACCTAGACGAGAGAGGGTCCCTGCCCCGAAAATGAGGCGGGTCGGATTATGGAATTCAAAATTCATGACAGCTCTCCTTTACAGTTTGTATAAAGTTGATTCCCGGTTGATGTTGTTATTATAGCAATGACGGGGATAGAGTGAGTAGATCGATCCTGCTTGATTATTGCCTGATTGTCCGGCCAAAAATGGAATTATTATAATTCAAGGCGGAAGAAAGGCCCCTCAGTCACCGGAAATTGATATTCCCGCGACCGGCTGAGGGACGGCAAATGCCTCTTCACGCATCCTTCTGCGGCTGCAGGATGACACAGGTGATTTCCGACGATCCCTCCAGGCTGGTGAAAATCCGGACCATACACCTGTTATTCATACGTTTCTCCTTTCTGGGTCATGCTGTTTGTTCGGATTTGAGAGAAGCCATATCGATCGAGAAGCGGTACTTTACATCGGACTTGACCAGTCTCTCGTAGGCCTCGTTGACCTTCTGGATGGGGATGACCTCCACATCGGCGGTGATGTCGTGTTTCCCGCAAAAATCGAGCATTTCCTGGGTTTCGGCGATACCGCCTATAAGCGATCCTGAGAGGCTGCGGCGGCCAAGCAGAAGCGCGAAGGCAGAGACTGAAAGTGGCTTCTCCGGCGCCCCCACGAGGGTGATGTTGCCATCGCGGCCGAGCATATTGATATAGGCATTGATGTCGTGGACGGCGGCTATGGTATCGAGGATGAAGTCGAAGCTGCCGGCGTGTTTCTGCATCTCACCCGGCTTGCTGGAGACGACGACCTCATTGGCGCCGAGACGGAGTGCGTCCTGCCTCTTGTTCTCCGAGGTGGTGAAGACCACGACCTGAGCGCCGAAGGCACGGGCGAACTTGACCCCCATGTGTCCCAGCCCGCCGAGGCCAACCACTCCGACTTTCTTGCCTTTAATATCGCCCCAGCGGCGCATCGGCGAGTACGTCGTGATCCCGGCGCACAGCAGCGGCGCTACGCCTGCAAGATTGAGATTGGCGGGGACGTGTAAAACGAAGTGTTCATCGACAACAATACTTTCGGAGTATCCTCCGTAGGTGACACCTCCGAGGTGTTTGTCCAAAGAGTTGAAGGTGAGGGTCTGGTTGGGGCATAATTGTTCCAGGCCATCCCGGCAATTGGGGCAGGTGTGGTCTGAGTCAACCAGGCAGCCGACGCCCGCCAGGTCGCCCGGCTTGAATTTCTTGACTGCGGAACCGATCTTGGTGACCCGGCCAACGATTTCGTGGCCGGGTACGCAAGGGTAAACTGTGGGCATGATGCTGCTCCACTCATTCCGGACCGTATGAAGGTCGGAGTGACAGATTCCGCAGAAAAGAATTTCGATCTGCACGTCGTTATCAGTCGTCTCACGCCGCGAAATCGAGGTTGCAGCAAGCGGTGACGTCTCGCTCGCAGCAGAATAGGCCTTTGTTTTGTAAAGGGATGCAGTGTTTCCTGTTTGAGGCTTTTTCATTGTGATTCTCCTGTTATTATCTTGAACTCAATCGAATAGCTTCGTAGACTTTGCGCACACCATTTGTAACCTCGCTCATGACTGATACAATAATCCGGAAAGGACAGAGACCGGTAGATCAATCCTGCTCATTTATTGCCTGATTGTCCGGAGGTATCGATAATTGCTGTAACGCGAAATTGTATATGGCATTATCAGCCAAAAGAAATTAGTTTCTAATCATTCACTCAATTAGACAGTTGAGGGCAAAAAAATGGAAATTGAACTCAGAAATTTAGGAAAGAGCATTGCGCGATGGACCGATAAAGGCGACCGGCTCACTACCGTTATCCCAGGCCTGTCGCTTTTTCAAAGGGACGAACCCACCCAACCCCAGAGCCTTATGTATGAACCCCGCGTCTGTATGATCACACAAGGTGCTAAACGCGTATTGCTCGGGGATGAAACGTATGTGTATGACGCCCAAAATTTTTTGATCACCTCCGTCGATCTGCCCACAGTTGTACAGATCATCGAGGCGAGCCCGGAAAAGCCTTGTCTGGGGCTTATATTGAAACTCGACCAGCGCGAGATGTCACAACTGATGGTGGACAGCCATCTTCCCCCGCCGCGTACGCAGCAGTCTAATCGTGGAATGGCTACCGGCGAGATCACATTGCCACTCGTCACCACTTTCCAGCGGTTGATCGACCTGCTTGATGAGCCGCAGGATATACCTATCCTTGCTCCGATCATCAAACGGGAAATCTTTTACCGTTTGCTTGTAAGCGACCAAGGTACTCGTTTACGACAAATGGCGGCGGTGGGAAGTCAGAGTCATCAGATAGCGCGTGCCATCCATTGGTTGAAAGATAATTTCACACGGCCGTTACATATCGACGACCTCGCATCGCAGGTCAATATGAGCACCTCGACCTTCCACCATCATTTCCGATCATTGACGGCCATGAGCCCACTGCAATACCAGAAATGGCTGCGTTTAAGTGAAGCCCGGCGGTTGATGCTGACGGAGCGTCTGGATGCAACAACCGTGGCGTTTCAGGTCGGCTATGAGAGCCCCTCACAATTCAGCCGTGAGTATAGCCGGTTATTCGGCCTGCCACCGCTGAAGGATATCATAAATCTGCGTCAGGTGGCCACCAGCGAAATGTCATACGTAGAAAATGCCTAAACGAGGAGGTGGAGACAGACAAACCGGGCGTTAATGGCCTCGCCATTTGCCAAGTAAAGATATCCTGATCAGATATCTCAGGATAAGGTCATAAATATCCAACCTTAGTTTCCGGTTGTTCAATTGCAGCCATGGCAAGGGGTAATTTTGCCATAGTCATTTTACAGGGTGCTCTGCCCGATCTCCATCGTACAGGAGTTGATGCCAGCCCTGCTTTGTACGTTCACATATTAATTCCCGTTCAAACTCGGCGGCCAGAGGAATTGAACACGACTGATTTCAATGCTCCGACCGCCATAATAAGTCATACCTGCCTTTGTCCCTTCAGCTTTTTGTAAAAGGAACTATGAAGAAACCGTACCTCCTCTTCTTCCTTGTAGCCGGTTATCATGCTGGATATGACGCCCTTGATCGCAAATAGCGCCATATAGACATGCGTGATGAAATTAGCGATTATCGCCATGGCCAGGAAATTGTGAACGATGGCGCAGAACCGCAGCAGATCGATCTGCGACAGCCCGAGAAGGGATGCCGCTCCGTAGTCGAAATCCTGCAGGTACAATGCCGCTCCCGTTGCAATCATCCCTGATCCTCCGAGAGTGACCATCCAGAACCACATTTTCTGACCGGCATTGAATTTCCCGGCCGGAATTTCCTGCTTTGCACGGCTCAGGTACCCGCCTGCCATCAGAACCCAGCGCATATCGTCCCGGGTCGGCAGCATTTCCGCCACCCAAAACAGGAACATCGGGATTACCGCGACAAGAAAGACCACGGTGCCCACCCCATGCAGGTGCCGTGCGGTCGCGACAAGCGTCCCGCCGCCCAGATATCTGCCGAATACCATCATCAGCCCCGTGGGGATAAGGATGATGAAGGCAAGGGCGGCCAGCCAGTGCACAAGTCTTTTGAACACTGAAAAGACGAAGATTTTCTCTCCGTCATGCGAGAAGACCTTTTGCCCCAGCACAAGATAATGGACGAGGAATGCGGCCGGGACACAGAGGAGGACCCCCGCGAATATCTTCCTGAAATAGAAGGCCTGCAAGGTGGTGAACAGAGGACCCAGCCTCGTTGCATGCTCCTGTCCGTAGGCCAGGATATTTGCAAGGATCATCCCTCCCCAGATCCGGCTGTCAGCTGCAGATGCAATCGACGCCGCAAGTAAGGAGGTGATAAGGACAAACCAATATTTTTTCATCACTTTTCATGCTCCTTTACCTCGTGAACTCACTCTTTTCCTGTAGATGGCTGAAATCTCCTCAGCATCGCCTACCAAAAGAGCATTCGTTGCACAGACAGCGGCGCAGATCGGAACCTTGCCCTCCGCTATACGGTTTTGCCCGTAGAGCTGTCTTTCCAGCGCGCTGTTTGTCTCCTCGGGGCCGCCGGCGCACAGGGTGCATTTATCCATCACCCCTCTGGTGCCGAAGGCACCGTTTTTCGGGAACTGCGGCGCACCAAACGGGCAGGCATAGAGGCAGTATCCGCAGCCGATGCACTTCTTCTTATCATGAAGGACGATCCCGTCCTCTCTGATATAGAAGCAGTCGACGGGACAGACCTTCTGGCATGGGGCGTCGGCGCAATGCATGCAGGCGATTGAGGTTGAATATTCCTTTCCTTCAATCCCTTCAAACACGGTAAGGACCTTTCTTCTGCTGATGCCGACGGGAAGATCGTGCGCTTCGGAACAGGCCACAGCACATCCGAAACACTCTATGCAGCGATGCTCATCGCAAATAAATTTCATCCGGGCTTGCTCGTAATTCATGGTCCCCCCTCCTTATGCCTTTTCAATGCGGCAGAGTCCCGCATTATATTCAGGGATCTGCGTTATGATATCAAATCCGTAATTGGTGATGGTGTTGGAACTTTCACCAACCGCATAGGGCCGTGTTTCGTCAGGGTAGTTCGAGCTCATATCCACGCCCTGCATTACGCCGGCAAAATTGTACGGCAACGCAATTCTATCGGGCGTGACGGTGCTGCTGAATTTCGCCTTTACCTTGATTTTCGTCCCCTGCGGGGAATGGAGCCACATCATATCCCCATCGCGAAGACCCTTGCCTGCCGCCAGATCGGGATGAATATGCGCAAACATCTCCGGGGTGATATGCGACAGGTATTTGCTTGTTCTCTCCAGCATCCCCGCCCCGCTCAGATTGACCACCCGCATGGTTACAAGCATGACCGGAAAGTCCTTGACCCATTCCTGGGCCTTTTGCTCGGAGATGAATCTGACCGCGACGCGGAAGTTATTTTTCTGATCCGCATAGGTGGGATATTTCTCGACAAGGTCCGGCCGCGAAGAATGGAGCGGCTCCCTATGGAGCGGCACGGGATCCGGAAATTCCCAGACCTTGACCCGGGCCTTGGCATTGCCGTAGGGCGCAACGCCCGCTTCTCTGCACTTTTCCTGGATGATGCCGCTGAAATCCACTTTCCAGTTGGCCCCCATCCTCTCCTTTTCTTCGGCACTGAGCTGAATACCGAGAACCGTCTCGATGTTTTCCTTGGTGATTTCGGGATATCCCCCCGTAATGCGGGAGCCTTTTACCGTGACGCTCCGATCGGGCAGCTGACTGACGCCCTCGTGCTCGAGACCGAACCTGTTTCTGAAACCCATGCCGCCTTCATTCACCGCGGTCCCGATATCATAAAGGACTGGGCTTCCGGGATGTTTCGCATCCCAGCACGGCCACGGCAGCCCGTAATACTCTCCGGCCACGGGTCCGCTCCCGAGAAGAGTGCCGGGATCGAACATATCCCAGTTTTCCTGATGCTTCCTGAGCCGCTCAGGGGTCCAGCCGTCGCATCCTATGGTTTTGATAGTGCGCGCGATCTCTAAAGAGGCGTCGTCGGGCCAGGAGAAGGTGTCCTTGACATGGGTGAGTTGGCGGTCTTTGACGCCCATCTTCATGCCCTTGGTCAGCTCATCGTAGAAGCCGAACTTTTTGGCGAAGGCGAACATGACTTCCTGGTCGGGCCTGCTCTCGTAAAGCGGCTCAACGACCTTGCTCCGCCACTGGGCCGAGCGGTTGGTCGCGGTGACGCTTCCTTCCGTCTCGAACTGCGTTGCCACCGGCAGGATGTAGATATTATCTTTTTGATGCGTTATGACGGCCGCCTCGTTGACGAAGGGGTCGGCAATGACGAGAAGGTCGAGCTTGTCCAGCGCCTCCTGAACCTTTGCGGTCTGGGTCATTGACGTAATGCCGTTGCCCTGGACCCAGAGCGCCCGTATCGGGCTGGATGAGTAGGTCTTTTCTTCCTGCAGGACGCCTTGCCACCATTTGGCCAGGGAAAAGCCTTTGGCCGTCATCCACTCCGGAGCGGCGAATCTGGCCTTGAGCCACTCGTAATCAACCCCCCAGGATTTCGCGAAATACTTCCACGGCCCTTCATCCAGTCCGTAATATCCGGGCAGACTGTCGGCAAGGCAGCACATATCCGTTGAACCCTGGACATTGTCATGCCCCCTGATAATATTGCAGCCGCCGCCGTTTTTGCCCATGTTTCCCAGGACCAGCTGCAGAATGGGAAGAATCCGGGTGTTGGAGGTGCCGGTACTGTGCTGGGTGATGCCCAGAGCCCAGACGACGGTGGCTGGTTTTGTCTTCGCCAGGAGCGTTGCAACCTGGATAATCTTGTCCGCGGGAATGCCGGTGACATCGGAGGTGAGCTCCGGAGTCCATTTGCCGGCCTCGGCCTTGATGTCATCCATCCCGTAGACCCTGGCGTTGATAAAGTCCGTATCTTCCCAGCCGTTTTTGAAGATGACATGGAGCAGGCCATAGATAAAGGCAACGTCGGTGCCGGTCCGGATTCGTAAATAATGATCTGCCTTGGCAGCTGTTTTGGTGAATACCGGATCGACAACCACAAGCTGGGCGCTATTCCTGTCCCTGGCCTGCAGGAAATGCTTCATGCCGATGGGATTGGCCGCAGCCGAGTTCGCCCCTATTATGAAAATCAGCTTCGAGTGTCCTGCAACATCGCCAAAATGATTGGTCATCGCACCATAACCCCACGTGTTCGCCACACCGGCGACTGTTGCGGAGTGTCAGACGCGCGCCACGTGGTCGATATTGTTGGTGCCCCACATCGCGGTAAATTTCCGGAAATAATAGGCCTGCTGCAGATTGAATTTTGCAGAACCCAGGAACATTGCGACATCGGGTCCGTTTTCCGCCCGCAGCTTCAGCATCTTGGCGGAAATTTCATCCACCGCCTGGTCCCAGGTGATCCTCTTCCACTCGCCGTTCACCTTCTTAAGGGGAAATTTGACGCGCTGCTTGCTCTTGATCAAATCGATCTGGTCAATGCCCTTGCAGCAATGACTTCCCTGACTTATCGGGTGATCCTGAGCGACATCCTGACGAACCCAGACCCCATTCTGCACTTCCGCGATAATGCCGCATCCGGCAGAGCAGATGCTGCAGATCGTTTTCACTCGCTTCGAGCCGGGAAACGGATTTTTTATTTCCTCCGCGCTTGCGGCCCGGAGCGATTTTCCCGCCGTAAATGCCGATGCGGCGCCGATACCTGCGCCGATGGCTGCCAGCTTGAGGAAAGACCGTCTGCCGATTTTCGAAGGCGCATTGCCCTGTGCATTTTCCATTACAATCGTTCCTCCTCTCAGTATGCTGCCTTATAGTAGGCTTCCCATTCCCCGGTCTTCCTGTACAGGATTTCCTTCTTCGGCGAGAGGCCGACCACCACGCCGTTTGATTCCTGGACCTCAGAAGCACTGGCGATGCCGTATTGTGCGGTCAGGATCACGCCTGCGCCGAACAGTCCGGCGCCAAGCGTCGTTTTCAAAAAACGTCTTCGTTCCTCAAGCATCTGTCCCTCCTTTCGTGTTGTTGATTTGAGTCGCCGGGCGGATATGCCCCATCTGCATATCGTGCCTGGTTGCCAAGAAAGTCCCGGCAAAGCACCGGCCCTGCCATGCCGGCTGGAAACAACCGCTGTATCTACGCACGCCCGCCTGAAAGTATTTCCGCCCTGTCCGAAGGCCTGCATGCATCCTGTTTTTTTCGCACAGGTCCTGCGATATCCAGGAAAAGCCGTTCACATTCCGTGAATGACTGCAGAACAAGGGCCGCATCCGTATAGACACGGCTTTCAGCGTGGCGCACCAACCCGTCTGCGAATTCGTCGAGCATTTCATTGAGGATATTGGCGAAAACTTTTCCCGCCAGGATCCGGCAGGACGCATCGCCGCGCAGCTCTTCGAGTATCAGCTGCTGCATGAAAAACAGCACGAACTCGACATGGTCTTCCTGCTCCTTGAACTCATCCGCGTTTCTTCTGAATTTTGATTCCAGTACATAGCCGATCATTTCACGGCGTTTGGCGCCGTCATCCCTCTGCTCTGCGTAAAATGAGGCGGTCATGGGGACAAATGCGGCCGTGGGATTGTAAAAAACCGCGTCGCTTTCATCCTTCAAGGCCTGCCAGCCCCCCGCGGTCAATTTTTCCTGCATGCGGTTCAGCGCCGATCCTGTCTGTTCGTCTATCGGGTTCTTTCTGAGGACATCTATAGATTTCAAAATATTGTCAAATTGGTCCCGTCCCAGGCAAAAGGAAAACAGGGACGACAACAATCCGTAATATACCACCCGGGCCTTATTGACAGCGTTGACATCCATCCTCTATATCCTGTCGGTTCTCTTTTCCATAACCTGTTCCTGCAGCATCACCCTGGCCTTGCACGCAGGACAGCAGGAGAGTGTCCTGATCCTTGCCGCATCGTCGCCGAATATCGGCTTCATGACGGCGATGACCTTGCCGATTACTTTTGCCGGGGCGAAGCCCGCTCCGCACTCGACGCAGCGAAATATTTCATCGCGTGCCAGCACCTGCTGCGTAAAGCACAGCGGATTGAGAGCAAGCCGGTCGGGCAGGACACGCAGGCAGTCCTGTTCAGGGCAGGTTATCGCGCAATAGCCGCAGCCGGTGCACATTGACGGCCGGAAACGCAGCGTGTTGTCCTGCGGGTGCGCCGTCAGCGCGCCTGTGTCGCAGGCACCGGCACAGCTCAGACACAAGGTGCACCGGTCCTGATCGATTGCCAGGTTTCCATAATGCAGATACGGACCGGTGGCGACCACGCCCCAGTCCCGCTCTCCCACGACATGGGAAAGCCGCGCCGAGAAGACCTCCCGCTTTGTCAATCCCTCCTCTTCGATCTCAAAAACACTGCCGGGGATCGGCGATGCCTGGTCAAAGACGAGTTGGAGTGTTCCGGCGTCGCTGCAGGGGAAAATCGCCTGCCGGGCATATCTGCGCTGATATATGTCATTGATCAGGCGTATGATATTTGCCGTAAGCTCTGAGAGACGATCCGTATAGAGGATGACCGGATGCCCCGTTGTCTGCAGAAGCGACAGGAAATGGCATTCATCCAGAAATTCTTCGGTTTCAACAACAAGAGGCAGGACGTTTTCCTTCAGATGAATGTCCAGCCGGTCCGGATCGATCCGCTCAGGCAGGATCAAGGCGATGGTATCGGTATAAAAAGATCGGAGCGCCTGGAAGGCGGACCTCGGGATTGGCGCGAAATCAAGGGCGCCGGATGGACAAACGCTCACACATCTGCCGCAGCCGCTGCAATTGATGTCCGAGATCTCCAATTGCCGGCAGGAACTGTTTTTTGCGATGGCCCTGGTTTCACAAACGTCTACGCATAGTCCGCAGACGTCCTGCCTTTTGTGAGGATATTGACAGAGGGAGGAATCGTATTTTATATATTTTCTGAAATGATATGTCCCGGAATTGGCCTGTACCGCCGCCACTGTCCTCTCTATGCCGAGGACTTCCGGGTCATATATGCCGCCTCGTCCCGACAGAGATTGCGGAGGGTGGAACCAGATGATCTGGTCAGCCTCCACCACATCGGCTCTCCCCTCATTTTTTACCCTTATCCGCAGCCTGCCGATGCTCCCCGCGACCTCGACGACATCCGAGGGATCGACGCAAACAGCGGTAAAACCATCCGCATCCGTCTCGGCGCAGAGATCATCCTGCCTGTCGCTGGAAACAATAAGTATTTTCCTGCCGACCTCGGCCGTTAAATCGATATCCTGCGCCAGGTCAAACGCGGTCGCCCGTATGGCATAGAGGTCTTTGCAGCGCGCGCACTTTTTTGAAGGGCCATCCGCGCTCCGGGCAAGGTAGAAATTGATTTCACGGGCATGGATTTCGGCATTCACGGATCCGACGTTGGAAACCAGGTATCTCGCGCCCTTATCGCCTGCAGAGACTGCAAAGGATTCATCCAGCTGCAGATCCGGCTGAGGCGCCGAACTGAAAAAATACTGTTTTACCATATCCCGCATCCTGAGTAGGTGGCATGGCCAAAGAAAAACAGCGGCAAACAATGGTGATCAGTCTGCTACGGTATACGAAAAGCTTTCCGGACTTAGGGAACAACTCTACAGAGCGCTAGGGACAACTACAAACTATCAACTATAAAATCAGGAACTTAGAAAGTGCAATAATTACAAATGCACAATTTTATCGGGCAAGGAGAGGTGATCATATCCAGTTTACGACTGTACCGCCAATGCAATCAAATGTACAGAGAACGTTCAAAATTCTGTGGCCACCTCATCAAAATCTGGTTCATTAAATTTGGACAGGTCATTGTTCAATTCACCTGAGCCGCTTTCTTTACCGAGCGTAAATGCAGAGGAAGAACGGTTCCGTATCTCTACCTCCCTTACGCCTTTGATAATACCAGGCAGCAAAAATGAATATTCCAATCGCAGGATTACGGTCGCAAAAGAATATGGAGGCCATATTCCGCGCGTCATGGTGGTTACCGATCAGTTGAAGCAGGTCCTGCTCAATCTTCTCAACAACGCTGCCGACGCCTGCCACGGCGGTGGGGTCATAACCGTTTCCACTGAAATGCCCGTGGAAAATATCGCCGGGTACGGGAAAATGGTACGGGTATCGACCCGGAACATCTTCCTCATATCTTTGTGCCGTTTTTCACGACCAAGCCCGAGTTGAAAGCGACAGGTCTCGGTTTATCTGTCAGCTTACGGTATTATTAAAAACCATGGCGGTCGCATCGATGTAAAACGCGAACCGGGCATCGGATCCATATTCTCTGTATTTCTGCCTATCAAAATTGTGGATAATGTGTAAGAAATATATACTCCTGGTTGACGAGAAGGAATCTATCCTGGTCTCCATAAGCTGGGCTCTTGAAAAAAACAACTTTATTGCCACGGCAGCGGCAGATGGTCAGAAGGCCATAGAGGAGCTTCGTGCCAGGGAATACGGCCTGGTCATCACCGATCTCTTCATGCCCAGAGTTGATGGTATCGGTGTTTTGACCCAGGCAAAGCGTCTTTACCCTAATATCGGTGTCATCATCCTGACCAGATATCCATTATATCAAACAGAATAAGAGCTCAAAGGAGAGAGCCGACCTTTTAAATCTCTCTTTATGGACAGTAGAATCGTACCGGGATACTTTCAGGAAAAAACTCGGGATAAAAAACCAGAAAAGAAATCTCGAAAAATTCATATCCTCCATGATCTGATACGGTATTTGTGTACCGTATTGTCTCCGCTTCTGCAGTATTGTCTTTCCCGTTTTCTTCCCCCATATTCAAATACAGTACAACATCATTTGTCTGTCCGGAACACGACCCCATAATCAAGTCGAAGTGCTCGATAAACTTTCCTGCAAAAATCCCAATACAAAAGTTTAAGAGCAACGGAGAACCAGGAAAGAAGGTCGTGTCCTAATGGACACCAATCAGGTTTCAGTGAAAATTGAAGCATCCTTTATTTCCAATATTTGTACATAACTTCTTTGCCAAATCCTGCTCAGGCTGAAAGGTAAAGGTGCAAAAAGCATAATGCGGGATTAATGCCCTAACAGGGGGGATTTAAATGCAGATTGCAACAAGAACACCCACGAAGCTCGGAATGATTGGTAAAATGTCACGGTCTGAAAACGGTTTGCAAAGGTTGGTGATATATTATGAAAGCTTGTTCGATATTGAAGAAAATTTCAATTATTACAGGTGGAACGATTATGAGAATGCAAGACGGAAATTTGTGAAATATTTAATGAAGAGCAGAGCCGCGTAAGAATGGTTTAACTAATTTTAGCCGCATCATCATTCAATAATTCTCTGCCTTAGAAAGACAACAGGAAAGGAGACTGGCTATGAAAATTGCGGAAACCCAAAAGATGGCCAAAGAACTCGGCATCAATATCCAAAGTTTAAAAAAGGCAGACCTCATAAGAAAAATTCAGACCCAGGAGGGTTATACTCCGTGTTTCCAAATGAACACCGGTCCTTGCGATCAAATGGCTTGTTGTTGGCGAAGGGAATGTATGATTTGGAACGAAGGGTTGACCAATAAATCATCATAAAGGTCCATGTTAACCTGCCGGGCAATAAAGGGAGGACCGGGCAATGCGCCGTAAAGCTGTCTTGCTGGTAGATAACGATGAACCGATCCTGATGTCTCTTGGCCACTGCCTTGAGGGAAGCAGGTATCATGTGAAAACAGCTCAAAGCGGTGAAGCCGCATTGGCTGAATTCCAGTCCTGTTATTTCGATCTGGTCATAACCGGCCTGATCATGGACGGAATCAACGGAATCGATGTCCTTCTCCTTAAACCCTGTGATCCCGATGAACTGAAATGACGAACTTTCATATTCCGTTGAGGCTGGTCAATCTGGTCCAGCCATGCTGCTTAGAGGCTCTCAGCAGAAGATTTTTTGACGAGATTCGCGAAGATCCATTCAATTCTTACATGATGGCATGAATCACAAGGTCGTTTCGATCATGCTGCAAAGATATGGAACCCCTTCATTTCAAAAATTGATTCTTGTTTGGGGCCATAACGCAGAGGAGTCAGCGACATGTTGGAAGGAAAAGTGAAATGGTTTAAAGCAATTAAAGGTTATGGTCTTATCGAGCAGGAAAATGGAAAAGATATTTTTGTTCATCATTCTGCGATTCAGGGAATGGGATATAAATCCTTGGAGAAAGGACAGCGGGTCAGCTTCGAAATTGTCCAGGGCACCAAAGGTGCCGACTGCTATCAGCAGTGAGCAAGTATTTAATTTTATACAATAAATAAATAGCCTTATGCTGAGATTAAGTTCTCTGGCTTTACCGCATGAACGGATCGTTGTTTCTAAAATCAAGGCCTTCTCATGTGTGTTTCTTACCCCACAGACTTTCCCTTATTATACGTCAGCCGAAACTAAATTTATTTGTGGTGCGTTATGCCAACATTTCTTGGAAAAACTTCTGCAATATCGGCACAGAAATCGAAGACTCACGAAAAAAAAATAGTAGCGGATCTTCTGCAACTGGCAGGCGTTTCCATAGACGGTGTCAGTCCTTGGGATATCAAGGTCAAGGATGACCGACTTTATCCTGCGCTGCTCAGAGAAGGATCGCTCGGACTCGGCGAATCATATGTGGATGGATGGTGGGATTGTGAGGAGGTGGATCAGTTAATCGGCCGCCTCATCAGAGCTGACCTGGAAAATAAGGTCAGACAGAACAAAAAATTTCTGTTCTGTCTGCTGCTCGGCAGATTCGTGAATTTCCAGAACCACAAGCGGTCGTTTGAGGTCGGCAGGGTCCATTACGATATTGCCCCGGATCTCTACAGGAAAATGCTGGACGCCGAAATGAACTATTCCTGCGGCTATTGGAAGAATGCAACGACCCTTGATGAGGCGCAGAAGGCCAAGCTTGAGTTATCATGCCGGAAATTGAAACTGGCGCCGGGCATGAAGGTCCTGGATATCGGCTGCGGCTTTGGAGCCTTTGCAAAATATGCCGCAAAAAACTACAAGGTTCATGTTGTCGGGGTAACCGTTTCCGAGCAGCAGGCCCTCTGGGCAAAGGAAAACTGCAAAGGGTATCCGGTAGAAATCCGCTTTCAAGATTACCGGGATGTTACGGAGAAATTTGACCGGGTTATCTCCATCGGTATGTTTGAGCACGTTGGTAAAAAGAATTACAAAGATTACATGTCATTGGTTTTCAAAAGTCTCATCGATGACGGGCTCTTTCTTCTCCATACCATCGGCACGACTTGTGTGGAAAGTGGGACAGATGCGTGGATATCCAAATACATCTTTCCCAACTCAATACTTCCCGCAGCCAGAGATATCACTGATGCCTGCCGGGGAAAGTTTGTAATCGAAGATTGGCATGATTTTGGTCTCGATTATGTGAAAACTCTTCGGGCCTGGTATGATAACTTTACTTCCCACTGGCATTCTTTAAGGAATAATTACGATCAACGGTTCTTTCGAATGTGGACATATTATCTTTTATCTTTCATGGGGAGTTTCCAGGTCAAACATATTCAGGTCTGGCAGGTTGTGTTATCCAAAAACTATCTGAACAGAGATTACTCCCCTATCCGCTAACTCGTTTAAACACCAATAAGGAAAACATGTATGAAGAAAAGAGACTATCTTGAACATGCTGATACGCTGATGGAACGGATCAAAAAAGGTGTATTTCTTACCGTCAAGGCAGGCGGAACCGTCAATACGATGACAATTGGGTGGGCCACAATCGGCTACGTATGGCAAAAACCTATCTTTATGGTAGCGGTGAGAGATTCAAGACACACTTTCACCGTGATCGAAAAAACAGACAATTTTACGGTCACGGTTCCTTCAAGCGACGAATATAATCAGGCCATTCTGTTTTGTGGTACAAAATCCGGCAGAGATTTTGATAAATTTAAACAATGTAATCTCCTTACAAAGCCAGCAACATGCGTTGAATCCCCTGTTATTGATATCCCCGGAATTCATTTCGAATGCAAAATTGCCTATAAATCAGCAATGGACAACGCTTTTCTCGATAGAAGCCTTGAGAAGCTCTACCCCAACAAAGACTACCACACACTCTATTTCGGAGAAATTCTGGCCTGCTATGAAACCTTGTAATGTTTCAAATGCTTGAGCCTGTCTTTGCAGTTGACGGCTGATAGTGTGGATATTGGGACTCCCATATCAAATGGGGACGGAGAGACAAGACCAAGGGGCATGAATGAAAAGGATATCTTCCCAAAGCTGATGCGATGCCCAAAGATACGGAACGCTCCGTCGTGATCGATAAACTCAAAGCTGGGAAGACCGTCTTGACCCGGTATTTTTTCCGATCATATCCAGGAGTTGGGCAGGGAGTATTCCGTAAAGGGAGCTGGTGATCCATTTCTGTGGTCCTTTACGTGACGTTGTTTTGAAATATCCCCTTAATGAAAAAATTAAGGAGTTAAGACATTACGGATTTTTTACCAGTGAGGTGAACCATATGAAGAGCAAAGTATATTTTGTACCGGTGAATGATTCAGATGACATTGCCGGAGTCAATGCCAAATTGAAGCTCCTGCTGGCAGAAAGCAACGTGCTGTCCTTTGCCACTGGAGACAGGAAGGTGGCGGTTAAGCTGCATTTTGGTGAAGAAGGCACCACCAGTTTCGTGCGACCTGATCACCTCCGCCTGATCTGTGATGAAATCGTAAAACAAGGGGCAAGCCCGTTTTTGTCGGATGCCAATACTCTCTACCGGGGCCAGCGACTCAATTCAAAGGACCATCTTGCCGTTGCGTCAAAACACGGATTCACGCAGCAGTCTATGGGTGTGGATATCTTCATCCCAGACGAATCCATAAAGGAGCACGTCCTGGAGGTGCCGATTGATCAAAAGCATATTAAAACAGCGAAGATTGGACGGTGCTTTGCCGAGGCTGATGGATTCCTCGCTGTGACTCATTTCAAAGGACATGGGCTGACCGGTTTCGGCGGAACGCTGAAAAATATCGGTATGGGGTGTGCAACGCGGGGAGGCAAGCTGGCGCAGCATTGTGATGTCGCCCCGACCTTTTATCCGGAAAACTGTGTCGGCTGCGGTGAATGCGTTAAAGTCTGTCCGGTGGAGGCCCTCCGCATAGAGGATGACAAATCGGTACTCGAGCGGGAGAAATGTATCGGGTGTGCAAGCTGCGTGGCGGCCTGTCCCAACCGTGCGCTTTTTGTCGATTTCAAAGCTGGTGATGACCTTCAGCAAAAGATGGTAGAGTATGCCTATGCAATTTTAAGAAACAAAAAAGACCGGGCGGGCTTTTTGAATTTTGCCGTAAGGATCAATAAAGAATGTGATTGCTGGACACTGGAAAATTCCAGAATTGCACCGGATGTGGGCATTCTTGCATCGACCGATCCTGTGGCAATCGACAAGGCTAGCCTCGATCTAGTGAACGCATTATGTGGGAAAGATATCTTTACAGAAGTACATCCCCGGCAAAAACATTTAATACAGCTGGAATATGCGGAAAAAATCCGATTAGGGAACGTCGCCTACGAACTCATCCGGATTTGAAAGCAGGGTTTAACTCAAAAGAGGAATCACTGGCATATCCTTAATGACTTAACAGGTACAAGGTGATTGCATCCAGGATGTCGCTAAAGGTCGCAGTCGAATTCTCGAAGGTGCCGATGGAAAGTATTGCCCTGTGCATGCAATGCCGGGAATGCATCGACCGCTGCCCCCATGACCTGCCCATTCCGGACATTCTCATGGAACACCAAGACCTCTATGAACGGCAGAAGGCTGAAATCCCAGGAAAGCAGTGCCGGGAATGATAAAACATTTAAGGTCAGGCTCAGGAGGAAGATTAAAAATGAAAGTCATTGCATTTAACGGGAGTCCCAGAAAAAAATGGAACACGGCAACCCTTCTTGAAAAGGCACTGGAAGGAGCTTCGTCAAAGGGGGCCGAAACTGAGCTTATTCATCTATACGATCTGAACTATAAAGGGTGTCTAAGCTGCTTCTCCTGCAAGACGATGAACGGGAAGAGCTATGGCCGGTGTGCGGTAAATGACGACCTGACACCTATCTTCGAGAAGGTTCTGGATGCGCAGTCACTTATTTTGGGATCACCAATTTATTTGGGAACTGCAACAGGGCAGATGAGATCGTTTATGGAGCGCCTGACATTTCCCTTCCTGCCCTATGTCGACCCTCCGGGAACCATCTTTCCAAGAAAGATTAAGACTGGATTCATCTATACCCTGGGCGCAACGGAGGAAATGGCAAAGGAACGGGGTTTTGATCACCACATCAGCTTTAACCGAGAGATTCTGGAAAGGATATTCGGGGCATCAGAATCTCTGTGCAGCTACGATACCTACCAGTTTGAGGACTATTCGAAGGTATTCGCTCCAAGGTTCGCCCCCGAGAAAAAAGCCTTGAGGCGCAAGGAAGTGTTTCCCCTCGACTGTGCGAAGGCCTTTGAAATGGGGGTACGTTTAGTTGGCGATGCTTGGAATTGATGGGCTCTTTCCATTACCGAAGCGTCTTGCTTCTTCATGTTCTACTATTCCATGATGTAGTGTTAAGGAGGATTGATCAATATGGCTACACAGGGATTATCTGGAAAATATGCATCGTCACAGGCGGCGGTAGAGGCTTGGGAAGGGCAATGTTCCTGGGACTGACACATGCCAGGTGCCAAGGTAGTCGCTACCGCAGCCCGAACATTGAAGGAAATCGAATCTGTTGTACATGAAGCAGGAGAAGAACGGGTACTCCTTTAATCGCGGATGTCTCCTCTCTGGAGGATTGTGAGCGTGTAATAAATGCCACTCTTGCTGGCTATTTTAAAATAGAGAAAATTAAATGGAGAAACATTTGAAGACGCTTTTTGAGCAGGTTGAATAACAATTCTGCCGGAGCCCAATTACCGATTACGTTCTGTTATGTTGAGCAGGCCCCTGCTCCAGGAGTTGTCCGATACTTGGAAACAGATGACGCATTACTGCGCTAGGCCCCTTCCTCCCGATACATATTCGGGTGCATTTGTTAAAACGGAAGCTATAATACGCGACAATCCTCACGGCTCTTGCGGCAGTCCCGTCTGGCAATGTGCCTGCGGGAGGATGCCGACGGTGAACGATCAGTGAATTTCTTTTTAGCGGTTCCGGGAAACTGGCCGGCGGTTTTGGAGTTTTGATCTATGTGGATTGTGCGTATTGCCTTGCAGCGCCCCTATACCTTCGTGGTCCTGGCGCTCCTGCTGCTTATTCTGGGGCCGCTGGCGGTGATGCGCACGCCTGTCGATATCTTCCCCAATATCGGCATCCCGGTAGTGGCCACCATCTGGAATTTCACGGGGCTGCCGGCCAACGAGATGGGTTCGCGCATTACCGCTAATTATGAGCGGGCCTTGACCATCACCGTCAATGATATCGAGCATATCGAATCGCAATCACTCAACGGCATCGCCGTTGTCAAGACCTTCTTTCAGCCCAATGTCAAGACGGAAATGGCAACTGCCCAGACCACGGCCATCGCCCAAACGATGCTGCGCAATCTTCCTCCGGGGACCGTGCCGCCCTTCATAACGGTGTACAACGCCTCCAGCGTGCCCCTGACCAGCCCGAAGCTGTCCGAGCAGGAACTCTTCGACGACGGCAATAATATCATCCGGACCCAGCTGGCAACCGTCCAGGGAGCGGCGCTTCCCTATCCCTACGGCGGCATGATCCGTCAGATCCAGGTAGATCTGGATCAAAAGAGGCTGCGGGCTCTGAATCTGACGGCCCAGGACGTCAACAACGCCATCGGTCTGCAGAACCTTATCCTGCCTGCCGGAACGGAGAAGATCGGGCCCTACGAATACAACATCAAGCTCAACGCCAGCCCTCAGACGGTGAAGGAACTCAACGATCTGCCGATAAGAATGGTCAACGGCGCGATGGTCTATGTCAGAGACGTCGGCCACGTGCGGGACGGTTTTGCGCCGCAGACCAATGTGGTCCGGGTGAACGGCCAGCGCGCGGTCCTTATGACCATTCTGAAGACAGGCGCGGCCTCGACCCTGGATATCATCTCCAAGATTAAGAAGAGGCTGGGGCTGATCCAGGCCAGTCTGCCGCCGGATTTCAATCTCCATGTCATAGGCGACCAGTCCGTTTTTGTCCGCGCCGCCATATCGGGTGTTGTCCGGGAGGGTGTGATCGCAGCCTCCCTGACCGGCCTTATGATCCTGCTCTTTCTCGGCAGCTGGCGGAGCACGATCATCATCACCGTCTCGATCCCCCTTTCCATCCTGGCTTCGCTGGTCATGCTGTCGGTCTTAGGAGAGACCATCAACATCATGACGCTGGGCGGCCTGGCGCTGGCCGTGGGGATTCTGGTAGACGATGCGACCGTGGCCGTGGAAAATATCAACTGGCACCTGGAACACGGCAAGGAGGTTGAACCCGCCATCCTGGACGGAGCCCGGCAGATTGCCATCCCGGCCTTGGTCTCCACCCTCTGCATCTGCATTGTCTTCGTGCCGATGTTTTTTCTCACGGGCGTCTCCCGCTATCTCTTCGTACCCATGGCCGAGGCCGTCATGTTTGCGATGCTGGCCTCGTATTTCCTGTCGCGGACGCTGGTGCCGACCATGGCCAAGTATCTTCTGCATGCCCATGAACCTCATTTCACCGAAGAGGCTCACGAAGCCCCCTCCCGCAACCTCCTGATGCGCTGGCAGTTTGCCTTCGAGGGCTGGTTTGATGCCTTCCGTCATGCCTACCACGGGACCCTTGCCGCCGTCCTTGGGCATCGCAGGCTCTTCGCCGCAGGTTTTCTGGCCTTTGTCATCGTGTCTTTCATGGTCCTTTGGCCGTGGCTTGGTGCGGACTTTTTCCCCTCTGTGGATGCGGGCCAGATCAAGCTGCACCTCCGGGCCCATACCGGCACCCGGGTGGAAGAGACCGCCGTCCTCTGCGATCAGGCCGATGCCGTTATCAGGACGGTCATCCCCGCAGACGAGATTGAAAGCCTGACCCATAATGTCGGCCTGCCTTACAGCGGGCTGAACCTGACCTACAGCAATTCGGCGCCCATCGGCCCTGAAGATGCGGATATCTATATCGCGCTTCGGGAAAAACACAGGCCCATCGCCGACTCAATCCGTGATCTGCGCACGGCGCTTTCACGGGCCATGCCGGGGGTTTCCTTTGCCTTTCTGCCTGCCGACATGGTCAGTCAGATCCTGAATTTCGGCCTGCCTGCGCCAATAGACGTGCAGGTGGTCGGCAACAGGAAGACCGAAAACCGCGCCTATGCCGACATGCTGCTGAACAGAATCCGTCATATCCCCGGCATAGTCGACAGCAGGATCCAGCAGGCCCAGGATGCGCCGGAGTTTGATGTCACCGTCGATAGGTCCCGGGCGAAGGAACTGGGCATCACCCAGCATGACGTGGCAAGCGATCTGCTGATCACGCTCAGCGGCAGCTTCCAGACCTCGCCGACCTTCTGGCTCGACCCGAAGAACAATGTCTCCTATCCGATTGTGACCCAGGCGCCGCAATACCAGGTGGACAGCCTGGAGGATCTGCGCAATATCCCCGTCAGCGGAAGCACCGGCAAGACGCAGATTCTGGGGGCGGTGGCGAGCGTCAAGCGGGCTGTGGGAGCGGCCGTGGTGTCGCAGTACAACGCCCAGCCCACCGTCGATATCTTCGCAAACGTTCAGGACCGGGACCTGGGAGGCGTTTCCGCCGATTTGAAGCGGCTTCTGGGCGATACCAAGGCGCAGGTTCCCAAAGGGTCCACCGTTGTCGCCCGCGGCCAGATGCAGACCATGGACGAGTCGTTCACCGGCCTGTATTTCGGCCTAATGGGCGCCATCGTGCTGGTCTATTTTCTCATCGTCGTCAATTTTCAGTCCTGGAGCGATCCGTTCATCATCATCACGGCCCTGCCGGGGGCCATCGCCGGCATCGTCTGGATGCTGTTCCTAACCCGGACGACCTTAAGCGTCCCGGCGTTGACGGGGGCCATCATGTGCATGGGGGTGGCCACCGCCAACAGCATTCTCGTGATCAGCTACGCCCGCGAGAGGATGACCCAGGGCGACGATGCGGTCACCGCGGTTCTTGAGGCCGGATTCACCCGTCTGCGTCCCATAATGATGACGGCTCTGGCCATGATCATCGGCATGGTGCCCATGGCCCTTGGCTTTGGCGAAGGCGGCGAACAGAATGCGCCTCTGGGCCGGGCCGTCATCGGCGGTCTGCTCTTTGCGACGACGGCCACCCTGTTTTTTGTACCCGCCGTGTTCAGCATCATTCACGGTCGGAAAGATATGGCCCAAGCTGTGGCCGGGGAGACTCTGTAAATGTCCGATCAAGCCTTAAAGCCCACGGGGAACAGGACGCAAGGGCCTCGCCGGGGCACGATCATTCTGGTTCTGCTCATCGTTCTTGCTGCCGTGTACTGGGGAATTTCAACGCGCCTGAAGGCTGCGGCCGAACTGCAGAAATCCATGAAGGAGCAAGCCGTTCCGGAAGTCACCGTGATGCATCCTCTTGCGGGACCTGCAACGGAGGAGATCGTGCTTCCGGGCACGGTACAGGCCTGGCATGAGGCGCCCATCTATGCCCGCACCAACGGATATCTTAAAGACTGGCGCACGGATATCGGAGCCCGGGTCAGGGCCGGGGACCTGCTGGCGGAGATCGAGACCCCCGAGGTGGACGCCCAGCGGCGTCAGGCCGAGGCCGATTTCCAGACCGCCAAGGCCAATAACGATCTTGCCCAATCCACGTCCAGACGCTGGCAGCTCCTGCTCAAAACACGGTCTGTCCCGCAACAGGAGGCCGATGAAAAACAGGGTGACGCCGCAGCCAAGGAGGCCGTGCTGGCTTCGGAGGCCGCCAATCTGAAACGTCTGCGGGAACTGGAGAATTTCAAGCGGGTGACAGCTCCCTTTAACGGCGTCATAACCGCCAGGAACACCGATACCGGCGCGCTGATTAATGCCGGCAGCGGCGGCGCGGGACAGGAATTGTTCCGCATTGCCGAAGCAGACAGGCTGCGGGTCTATGTCCAGGTTCCCGAGGCCTATGCGCACGCTGTGACGCAGGATGTGACCGCCGAGCTGTATTTTGCCGAATATCCGGGAAAAAGTTTTCCTGCAAGCCTTCTGACCACTGCCGAAGCCCTGGATCCCGCCACCCGGACCCTGCGCATTCAACTGCAGGCCGACAACAGGAAGGGCGTTTTGCTGCCGGGCAGTTATGCGGAAGTTCACCTGAAACTGCCCTCCGACGGGAATGTCCTGCAACTGCCTGTCAACGCCCTGCTTTTCAGGGGATCGGAACTCAAGGCCGGGACAGTCGGGACGGACGGCAGGGTGCGGCTCAAAACCATCGTTGCAGGCCGTGATTTCGGCACGTGGATTGAAATTGTTTCAGGTCTTCATGGCGGGGATGCGGTGATCGTCAATCCGCCGGACTCCCTGATCGACGGCGAAACGGTGCGGATCCTTGCCGGGAAAGCCGATGGTGAAAATCCATGAGATACCGTCTCTGGGCAGCAGCCTTGCTTATGCTTTCCGCCTGCTCGATGGCCCCTGTGTATAAACAGCCGGAGGTGCAGACCCCTGCTGCCTATAGAGAGTCCGCCGGTTGGGTTAAGGCAATGCCTGCCGACGGCCTTGAGCGCGGTGCATGGTGGAAGATATTCCATGATCCCAGGCTGGATAAACTGGAAGGGATGGTCGAGGCCTCCAATCAGAACCTGAAGGCCGCCTTGGCCCGCTATGATCAGGCCAGCGCCGAGGTCCGTGCGGCCAGGGCGATGTTTTTCCCAGACCTTACCGTAGATGCATCTGCGACCAGGAATCAGCTGTCGGGCACCATTGCCAATACGTCACCCCGGCTCCTGTATAATACTGTATCCGCGGGTGCTGATCTCTCCTATGAAATCGATATATGGGGGCGTGTGCGGAACAGTGTGGCCGCCGGAACGGCGCTGGCCCAGGCCAGTGCCGACGACCTTGCGGTTCTCGCTCTCAGCCTGCATGCTGAGATGGCGGATGCGTATTTCATGCTGGGCGCATCCGATGTGGCTCAGGACATTCTGGAGAAGACCGTTGAAACGAACCGGACATATCTCGAAATCGTGCGTCAGCGTTATGATGGCGGCGTTGCAGCGGAAAGCGATGTCTTGCAGGCTGATTTGCAGGTGCAGAACTCCCTGACGCAGGCAACGGAGATGCGCCTGCAAAGGGCCGGGCTGGAGCATGCCATCGCCCTTCTGGCCGGCCTGGCGCCCGGCGATTTCAAGATGGCGCCCGTTTCACTTCCGGAGGTGCCGCCGAAGGCTGAAACAGGCATTCCCTCCGTTCTTTTGCAGCGCAGGCCGGATATCGCCGCGGCTGAACGCCGGGTGGCGGCGGCCAATGCCCAGGTAGGCGTGGCGGAGGCCGCCTGGTTTCCTGATTTCAACCTGGCGGCCATGCTGGGCTTTTCCAGCAGTTCGGTGCCGCAATTGTTCACGGAGCCGAGCCGGGTCTGGTCGCTGGGACCGTCCGTTGCCGCCCCTGTATTCGACGGGGGAAAAATCCGGGCCATGACCGACGAAGCCAAAGCCGTCTATGAGCAGACGGTGGCGGGCTACCGTCAGACGGTCTTAAACGCATATGGCGAAGTTGAGGATAATCTGGCCGCCCTGCACCGGCTGGAGCAGGAAGACCGGTCGCAGACGGCGGCTGTTTCCGCCGCCAGGCGCCAGCTTGCACAGGCTTTTAACAGGTATCAGGGTGGCCTTGCCACCTATCTTGATGTGGCCGTGGCCCAAAACGGAGAGCTGCAGGCCAGACTGGCCGCTGTTTCAATTACGGCCCGCCGGCTGACGGCAAGCGTTCACCTGGTCAAGGCCGTGGGGGGAGGCTGGCATGCAGAGGACGGGGCCGTTGCGGAAAATCCTGCCCCATCGCCCTGAAGAAGTCTGGAATGTCTGAAATCAACGGGAAGAAGTGGCTCAGGTAAATTGCACAACCAGCAAATGGAAAAGATCTTCTCCAGACAGGAGGATAACGCACAATGAACGTCCTTTTCATCTCCGCAAATACAGAAACGATCAACATGCCGACCCTGCCCATAGGTCTGGGCCTTGTGGCTGCTGCCACCCAGAAAGCCGGCCATCAGGTCCGATTTCTTGATCTCATGATTGAGGACGCCCCGGAGGCAGCCCTTTCCTCTGCCATTGCTGAAAACCGTCCCCAGGCGATCGGCATCTCAATCCGCAACGTGGACGACCAGATGAGCACCGGATCCCGTTTTCTTCTGGAGGCTGCCCGCTATGTAGTGGCACAATGCAAGGCTCTGTCCCATGCCCTGGTGATTCTTGGTGGTGCCGGATACAGCATGTTCCCCGAGAGCGCTTTGGAGTTTCTCGGTGCCGATATGGGGATCCAGGGAGAGGGTGAGGCTTCTTTCGTCACTCTCCTTGAAACTCTCGCGGCCAATGGGGATCCTTCGGGGGTTCCTGGCCTCTACATTCGCGGAAAAGGCTGTCGGACTCCCCGAACCTTTATTACCCGCCTTGACGACTTGCCCTTTCCGGACCCTACGATCTTTAATGTGGAAAGGTTTAAAGACCCTTCCTACTTTCTACCCTTCCAGACACGGCGAGGATGCCCTTTACGATGCAGCTACTGCGCCACAGCCTGCATCGAAGGAGCTCAGGTCCGGATGCGGGGAATCGATGTTGTGGTGAAAGAGCTTAGCCGGTGGCGAGACGCCGGCTTTCGACGGATCTTCTTTGTGGACAACACCTTCAACCTGCCACCAAACCACGCTCGACAGCTCTGCGACCGCCTCATTGAAGCAAATCTTGAACTCAAATGGCGGGCTATATTTTACCCCTGCCGGACCGACCCCGCTCTCGTCCAGGCCATGGCCCAGGCAGGCTGCACCGAGGTGTCTCTGGGATTTGAAAGCGGACACCCCCAGATCCTCTCTTGGATTGGAAAACGCTTCGATCCCGAGGATGTGCGTCACACTTCCCAAATGTTCGGCGACGCAGGAATTCGCCGAATGGGCTTTCTCCTCCTCGGTGGACCTAAGGAAACAAAGGAAACAGTGATGGAGAGCCTTCGCTTTGCCGAGAGCCTTAACCTTGAGGCCATAAAGGTTACTGTGGGGATCCGTATTTATCCTTATACCCGTCTGGCCGACGAAGCCCGGGCCGACGGCACGATCGACTTCGCAGACGACCTTCTGCACCCCCGATTCTATATACGTCGTGATCTTGAACCCTGGCTCCGCGAGACCGTCACTGATTGGACCGCGAGTCGGCCTACCTGGTTAGCATGACATCGGTGCAGCGATACTCAGGCCTGTGGATTCAAAGTGGCAATATACATCAAATCTGGAAAGCCTTTGGTTAATACTTCCTGAGGTGTTAAAGCTCGCGGATAATGACAAGCATCAACATTGTCATTTCCAAGATGATTTACGATATAATTTCAGCAAGTTAATATTTCTACTGCTAACGTTCCCTTCCTTCTCTTATAATATCAACTAGTTCGTTAGTCGTGACCCTGGCCTTTATTGAAGGAACATCAAGCGGAGATGCAGCCATTGTTTCCGGGGTAAGAGCAAACGTTCTACCATCTTTTCTACGGATGAAAATTTTTCCACTACGTTCAGCCTGCTTCAACACTGTTGCCAATTTTTGCCTGGCTTCTGAATAGGAATATACCTGCATTTTAAACCTCCAAAGTTTCGATGTTGAGGTTTTCGGCAATGACTCGGAGTTTTTTGTCAAGTGTCAATAAAGGTGCTTTATGCCGTATTGCGCAGTCAAGAAAATATGCGCCATACGCATACATGCTGTTTTCTTTGGACAAATACAAAATTTTAGAAAAATCCGGTTCAATATATCGTATTGGAATCGTATTGAATATCTCTATACCTTTGTCTGCTTCCTTCATTGATACCCTGTTCTGCCTGAACATCGCAGAAAAAGCATTGCCGATTTCCCATGGAATTGAGCCTGGCCCAATCAGAGTATTTCCTTTTGTTATTTCGATAATTGTGTCCCGTTCGGGTTCCGCAACGATTACTGCTATCAATGCAGATGTATCGATGACAAGTTCCATGGTGCTCCTTTGACTTGAGAAAATTGATTATTCAAGACAATTGTACAACATTTGTACCTTCAGTCAAGAGAGAAGAGGCAGGGTATTTCCGGTTGAATGAGTCTGATTTTGCTTTAGCGTATCATAAAGATTGCCCGTAAAAATCTTTATATATCTTCAGTACATCTTCTTATATGATGCTTCCCATGCTGTCTTGGATAATGAACAGAAACCTCAAATGGGGTAGATTACCACTTAGCGGTCCTTCTTTGAGGTCTCTGTTTTTTTATAAACGAGCTTGCTGAACTCTGTATGTTTCCGCCAATGATTATAGGCATCTGGATAGATTGCTTTCCTCGTCAAATCTCCCTCAACAGCCCAATGCAAATGGGTATAATCCAATATTTCTTCGAGGATGGATTTCTGAACTTCATCTTCTTTCCTGTCCGGGCAGGAAAGAACGGCCGAACGCCGCCGATTGAATATCTTAGTCGCTTCTGAAAAACGATTCATGTAGCAGCAATATAAGGAATAATAGCTGGAAAATTGTTCTATAAATTGCAGGATATCAGGTAGCCATGATTCATCTTCTCGCAATTTTCAGTCGTGAAACCAAAGAAATCGCCTCAGCAAAATCGACAATACGATTTGTTCCAATCTGAGCCTGCGAACATCATCAATCCCGGTTATCTACTCATGAAATGAACATGGGCAGTTGCCTGGCAAAAATTTTAAGCAGTATTCAGAGTATCCTTTTGCTCTAATAATGGCCGACCGGCAATCAGCACCCGTTTGATGGTTGCCTTGCATTATCTCAAATATTCCTGCGATATTCCTGCGACCTCAGTGATGAAGAGGCTGCAAGTGGCTGGGATGAAAATCCATACTGGCAATTTCTGAGCGGCATGAAGTTTTTCGAACATGACTTGCCGATTCATCCTTCCAGCATGCCCAGGTTGGCGTCAACGAATTGGTGAGGCCGGTACGAAGGAGTTGTTAAAGGAGACAGTCGAAGCCGGGTTGCGGCTGAAGGCTATCAGGAAACGTCAACTTGAGCGCATTAACGTTGAGACGACAGTTCAGGAGAAGGATATCCCTTTCTCCTGACCGGTGCCAGATTGTATGATCGTGCCCGTCCCGGCATCCATTTTGTACTTTCTTGATATGGTCGTTGGCGCAGATAATAAATGTTGACAAATGCCGAGGACAATATTTATATAAAATATATACCGACCGGTATGTATTTTATTGCGAGGAGGGTATGCATCAGAAAGGTTTCACAACAAAGCAAAAAATTATAGACGAATCCCTGCAGTTGTTTTCCGTCAAAGGTTTCTATAATACTTCACTCAGAGATATTATGGAGGCTGTAAATTTAACGAAGGGCGGGTTGTACGGTCACTTTGAAAGTAAAGATGACATCTGGGATGCGACTTATGATGAGGCTGTAAAGATTTGGAAAAGGATCGTGCTTAAAGATACTCGATCAATACATGATCCAGTAAAACGAATCCAAAAAACACTTGAAAATGAGTTGGAGGTCTATCTTGGGGGGAATGTTTTTGAAGGTGGATGTATTTTTTTAAATATGCTCGTGGAACTGGCGGGACAATCCAATTCCAAGAGCAGCCAAATTATGGATGGCATGTTCGGTTTTTCAAAACTGCTCACGAGATGGTTGATTGAAGCAGATGAAAAACAGATGTTAAAGCCAGCCCTCAGTATCAATGAAATATCGGATTTTATATTAATCGCACTTTGTGGTTGTGCCGCGCTGTACGCTGCAAGTAAGGATATGAATGTTGTGCACACAACCATTTCCCAATGTACTAATTATATTGAGCAGATAAAGAAATAATGGATACTCAATTTTTCAATTGATGATTTTTTATTCAATTGAAATATACCGGCCGGTCGTATTGTTATCCGTTACTAGGAGGAGAAATGCATCTCAATTCGGGTAAAGCCTATAATGAAATTACAATTGGTGACGCGTTCGGTGCAACAATGACTGTCACAGAATCCCATTTAGTATTAGGGGCTGGACTTTTTGGCGATTTCAATCCACTGCATGTTAACGAGGAATTTAGCCGTAATTCCCGATTTGGCTCTCGAATATTGCACGGTCCTATTTCAGGTGCAATGGTTTCAGCTTCAATAGGTAATTTCTTCGGGGAAGCCGCAATTGCCTATCTTGAGCATAATTGCAGATTTATTGGACCTATCCGGATCGGAGACACAATTACCACCTGCTGGACCATTACCGATAAAATTGACAAACCAAAGTTAGACGGCGGCATTGCGGTGTTGGAGGCAAAATGCAGCAACCAGAAAGGTGAGGAAGTCTTGACCGCTACCGGAAAAATGTTACTTTCTAACAGTACAGCTCACTCTTTGAATAAGAGAGCATCGTGAATAGAGTCTCAAACACCTTGTACGCAATTGTGTTTATCGTCCGCCATTGATTCAGGTTATCTGCGTACAAAAGAATTTCCGCTGCTGCTGACAATGGCAAATGGCTTCCGGGGCTCGCTGCTGGAATTTTGTTTACTCTGGAATACCTTTTTGTTGCGGAAGGGCTACAGTTCACCAATACATCGCATATGGTCACCATACTCTATCGTCAAGGCCTGAGAACCGAAAATAGCCGGCAGACGCAAATAGGTTGCAAGAATCTAATATCGCAGCCAATTCTCGAAAACTTATGCCAAATTCCCGAAAGGAGATGACATGATCGTCAAATCAGAAAATGCACAAAGCAGGAACTTTCTCGGGGTTGATTTCGTCTTACTATCGCATGGTCCTGAATCAATGATAGCTAAGATGCTTTATAAAAAAGAAGATAATGTGCCGTTCCATAAACATCCTAATAAACAGAGCGGTTATGTTATCTCAGGTAAGTATAGAATTGTGTTCGGGAAAAATGATCAGGTGATAGGTCCTGGCGATTCTTACACTCTTTCGCGCGATGTTGAGTATCGCATCGAAATCATAGATCAAGGGCAAGTTTTAGACGTATTCAGTCCGCCAAGAAAGGACTATTTGTGATGCAAGAGCAGATCTGCCCGCCATCATTGATGCCCATGTACATATTCTCCCCCAGAACTTTTTTTCTGCAGTATGGAAATGGTTTGACCAAAATGGATGGCACATTAGATATCGGCTGACATTTTTTCAGGTGATTGCATTTCTGTTATCCCACGGTATTCAGCATATCATTGCATTTCAGTACGCTCATAAACCATGGATTGCAAATGAGTTAAACAAATACATGGTGGAAAAATGCATTGGGTATGACAGCTGAGTTACAGGGCTGGCCACCGTATATCCTGGTGAAAAAAATGCCTGAAGTATATTGCAAGAGGGTTTTGCTTCAGGATTTAGAACTCTGATATTACACGCTCATGTCCAATGCTTCAATAGGAACAGGATGATGTGAATTGCCTGCATGAGTATGAGTGCTGCCGGTCACATAATAAACCCGTTGTCATGCATGTTGGAAGAGAACCGAAAAGCACAGCTTGCCGTTGTGATCCATATGAGATTTGTAGTGCAGAAAAATCAGAGCATGTTTTACAGGATTTTCCGGACTTGAAAATATGTGTGCCTCATTTGAAAATTGATGAAACCTCAGCCTACTAGAAACTCATTGATAAATATGACAACCTCTGGCTGGATACGACAATGGCTATTGCAGAATATTTTGCCAATTGCCGAAGGAGAAAAGCGATGACAATACTCAACCCCTGCCCGTTCTGCGGATCAGAGTCAGTATTTCGCCAAATGGAAGAAGATTATACCGTTATTTGCAACAGATGTTTCGTTAGCAGTGATCCCTGCGGATCAGAAAAAGAAGCTGCCGAAAAATGGAACCGGCGCTCCAATCCCTGGCATGATATAGCAAGCGCGCCGAAGAACGGGAGCGCGGTCGATTTGTGGATAAATGGTTATAGGGTGACGAATTGTCAGTGGGATGAGACTAAAAAGGAATGGACAGAAGGCTGGATTGACAATGAAGGTAAATATCAATCGTTTGCAGTAATGTGGGCCCCTCCGACTTACTGGATGCCAATACCTGAACCGCCAAAGGTGTAAGATAATTGGCGCAGCAGGTAATGGAGGATGTTACGAGTGAAGACCACAGCAAAAATACGACGATATCATTTGCGGAAGGCAAGGCGATCAAGGATTAGGGTTGGCGAGGAATACTGTCCGTAAGGTAATCCACAGAGAGGAAACGGGGACAGATATATACGGTCTTCGAGCATTACAGCAACGGTATCGAGCAAGGAGTTGACTGTCTTCGTTCAAGTGGATGAGATCGATGGACTGCCGTCAATATGCTGACGGGTTCCGCCGGTAAAAATAGTGGTCATATTTCACCACATGGGCAAATATGACCACTATTTAAAAGCAACTGATGAATCCCGGCACGTGCCTTGCAGATAATTATTTTTAAAAACAGAAGCTTGTATGAAGTGGTGGCCTGTCTTAGGGACTTGGCCTCAAAATTGCTTAACATATGTGTCGTATTGCTGCCAGTCATCCATTGCCTTTGCTCTCAATCATTTGCCGGATTACAAAAAATGTCGACTCGTACGTATTGGCATGATCGCCTCTGTCCTATCGAAGTCGAACTCCTTGTCGCATACCCTGTAAAGGGTACCTTGAAAAATTAGATTTTTCGTTCGAGATCGAGGCATGTGAGAAATTTTATTGCGGGTATATACAGAATATCCCGAGGATAAAATTTTGAGCATACCGCAGAGATCGGGCGAATAGGCAAATTCCAAGGTGACCTAAAGTCCAAGGAGTGGACAATACCAATTTCCTATGGCAACAACTGTTAAGGAACAAATCATGGCCTCTCTGGATTTCGAGCAGGAAAAAAGCACCTTCAGTAAATTCTATGACGGCAACCGAAAGCATTTTGTTGATGTCAAGAATGTATACATCCGCATCATAAGCTCCCTGGTCAAACAGTTTAATAGAGGTGAAGTGACGAAAATTGAAGGCCGGGTCAAGGATAAGAAGGAATGCCTCAAAAAATTTCACCGGAAATACCAGAGCAAACTTGAAGCAGATGAAACGCCTTACGAAATAAAGGATTGCATTTCAGACCTGATTGGTATCCGCATCGTTTGCCTCTATGAAGACCAGATTGCTGCGCTGTCGGAGATGTTACAACAGCACTTCAAGATTCTTAACGTCACCGACAAGATTTCAGCCATGGAGAGCTCCGAAGATTTGTTTGGATATAAAGGCTTACATATGGATCTGGTCTTAAATAACGAGATAACCACACTGCCGAAATATCTGCCGTACGTGGACTATCCCGTCGAAGTGCAGATCAGATCCTTAATCCAGGATGCCTGGAGCGTGCTGGATCATAAAATCAAATACAAAAAATCTATTCCCGTTGATCTGAAGCGCAGGATCAATGTCCTCTCAGCGCTCTTTGAACTTGCTGATCGGGAATTCATGGAAATTCGAAACGCAACGACAGCGTTGATTCAGCAGGAAACGGTGGCACCGATCAGTGATCCCCTGGACGAGGTTCGCGGGACGGATGGGCAGTTGGAAATGCTGGCCAATTCCAGGACCGTGAACGTATTTAATTTCCTCCGCATAGCCAGCCATTTCTTCAGGGATTTTGATTTCGATGATTACAAGGTTGACGATTTCGTTCACGACATCCTGAAACTGGACAGCGATTTTCAAAGGTCGGATCTCCATAAATGCCTGACCGAGAATTTAAAAACCATCAAGGAGTATCGTGACAATTTTATAGCAGAAAACCCAGGTAAAACCTTCAGTCCATACACCGCAATCAGACACTGCCTCTACCTCTATGATCCGGAATCATTCGGACGGATTTTATCCAAAGGTACACGAGAGCGGTTTGCAGGCTGGCTGAACGAATCTCGAAATCCTATTTATTGAATCTCAGCGGATCAATACTTGCTCTGGAATAAGCAATCTGCACGGTTCCAATCTGAGCCTTTCCGTCACGTGGAATCCTTCACCTCGACTGGAAATCCAGAAAACACTATCAAAGAAAGGATACGATTTGAACCTGACTACTCTTATTTGTTATTTCGCCGGACAGGATGAAGCGAGGAAATCCATTCGGAAAATCGCGCGGCAAGGCTTCAAGGCCGCCGTACTTATACATAAAGGCTCTGACGGAGCAATCCATACCGTAGACCCGTTCTCCAGGCGTCGGGCTTTCGGGACAAGCCTTGCAGCCATTCTATCCGGAGGATGCGCCGGTATAGCCGCTTTTTGTCTGAACCGGCTCCAGGGAGTTCCTGCCTGGTATATCTCCTCTTCCTTCGCGATTATTCCGGTCTTTGCCGCCATCGGCGCGCTGGTATTTCTCACATGGTTTCGACGTGAAAAGTTTGGCGTGAATGTCAGCATGATGCGAAATCACGCCCGCTGGCTCGTGCCGAAAGAGTCCGTCCTTATCCTCAATGCGCCCATTGAGCTCTTGCCGCTGCCGATGGCTCAATTACGGGAATGCGGCGATATCTCTCCTGCGCTTTTTGTCCTGCATTCCAGACATGAACGACGTCTGGAAGCCAGGGAACTGGCGGTAAAACTCTCTCCAAAACAAATTCAGGAACATGCAAAGCGCCATGCAGGCGAGCAGCAGGTAGATCAAATTCCACACCGCACCACCGAATTGCTCAAGCGTCTCAAACAGTCGAGAATGTGGGTCCGGCAGGTTTGTGCGGATCTCACCGCGGCAAGCCGACTGGAACAAAAGGCAACCCCGGCTGCGGATTGGATATTGGATAATGAATACATCCTTGAAGGAAATATTCGAGATGTACTGCTGAACCTTCCCCTGCGTTTCTACCAACAGTTGCCGATTTTAGCCTCGGAGCCTTATCGGGGCATGCCCTGCATCTATGGTCTGGCCAAGAATCTTGTTTCTCATCTTGAGCTGCATCTGGATCGGGAGAATGTTCTGGACTTTATCGATGCCCACCAATCCGTGCGAACGCTGAGCATCGGCGAACTTTGGGCAATTCCCCAGATGCTGCGCATTGCCCTTATAGAAAGCATACAGAGCCTGGCTGTCACCGCCCTGGCGGATCTTCGCGATCGTCAATTAGCCGATTTCTGGGCCAATCGGCTGATCGCCGCCAATCGCCGTGATTCGAACCAGCTCTTCGCCATTCTAGCGGAACTTGCTGCCTCGGAGCCACACCCAAGCCCGTATTTCGGCGTACAGTTGATTGGCATGCTCTACGATGAGGCCGCAGCGTTACTGCCGATCCAGAGTTGGCTTGAGCGCATACTCAAAATTCCCTACCATGATCTCATCCTGCGTGAACAGAATCGGCAGACCAGCGAACAGTTGGCCTGCGGCAATGCCTTTACCAGTCTGCGCCAACTCGCCCTGCTCGATTGGCGGGAAATCTTCGAAAAACTCAGCCGGGTGGAGCAGATATTGCGCTTCGATCCATCCGGAATTTATCCGGAAATGGATTTTGCAACTCGTGACCGCTGCCGGAAAGGGATTGAAGAGATATCCCATGCCGCCTCCCGGACAGAGGAAGAGGTCGCGGAATACATCCTTAAACTGGCAACTGATGCCTACCGTGCATCGCCTTCAATTGAGCGTTGCGGCCACGTCGGCACTTGGCTTATCGGAGAGGGACGGGCAGAACTGGCAGGTTTACTCGGATTCCGTGAGGCATACCGTTATCGCCTCCTTGCATGGATCTACGGCCATCACACCGCCGTCTATTTTTGTGGTATCGGCGGATTTTTTGCCTTGTTCGTGTTTCTTGCCGCCCATTTTGCCCTGACACCAGGGTTTAACCCGGTCGCAAGGGCGCCTGTTGTTTTTGCCGGATTGGTGCTGCTCCTGCTGATTCCGGTGAGTCAACTGGCAATCGAGGTGGCCAATTACCTGGCTACCCGGCTTCTACCGCCCCGCCCGCTGCCAAAAATGGATTTCGAAACCTCGGGGATCCCTGACGCCTTCCGCACCCTGGTGGTCGTGCCGATGTTGCTGGCGGATACGGAGACCGTCCGGGCTGAAGTCGAAAAGTTGGAGATCCGCTACCTTGCCAACAAGGAAGCAAATCTGCTCTTCAGCCTGTTTTCAGATTACGCCGATTCAGCAGCACCTTCGCGTGAAGATGACAGCCACCTGTTGAGGACCGCGAGGGAATACATGGCCGCCCTCAACCAGCGCCATGGCGGCGAGCGTTTTTTCCTTTTTCATCGTGAGCGCACCTGGAGCAAATCCGAGCAGAAATTCATCGGCTGGGAGCGTAAACGGGGCAAACTGGAGGAGTTGAACCGTCTGATCGATGGCACACGGCCTGAGAACTCGCCCCCCTTGGTCCATGTGGGGAACTCTGATCATCTTACGGATGTCCGTTTCATCATCACCCTGGACAGCGACACCCAATTGCCGCACGCAACCGCCCGCAGGCTGATCGAGACCTTGGCGCACCCCCTCAATCAACCGCGTTTTGATGAGCGTGGACGGGTCATGGCCGGCTCATACACCATCATCCAGCCGCGGGTGAGCCCGACCCTTACCAGCACAAGCATCTCGACATTCAGTCGTCTCTTTGCCGATGCAGTCGGTATCGACCCCTACACCGAGGCTGTCTCCGATGTCTATCAGGACCTCAGCGGTGAGGGATCATACCAGGGTAAAGGTATCTACGACGTCCGCGCCTTCAGCCGGGTGCTGTCGGAACGGTTTCCGGAAGAGTCGGTACTGAGTCACGACCTGATCGAAGGGGCACACGTTCGGGTGGGCCTGGCCAGTGACATTGAACTCTTCGATGATTTTCCCCAAGGGTATCAAAGCTATACCAGCCGGGCTCATCGCTGGGTGCGCGGGGATTGGCAGATTGCAGGTTGGCTTCTCCCTTATGTTTCCTCTCCTGGCGGCGGTCGGGAAAAGAACCCGCTCTCCCTCTTGGACCGCTGGAAGATCCTCGACAACCTGCGTCGCAGTTTGTTGCCCGCCACCAGCTTGGGCCTGCTGGTTTGCTCATGGCTCGTTTCTCCGCGCATCGGAGCGTGCGCCACACTGGTAGTTTGTATACAGCTGCTCTTCCATCCGCTGGCCCAGCCCTTCACCATGGCCACTACCATTAAAGGGCTCAAATGCCTTTCTTTGTCAAAGATGGGGCACGACCTGCTGCGGGCGATGGCCGATGCCGCCCTGCTGCCGCACCAGACGGCTGTGACCCTGGATGCCATTATCCGGATCTGGTACCGGAGTCTGATCTCCCGACGCGGACTATTGGAATGGACAGTTCAGGCGACCCATTGGAGAGCTTCCCGCAGACAGCTGCTCTTTGTTGCCCGTCTGGCCTTCGGAAGCCTTTTCAGCAGTATCGTGGGCTTCACGATCTCTTTTGTCAGGCCGGAAAGCCTTCTGCTTGCCTCCCCCTGGCTCGGGCTCTGGTTTTTTTCTCCGTTGCTCGGCTGGCTTTTAAACCTGCGCCCCGTTGAGCAGAAAGGCGACAAGACGCTGCCCGAAGCGGACCGCCGCCTGCTCAGACAAGTTGCCAGGCGGACCTGGCGGTATTTCTCGGCATTCGTCAACGGTGACACATCGTGGCTGCCGCCCGACAACTATCAGGTCGCCCATCAGGATCGCCTGGCCATGCGAACCAGTCCGACCAACATCGGCCTTTGGATGGCCAGTGCGCTGGGGGCCCACGATTCCGGCTACCTGACCATCGATCAGGTTATTGAACGATTGACCCGCACCGTGGAAACTATCGGCCGGCTCGAACGGTATCAAGGGCATCTTCTGAACTGGTACGATATCCGGACGCTGGTTCCATTGGAGCCTCGCTATGTCTCCACCGTCGACAGCGGCAACCTGCTGGGCTCCCTGTGGGCGCTGAAGCAGGGCCTGGTCGAACTGATGCACGCGCCTCTGCTCGACGGCAAGGCCTTTGCCGGTCTGGCAGATACCGGCGAGGTCCTGCGACAGGCCGTCAAGGAAACTCGCGACAACCAGACTCTCGATGCACTTCTGCACGCTTGGAACGCTCTCCCGCAAGATTTCAACCATCTGCTGAGCCTGCTTGACCGGACGTCCACGGAAATCGAATCGGTTGCGGCAGCGGCAACCACACCATGGATGAAAGAGCTGGAAGAACAGGTGGAGGCCTGGCGGTCAATCGCCGACCGTTATCTCGGCTGGATTCGGGTCCTTGCTGAAAAAACCGAGCAGGAGCTTAGCCCGCTGGGTGAGGCTGCTGTGGCTGCCATTGGCAGAGACCTGTCGAGAGCGCCGACGCTTATCGATCTTGCCCAGGGAAAAATTGATTCGGTTCAACTCCTCACAGAGGTTCGGCAGAAGTCTCCTGAGACCTGCCCGGCGCTTGTCGCCTGGCTTGACCGCCTTATTGCCGCATTTGCCACGGCGCAATGGCTTGCCGGTGAAACCCTGGGAAAAGCTGAACAGTTGTTGGTAAACATTAAAAGCTTGTCTGCCGGGATGGACATGCGTTTTCTCTATGCCCCCAAACGCAAGCTGTTCGCCATCGGTTATAATGTCTCCACGAACCGCCTTGACAACTCCAGTTACGATCTCCTGGCAAGTGAGTCGCGGCTCGGGAGCTTCATAGCTATTGCCCGGGGTGATGTCCCTCTGGAACATTGGTTCTCCTTGAGCCGCCCCTACGGTGCGATTGGGCGGCAACGGATACTGCTCAGCTGGACCGGGACCATGTTCGAATATCTGATGCCGCTTCTTTTCCACCGCTCCTACGGCGGCTCTCTTCTGGGCAAGGCAGCAAGAGACGCCGTTATGGTCCAGATTGCCTATGGCCGCGCCCATCATGTGCCGTGGGGCATTTCCGAATCAGCCTTTGCCGATCTTGACCAGGATAAGACCTATCAATACAGGGCATTCGGCGTGCCGGCCCTGGGTCTGAAGCGCGGACTGGAGGAACAGCCGGTTGTCGCTCCTTATGCCACCCTGCTGGCTCTGAGCCTTGCACCTGGGATGGCAGTGCAGAACCTGAGACACCTGGCCGGCTATGATTTGCTTGGCGATTACGGTTACTTCGAGGCGATGGATTTCAGTCGGCAATCCCAACGCGATCCTTCCGGTAAAGATCGGAAACGCGGGGTGGTTATCAAGGCCTATATGGCCCATCACCAAGGTATGGCCTTCCTGGCGCTGACTAATTTTCTCCATGATAATCCGTTCCCGCGCCGCTTCCATGGTGACCCGCGGGTCCGTGCTTTTGAGGCCCTGCTGCAGGAGCGCATCCCCTCCCTGCCGCCGCTGCATCTGATCTCAACGCGTCCCAACGAGCCGGTTCTCATGGGCCACGACCTTGTCGCCCCGGCAGGCACCGTATTCAGCACCCCCCATACTCCTATTCCCAGGTGCCTGCTGCTCAGCAACGGCCGCTATGGCCTGATGATCACCAACAGCGGCGGCGGCTACAGTCAATGGAAAGGCCGGGAACTGACCCGTTGGCGATCCGATCCCACGTGTGATAGCCATGGAACCTTCTGCTACATCCACGAGGCCGATAGCGATCGTCTCTGGTCGGCGACGTATCATCCGGTCGGCGGCAAGCTCGATGTGTATGCTGTGGACTTTACTCTCGACCGTGCCACATTTAAACGCACAGATAACGGCATTTCCGTTGAAACCGAGGTCATCGTCTCTCCGGAAGATGACGTAGAGGTGCGGCGGATCACCCTCAGCAATCGTTCCGTCTCCCCTCGCCGCCTCAGCCTTACGAGTTACATCGAACTCTCCATGGCGCAGCACAACGCAGACCGCCAGCACCCCGCCTTCAACAAGCTCTTCATCCAAACCGAGGCGCTGCCGCAGTATGAGGCGCTTCTTGCCTGGCGGCGGCCGCGGGGGGAAAACGATCCGCCATTGTATGTAGCCCATTGCCTACTGCCTCTGGATAAGGATGCCGCAAACCGGGATAAAAAAGAATGGCAGTTTGAAACCGACCGCAGCCGGTTCATCGGACGTGGGCACACGCTTGCACGTCCCATGGGGGCCATGCAGGATCTCGGCTGCAGTCAGGGCTTTGTTCTCGATCCGATCTTGAGCCTGCGGCAGACTATCACCCTTGAACCGGGAAAACGCGCTCAGTTCTGCCTGGTGCTTGTGGCCGGGGAAAGCCGGGAAAAGGTCCTGCTGCTGCTCGATAAATACAGCGCCCCCCATGCCACTGAGCGAGCCATGGATTTTGCCTGGCACTCGGCCCAGCAGCAGCTACGGATGCTCCGCATCCAACCTGACGAGGCGCGCCGTTTTCAACAACTGGCAAGCCACCTGCTGTTTCCCAATGCCCTCCTGCGCGCTTCCGCCAAACACCTTGAGGATAACCGCAAGGGCCAAGCAGGACTGTGGCCATACGGCATCTCCGGCGACTGGCCGCTTGTCCTGATCACCGTCGGTGAGGCGCGGGAGATCAATCTAGTCCGACAGATGCTCCAGGCCCATACATACCTCCGGATGCACGGCCTGTCCACCGATCTGGTGATCCTGAACGAGGAGAAGGGCGGATATGAGCATCCGCTGCTGGAGAGGTTGGAACAGCTGATCCAGATCCATAGCCTGTCGGCAGCGACGGATCGGGCAGGCACGATCTTCCTGAAAAACGCTACCCAGATCCCTGATGAAGATCAAAAACTTTTGAAAGCCGTAGCCGCCATTGTGCTGGTGGCGGCACGGGGCACCCTTCCCCGGCAATTGGGACTGCCGCTGGAAGTGCCCGAACTGCTGCAGACAATTGCCCGAAAACGTGTCCACAGGGAACCCTCAAGCCCACTCCCCTTTATGGAGCTGAACTATTTCAACAGTCTCGGCGGATTTACCCCGGATGGCCGGGAATACGCGATCTATCTCGGCCCGGGCACCAACACCCCTGCGCCCTGGGTCAATGTTATCGCCAATCCGTCCTTTGGCACCATGGTCTCCGAAACCGGGGCCGGTTTCACCTGGTACGGCAACAGCCAGCGCAACCGCCTGACCGGCTGGTCCAACGACCCGGTCCTGGATCCAACGCCCGAAGCACTGTACATCCGTGACGAGGAAAGCGGGGCCTTCTGGTCGCCAACCGCAGCGCCGATCCGTGAAGATACAGCCTATCGGGCCAGACACGGTGCGGGCTATACAGTCTTCGAACATAACAGCAACGGCATCGAGCAGGAGCTGACAGTCTTCGTTCCGGTGAATGAGAGCAGCGGACAACCGATCAAACTGCAGCGACTGCAGCTCACCAATGCCTCCCCCGAAAGGCGCAGGCTGTCAATAACGTACTATGTGGAATTGACCCTCGGCGAAAACAGGGAAACCTCCCAGATGCACAGTACTACCCGTTGGGTTGACGAGGTCCAGGCAATGCTGGCACAAAATCATTACCATCCCGACTACGGCGACCGGGTCACGTTCGTTGCCATCACCCCTCCGGCCGAGTCATACGGCGGCGACCGCACCGCCTTTATCGGCCGCAACCGTTCATTGGCTCAACCCCTTGCCATGGAATTGAGACACTTATCGCAACGGACCGGGGCAGGACTGGACCCCTGCGCCGCGCTCCGGGTAACCTTGGACATGGCGCCAGGCGAACAACGCGATGTCGTCTGTATGCTGGGCCAGGCCGAGTCTGCAGCCCAGGCGCGGGAACTGGTGCTCCGCTACCGGGAAGACCTCGCCGTAGAGGACGCGCTCGATTACACCAAAACCTGGTGGGATGATCAACTCGGCACCATTCAGGTTCATACACCGGAGCTTGCAACCGACCTTCTGGTCAACCGCTGGCTGCAGTACCAGTCACTCAGCTGCCGCCTCTGGGGGCGTTCCGCATTTTACCAGTCGGGTGGCGCCTTCGGCTTTCGCGATCAATTGCAGGATGTGATGGCCTTCCTGTACACGAGTCCCGAGCTTGCACGTGACCAGATCATACGGGCCGCGAGCCGGCAATTTTCTGAAGGGGATGTCCAGCATTGGTGGCACGAGCCTCTGGGCGCCGGGATTCGTTCCCGGATCTCCGACGATCTGCTCTGGCTTCCCTATGTTGTCGCTCACTATGTCCGGACCACCGGCGATATGGATATCCTGCATGCAGAGATTCCATTTCTTAATACCGCCATCCTGGCTTACGATCAACATGAGCAATTCTCAACGCCTGAGATTACCTTCGAATGCGCCACACTCTTTGAGCACTGCCGGCGTGCCATCAGCCGCGGACTTACGATCGGCCCCCATGGACTGCCTCTGATGGGGACGGGGGACTGGAACGACGGGATGAACCTGGTGGGTGCCGAAGGAAAGGGGGAGAGCGTCTGGCTCGCCTGGTTTCTGTGCGATTGTCTGCAGGGGATGGCTGAGCTGGCAACGCTCATGCGGCAGCCGGAACTGGGGCGAACCTATCAGGAAGAGCGGACTGCCCTGATCCAACGGGTCGAACAGTCCGGCTGGGACGGTGCGTGGTATCTGCGAGGAACATTTGATGACGGCACGCTGCTCGGCTCCGCTGCTAACACGGAGGCAAGGATCGATTCCCTGCCCCAGTCATGGGCCTTGCTCTCGGGCGCTGCCGAGCCCGGGCGGGCTGGACAGGCCCTGGAATCGGCCTGGCAGCATCTCGTCTGCGAGGATGATGGTCTGGTACTGCTCTTTACCCCACCCTTCGACCACTCGCTGCCTTCGCCCGGCTATATTAAAGGATACCCGCCCGGAGTACGTGAGAACGGAGGCCAGTACACCCACGCCGCTCTCTGGATGGCCATGGCCATGGCCCGCAAAGGCGATGGGGAACGGGCAGTCAAGCTCCTGCGCATGCTCAATCCCATCGAACATGCCCGAGACGCTGCAGCGGTCTGGCACTACGGGGTCGAGCCCTACGTGATCGCAGCCGATATCTACCGCCTGCCCGGCCGGATCGGCCAGGGCGGCTGGTCCTGGTATACCGGTGCGGCGGCATGGATGTACCGGGCCTGGATTGAAGAAGTGCTCGGCCTGCAGATCCGTGGAAATACCCTGCGGATACATCCCGTCATCCCCTCCTCCTGGCCCGGTTTCAGTCTCCGCTATCGCCATGGCGAGGCGGTCTATGAAATCCAGGTAGAAAATCCGGATGGGTGCGGGCACGGTGTTGCCTGGGTAGAGATGGATGGCCGGCGTGTGGCCGGTGGTTTGATCCTGCTGGAACCTGGCCTGACGAAACATCGGGTCGTTGTCAGGATGGGGGGAATCCGTAAAACAGGGTGAATGTGTAAAGCCAAAAGAGTAAACTAAGAGCGTATCTATAAGTAAGCTTTCACGGTATCGCGCCGGATTTTGAGACGGATTTGATCGCGACGATTAAACAAGACCGCAAGCGTAGCAGCGCTACGATGAGGATTTTGCGATTGAGGAGCGATCAAAGGCGGCCAAAAGCCGGATCAGAGCACTAAAGTTTTATATACGGATACGCTCTTACTCTATCCGATTATCAGCAAAGAGTATTGGCCTCGTCACGTCATTGAGTTGATAGATGGATTTCCCATACGAACAACAATCGATCCTCTCGAAAAATGGAAGAAAAACGCCAGAAATCCGCCCCCAAACGAAAGGCGCAATCTTTTGTTGAAGTTTTTGACGACATCCTGGATTCTATTCGCGAACCTGTCATGGTGCTTGATTCTGATTTAAGGGTTGTGAAGGCCAGTCAGGCCTTTTACCAGACCTTCAATGTCAAGCCCGAGGAGACGGAAGGTGTCATGATATATGCTCTCGGCAACCGTCAATGGGATATCCCCAGGCTGAGAGAACTGCTTGAGGACCTCCTTCCCAAAAATTCCGTACTTAATGACTTTGAGGTGGAACATACCTTTGAGAACATAGGCCCGAAGATAATGCATCTGAACGCCAGATGGATCTATAGAGAGGAAAACCAGACCCGGCTGATCTTCCTGGCCATTACTGATGTCACTGAACAGGTATATTATCGCAGAGGCATGGAGGAGCTTGTCGAAAAGCGCATGATCGACCTCGTTGCGGCAAGGGAAGAGGCGGAAAAACGAAAACGCATTGCAGAAACGGCCCTTGCCGAAATTAAATCATTAAAAGACCAATTGGAGGCCGAAAGAGCCTATCTTCAGGACGAAATCAAACTGGAGTACAATTATGAGAATATTATCGGCAAAAGCAATGGACTTAAATACGTACTCTACAAGGTTGGACAAATTGCCGGCAGTAATACGGTCGTGTTGGTTTTAGGCGAGACAGGAACCGGTAAAGAGCTGGTTGCCAGAGCCATTCATAACTCAAGCCTGCGCAAAAATCGGGCTCTGATCAAAGTGAATTGCGCCACCCTGCCGGCCAACCTTATCGAAAGCGAGCTGTTTGGCCATGAAAAAGGCGCCTTCACCGGTTCCCATACGAGACGCCTCGGCCGATTTGAGGTCGCCAACGGCACCACCCTTTTTCTCGATGAAATAGGAGAATTGCCCCTGGAATTGCAGGCGAAACTTCTGAGAGTTATCCAAGATGGCGAGTTTGAACGGCTGGGCAGTTCTCATACCATCAAAGTCGATACGCGGATCATTGCAGCGACAAATCGCAATCTGGAAGCTGAAGTTCGCAAAGGCAGCTTTCGCGAGGATCTCTGGTACCGACTGAACGTTTTTCCGATTACGATGCCGCCTTTGCGGGATCGTTTGGATGACATGCCGTTTCTTGTGGATTTTTACGTCAAAAAGATTGCCAAAAGGTTGGGCAAGACCATTGAAATCATTCCGGCGGGCGTTATGAATGTCTTGCAGGACTACCACTGGCCGGGAAATATCCGGGAATTGGAAAATGTCCTTGAACGTGCGGTGATCAACTCGTCTGGTCCCAAACTGCGGCTGGCTGACGAGCTCAAGAAACCGATCCGGGATCCTGGACCGGTCTCAAAAACCCTGCAAACAGTGGAGCGTGAGTATATTTTGCAGGTGCTTGAACAGACCCAGTGGAAAATAAGCGGCAAAAACAGTGCAGCTGAAATCCTCGGACTCGACCGCAGCACCTTGCGCGCCCGCATGCGTAAACTCGATATCCAGAAAATAGAGTTTTGATCCCATCAGGCGCCCCTCGGATACATTCGAGGTGGAGTCGCTCCGCATGAAAATTCCGGCCAGTCGCAAGTGGTTATATATAACCACTTGGGCAAATATGACCCTTATCAGAAAGTCGCAACTCTGGGCCTTGTCAATGTATCACGCTGATTCTGTATAAATAACAGAATGATGAACGCCAAGAAGTTGCGATTGAAAGCCTGGCTCAATGATTGCATTGAAGGTGTAATCAGCACTGCGTTGTGTATACCCGGCTACCCGAAAGTTGAGGCACTTGCCCCCCCGGCCTGTTGTCCACTTTGCCGTTGGCTGCGATGTGCCATATCTTCGGTTGACAGGAAGATTGCGGGAAGCACGCCTTCCCTGTCATTTCACCGGCAAGTGGCGGCATCGCGGTCCTCGGAGGATCCCCTGGTTTTACGGATTCCCGTCACAAAGAGAGGAATGAATTATGATTAAATTTGAATATATAAAAACCCGAGAGCCTGATTCCGCAGGATCAAATTTTTATGTCGGATATGGCCGGGAGTTTGACGAAGAAACATATGAAAAAGCATGCGGCATCAAACCGCCCAAGGACGTGTGCAGGCAGATTCAAAAGGCAGTCGACGATCTGCAGCACGATGAATGGTTGCAGATCAGCCATGGAGAACACATATGAAAATCCTGGCAACTGATGTCTATGACGGAAGGCAACGGACCTTAACGGGAAAATTCGAGATGGATCACGTTTCTTCGGCAGATCGGCTTCCTGTTCTTTTGATTGAGGAATGGGGCGGCAAAGTTATGTCTCATAAACAATGGCTGTTGGATAGATGTGAAGTTGTTGCGATCGAAGAAGACGAGCAGGATTTTTTCAACCATTGGCGTAGTGCATTGATATTGTAAGCTGCAATTCCAAAACGATATTTTCCATGGAAAATCCTTAAATTCTGGATGGATGCATTTTTATTCTTTCAGATATTGTTAAAGGTGAGAATGGAATTCATTGAACTGTTTTCCGTATTGCATTCCTTAACGGTGCTTATCCAGCCAGAGCAGAATAGTGGTACGTCCAACCTCTTTGTTTCTGCTGGGAAAATATCCCAAAGGACAGCCAATGAGTTCCGGGCAAGGGTCGCCCCTGGGATTGATTTGGCAAACAGGGTGGCCCAGGCGGCGCGCAGTTTGATTGAAGCGCTTCAATTTTCAGCTCATGAGAAACCAAAAATTTTTGAGTATGACGATAAGACCGCAGTTGCCTTACCTGCAAAAAATGACGCATGGTCAAAAATAATGGCATTGCTGTTCCAGGCCAGGTTATGGGGAGTCCGTGAAGAGCTGTATTGCCTGAGCCATTTCAATAAGGCAAAAGCCGAGGGAGAGGGTTATTTGCACAGGCCGATCCACCGGCATGAAACGGACGGCTGGCTCTACCTTGAGGGTAATGCCTATCAAAGAACCCTGCTGGGCTTTGACGGTGATGAGCTTTTTCCATTACTTGATGCAAACAGAGTCAGATATACGCGTCAGTCACGAAGAACTATCCTGAATCAAGGAGGCCTGAAATGTATGAAGAAGCAGCAACTTTGATTCCGCAATCAATCGAATCACCTGACGAAGCAGTCTCGAATGGCGCGGGGTCCCTCGTAGTCTCCAAAGATCTGATGCCCGATTCGATCCTGATTTTTCCGCTTTATGACCGGCCCATGTTTCCAAAAATGATGGGGCCTTTAATCATCGATAATCCTCAAATGCAGGAGATTATTTTAGAGTCTCATGAACATTCAAAACCAATGTATCTGGGACTGCTTCTCATTCGACCTACGGAGGATACGCTGCAGCATGTCCCGGAAACGCCAGCAGACTTCTTCACTGTTGGCGTTGCGGTACGAATTGTTCGTGTATCTCTTCCCACTGAAGATTCACCTTTACAGATCTTTACCAAGGCCCTCGAGCGTTTCGATGTCGCAGAGTTGACTATTGGTAAAACTTTCGTGACAGCACGGGTTCATTACTGGCTGGAGAAACGGATTGAAAACACCGAAGAAATCAAGGCGTATTCGGTTGCAATCATTGACTGTATCAAGGAATTGGTTACCTTAAATCCCCTTTTTAAGGAAGGATTGTCGTTCCTCGTTGAACGGATCAACGTCAGCGACCCAAGCGCTCTTGCAGACTTTGCCGCCTCAATGACGACATCCTCGGGTATAGAGCTTCAGCAGATTCTGGAAATTGCAGATGTCAGGAATCGCCTTGAAAAGGTCTTGGTACTCCTCAGAAAAGAGGTTGAGATTTCCAAACTCAAATCCCAGATTGCAAAGCGGATCGAAGAGCGATTGTCTAAGCAGCAACGGGAATTTTTTCTCAAACAGCAGCTGCAGGAGATAAAAAAGGAACTGGGGATATTCAAAGATGACACTGAAAGTGAGATAGAAAAATTTCAAAAGCGCCTGAAAAATCTAACCCTGACAGAAGAGGTACGTGAACGGATAGAGGAAGAACTTGAGAAGATGAAGCTCCTTGGCACATCATCTCCTGAATTCAATGTAACAAGAGCCTATCTGGACTGGTTGACCATACTCCCATGGGGGGTCTATACTGAAGACAATAACGATATCGATAAGGCAGCCAAGATTCTGAATCACGATCATTTTGGTCTCGAGAATGTTAAAGATCGTATCCTGGAACTGATCTCGGTTGGTATCCTCAAGGGTAATCTCTCCGGATCTATAGTCCTGCTTACAGGTCCTCCGGGGGTCGGTAAGACTTCAATCGGCCAGTCCATAGCCAGAAGCCTGGGCCGCGAATACTACCGGTTTTCCTTGGGCGGTATGCACGACGAGGCGGAAATCAAAGGCCATCGCCGGACCTATATCGGCGCACTTCCCGGTAAGTTCATTCAGGCCATCAAGACCTGTAAGACGTCCAACCCGTTGATCATGCTGGATGAGGTTGATAAGATCGGCGCCAGTTTTCAGGGAGATCCGGCATCAGCGCTTCTTGAGGTTCTGGATCCAGAGCAAAACCAGAATTTTCTCGACCACTATCTGGATGTGCGGTTTGATTTGTCCAAGGTCCTCTTTATCTGCACTGCCAACCAGATTGATACGATTCCAAGGCCGCTGCTGGACAGGATGGAAATTATCCGGCTCCCGGGCTATATCCAGGCGGAAAAGATCGAAATCGCACGAAAATATCTCATTCCGAAGCAATTTAAAATGCATGGCCTTACTGAAACACAGGTCATCATATCAAAACCAGTTCTTGGGGCAATCATTGACGGGTATGCCAGGGAAGCCGGAGTCAGATCCCTGGAAAACTGTATCAAAAAAATTCTTCGCAAGTGTGCCAAAGAGATTGTCGGCAATCCCCGGAAGATTGTCCGGATTCACAAGGATAATCTTGCAGATCTGTTAGGAAAACGGCATTTTTCTGATGATAATGCTTTTAAAAAAGCCAGGGTCGGCGTCATCACCGGCCTGGCTTACACAGAAATGGGCGGAGTGACCCTGCATATCGAATCTATTGCTGTTCCAACCGGGGAAACGAGGTTCAAGCAAACCGGCCAACTCGGCAAGGTAATGGTCGAATCATCTGAGATCGCATACAGTTATGTAAAATATTTTTTGAAAGAAAACGCCAAAGCGACAGAATTTTTCAAAAAGAATCTCATTCATCTGCATGTCCCCGCCGGGGCAACTCCCAAGGACGGACCCTCCGCGGGTATTACCATGGCCTGTTCACTGTATTCCCTTGCAATGGGGAAGGCAATGATCGGCGAAACGGCAATGACCGGGGAGTTGACTTTGAGCGGCCTTGTGATGCCCATCGGAGGAGTGAAAGAAAAGATTATTGCTGCGATCAGAGAAAAACTCAAATACGTAATTCTGCCAAAAGACAACCAGGAAGATTTCGAGCTACTGCCGCAACATATCAAAGAAGGGATCACCGCTCATTTTGTGACAACTTTTCGTGAAGTCATAAAAATATGCTTTCCATAAGACAAAGGAGCTGTCCTATTTCTCTTTCCGTATATAAAACTGTACGTTGCTCTCCATTCTCCACGATCCGCCCGAATTCCCTAAGGACTGAAAAAAGGTCATATATGGTCACCCGGGTAAATATTGCTGGAGAAGCTGTAAAACTATAAACGATTTTCCCTCTATGATTCCAAGAATAACATCCAAAAAGGAGCCGGACCATGGGAGACAAAGGTGGTAAAAAGAATAAGGATAAAAGTCAAAAACAAAGCAACGAGAAGCACAAGCAGAAAGAAAAAAACAAGTTGGAAAAACAACAGAAGGGACAGACTTTGCTGGAATTGCCACGTAAAAAATCGTGATGCAGCCATCGGGTTCGCCATGGAGGTACTGCCTCGGAGTTCCATTTGACCGTCATCGTACCGCCGGAACCGGCTGAAGGTCATATATGACCACTTGGCAAATATGACCTTTTTTCTCTGTCTGTTTATGGCAGCCACATAAATCGATCTCAGCTGTTTATTACTTAAATCAGAAAGATATACAGCATGACAACAGGTTCGAAAAGCCTCGCGCAAAGATTACTGGACCTGTGCCCCTTTAACACTTTAGAGCCGAACTTACTCTTGATACAAGGTTCGTCGGACCGCAGAGACGAAAGGGAGCTTCATTGAAAAAATGATAGTAGTCAGAACAATCATAAATGTGCTTCCGGAAAAGCAGAAAGAGGTTCTGCAAACACTTCTTTCTTTGATTGCCTCGTTAGAGAAGGAGAAGGGCTGTCTGAGATATGATATTTACTGTGATATCGAAAACGAGAACGTTTTCAGCTTGATCTCTGAGTGGGAAAACCGTAAATCTCTTGATGATCACCTGAGATCAGACAGATTCAGCGTTTTGCTCGGAATTAAAAGCCTTTTATGCGAGCCTTTGAAATTCCAAATACTTACGGTCTCAAATTATGAAGGGACAGAGGCAGTTAATATTGTAAGAAAAAAGCACTGATTTTCCCGATTATATTCCAAGCAGAGGGTTGCGGACGGACAAACGATGATTGCCTGAATCGATATTCTGCAGGAATGGATTTGTCATGCCAGGCTTCGGTTTGCAATCTGTAAGTTTACCGGACCCAAGTATGACAGCCATATCAGAAGCCCTGAAAATCTTTTATCTTTCTTCAAAGGATATCGTCAATCAATGCTCTTGAAACGAGAGAACAAGTATTTGCATCAAATAGCATTCAGATAATTTGAAAGAGTTTCGACTTGATCTGGCCAGACACATCCACAAAACTGGCAACTGGCCAGACTAAGCTGAAACTATTTCAGTTCAAAGAGTCTGTGCCACCTCTGTGAGCACCTCTTTGAATTTATGAATGTCGTAAGGCTTGGCAATTGCTCCGCTGAATCCATACTCTCGATAATTGGACATGATTGGGTCATTCGAGTAGCCGCTTGAAACAATCAGGCAGGCCTTTGGGCAAAATGAGAGAATCTGTTCTGCAGCTTGTTTCCCACCAAGTCCACCGGGAATGGTCAAATCCAAAATAACTATTGAAAAAGGATTTCCTGACTCTTGGGAAGTCTTATAGAATTCAACAGCCTGTTCACCATCAGCGCATGTTGTAATCGCATAGCCTAGATGTGTGAGCATTGCAGCCGCAATGTCCCTGACCGTCTCATCATCATCCATGACAAGAATGGAGCCATCAGTATGTCTATCGGGGATCTGTCCTTGAATATATGGTTGATATTCTTTGTATACCTTGCCAATTGAGGGCAAATGAATTGTAAAAGTCGTACCTTCGCCGACCTCTGAACTGACATCAATGTGCCCGCCATGCCTATTCACAATCGAATACGCGGAAGCCAGTCCAAGGCCGTTACCAGATGGTTTGGTTGTGAAATAAGGATCAAAAATTCTTAGCAAATTATCGTACGGAATCCCACAACCCTGATCAGCCAGTGTCAAACAAATATATGTGCCGGGAGAAAGTGATAATGTATTGCCCTCAGAAAGAAATTCATTTCGTGCGGTGATTGTTAGCGTTCCTCCTTCTGGCATTGCCTGTGTTGCGTTAATGATAATGTTGTTTAATACTTGACTTATCTGCCCTTCATCAGCTTCGAAGGCATGAATTGAATCAGGGATGTCAATGATCTCCTTGACATTTGAACCGTGAAGAACCAATGACACAGCTTCATGTACGAGGTATCGGAGGGAAACCACTTTCTTGATTGGTTTCCCTCCTCGTGAAAAGGTCAGCAACTGATGTGCAAGTTGTCCAGCCCGCATAGTTGCTTTCTCCGCATCAGATAAAAGCTTAAAAGATTGATGACTGGTGTCAAGAAGGACCTTGGCAAAAGAGATATTTCCCATTATCCCTGTCAGGATATTGTTAAAATCGTGCGCAATTCCTCCGGCCAGGGTCCCCAATGATTCCAGCTTCTCGATTTTTAACTGTTCTTCCTGATGTATTTTATGCTCAGTTATGTCTCTTACGATAGTGATAAGATGCTTCACCCCTTTCAAGGAAAAAACCCTCACGGAAGTTAATCCGGTTAAAACAGTTCCGTTTTTCCTTCGAGTCTGTGTCTCAAAATTCTCAAAAAAGCCCTTCCTTTGAACCTCTTCAAGCATTTGATGGCGTTCGACAGGGTTTTGCCAAAGACCGATTTCCAAAGACTTTTTTCCTCTGACTTCTTCAGCGGCGTAACCGGTTATTCTTGTGAATCCTTCATTGACATCAACAATTAATCCATCGTCAAACCGGCTAATGATGATCGAATCGGGGCTGAGAGTAAAGGTAAGGTTGAATTTTTTCTCACTCTCTCGTAATTGCTCTTCTATCCGGTTGCGCTCGGAGATATCGCGGCAAATACTTATCACGGCCGGTTGATCGCCCCATTGGACTTTTCTGGCGCTCACTTCCATCGGCAGCTGGGTACCATCTTTTCGCAAATGAACAGTTTCAAATATGATCTGCCCAGATTCCATCAAACATGACATCCGCTCGTGAATCTGCTCTGCTTCTTGAGGTGTATCTATGTGATCGAGGGGCGTGGATATCAGCTCAGAATAAGTATAGCCGAGTTGCTCGCATGCTAAGGGGTTGACCTCCAGTATTTGCCCGTGTCTATTGAGGATAAAGATAGCATCATTGGCATTATTAAACACAAGCCGGAATTTTTTTTCACTTTCCTGCAGCAGATCTTCTACCTGTTTGCGGTCGCTAATGTCCTTAGAGACACAGAAAACAGAGACGACCTTCCCCGTTCTGTCCTTGATCGGACTAATCGTGGTTATGTAATATCGGTCACCTTCAATCCTTTGAATATGAGCCTCTATAACTTTTCTTTCTCCAGTATGAATAACCTGGCTCATGGATGCAAATTGTTTGTCTGCCGCTGCTTTAGGGAAAACCTCCCAGAGGCTCTTACCGATGATATCAAGCATCGGCTTGCCGGCCACTTCCTCGAAGGCCCGGTTGGCATATCTATACTGACCTTCAGCTGTAAAAGAAAAGATGGGGTCTGGTGATTCTTCAAGAAGAATGCGATATTTCTCCTCGCTTTCCCTTAATAGATTGTCCTGTTCGATACGATTCTGTATTTCTTTTTGTAAGGCCTCGGTCCTTTGAACGACCATACGTTTCAACATCCAAACCCAGAAGGCGACAGCTATAAATACGACTGCAAATATGGTGATTCCCGCTCGCAGATAACGACTTTCCTCCCTGCTCAGGATGGGGGCACCATACCAGCGCCTTTCAATTCCCTCGTATTCATCCTTGGAAATTTTGGCAAATCCGTTCTGAATAATTTGCAGGAGTTGCGTGTTCCCTTTGAGGACTGCTCGATGGAATTCGCCTGTATACAGAGGGGTGGTTGCATGAAACTGGTTGCTAATGCCAAATTTAAACAGATAGTAGTTGGCTGGTGGTTTATCGACGACGAAGACATTAACTTTCTGGTCACGTGCCGCCTCTACGATTTCCTTGTAGTTATTGAATCTTGACAGGTTGGTTATCCCGTGAGAAAGCAATATATCAATGGCATTATCGCCTGATTTGACTGCCACCGAAAAACCTTCCAGATCTTCTATTCCTTTGATGCCGGATATGTTCGATCGAAATATGATCGGGACTTCGATTTTTGCATAAGGTTCCGAGAAATCGTATATTTTCTCTCGGTTTTCGTTGCGGAATATTGTGTCGATGACGTCAAACTCGCCGGCCTGCATACGACGTTGGGCTTCATTCCAGTCCATTGCATCAATTTCGACATGTATACCGGTCCTCTGTTCCCAAAGATTCCACAATTCCGGCAAAATGCCCTTGAGATGCCCTTCTGCATCCTTGAAAATATAGGGAGGGTAGTCTTCATCAATAACAACACGAATGCTGTGGTAAGATACATCAGCAGCATCTGCCCATGGGGCAGAAATTGGAAGATGAGCACTGTATATCAAAATTGTAAGGATGAGAAAATTTCTCATCCTTACTGATGGACTTTTCAGGTTTTCTTTTCTCATAGGAAAAGAATATCGTACATTGCAGGAGTAATTCAATCCAAGATGCAACCGATCCTATAATTTTTACGATAATGCGTGCACGAGATCCAATGCTGGTGAAATTCTACCGAGACATTTTTCCGGGGGATAACAATGGGAAAATATTACGATATGAATTTTCTAAGTCAACAAGGTATCAATAAGGGACATGAAATGAATCGAAGTTTTTTGCACCAAGACTCCGCCATGATTTTCAGTTTTAAAATCTTTTTTTACATATACGGGTTCTTGTTCTAGGAATTTTTCATTTGATTATCACCTAGTTCAATCATCTGGCGTTCCTTTTCAAGGCCAGCATGTATCGGGCAGTATAGTTATATGGGGATATTTTAATTCTGTCTCGTTCCTCAACCCGATTGTTGCATTAAGAGTGCAACATGAAAAACCTTTTTCATCATATCCCCCTATATATTTGGGCAGGTTTCCGGCCATTCTCTGGTGAAGATATTTCTAATTTATTCATAACCAAGACCGAGTACCCACAGGGGCAAGATGTTGATATTTCCTGGACGCTCAAGCCCCTTCTACTTTCATGTTTTTAATTATCTGCCGGCATTTTATTTCTGCGTCCATGGCATCTTTTGCCACAACTGTTTGAACCGATAGAGTATTTCTTTGAATCAATTCATACTTGTCGCTGCCAACATATTCAAGGAGCCAATCCCGCCATTGATGAATAATTATTCTCTTCATATCTTGTCCTTCCCAAGAGATCTGGGCGTATTAATGGTTTAAAGAAGGGGCATGCCCTTCCCTTGACTCTTTTTCCCGGTTCGGGATTTCTTCCACCAAAAATTTTACTTTATCACTTTTTATCTTTTAACGATTTAATATACAGTGTTACCGACTGCATCTCTATAGAATTATCCTTTAGTGCCTTCCCTCCCAGAGGTCCAGTAATACACCGGTTGATAATGACAGCAAGCTTGGGGTTACTTCCGGCATCTTCCAATCCCTTACCTCCCGGATGGCAACTGTTGCAGCTTTTTGTATTACCGGTACCGCCGAGGACAGGATTATTAAATAGCTTTTCTCCAAGCTCGACGGAGGGTTTTTCAGCCGCCTGCACAGAGCCGGCAATAAGGGTGCTTAAGACAATTGTCGACGTAAGAAATAATAATTTTTTCATTTTTGTTTCCATTTTTAGATTTCCTCTCCGACGAAAAAGAATCCTGATCCATATGTGCAACGTGACTTTACACCCCGAGAATAAACCAATTTTATGTTGGGTTTGGGGCCAAAAAACAAAGGATAAATATTATGGCCAAAAGATACTGCCGCCCTGAAGTGATCATCGCCAAGTTCAGAGAAGCAGATACCTCTCATTATCTCGGGCAAACCGTAGCAGAAATCACCAAAATTCTGGGGATAAACGACCTTACCTATTATCCTTGGCGCAATGAGTATCGCTCAAAGACTCAAAAAAGAGAGGTGAAACAAGAAATATTGGTCTACTCAGTTATATATGGACCGTTTAGGTGGACAGGTTAGTGCAACCTTGCCCATCGCGGATAAGACTGGCTTCCCGGATATGAAAAAAGCTGCCGCTCAAATGTTCCATTTTTGAGCACAGCATAGATTTTATAACCTCCACCTACAAGCCGTGAGAAAGCTATCTGCTTTCCATCCGGCGACCATACCGGCTGCTCATCATTGGTCAGATCCTTGGTGATCTGGGTCGGCTCGGCATGCGGGTCCGGTTTGACGGTGAATATCTGATAAATGCCGTCGATCAGGCTTGAGTAGACAATAAGGTCTTCCTTAGGGGACCAATCAGGCTCCGTATTTTCCTGGCCGATAAAGGTCAGTCGTTGGACATTTTTATTGGCAAGGTTCATCAGAAAAAGTTGCGGTTTCCCGCTTCTATCCGAAACAAAAACAATCTGTTTGCCATTGCTGGCATAGGAAGCCGACACATTCGCTCCTTCATCTTTGGTCAGTTGATCGAGAATATTTCCACGATTGTCCAAAAGGAAGAGATCGGGGTTCCCGTCTATAGACAGCGTGACAATCATGCTTTGACCATCAGGGGCCCAGGCCGGAGCCAGATTCATACCCCTGCGCTGCGATAAGGGACGAGTCGACAGGCTCTGTCTCAAATCGGTTAAATAGAGTATCTGATTCCCGGTATGAAAGGACGTATATGACAGAAAAAGGCCATCGGGGGTAAAGCGGGGGGAGACCACCAGATTATGGTGTCGGGTAACTTGCCTGAAATGAGCCCCGAGAATATCGGTGATGTATGCCTCTTTCATCTTGTTGTTTAATGAAACAAAGGCAATCTGGGACAAAGCGATACCCTCTTCACCCGTCAGTTCCTTAATGATGCTGTCGCAAAATCGAAAGAGCATTTCATCGCTCTTGCTCATCGGTCCGCGAAACGATTTGGCCGTGATTATATTGCCGGATGCGACATTAAGCAATCGCATCTCGAGTGTCAGACTTTCAGAGGAAACTGAATATTGGCAGAGAGCGACATAGTCAGAATTCAGCTGTTTCCAATCGGCCGTCTGGGAGCCCCCATAGGATTCTGGCGAAATTATTGAAATAATTCCATGAAATTGTAATGCGCTGCTTAAGACTTGGGCGAGATCTCTGCTGAGAGGTTGTTGCTGAGTCTGTGAGATTTTATCGACAAACCACGGAACGGCCAGAGTAACCTTTCTGGATTGTGGCGATGTTATATCCAGATAGGTTATTTCTTCTGCGAACACCGAGTTTGGGCGAGTAATACCTGAACAAGCTATGACACTGACAAGGATAAACAATGTGATTGTTTTCATAGGAGACAGTGCTGTCTATATAATTTGTTCCTTATCTTGAGCATAATTACGTCGATTTTTTATCTGGATGGCAGGATATCTAGATAATAACCAGAATACTGATTCATGCAACTCCTGTCGGATGAAGCAGCGCCCCCAAAGCCCCTGAAGGGGCCATGGCGGCATGCTTGTGGACCTGCAGAAAATCAGCCGGTCAGGGCTGTATTAACTGCCGAACGCAGCCGAAATATCTGGACTCACATGCAGGTATTTCCGCTTCCTGTCATCGGTAAATTTCCGGCTGGTTTGCTTTAACCTGGCACCAGCCGAAGTCCCCGGTCACAAAATCCCGTATCTTTTGCTGGGGCCGACCCTCAACCGGGTCTACCAGGTCCTGGGCTCTGGATATGACGTACTCTCTGATAGCCAAAGGATTTGTCGATCTTACCGCCGTAATCGAATCACACCGGCAATATGAAAGGGATGTCCATTTTAGAATGAGCGGATGCTGGAACTCCAAGGGACTTCCCCACGCCGTTTTCCCAGGCGATATCAATCGCCTGGATGAGCGCTCTTTAAAAAGAGTGCGGGAATAATAGGGAAAAACTCTAACGGCAAGCAAGCGAAATAATTAAGAATTGTCAGTATTTAATAGAGAATGCAGTATTTGCATACCGTATTTCCTCAGTTTCTGCGGTATTGACTTGTCCTTATGCTTCGCCCACAGTTACAGGGTTCCTCCACGTTGGCTTGGGCCTCTTTTACATCATGTTTCTCTTGTTCAGGGAAGCCCTAGAAATCAGGAGACCTTTGCTCCTGACGAATAAAATTTCAATTAACCAGCATGGCTGGACCAGACTTGCCAGCCGAAACGAAATATGAAAACACGTCATTTTAGCAAGGCAATGCCGCAGTTTCCAGGGGATTTTCATACGAATATCTGTTGGAAATGTCTTGAAGCATAAATTGGGAGTGGACCAGATGACAGTTCCTGGCAGCCAATCATCACTTAGCAAAATGCGTCAAATATAATGAATCCCGGCAATATTATATTCTTCCTCAAAAAGTCCCTGAAGACCAGAGTAACCCTATTCTCACTGATTATCCTCCTGATGAGCATTTTGTCCCTCGCATTCTATGGCAACAGGATACTGCGCCGGGATTTGCAAGACATGGTAAGCGATCAACAGTTTTCGACGGCTACCTTCGTGGCAAATGAAATCAATGATGAATTGAAAAACCGTTTACAAGCCCTGGAAAATTTTGCTTATTTCCTTAAGCCGGATTTGCTTGGCAATAAAGCGGCATTACAGGCACTTCTTGAAAGTCGGGAAACCCTTCTGAGCCTGTTCAATGCTGGCATTTTTATCACCGGGATTGATGGTATCGTGGTTGCCGATACTCCAGTCGCGACGGGAAGGATAGGACTTAATATCATTGAACGGGATTATCTACAGGCCGCTCTCAAAGAGGATAAAACGTCGGTCGGCCGACCTGTCGTGGGCAAGAAGCTGATGACTCCGGTTTTCGCCATGGCGACACCCATTCATGATGCTGAGGGCAAAGTTACTGGAGCCCTGGTAGGGGTGATCGATTTGAGTATACCCAATTTTCTCGATAATATTGCTCAACATCCCTACGCGAAGACTGGTGGGTATTTACTTATCGCACCACAGCATAAGTTGTTTATCACAGGCACGGATAAGCGTCACATCATGCAGCCAACCCCCTCTCCCGGAACTAACTCCTTATATGACCGATTCGCGCAAGGATTTGAAGGTTCAGGCGTTGTTGTTGATTCTCGCGGTGTAAAAGTATTGTCGTCTGCAAAACAAATACCCGCCGCAGGTTGGATCCTGGTCGTAAAGATTCCAACTGCAGAGGCCTTTTCTCCCATTCACACGACCCAGCGACGCATGATTCTGAATACGATCCTGGTAACTGTGCTGGCAGGTGTTCTAACCTGGTGGATCTTAGGTCACCAGCTTGCACCCATGCTTGTTGCCGCGAGAATAGTGGACGCCCAATCGGATAGCAGGCAGCCGGTGCGACCTCTGCCAATCTCTAATCCTGATGAAATAGGCAGGCTGATCGGTGGTTTTAATCATCTCCTTGAAATCCTGTCTCATCGTGAGGAGGAGATCAGAAGATCGCGGGATGAGCTTGAAATCCGAGTGCAGGAGCGAACCGATGAGTTGGCAAAGACTGTTGACATACTGAAAGAACAGGCAGAACTTCTTGACCTTGCATATGATGCCATATTCGCTAATGACTCGGATGCCATTATTCGATATTGGAATAGCGGTGCCGAGAAAACCTATGGCTGGACGAAAGAAGAGGCTTTCGGGAAAAAACCGCATGACCTTTTAAAGACCCAGTTTCCAATCCCACTGGAAGATATTGTCGCATGTACCCTCGCCACCGGGCAGTGGGAAGGTGAATTAAGGCATATTACAAAAAACGGAGTGCCGATCGTCGTAGCAAGCCGCTGGGGCGTCCATAAAAACCTTGATGGCGATTTTCTGGGATTTCTCGAAATCAACCGCAATATTACAGAACGAATAAAGATGAGAGAGGAACGGGAAAACCTTATCAGCAACCTCAACGAAGCCTTGGCAAATATCAAGACCCTCAGTGGTTTGCTCCCCACTTGTGCCTCCTGTAAAAGGATAAAAAATTCTCTAGGAAATTGGGAACAAATGGAATTTTATATTCAACAGCGTTCCGACGCTAAATTCTCCCATGGCCTCTGTCCTGAATGCACGAAAGAACTTTATCCTGATATGTACGATCAACTCATAAAGCAGAAAATAATATGAATCCGGTTAGCCACTTTGAGATGCCTTCTGAAAACCGAGAACGGATGGCTCCGTTTTTTTGAACTCTTCAAGATCATTTGAGCAATCCAATCAGATGTTTGAGGAGCCCAAGAAGGAGTGAACAGACAAAAACTGGCGAGACGTTTTCCCTGCATGCGATCTTTCGACACTGGAGGTTATAAATGACTGTCCGTAACCTTAATTTCATGTTCAACCCGTCTTCAGTCGCACTTGTAGGGGCAAGCCAGGAATCGGGTTCCATTGGGGCCATCTTGGCGCACAACCTGGTACGCTCCGGATTTAAAGGAGATGTCTTTCTCATCAGCGCGAATGAGAGCTCAATCGAAGGTGTTTCCACCTATCCTGATCTGGACAGTCTGCCAAAGGCGCCGGATCTGGCTGTGATCGCCGCACCACCGGAAATGCTTCCGCAGCTGATTGAAAAACTCGGCAGTCTGGGTACTCGCTCAGTCGTGCTTATAACGGACGGACTCGGTGACGAAGGCGGCAGGGAAGGACAACGGCTGCACATGCTCAAGTCTGCACGTCGCCATCTCCTGCGCATCATGGGACCCAACAGCCTGGGCATCATGGTTCCCGGAGTGGGGCTCAATGCCGGCCTGGGACAGGTGCAACCCCTGGATGGAAATATCGCCTTTGTCACCCAGTCGGGAGGCATTCGGGCTACCGTACTTGACTGGGCCACGTCGAAGGGGATTGGGTTCTCACACATTGTATCCTTGGGCAATATGTCTGATGTCGATTTCGGCGACATGCTCGATTATCTGGCCACTGATTTCAAGACAAAGGCGATATTGCTCTATATTGAGACTGTCACCCATATCCGGAAGTTCATGTCCGCGGCCCGAACGGCTGCCAGGATGAAACCTGTAGTCGTCGTAAAGCCCGGACGCCATTTTGAGACTGTCCAGGTTATCGCTTCTCGTTGCGGTATCGTGACTGGCACTGATGAGGCATACAATGCCGCATTTGAGCGGGCCGGGATGTTGCGGGTAATGGATATGCAGGCCCTCTTTGATGCCGTAGAGACCCTGGCTGTCTCTCGGAGGTTTCAGGGAGATCGCCTGGCAATTTTGACCAACGGCGGAGGTATGGGCATGATGGCGGCAGATGTCCTGATCGATAAAAAAGGCCGCCTGGCCGAACTGTCCCCTGAAACCATCTCCCGCCTGAACAACGTGCTTCCGTCCGCATGGTCGCACAGCAACCCGGTGGATATCGTCGGCGATGCGCCGCCTGGCCGCTACGCTGATGCGATACCTGCACTCCTTGACGATAAAGGAGTGGATGCCCTGCTTGTTATAAACTGCCCTTCGTCAGTGTCATCAGGCGGAGACACCGCTCTGGAGGTGGTCCACGTCCTTAAAGAAAACAGTTCAAAGATGAAATCACGAGGCATCTTCACCTGTTGGCCGGGGATAGATTCCGCCCGGGAGGCCCGCAGGATATTGGCCGAAAATGGCATTCCGACCTATGCGACACCAGCCGAAGCCGTTCGCGGATTCATGCAGATGGT
>JARLHL010000075.1 GCA_031292275.1 Desulfocapsaceae bacterium | reverse complement strand
CGAACTTGTGGGCTGGGAACACTCGATGAAGAATGAACTGATCGTTGCCGTCTACAAGGATCTGCCGCGCCGTCGTCCCGCCGAACGGCTGGCGGAGATCATCAGCACATTGGGAATCGAAGAGATCGGCTGGCGGTTTTCATCCGCCAATGAAGAGCATCCTCTCCCCAATCTCCCTGTCTACAGGCCATCCGGCGTCGATTGAGGATTGCAGGGGAGTCGATCTGATAGCATTTCTGCGTGGGATTTCTTTCTTATTGCCCTCACTCCTGGATTTTGTTTTCGACCTAACGTACAATAATACGGAAGAGATGGATCGTCCTCAACCTCAAGGCCCCGATCTTCCTGCCGGGAGGTCTTCTTCGCAGGGATCAGCGGGGCTCAAGTCGTTTTCAGCCGTTATCATGTTGTATGGAAGAATATGAACGTCTTGAATCAAACCAAAACATCGCCTGATGTTGCAGTCCGGCGTCGATTTTTTCCAGGTCTCACAGCTGTCGCGATCTTCCTGATCGCACTTGTTTTATCTGCAGTAATTATTTTTCTCTCCGAGAAAAATCATCGCCAGGTCGAACGGGCCCGTGTCTTACATATTGCCCGCGATCACGCATTCACGCTTCAGCTCAATATTGAAAGGGCACTTTCCGCCACCTATTCACTGGCCGCACTGGTCCGTCAGGGAAAGGGGAATGTTCCGGACTTTGATGCCACCGCCGGTGAACTGCTGCCGTTTTATCCCGGTGCTGCATCGTTGCAGCTGGCCCCGGACGGCGTCGTCCGGCAGATTGTTCCGCTGGCCGGGAACGAAGGTGCGATCGGCCATGACCTCCTCAAAGACAGGACAAGAAACAAGGAAGCTTTTCTGGCGCGGGATACCGGGAAGCTCACCCTCGCCGGCCCCTTTGACCTCCTACAGGGCGGGGTCGGTGCTGTCGGGCGGTTGCCTGTGTTCCTCGATAAGGAGGGCACCATCTTCTGGGGTTTTATCTCCGTCGTAATCCGTTTTCCCGAAATACTTGATCCTGCCCAGTTGTCCAGCCTGGTGCAGCAGGATTTTGATTACGAGCTCTGGCGCATACATCCCGATACCGGGAAAAGGCAGATTATCGCCGCTTCATTACCAGGGCCGCTGGTTGACCCTGTGAACTGTTCGCTGAAACTTCCGAATGGCGTGTGGAACTTAAGCGTTGCCCCTGCCAAAGGCTGGGGGAATCCGCTTGATTTGGCGGTTAAGGTAGCACTGGGCCTGGCCTTCAGTTTCCTCCTCTTCTTTCTCACCCGCTTCCAGCTCAAGGCCCGGGCTGAGGCCTTGCGGGCCGCCCGGCAGCTGACGTGTGATTTACAGGAGAGCGAGATACGTTATGCGTCGGTGGTCAATGCCATGGCCGAGGGGTTTTTCATGCAGATGCGCGATGGTGAGATTACAGCTGCCAACCCAGCGGCCGAAAGAATTCTGGGGCGCCCATTGGCACAGATCATGGGGTCGGTCTTTGGCAATACACACTGTGAAGCGATCCATGGAGACGGAAGCCCCTTTACCGAGGACTGCCATCCCTCCCAGGTCGCCCTGACTACCGGTGAGCCTCAAAATGATGTGATCATGGGGGTGTACCGGCATGATGGGTCCCTGGTCTGGCTCTCCATCAACTCCCGGCCGCTTATCGCTGCAGGGGATACGATCCCCTATGCCGTTGTAACGACCTTTCATGATATTACCGAACGTAACAGGGCTGAAGAGGCATTGAGGAAAAGTGAACAGAAATTCAGGGCTATCTTTGACCATACGTTCCAATTCATCGGCCTGATAGACACTGAAGGGATTGTGCTGGATGTCAACAGAAGTGCTTTGGCGCTCAACAAGACCAAGGAATCAGAGGTCGTGGGAAAGTTCTTTTGGGAAACCCCGTGGTGGACCCATTCCAGCGTCCTGCAGGAACAACTGCGCCTGGCCGTAAAGAAGGCGGCTGAAGGGGAATTCCTGCAGTTTGAAGCAACGCATCCGGACTATGGCGGAAATATTCATTACATTGATTTTTCGTTGAAACCGGTATGGGATCAAGACGGGAAGGTCGTAATGATCATCCCTGAGGGCCGCGATGTTACACGTCGCAGGCTTGCTGAGGAAGAAATTCGCAATCTCAACCAGAAACTGGAAGAGCGGGTCCTGGAACGCACAGTTGAACTGAACGAGAAAAACAGTGAGCTCAGCCTGGAGGTCCATGAACGGAAGCAGGCCGAAAAAGAGCTGCGCGAGGCCAAGGAATGTCTGGAGGAAACCAACAGGATGCTGGAAACCCTCAGTATCACGGATCATCTTACCGGACTGGCCAATAGGCGATATTTCGACGAGGCCCTGACCAGGGAATATGCCAGGCATCTCCGTTCGGGGACGGAGGTGTCGATGATCATGCTGGATATCGATTTTTTCAAAGCCTATAATGACAGCTACGGACATGTATACGGAGATGCCTGCCTGCAGCAGATCTCGCTGGTGATGGGCAAGTGCGCAAGCCGGGCTGTGGATATCGTGGCCCGGTACGGCGGGGAGGAGTTTGCCTGTATCCTGCCTGAAACCAACCGGGGCGGGGCCGTCGTCATTGCTGAGAAAATCCGCTCCGGCATCATAGGCCTCGCCATACCCCATGAATCTTCTTCCATATCAGACTGCGTCACAGCAAGCCTGGGTGTCATTACGGTGATCTGCACCGCGGATACGCCCCCGTCAGATGTCGTCGTCATGGCGGACAAGATGCTGTACAAGGCCAAACTGAATGGACGCAACCGGGTTGAATCCGCGGCGCTTATAAACAGGCCGAGGCCCGGGATGGAGAAAAATCCTGTCCGATTGGAATGGAATGACATCTACTGTTCCGGCAACAGCCTGATCGATGCCCAGCATCGCAATTTCTTCGAGACCTCCAACTCCTTTTTGAATGCGATGCAGGCATCACGCCCGAATTCTGAAATTTCTCAGATAGTTGAAGATTTACTCGAGGATATTGCCCAGCATTTTCGGGACGAGGAAGCGCTGCTTGCCTCCATCAATTTCCCCGGCCTGAAGGCCCATGCCGATAAGCACGCCCTCTTGTATAAAAGGGGAATGGAAATGGCCCAGAGCCTCCATTCAGAAACTCCATTTCTGGGCGATACCTTCAAATTCCTGGTTTATGAGGTGGTCTTCCAGCATATGTATCTGGCAGATCGGGAATTTTTCCCCTTTCTCAATAAGGAATCGACGGATCCTCAGTGAGCGGAGGGCCGGCCGGCGGAAAAGGATGCCGCAGCCAGGCTGGCCCTGCCCGGGCTTTGCTCGATTTCGTTTTCGGGCCAAGAGCGGCAGGGACCTATTCCGACCGCAGCGCCTCCAGGGGATCGAGGCGGGCCGCCTGGCGGGCCGGCATGATGCCGGCGATGATGCCGATGGCCATGGACAGCAGTTCGGCCAGGACGACGAAGCTCCAGGGGGTGTGGATCGGCAGCAGCGGCACGAAGGTGTGAAGCAGCCAGCCGCAGCAGAATCCCAGGAGCAGTCCCGCTGCCCCGCCGATCCCTGCCAGAACGGTTCCCTCCAGCAGAAAGAGCATCAGGATCTGGCTGCGGGTCGCCCCCAGGGCGCGGAGCAGACCGATTTCCGCCGTTCTCTCCCGCACGGCAATGGTCATGACCGTGAAGATGCCGACACTTCCCACCAGCAATGAGATGCCGCCCAGGGCGCCGACGGCGGTTGTCAGCATCCCCAGCACCGAGCCCAGGACATCCAGCATCTGTTGCTGGGTGGTTATGGTGAAATCTTCCTGGCCGTGACGGTTGAGCAGTGTCCTGCGAATGGCTGCAACCACCTCCTGGGCCATATATCCCTGGCGGTAGAGGATATCAATTTCCATCAGGCCCTCGCGGTTAAAGAGATCAAGGGCGCGGATGGCAGGGATGTAGACGGTGTCGTCCATATCGAACCCGAGGATCTGCCCCTTGGATTCCATGACCCCGATCACTCGGGCCGGGATATTGCCAATCAGGATGCGCTGTCCCAGGGGATCGGCGTTCGGAAAGAGCTCGTTGCTGGTTTTCTGGCCCAGGACGACAAAGGGCCTGGCCGTGCGGGGATCGTCGGGGGGGAGGAAACGGCCGCTTGCGACCCGCAGCCTGAAGGCGGTATCCATATCGGGCCCGACCCCATAGACGGTAATCCGCCGGGTCCGCCCGCCGGCTTTAACCTCGGCATTTCCCTGGGTCACCGGCACGGCCACCTCCACCTGGGGAATCTGGCGGAGGGCCGCACAGTCGTCAAGGGTCAGGAGCCTCTCCGAACCCAGGACCCCCAGCGGCGTGCCCAGGGTCTTGACCTTGCCGGGATTGATTGCAATCAGATTGGTTCCAAACTGGGTGAACTCGGCCAGGACGAAGCGCTGGAGGCCCTCGCCCATGGAGGTCAGCAGGATGACCATCCCAATGCCGACCGCAATTCCCAGGCCTGTCAGAAAGGACTGCATCCTCTTGGCCCGGATCGAGGTCATAATGAAGTGCAGATGATCGAAGATTTCCGTCATGGAGGAGGCCTCAGTGTCTGGCCAGGGCCTGAATAGGATCCAGGCACGCCGCCCGGCGGGCGGGCAGCAGAGAGAAGAGCAGACCGGTGCTCAGGGCGGTTGCCATGGCCGCCGCCACTGCCCAGAAGGGCGGCGTGGTCTGGAGGGTCGGGTAGAACTGGACAGTGATCCAGGCACCGGCAAAGCCGAGCAGTATCCCTGAGAGGCCGCCGATGGCTGACAGCAGCAGGGCCTCGCTGACCAGCAGGGCCATAATCTGGAAATTGCTGGCGCCAAGAGCCTTGCAGAGGCCTATTTCAGCCGTACGCTGGGCCACCGACATCAGCATCACGTTCATGATCAGGATTCCGGCGACAAAGAGGCTGATGGCGGCGATGCCCCCCACCGTCAGGGTCAAGACCCTGAGCATCTTGTCAAAGGTCTTCAGCACCGAATCCTGGGTGATGATGGTGATGTCCTCTTCGCCGTAATGCAGTTTTTTAATGGTCCGGGAGATGAAGTGTTTCAGACGGTCAATGGACGATTGATCTTTCGCCTCCACCAGAATCCGGAACAGGCCGTGGTTGTCGAAGATCATCTGGGCAAAGGCCACCGGGACGACCACCATTTCCTGGGTGTCGAAACCCAGCGAACGTCCCTGGGAGGCCAGGATGCCGATGACCCGGCAACGAAAACCGCCAAGTCTGATCACTTCGTTCAGGGCCGGGGCCTGTCCGAAGAGTTCCTGGTAGAGTTTAGCTCCGATCACACAGACCGGGCGGGCGATATCGGCCCCCTCATCGGGGAGGAAGGTGCCGCTCTCCATTTTAAGATGATGGATATCCAGCATGGAGGCGGTGGAGCCGAGCACCGGGACTTGGCGTTCCTTTCCCTGCCGATCGGCATTCAGCTCGCCGATGGTAAGCGGGGCAATCCGGCCGACCATGTCGCCATGCTGCAGGGCCTTCATGTCGTCCAGGGTGAGCTCCCGCGGTGTTTGTCCGACCAGGGTGGCCGGGGTATTGGAGGCGGTTTCGGCCCGTCCGGGAATGATGATGACCAGGTTCGTGCCCAGCGAGGAGAACTGATCGACGATATAGAGCCTGGCGCCGTTGCCGATGCCGGTGAGCAGCACCACGGAGGCGACGCCGATACTCATGGCAAGCAGCATCAGGACAGTACGGACCGTATTGCTGCCCAGGCTCCTCATTGCATAGACAATGGTATCCGCGGGCCGCATGACTCAGTCCCTGCGGGAATCGTCTGTGATTCTGCCGTCCACCACCCGGATGCACCGCCCGGCCCGTTCGCCGATCTCAGGGTCGTGGGTGACTACTACAAGGGTCTGGCCCCTGCGGTTCAGATCCTCCAGGAGATCGATGATCTCGGCCCCTGAGGCCCGGTCGAGATTGCCGGTGGGCTCATCGGCCAGCAGGACTGCCGGCTGGTTGGCGACGGCCCTGGCGATGGCCACCCGCTGGCGCTGGCCGCCGGAGAGCTCATCGGGGCGGTGGCTGTGCCTGCTGGCCAACCCGAACTCCTCGATCAGGCGGGCGCTGATCCGGCCTCTCTGCTTTTTCGCAACGCCTGCCAGCATCAGCGGCAGCTCGATATTCTGTACCGCCGTCAGGCGGGGGATGAGATGAAAGAACTGGAAGATAAAGCCGATCTTCCGGCTGCGTATTTCAGCAAGCTGATGATCAGCCAGACTGGTCACCTCCCGGCCTTCGAGAAGATAGGTCCCGCTGTCCGGCGTATCGAGAAGGCCGATGATATTGAGCAGGGTTGATTTCCCGGAGCCGGAGGGGCCCATTATGGAGATGTACTCTCCGGGCTCAATGGCGAGGGATACGCGGTCCATGGCCCGCACCTCCTGGCCGCCCACGGAAAAGATCCGGCTTACGTCGCGCAGCTCAATCATTTTCCTTTCGGCTCCCGGACGCTGGTGTCGACCTCCGCCTTCACGCCGTCGGCCAGTCCCTCGCGATCGACAGTGACGACGACCTTCTCCCCTTTGGCAAGGCCCGAGAGGACCTGGGTGAAGCGCCAGTTGCCGAGGCCGGTGGTAATCTTGCGGCGCTCGACATGATTATCGCCGTTTTGCAGGACATAGACAGAGTCGCCCTCCATGATTGATTCGGTAGGGACCTTCAGGACATCCTTGCGCGAGTCGATCACGATCTCCGCATCGGCACTGTAGCCGACCAGGAGGTCGCTCTCATCCTCTGCAGAAAGGAAGTCGACTTCGATCTCGACGGTGCGGGCCTGCTTGGCCTGTTCCAGGACATAGGGAGAGATGCTGCGGACCTTGCCGTTGAAGACGCGTTTGGCAAAGGCATCCAGGGTGATCCGGGCCTCCAGTCCGGGTTTGATCCGGGCGGCGTCGATCTCGTCGATCGGGGCGGCAATATAGAGGGAACCCGCAGCGATCAGATCGATGGCCGGAAGGGTGGGAATCCCGGGAGGGGAAGGGGTCACATACTCGCCGACCTCCCCGTTGACCTGGGCCACCACCCCGTCGAAGGGGGCGGTGAGCAGGGTCCGCTCCAGCATCGCCTTTGCGGAGTCAAGCCGCGCCCGGTCTACCTCGATCTGGGCGCGGGCGGCTTCACAGGCGGCCGTCTTGGCATTTGCCGTTGCCAGCGCGTCTTCATAGTCCGAGTCGGAGGTTGCCTTATAGCGCCGGAGTCCCTGCTGACGTTCGGCCTGATGCCGGGCATTCTCCGCCAGCAGACAGCTCTGAAGGGCATTGGCCTGATCGACTGCCAATTGGCCCCGGGCAAGCGCAACGTCGGCCTTGAGATCTTTATTCCAGAGGGTGAGCAGGATCTCGCCCTTCCTGACCTTGTCTCCCTTCTGCACCTCCAGGCTCGCAATCTGCCCCCCCAGGGCTGGCGCCAGCATGGCGCGATGCCCGGCCTTGACCGAACCGGCCCGGGTGTTGGATACGGTAGACTCCACCGTGCCGACCTCTACCTCTTTTACGGCAACGACCACCGGTTTTTTCCGGCTCAGGTATTTGATGCCGAAAATAAGGCCTGCGATGATGATCAGGACGATGAGGATGTATTGACGTTTCACGGGGATGCAAGGAGAAAAATTTTAACAAGACGCAGGTCTGTTCCCGCGGCAGGGCAGTCTGCCCGGATCAGGGCGCCACTTGACAGCAGTTTGGGATTCCGCTGAACAAAGACAGGGTTTTATTCTAAATTGATCCTCTTACATTTTGCAATCAATAACAAAGACCCCTTTGCCTCGGCACAGGCGGAATACTCCCGCCTTTCAAAGGTATATATCTATTATTAAAGAGATTAAATTGAATAAGTTCGGCTGAAGGCAGAAGGAGACGGACCGAATATTATCGGAACTGGCAGATGGGCGCGGACGTGCGGGGGAGAAATTCAGCTGACGTAGAGGCAGCCCCGGCCTTTCTGCCGTTTGCTCTTCTCCACGAATGGATCAGCGGGGCTTTTGCTGCGGTTCATCAGCCTTCCACCCCCCAAGAGGATCCCTTTCCTGCTTCTCCCGGGCGGCATGTAGTGCCTGTTTGCTGTGATGTTTTGAAGCAGTCACGAATTCCAGGAAATTGTCTATTTCCTGGCCCTCCGTCTGCGATGAAAGAGTCCCGAGCATTATTTCGATCAGGCCCTGGTGTTCTGCAATCTGCCCCTTCATCTTGGCAATCTTTTTCGACACAGCTTTTTTCTTTTTACCGTTTTTTATTAATTCATCTTTCATCGTATTGACCTTTATGTACTTATGCAGGGCTTGAGCCCGGCTTTCGGAGAGCTTTCATCTGCTAAGAATAACAAGTCGCGCCCCTGATAAGGGGGGAGGCGGAGGACCGCCGGTATCCAGATCACTGAAAATTCGGGATCATTATGACCATCTGGCCGATCTGGATTCCTTGTTGAGTTTCCCCCTTTCGAAGAACGTGCTGCAGCCGGGAATTCTCTCGCTGGTGGACTCACTTGTCCTTTTTCTTTGTTTTTTTGATCTCGACCTTCGCAACTGCTGTTTCGTCCTCTCCTGGTTTCTTCTTTTTCCCGTTCCGCTCTGCCGCGGGTTTCTTCAACCCCATATGCTGTTCAAGAGCAGGAATCTCCTCTCCGCCATTTTTTCGGTAAGTCTGGTACCCCTCGGCAATTTCCTTATGGGCTTTAAGCAGGCATTCCAGCCTGGGAATCATGGTTGCAACTGCCTGAAGATCCTCCGCTAGGGAAAAGCACTTCTTGTCGTGTTTGCTCATTGCAGTCTCCTTGGTTGGTATGGGTGAAATACTGCGTTTTTACGGGCCGCCTGCGGCAGATGGTCCCGGTTGGATCTCAACTGCCATATGCCCTTTCGCCTGCGCAGGGACTTAATGACCGCGATACAGCTGAATCAGATAAATAAAAATTTCGACGGCAATCAGTATGATGATGATCCATTCGAGACGGGCGGAACGACGGGCGTGGGAAAGGCTGGTGAGAACGTCAGTCATATCCAGTAATGTCTCGGACTTATGCTTGATCTCCTGGTAGCGTTCATTGAGTTCGAACAATTTTGCCATGTTCAGGTAGAGACAGTCGGCCTCCGGATTATTCCAGGTGATATCCGGTTTGTCCAATACCATGATGTGAGCGATGGAGGTGAATTTGAAGCCCAGGATTGAGGACGCCAGTCTGGCCATGTCCCGGTCCGGCAGTTCCAGCCTTCCTTTGTCCAGGTTGGCAATCAGGCCTTCAACTTCATCGAAGACCACATCAATCCGTTCCTCGATCCGCTCCAGGGCCACGGACTTGGCAATGACGAAGCAGATAATATCAAGAAATACTATGTTATATTGATGCATTACAGCGCAATCGTTGGCGATGGCCTGTTCTCCGTCCGGGTTGATTTCAAGCCTGTATTCCTCCTGAAAGGGCAATCGGGGCTGGACGATCAGATGGTCAGCACCCTGGGGAATGCTGTCGATAAAACGGGCTATGGTATCAGACGAACAGTTGAAAAAGACAATGCCTCCAAAATAATACAGGTACACCTGCTGGATATCATCCGGTTTTGCAGGGGAAAACGTCAGGGGATTGAGTTTCATCGGCTCTTCCCATCGATATTTTCGCTGGATGCCAAGCCGAATTGCAAGTCGGTTCAGATCCAGTTCGCCGGCCAGCGCATACGCTTTGAACTGAAATGCCTGTATAGGATAATGCATATCGAATTGGCAAAAGGCAATTGAAAAAATTTATCTACCGGAAATTAAAATAAATTCAACAAATAAAAGCAGCGTAAAGCGTCTTGACGGCAGGTTCATAGTCCGGGGAGGAGACCCCGATAATTATATTCATCTCAGAGGCCCCCTGGCTGATGACCCTGACATTGATTCTGGCATCCTTCAAAGCGGAAAAGATCTTCGAGGCGATTCCGACGGTGCGGACCATACCTTCTCCCACCACGGCAACCAGGGCCAGGTTTTTTTCGATATACAGCTTATCCGGCTCCAGTTGTCTGCGTATTTTATCGATAACCACGTCCTCCAGACCATGCAGCTGACCGTCTTCGACGATGACGCTGATGGTATCGATACTGGACGGGCATTGCTCAAAGCTGATTCCCTGCTCACGCAGGATCCCGAGCAGCCGATGGGCAAAGCCGACCTCTCTGTTCATCAGCGATTTTTCAAGACAGATCATCGAAAAGTCCTTTCGTCCTGCTATTCCGGCAATTTCCGTGCCTGCCATGACCGTATCGCTCAGGGTGGGGACGATGAGCGTGCCGGCATCCCCGGGGCGGTTGGTGTTTCTGATCCGGATCGGAATCCCGGCCTCGCGTACCGGCAGGATGGCCTCGTCGTGGAAGACCGAGGCCCCCATGTAGGACATCTCGCGAATCTCCTGGAACGAAATCTCTCCGATGGTCTTCGGGTTGTCGACAATACGCGGGTCAGCCATCAGGATTCCCGAGGTGTCGGTCCAGTTTTCGTAGAGAACAGCGCCTGCAGCCCTGGCGGCTATGGCTCCGGAGATATCCGAGCCCCCGCGGGAAAAGGTCTTTACCCGGCCATGCCGGTCGCTGCCGTAGAAGCCTGCCATCACATAGAGGGGTTCCTGGTCTGCGAGCCGCGTCCCTAACCGGCTGTAACTTTCTCCGTTAATGGTGCCGTTGGCCCGGATCAGAATAGAGTCCGCAGGATCGATGCACTCCGCACCCAGATATTCGGCGATCAGCCGGGCTGAAAAATATTCACCTCGCGAGGCTGCATAATCACGGCTGCATCCGGCCCGCAGCTCTTCGCCAAAACGCTCGATCTCGGGCAGGATGCTTGAACCGGCCTGAAGGGAGGCGGCAATCTCCGCAAAACGATTGCGGATCAGGCCGAACGGCCCTGCTATATCGGTATTCATTGCGGCCATGTCGTGGCAAAGATACAGAAGATCGGTCAGTTTTGCCTCTGTCGCGTGCCGCTTTCCCGGGGCAGAAACGACCACCACCCTGCGTCGCGGATCGGCAGCAAGGATTGCCCGCACCTTTTTGATCTGGTCCCCGTCGGCAAGGCTGGAGCCGCCAAACTTTACTGCTATCCTGTCCATATCTCGGTCCTTTCCTGCGATTATCGGTCTTCTCCGTCAAGAATCATTTGTCTGGGGGCTGTTTCCAGGGGAAAAGAAGACAGCCAGGGTCTTTGCTTTCTTTGCGAGACGCGTATGCCGTCTGTTTATTTTACCGGGGCAGCATTCCTTTCTGCAAATTTTCTTTTTCCATCCTGACTTGCCGCAAGCCGGCAAATGTCAGACAGACCGCCAGGGTGGCAAGCCAGACTAGACGGTTCTGATAGCGGTTGTGAGGGCCTGAGAGGGCGCCGCAGATGAGGGCATTTCCAAACAGGGCGCTCAGCATGAATGATGCCAGTCCTGCCACTTCATGCCGGCCGGAGCCCAGCCCCCGGGAGATTGCGATGATCAGCCCGAAGACCGACAGGCAGGCCACGGGAATATGCAGGAGGTTCAAGACCCTGAATACGCTCGGTTTGATACCGCCCTGCTGCTGGTTGGCGGCATTAAACGGCTTCGCCGTGCGCGGGAGGGCATTGGTGAAAACTCCCCGGGTTATGGCATGAAATTCCAGAAGACCATCGCCGGTTTTCACCATGGCCATCTGCTGGACGGTGGCCCGCAGCGCCCCCCAGGCAACGGAGCCGGCATAGGCCCTGACGCAGCTCTTTACCAGATGGCTGAGCTCCGCATCGGCGGCGCCGCTCCATTCGCCGATATCCTGAAAGGGCGAATGAACCCCCCAGAGGAACTCGTCGGCCGTCTTCGGCATCCGGTCCTGCAGCTCGCACAGCTTGATGCCGGGGGCGGGGCAGTTGTCCCGCAGCCAGCGCTGGGCAATGCCATCCTGAACCAGTTTGCCGAAAATAAAGTCCGGGCCGCCGGGGGTATATGTCGCCTTGCCCGTCAGGGCCAGATATGTCATCGGCATGAGCATCAGGCCGGCCGCTACAACGGCTGCGGCAGCCCAGCTGGATGGCGTCAGGACCTGGCCCTGTCTGCGCCCAAAAATCTTCACGATTGCAACGATTCCGGCCAGCCCGATCGCCAGAGCCATGCAGGACATATGCGAGAGGATCCCCAGTAGGGCCAGCGCGGCCAGCCCTGCCCGCTCACTCCGCCGCAATTTCTCCCAGCGGAAACTCAGGAGCCAGAGGGCCAACACCGCCAGAGGTACGAGGATGTCGGGCATCAATTGGCTGGTATACCACGAGATGCTGGTCGACACCCCCAATGCGAAGCACAGGAGTGCTGTCGCCTGCGGCCCTGCCGGCAGATCGTGGCAGCGAAGCATAAGGTGAATAACCCATAGAGTGAACAGCGATTGCGCCAGTACCGGTCCCCAGAAGGACCACCAGCCCCATGATGCCGCCCATAAAAACATTCCGTAGAAAAATGAACGGCCGGGAAACGGCACCATCTCCAGCACTCCGTCCACGTATCCACCGGTATCGAAGAAAACGATGGGAAAACCGTTCCACAGGGCCGGAGCGAGAAAGACTGCCAGGCTGCATATCAGGCAGAGCAGCCAGGAAACCGGTGCGGGAAGAAGGGAAGAAAAGGGGGAGGCGGGCGCTATGGCAGTCATTTTCATTCACGTGTCCCAATGCTTGGCTGGTGCCAATCTGACCGATAGTTTGCCGAAGGACATCGCTGGGCAGAGGTGCCGAGGGAACTCTGCCTTTGCAGGAAAGCCCCCTGGAGGCGGCGGCCTTGCCATGCCGATGTGATGCGCTTTCATGTCTCGTTGTGGCCGGCCGGTCAGCTCCAGCCATACTATTTTACCTGAGGATTGTGAGGGTATTGTTAAAATATGATTTTTTTACTGTGCCTGGTTCCGGGATGCGGGAAGTTCCAAAAAAGAACAGTGCGGGTGGGAGGGAGGCCTGCCGCAGGTGGCCGCCTGACGGTCAGGCGAAGGGGCCAAAAAGGATCGTCGCACGAAAAACCGGATCCGGTGAGGGCAGCAGCAGGAGTGGTCTGTCATCTCAAAACCCGGGAATGGAGAGGAGCAGCCGCTCTAACAGGAGGTCCGCTCAAATCGGGAGCGCAGACCCGTCGAAGAGGGTATTGCAAGGACTGCAATACCCTGTCGGGAGTATCTCAACCGGGGAGTCCCAGAAGACGTCTGGCATTGGCCGCGGTGTATCCGGCAGCCTCCTCCGGCGGCTCGTTGCGCAGCCGGGCAAGCACCTCCAGAATTTCGGGCAGGTACTCAGGGAGGTTGTTTTGGCCGCGGCGGCCGGCGAGGGGGATATCCGGCGCGTCGGTCTCGATGACTATTGACGCCTGCGGCAGCCCGACGGCAATGGCTCGGGTTTTCCTGGCCCTTTCGTAGGTAAGGGTCCCGCACAGGCTGATACCAAAGCCCAGCTTGATATATTCGCCCGCCTGTTGAAAGCTGCCGCTGAAGGCATGGACTATGCCGCCATGGGGAAACCGTCTGGCTCGCAGGGTCGCAAGGACCCTGTCGTGGGCCTTGCGGACGTGGAGCAGGATCGGCAGCTGGGCCTTTTCGGCAATTTGCAACTGGTGTTCGAAAAGTTTCCGCTGGGCTGCATGATCAGCGCCTGCAATATGATAATCGAGGCCTATTTCACCGATGGCCACCAATTTCTCCCTGCCGGCCAGTCCCGCCAGCTCTTCCAGATGGCAGGGGCGATGCCTGGCCAGATACATGGGGTGCAGGCCGGGAGCGGCGAAAAGTCCTCCGTTCTCTCTGGAGAGCGCAAGCATTCTGCCCCATCCTTCCTGGTCCACCCCCGGCAGGACGATCCCCCGAACGCCTCTCTCCCTGGCCTTGGCCAGCAGGGATGTGAAGTCGGCCGAGAATTCTCGGATATCGAGGTGACAGTGGGTGTCGATCAATTCCATAGGGTCGCGCAGCGGTCGCGGTCAATTTTTTCCGTTGACGGCAGTCCCGATTGCGCAGCCGGAATGCCAGTCTCCTCTGTGTTCCTGCTGGATAATGATACCAGATGATCGGAGATTGCGCCTCGAAACAATTTCGATGGTCCCAGGAAGAAGGGCTGAGCAGCGCTGACGAGTCGACCGGCGCCGCGTCAGGCCCTGAACGCATTGCCGGTGCGGGCGGTTTTTTCTACTCCGTGGCTGGGTTCCGGCTCTCGGTCTGGCGCAGATAATAGTCGTAATCGCCTTCGTAGATCCGCATCTCGCCGTGATCGATCTCAAAGACCCGGTTGACCAGGCCGCGGAGGAAGTGCCGGTCATGGCTGACAAGAATCACCGTGCCGTCGAACTTCTTCAGGGCCTCGAGCAGGACCTCGCGGGACTGGATATCAAGGTGGTTGGTCGGCTCGTCCAGGATCAGCAGATTGAGGGGCTGGGCCAGGAGCTTGGCCAGCACCACCCGGCTCTTTTCGCCGCCGGAGAGATTGGCGATCCGCTTGTGGATGTCGTCGCCCTGAAAGAGAAAGGCGGCGCAGAGGTTACGGATCACGCCGATATTCTCAAGCGGCATGGCCTCCTGGACAGCCGTAAAGACCGTATCCTCCGGCCGCAGGATGTCCATGGCGTGCTGGCTGAAATAGCCGGGGCTGAGGTTGGCGCCGGGGCTGATCGTGCCCGCGGCGGGCTCTGTCCTACCGCTGATGATCTTGAGCAGGGTCGATTTGCCGGCGCCGTTGACCCCGACGACCGCGATCTTCTCCTGCTTTCTGACAGTGCCGCTCAGGCCATGAAAGACCCTTTTTTCCCGACCTTCCGGCGTCTGCCAGACGTGCCCCAGATTTGTGAGGTGCAGGACGTCGTCGCCGCTCCTGGGAGGAACGGGAAAATCGAAGCGGATGGCCCGCTGTTCGGGAGGCAATTCGATGCGTTCGATCTTTTCCAGTTTTTTGATCCGCGACTGGACCTGGGAGGCATGGGAGGCCCTGGCGGCGAAGCGGGCAATAAACTCCTCCTCCTTGGCCAGCATCTCCTGCTGCCGGCGGAAGCTCGCGGCCAGCTGTTCCCGGCGGATCTCTCTTTCCTGCAGATAAAAATCGTAGTTGCCGCTGTAGGTGGTGACGGTGCCGTTGGCCACCTCGATGATTCGGTCCACGATGCGGTTCATGAAGTCCCGGTCATGGCAGGTCATCAGCAGGGCGCCTTTGTAATCGCTGGCCAACCATCCTTCAAGCCAGACAATGGATTCCACGTCGAGATGGTTGGTCGGCTCGTCGAGGAGCAGGACATCGGGGTTGATCGTCAGAATCTTCGCCAGCGCCACCCGCATCTTCCAGCCGCCGCTGAAGGACTCGACCGGACGGCCGAAGTCGTCGGCGGTGAAGCCGAGACCGGTGAGCACGGCCCTGGCTCTGGCGTCCAGGTCATAGCCGCCGCGATGTTCGAAGGCCTCGACGATGTTGCCGTAGGATTCCAGGAGGAGCGCCAGTTCTTCATCGGCCATAGGGTCGCTCATCCGCGCCTCCATGTCCCGCATCAGCAGGCCCAGCCGGACGGTCTCAGCCGCTGCCGACATGACCTCGGCCAGTACCGATTTTCCGGCCATCTCTCCGACATCCTGTGAAAAATAGCCAACGACTGTCTTTTTGCCGCAGCTGATTTCACCGCGGTCCACCTCCTCTTCGCCGGTGATGAGCCGGAAGATAGTGGTCTTGCCGGCCCCGTTGGGACCGACCAGGCCGGTGCGGGTCTCGGGAAGGATCTGAAGGCTGGCGTTCTGAAAGAGGATCCGCGAGCCGTGCTGTTTGCAGATATTGGTCAGATGAATCATGG
>JARLHL010000074.1 GCA_031292275.1 Desulfocapsaceae bacterium | reverse complement strand
CGACATGAAGCATCAGGCAGAAACCAAACCTGAGTGCTGGGACATTCTTGGTCAGCTTGAATTGTCCTACAAGGACAAGATAACTCACTGGAAGCACGGTGGTATCGTTGGTGTTTTCGGATACGGCGGCGGTATCGTCGGTCGGTATTCGGATGTTCCTAAACGATTCCCGGGCGTTGAGCATTTCCACACTGTCCGTGTTGCCCAGCCTTCATCTAAATATTACTCCACAAAGAATCTTCGCGACCTGATGAATCTCTGGGAGAAATACGGATCTGGTATGACCAATTTCCACGGCTCGACCGGTGATATCATCCTGCTCGGCACCCGTACGGAAAATCTCGAGCCCTTTTTCTGGGATCTGACCCACGATATGGGACAGGATCTTGGCGGCTCCGGCTCCAATCTCCGTACCCCGGCCAACTGTATCGGTGAGTCTCGATGCGAATGGTCTTGCTACGATACCGAAGAGTGCTGTTACTTTTTGACCCAGAAATATCAGGATGAGATTCATCGTCCTGCCTTCCCCTATAAGTTTAAGTTTAAGTTTTCCGGCTGCGCCAATGACTGCGTAGCAGCGATTGCACGTTCCGATATTGCCGTTATCGGCACCTGGCGGGATAATATCCGTATCGATCAGGCTGCCGTTAAAGAGTACATTGCCGGAAAGTATCCTGCAAATGGTGGTGCCCACAGTGGAAAAGACTGGGGCAAATTCAGTATTCAGAAAGAGGTTATAGATCTCTGTCCTACCGGCTGCATGTGGATGGAAGGTGATGCTCTGAAGATTGACGATAAAGAGTGCACCCGTTGCATGCACTGTATCAATGTTATGCCGCGAGCCCTTCGCCCCGGCGTTGATACTGGCGCCTCTATATGTGTCGGTGCCAAGGCTCCGATTCTTGATGGCGCCCAGTTTGCAACCCTGATCGTTCCGTTCATGAAGGTCTCCAAGGACGATGAGTTCGAAGATCTCGTGAATTTCATCGAGGGTGTGTGGGACTGGTGGATGGAAGTTGGAAAGAACCGTGAGCGTGTCGGTGAGACTATGCAGCGTATCGGTCTTCCGACCTTTATCAAGGTCATGGGTGTTGATGCGATTCCTCAGCATGTTAAAGAACCTCGTTCCAATCCCTATGTCTTCTGGCAGGATGAAGAGGTTCCCGGTGGCTTTGAACGCGATGTTGTCGAGTTCCGGAAAAAACATGCCGCTTGATGCCGAGCGTATTTGACTTACTATTTCGAATGATATAAGGAGATTTTGTCATGGGTTATAATCCAGAAAAACCGATGGAAGGAAGGGTATCAGATCTCGGTCCACCTCACTATGAGCAGTTTTTTCCGCCAGTCATCAAGGAAAACAAAGGCAAGTGGATGTGGCATGAGATCACTCAGGCTGGCGTTCTGATGCATAAATCAGAGACCGGAGCTGAAGTGTATACAGTCCGTGTCGGCGGTTTGCGGTTGATGTCCATTGAATTTATCCGTGAGATTTGTGATATCGCTGATAAACACTGTGAAGGGTTCATGCGTTTCACCACCAGGAACAACATTGAGTTCATGGTCGATTCCAAGGCAAAGGTACAGCCTCTGCTTGATGATCTGAAGAGCCGCGGCAATAGATTCCCGGTTGGCGGTACAGGTGCAGGCGTTACCAACATCGTGCATACGCAGGGTTGGGTACACTGTCATACCCCTGCAACCGATGCCTCAGGTGTTGTTAAGGCAGTCATGGATGAGCTGTTCGACTATTTCACTTCCATGACCCTGCCTGCACAGTGCCGCATTGCGCTTGCATGCTGTCTGAACATGTGCGGTGCCGTCCATGCATCCGATATCGCAATCCTCGGTATCCATCGTAAGCCTCCGATGATTGACCACAGTCGTATCAGCGGTGTCTGCGAACTGCCTCTGGCCATTGCTTCCTGTCCTCTTGGAGCAGTAAAGCCCGCCAAGGTGGAAATTGATGGAAAAGAGATCAAGACCGTAAAGGTTAATAACGAGCGATGTATGTTCTGCGGTAACTGCTACACCATGTGTCCGGCAATGCCTTTGGCGGATCCGGATGGTGATGGTATCGCGATCCTTGTCGGTGGAAAGGTTTCAAACCGCATCAGTGCTCCGAAATTCTCCAAACTCGTTATTCCATTCCTTCCGAACAACACCCCACGTTGGCCTGAAGTTGTACAGGCCATCAAAAAGATCCTCGTTGCCTATGCTGGCGACGCTAAGAAGTACGAGCGTGTTGGTGAATGGGCAGAGCGTATCGGTTGGGAGCGTTTCTTCGAGAAATGTGATATACCGTTTACAGAGAAGAGCATCGACGACTATCGCCTTGCATATGACACCTGGCGTACTACTGTTCAGTTTAAGTACACAAGCCATATTAAGTAATTAGAGTGATAATTCCCGGCTGGTACAATTGCGGCCCAGCCGGGTTACTTGATGCTTTCTTCTCAAAAAATCAAAGGGAGATTTGTTATGGCCTTAAGCGTTGAAGATCTCAAGCTTGCAATTTTGGAGAAAGCAGAAAAATCTCCAAAACCCCAGCTGTATATAAAAGATTTTTACGAGTGTGACCCCGATGCCAAACCGCGTGTCGTCAAGAACGTGGCAAATGATCTGGTAAAAGAAGGGAAGCTGATGTTTTGGTCTTCCGGTTCTACGACCATGTACGCATTGAAGACTCGTATTAAAAATGAAGAGGGGTCCGAGGGCATTAACTAGGTCTCTGGTAAGGCCTCGGCCACTTGTAGGTTGAAAAAGTGCAGAGAGTACTCTGCACTTTTTTTTTGCCCAGGGCTGACTTCTGGGACTGTGAGATTGTATGAGCAGTGTACACGTATTGAAATCTACAGGCTCCACCAATAAGGTGGCCTATGAGCTGGCCCTTCAGGGCGAGCCGGAAGGGACCTCTGTCATGGCTCATTCGCAATCGGAAGGCCGTGGCCGTCTGGGTAAGGTTTGGACATCGCCCCCGGAAAAAGGGCTCTACTGCTCAATCATTGTCCGGCCGGTACTTCCCCTGGCAGACTATCCAAAGATTACTCTGGCGGCAGGACTGGCTGTAGCGCTTGTTCTGGAAGAACTGACCAGTCAGAAAATGCAGTTGAAATGGCCCAACGATGTCTACGCGGCTGGTAAAAAATGCTGCGGTATTCTGACCGAAGCCTCGCCTTTGAACGAGGAGGCCACAGATCGTTTTGCCATAGTCGGCGTCGGTATCAATATCAATACCGAGCTCGATGAATTCCCGGCTGACTTGCAGGATAAGGCAACCTCGCTGCGCATGCTCACAGGCACAAGCTTTGACATTCAGGCAGTCTTCAACAGGGTACGCTCAGGACTGCTTGCGATACTGCAGACCTTTCAAGAGGACGGTTTTAGCCCTATTCTTAGAGAGTGGCGAAAAAGAGACATGCTCTACGGCAGACTCCTGCAGTGGGTATCTACTTCAGGTGAGATAATCCTTGGGCTTTCCGAAGGGCCGGACGAGGATGGACGCCTGATGGTCAAGGCTGAGGATGGTAAACTACACCAGATCCTTTCCGGTGACATCAATCTGGCCACCTCCCTCAGTGGAGAAGGCGGTGGCTGACAGAGCAACAGGTCTGTCTGTTTTCCAAATTGACGTCCAGACCTGTGTTTTGTGTACCTGTTCCAGCAGTTAAAGCTAATAGCGGTAATACTCCGGTTTATATGGGCCTTCTTTGGCAACTCCGATATATTCCGCCTGCCTGTCCGTTAACTCTGTCAGGTTTGCCCCAATTTTCTTGAGGTGGAGACGCGCCACCATCTCGTCGAGGTACTTGGGAAGGAAGTACACCATATTGTCATATTTCCCGGGGTTCGTCCAAAGCTCAATCTGGGCTAGAACCTGATTTGTAAAGGAATTGCTCATCACAAAACTGGGATGCCCCGTGGCGCAGCCCAGATTGACCAGCCGGCCCTCGGCGAGAACGATAAGTCTCTTGCCGTCAGGGAAGATCACATGATCGACCTGAGGCTTAATATTTTCCCAGGGCAAATCCCTTATGCCGGCAATATCGATTTCAGAGTCAAAGTGACCGATATTGCAGACAATTGACTGATCAGGCATCTGATCCATATGGGACCTCGTGATGACGGTCAGGTTGCCCGTACAGGTGACGAAGATATTGCCGATGGCAGCCACCTCATCCATTGTAACGACTCTGTATCCTTCCATGGCAGCCTGCAGCGCACAGATTGGGTCAATCTCGGTTATGTATACCGTAGCGCCCATTCCCCGGAGGGCCTGTGCGCAGCCTTTGCCGACATCGCCATAGCCGACGACGACTGCGTTTTTGCCGGCTATCATTACGTCAGTGGCACGTTTGATGCCATCTATGAGAGATTCCCTGCAGCCGTACAGATTGTCAAATTTTGACTTTGTGACGGAGTCGTTGACGTTAAAGGCTGGACAACGGAGCCTTCCATCTCGAGCCATCTCGTTTAGTCTATGCACACCAGTGGTTGTTTCTTCACTGATACCCCTGATGGCCGTCAGTTCCTCTGGATATTTTTCATGCATCACAGCAGTCAGGTCCCCGCCGTCATCCAGAATCATATTAGGCCGCCAGCCGTCGGGACCAAAGATAGTCTGATCTATACACCACCAGAATTCTTCTTCATTTTCACCCTTCCAGGCAAAGGTTGGAATACCTGCCGCCGCCATGGCGGCGGCCGCATGATCCTGGGTCGAGAAGATATTGCAGGAAGACCAGCGGACTTCGGCGCCGAGATCGACAAGGGTCTCCATTAAGACCGCTGTTTGGATCGTCATATGCAGGCATCCGGCTATCCGTGCCCCCTTCAGAGGCTGCGATTTCCTATATTCGTCACGAATAGACATTAAACCCGGCATTTCGGTCTGGGCGATGGCGATTTCCTTTCTTCCCCACGCTGCCAGGCTGATGTCTGCAACTTTAAAATCATTGTCTGCTTTAGTCATTGGTGCCTCTGTGTTATCGATAGTGACCTGCCTTTAGAGTGTGGGCAGGCTGGTTGGATTTCAGGACAAACCGGCTGCAGCCCTCAGCTCGGCAGCCTTATCAGTTTTTTCCCAGGTAAAGTTTTCATGCCTTCTGCCAAAATGCCCGTAGGCTGCAGTGGCCTTGTAGATGGGGCGGAGAAGATCCAACTGCTGGATTATGGCCTTTGGCCTGAGATCAAAAAAGGTCGAAATGAGGTTTTTAATCTCTGTATCAGGTATAACTCCGGTACCGAAACTGTTGACATTGATGGAGACAGGTCTTGAAATGCCGATGGCATAGGCCACCTGGACCTCAACCTCGGTTGCAATACCTGCTGCCACAATATTTTTTGCTACGTAGCGGCCCATATAGGATGAAGATCTGTCGACTTTGGAAGGATCTTTCCCCGAGAAGGCCCCGCCGCCGTGGGATCCTTTGCCACCGTAGGTATCAACGATAATTTTTCGGCCTGTAACTCCGCAGTCGCCTACCGGGCCGCCGATAACAAAACGACCGGTGGGGTTAATGAAGAATTTGGTCTCGCCATCAAGCATGGAAGCCGGAAGAATAGGTTTGATGATCTCCTCCATCACCGCCTCCTTCAGATCGTTGTAGCTGACATCCTGATTATGCTGGGTAGAGAGAACCACCGCTTCAATCCGCTTTGGACGATTGTTCTCATATTCTATCGTCACCTGACTTTTGGCGTCCGGTCTCAGCCAGGGAAGGCGGCATGATTTTCGTACCTCTGACTGCTGTTTGGTAAGGCGGTGAGCCAGCGTGATCGGCAGAGGCATCAGGACATCCGTCTCGTCACAGGCATATCCGAACATCAGTCCCTGGTCTCCAGCTCCCTGATCAAGATCAAGCCCTGAACCCTCATTGACACCTTGCGCAATATCGGACGATTGCTTGTCAATAGAGGAGAGAACAGCGCATGATTGCCAGTCGAACCCCATATCAGAAGAATTATATCCAATATCGCGGATTGTGTGACGCACAACCTCAGGTAAATCAACCCAGGCACTGGTGGTGATTTCACCGGCAATAATGGCCATACCGGTGGTAACCATGGTTTCACAGGCAACGCGGGCGTGCTTGTCTTTTTTCAGAATTGCATCCAGAATGGCATCGGAAATCTGGTCGGCAACCTTATCAGGATGGCCTTCTGATACAGACTCCGAGGTAAACAGATAGTTCGTCATGTAATCTCTCCATTATATGGTAAAAGTGTATCGCAAGAAAGTAGTTATCTTCTGGAATCATGCAAGGATATACATGCACTTTTTCGTATAAATTGACGCCTTAAGACCAATAAAGTCAAGAAAAATTCGTAGACTGCTGCCTGGAAAACGGGATGGTTGGACAGATGGGCTAGACAATGGCTGCTTTCTCAGCTTGAAAAATTAGGGCTGGGTGATTACTTTGCTGAAGCGCCGGGGATAATGGAACCGCCGAATGAATCCTCGGATCTTTCACTCTCCCTTCTGCCTGTAGATCATCCCCAAAGGGGAAAAACTGGCCGCGTGTGTTACGATGTCAGCTCTTTACCGAAGATGGTGTGAGTTGGATACGAAAGAAAAAAATTGCGAGTAAGAAATGTCCATTCAGGAAGCACGAAACGTCTTTCTCATCGAAGAGCAGGGTCTTGCTGCCGTCCGGGAACGAATCGGTGAAGAATTTATCAGGGCGGTGGAACTCATCCTGGACTGTCCGAGCAGGTTGATAATAACGGGGATAGGAAAGTCAGGGATCATCGGCCAGAAAATCACAGCAACCTTGAACAGCACCGGCACGCCATCCTTTTTCCTTCATCCTGTTGAGGCGATGCATGGTGATCTGGGGATGGTCATGCCGACTGATGTGGTCGTGGCCATCTCCTACTCCGGCGAGACCCTGGAGTTGAATGCCCTGCTTGCCAGCCTGAGAAAGAGGGTGACGGCAATTATAGCGATGACCGGCCGGCTGGACTCGAGTCTGGCCCGGGGCGCTGATGTTGTTCTTGACATCGGGGTGCCCAGAGAGGCCTGCCCTCTGGGGCTTGCACCAACGGCCAGTACCACGGCAACCCTGGCCATGGGGGATGCACTCTCCGTGGTTCTGCAGAGCAGGAAGAAATTTAAAGTTACGGATTTTAGAGAAAATCATCCAGGCGGAAGCCTGGGTGAACGCTTGAAGGTCAAGGTCTGCGAGGTGATGCTGACCGGAGACAGCATTCCCGCCATTCATAAGGATGATTCAGCCTTGCGGGCAATCCAGATACTGAACGAAAAAAACATCGGTGCGGTTATAATTGTCGACGGTGATCGGCATGTGAGCGGTATAGTCACTGATGGGGATATCCGTCGGTGCGTGGTGGGTGATCCGGACTTTCAGAAATTAAAAGCGCGGGATATGATGACGCCGGATCCTATCAGCATTGATGACGGGATGCTGGCTGCGGATGCCCTGAGTATCATGCAGCGTCATGAGATAACTGTCCTGCCGATTATCGATAGGGAGCAGCAGATGGTAGGGATCCTGCATCTGCATGATCTTCTGGGCAAGGGAGAGTTTCGTTTTCTCGTGTAGTCTATTTCAGGCAAGGAGATGAGGCCATGTGTCAGATGAGCGCGGTGATTGAGCATGATGGAAAGACCGAGTTGGTGAAGGAAAATATTACCAGGCTTGACGTCCTGGCAAAAGGGGTCAGAATAAGCACCCTTTTTGAGGGACCCACGGAGCTTAGTGATCTGGCTATCCATTATATAGATTTTTTGACAGGGAAGGTCTTTCTGCAAAGACAATAAGGTTTCGAAGGAGAAAAAATGAAGCAGACTGAGAAATTGCGTGTACTGTTGCCCCACTGGATTGAGCACAACCTCGGTCATGGTGAGGATTGCCTTAAATGGTCCACCATCGCCCGCGAAGAAGGGCAGGGGAAGATAGCCGATTATATCGATGGTGCGATCAAAGCCATGGTCAAGGTCAATGAACTTCTGGAAATGGCCTTACGGGAGGCCGGCGGACCCGTGCATGGCGGGGAGTGCGGCCATCATCACCACCATGATCACGATCATAAACATTAAGCAGCCTTGACGTGAATAAAGCTGGGCCGCTCTTCATCGAATTGCGTGCGGAAGCGTGATGAATAAAGGCTTTTGCTCTCTACAGCAAGACGCTGCCTTGCTGTCTATTTTGTATCGGTGAAAAACTTCCACTGTCTGCTGGCAGGGTCAAACAGGTAGTTCATTATCAGCCGTAATGGTTTGCCCTGCCCGGTTTCCGTGCATTCAAGCTTGAAGAGCAGCCTCTCATCGATTTTTTTTACAAATGTTGCTTTCGGGTCGCTCAGGGAATCACTCCTGGTTGCAGCATAATTCTTTACAAAGAGGTCTTTGTAATTATCCGTCAGATAAGAAGTACACTCGCTAATAAGCTGATTTTGTCGCGCTTCGGCAATGGAAACATGCGCCTCTTTTATCACTTCCTTAAACTCTTCTTCCCGATTGAAGGGGCTTTTTGTCACCGTATCGGCGATTGCAAGAAGCCTGTCAATGGCCGGTTTGTATCTTCCTTCCTTGAGGTTTCTGGCCACCTCCTGCTTATCCCGGATAATGGAGGCCTGGAGCATGATGCGGGAGATTTTCTGGCGATTCTCCTCTGAGCTGACCTGTTTTAGGGATTTGCTGTTTTCATTGAGCAAGAGTATTGCCGACTCGTATTTGCGTATGGCTTCGTCCCATTGAGCCCTGTCAAAGGCCTCTTTTCCACCCTGAATTGCGGCGAAGAGGTCCGCCTTGGTACTGTTCTCGTTTAATTCGGCCATCTCTGCGGACGGCGGATTGGGGATGTCTTTTGCCATATCGAGGGCGTTGTGGTATTGGTCTGCAGCATCCTGCCACCTGCCCGCAGTAAAGAATCCATCAGCCCTTTTTTTGAAGTCAAGAAACCGGACGACCTGCAGGATGGAATCAATTGACTGGATCGTTGAAGCCCTCAGCGGCTCATCCAGCGATTTTGTGTTGTCCTGCGCCTTTTCAAGTGTGCTTATCGCCTTCTCATAGTCGCCGGATTCTTTGAATTTTTTTGCGGTTTCAATAGAGAGATTTACCTGGACGACCGCAAGATTCTTTCTGATCGTGTTGATCTTTTCAGCGGCGCTTTTATCAATTGTTCCCGTTTTAGACAGTATATATATGGCCTGCTGGTATCGGTCCCTGGCGTTCTGCCAGTCAAGCGTGACCATGAAGGTATCACCTTCGTCGCTCAACGTGTTAAAGAGTGCCAGCGCTTCATCATCGCTTCGGGGAACATACTGACCATTTCTGAGCACCTTACCGGCAAGACCCTGACGCATTTTTTGAGAGTCCAGTATCTCCTGAATGGATTTGATCAGTGCGGTCTTTTCACTGCCTTTAACAAATTGGATTCCTTTAACCACGGAGAGTGCTTCATTGCACTTCTGATCGGCTGCTGTGAAGTTGTCTTGCTGCAGGAGATCCTGGCAGTCGGCATAGATCTCTTCCGCATGTTTGTATGTTGCATTATTGGTGGCGAAAATGTAGATCACCAAACCACCAAGAATGATCAATGCTCCAATAATGACAAGAGGAAGGACCGGGGCCCGGTGCTCCGGTTTTTCGTTAAAGAAGGTAATCGGGTCTTTTTTCCTTGGGCCTTTAGCCGAGGCTGCAAAGGCCTCGGAATGGCCGGCAGTTTCATCGCTGGTTCCAGGTTCTCGGTTGAAATCATAAAGAATTTTCACTGCATCTTCAGCCCGTTTGCTATGCTCTTCAATTTCCGGATAGTCTGAGACGGTTGCAGTCAGGATTTTGAATGTTTCAAGGGCCTTACTGGGCTGACCCTTTTGCTCGTAATCCAACCCCTGTTGCAGGAGCTGTTGCGCCTTGGCCAGTTCGACTTTGGCGTTATCGTGCAGTTCGTCAATGAATTGAATCTGGATATCGGGCGAAATGGAGTCAAGCTGCTTCTGCAGGGTCCAATATCGTTTCTGTTTTGCCATCAGCATCAGGAGATCCATGTCGACGCCCATTATCTGCGGCGCCTGCTTCTGAGGGACAGCAGGGACTTCTCCCGAAAATTCGTTGAAATCGGACTTGAAGTCCGATTCCTCAATAGTATCGATTTCAAGAGAATCCAGCGAAGCCAGAGCGTCGTCCTTGTCCGGGGAAGCGGATGCAGGAGGAGTACTGGTCGAAAAATCCAACACCTCAAACGGCAGTCTGTTCTTATGCTGTTTATACCAGAGAACAGCCTCCTCGTTAAAGGCGTTATCCGTTGAAAAGATTTCTCCGGAAATCATATGACTAATATGGATGATCAGGTCAGGAATGGTACTGTCCTTGTCCCAGAAATCACCGATACAGATGGCAGCCTGGTCAAAATCGGGATGAAATACCGCCGAAATCGGTTTGCAGTTAGGAGGAAAGTGAGGAAAGCCGAAGGGGATGGTAATGGCGATAGTATGGCTTTTTACCTCATGGATCTCTTTATTCTTATCCTGCTGCACCCCCGTAATGCTATAGATGACCTCGTAGCTATCCGGGGGGGAGCCTTCTTTTGGTTGTACTGTAATATAGGGATTTGATTTGAAGCGATCACTGATTTCCTTAAAGATTGCCTCAAGCTGTTTATTCGCGATGCCCATAAGAAATCACTGGATAAGGTTGCGGATATGGTGACATATGTAAACGCAGACTATCTTACATTATAAGCTCTTAAAACATAGCAGAATTATTTTAAAATAACAAAAAATAAAAGCGCTGGGCAAAATTGCCGGGATACTTTGCTTCTGATTTCCAGGAGAGCAAGAATAATTTATAAAAAAAACTCGCTATCGACATTACAATTAGTATAGTAGGTGTATCGAACATGGCAGGGGGAGTGTAAAGGCCTTTTTTGCTTGTAACATTTTATATTTATTGTCCTTTGTCGTATGGGATCGTTTAAAGCTATATTTAAAATTATTGAAGATAACAGCTGCCCTCTCTATAAGCTTGAGGAGCGCTTTATCTTGTCTGAGAAGGCTTTGACATTTCCCAAGGACAGGGAAAGCTGCTTAATCCTGGTCCGGGAGATGACGGAGTTGCTTTTTCAACTTCTTGATGAGCGGGGGCAGACCGGTTCCGGGGTAGGGGATGACCGGATCTACACCTGCAGTGGTTGTACCGGTCTCATTAAATTCATCCAGGTTGGAGAGGAGGATGAAGAGCGCAATACCCATCAGGTAGCATCTCTTGATGCAGAGCAAAAACTCCTTCTTTCCAAGCTGTCAGCCTCATCACTTGTTAAGGCATTTCCTCAGGATCAGGTCGGGAAGTTTATCCATTGTCTGAGTGTCCGGATCGTTCAGGCCGGTTCATGTATCATTGCTAAAGGTGAGATTAATGATCATCTCTATATAATTCTGTCCGGCGAAGTGAGTGTCGAGGATGATACGGTGAAGATCACGACCTTGAAGGAGGGTGATGTTTGCGGGGAGATGAGTTATTTCGGCAATAAGATTGCGAGGTCATCGGTCCGGGCCATACGTCCGACCAGGGTGGCCTCCATCAGCGGCGACGATTTTGGACAGCTGATGAGTCAAATCGCACCTGTACAGCTCTTTATGGCCAGATTACTGGCCGAAAGGCTTGCCAGGGCTAATACAGTCAGGACCCGTGAATTTGATGCCTGCATGCAGGGTAGAATCAAGGAGATGGCGCCGGCTGAGCTGTTTCAGATATTCCATATGCACCAGAAGACCGGGTCTCTGATCCTTGAGCTGTCAATGGGGACCGCCAAGGTCTCCTTTCGTGAAGGGTGCATCATCAACGCCTCCTATGCCGATCTGCATAATCAGGATGCCATATTTTCCATACTGGCTGAAAAGGAGGGGGTGTATAGATTTACCGTTGGCCTGACACCCCAGGAGATGAAGGCAGCAGAAATCGGCGACTTCATGATGCTTTTGATGGAAGGTGTGAAACGGGTAGATGAAGAGAATGAGGCTGAAGGGTCACTTTCCTAAGCCCCGAGCCTTGGGTTTCCAAAAGTGGGGCCTTTATTATGCCAAGGGCGGCAGCGCGCAGATCTCCATAAAGCTGGAGACATGGAATTCAGCGGGAAGTCCTGGGTTTTTAAAGGCGATGAGCCGCATCCCTGCAGCCTCTGTATGCTGCCTGTCGATGATGGAGTCACCTATATAGATGGCCTCATCGGCCTTGCAGTTGAAATAATCCAGAATTTCAAACAGGGCATCGGGCGCGGGCTTCGGTCTGCGTGCATTGCCTGCTGTCATGATTTTGCCAAAATACTGCAGCAGATTGAATTCCTTGAGCAGGGGATGCATCGTGTCGGTCCGATTTGTAGAAATTGCCAGTTCATACCGTGGTTTTGCAAATTCAAGAAATTCGATCAGATCTCTTTCCATCTGCATGAAACGAAAAAACGGGCTGTAATCCAGCCCCCTGCAGTAAGTCTTGACAGCATCCATGTCCTGGTCAGGGAAACGGCGGAAGATATACTCGACCGAGTTATTTGCGTTGTGCATATGGACATAGGCGAGTTCCTCCTCATCCATCTCCGGTCTGCTGAAACGGTTTAGCAGCTGATTGTAATATTCACGATTGGCGGCCCGCGAATTGAACATCACTCCATCACAATCGAAAATAATAAGTCTTAGCATTTTAAGGTAAAATTACGGATGGAGGTTAATAATCAGCGGCCAAACAGGGTCTTCTTAAGCCAGTCTACTGCAAAAAGAAGCAGGGATTCGTCATCCTGCAGATCCTGTTGCCGATCAGCGCCCCCGTCTGTATGGTTCAGCAGATCCCTGAGAATTTTTTCTCTGAACTCGTCAAGATTATACAATGAGAGAAGATACATATCTGTCTGTTGCCGAGAAAGGACCATTCCTTCCCTGATTTTTTCATGCTGGAGGATGGTGGCAACGGCGTCGTTAAAGGTATTGTAGGTGGCAAGCCCCTGCTGAAGGCTGTATTGCCGAGGGCTTTGCTGCTGGTTTTGCGCAAATCCGTGGCAATGCTCCTCCTGCAGCAGGACAAAAAACTCGTCCCTAATCCGCGAGACGGCCCTGCCCATGGGGTAGGCCCGGCAGGCCCCGGGACGATCCTCATAGACGGTGCAGCCGCGCGGTGAGACAAAGACGCAACTCTCCTTGCCGTCATCTACCATGGTCAGATAGAGGCGGGGGAAAACGTCGTTTTCCTCCGCCTCTATAATTACATAACGGTCAAGAAAGACTGACGATGTCAGGCCAGTGGCCTTCTTCAGACGAAGTACATCATAAGGGGTCAGTGCCAGTTCCAGCTGCCGACAGCAGCGGGTGAAACAGTCAATGCCCGCATGACAGCGAAATGAAAAGACTGCCTCCCTCTCAATTATTCTCACATTTTTGGGCAGCTGCAGATCTTCCATAGGTGTTCTCAGTCAACAGGTGGAGTCCTGGGGCTAGTTCTTTTCCCAGAGGGTCAGGATCGGACTGGCAACAAAAATTGAGGAATAGGTCCCGATAATGATCCCTATCAGCAGGGCAAAAGAAAATTCATGGATCACCGATCCGCCGAACAGGTAGAGGGCAAGAACACTGAGAAAGGCGGTAAATGAGGTGACGATGGACCGTGCCAGTACTTGATTGACGCTGTCGTTGATGACCGTAAGGAAGGAGGCATTTTCCGACTTGTTCATATTTTCCCGGATACGGTCAAAAATAACCACTGTATCATTGAGAGAAAAACCCGCCAGGGTGAGCAGGGCCGTTACAATCAGCAGGGTCATCTCAATATTGAGGGCCCAGCAAATGCCCAAAACCGCAAAGACATCATGGAAGGTAGCAATAGCCGCACCGATACCAAAGCTGAGGTTGAATCGGAATCCCAGATAGAGAATGACCCCGGCCATGGACAGGACAATGGCCAGAATCGCCTTGTTTCTGAGAACAGCACTGACGGAGGATCCTATCTCGGACTGACTTTCCAGTGAGAATTTCTTGTCGGGAATCTGACTTGTCAGCACTTCAGTGATCTGTTCGCTGAGGTTCGCGGCAATGACGGATGACGACTTCTTGATTTTAACCATCAGACGATGCTCATTTTCCACCTTCTGCAGATCAATGCCTTCCATGTGGCTTTTGTCAAATGCGCTGCGGATCTCGTCCATGGAAAAGTCCTGGTTGACCTTGTATTGCAGGAGAGAGCCGCCGGAAAAATCGACGCCCATGTTTGCATTGCCAAGGCTGATTTGGACCAGAGCGATAAAGCCCAGCACTGTCAGGATTCCGGAAAAGCCGAAGGCAACCTTTCTCAGCTTCATGTAGTTGAGATTCGGCTTTTTGATGAAATGCATGTAATGTAATTTTTTAATTATCTTATATGAGTTAAGAGTGTCGAAGATCCAGTGTGAGTAGTTTATCGAGGTGAAGAGGTTGAAGATAATGCCCAGCGAGAGGGTGACTGCAAAGCCCTTTACTGGACCGGTTCCGAACAGAAAGAGGGCAAGGGCGGTGACCAGGGTGGTGACATGGGCATCAATAATTGTCAGAAAAGCCTTGCTGAACCCCCCGTCTACACTGGATTTGATGGATTTACCCAGGGCATTTTCATCCCGCATTCTTTCAAAAATAAGGACATTGGAATCTACCGCCATACCGATGGAAAGGACGATACCGGCAATACCGGGCATGGTCAGAGTGGCGCTGAGGATCGCAAGGCCGGTGAAAAGAAAGAGGATGTTGAGAATCATCGCTGTATTGGCTATGAGGCCCGACAGGCGATAATAGAAAACCATAAAGCCGACCACCAGGATGAAACCCAGGATGCCGGAGAGCACGCCTTTCTGGATGGAGTCCTGACCAAGGCTGGCTCCTACGGTCAGATTTTGAATAATATCAACAGGAGCGGGCAGGGCGCCGACCCTGAGGACAATGGCGAGATCGGTGGCCTCCTCATGGGAGAAGCTTCCGGAAATCTGGGCTGATCCGCCCAAAATCTTTTCCCTGATCACCGGGGCTGAACGGACATTATCATCAAGGACAATGGCCATTCTCTTCCCGACATTTTTTTCGGTGATGGAGCCAAACACCCTCGCCCCTTTGCTGGTGAGATCGAGGCTGACATAAGGCTCATTGAAGGTCCCGCCAATCCGGACCTGTGCGTCCTTGACCATATCTCCGGTCATCAGGACCTTGTTCTGCAGCAGGAGAGGGTGGATGGTTTCCTTTTTTGTAACCTTGTCCACGTCCTTTTCAAAATAAATAGTAGTGTCCTTGGGCAGTTGATTTTCCAGGGCCCGGTTAAGCTTTCTGGTGTCTTCCCCTTCGTGCCACTTACCGGAGCCAACAGCATTTTTGATCAGTTCCGGAAGATTGATTCCATCGGCATCGGCCACCATCTTGAATTCCAGCTGCGCAGTATCGCCCAGGAGTTTCATGGCCCGTTTGGAGTCCTTTATGCCGGGAAGCTGGATGACGATCTCGTCATCTCCCTGGCGGATGATAATCGGTTCGGCAACACCGAACTGATCAATCCTGTTTCGCAGAATTTCCAGCGACTGATTGACTGCATTGGTCTTGATGTAATCAATCTTGGATTTTGACAAGGTAAGGAAAATGCGCGGAAAACTCCCCTCCTTTGTCTCGATTGTAGCCTTGAGGTCCGGGTCATCCTTGACAATAGAGTTGATTTTGTCGGCGGTGCTGGCGTTGGGAAGGCTGAACACCAGCGTGCCGGCCTGCTCTGATCTGGTCTGGACGATAGTGATAGATTCTTCAGCGAGGCGTTCTTTCAGATCGTTGGCCGCAAGCTCAAGAGAATTTTGAGCGGCCTTGTCAAGGTCGACCTTTAAGACCAGGTGCATCCCGCCCTGAAGGTCGAGTCCCAAATGGAGTCCGCCCGGCGCCATGTATTTTTTCCACCAGGAGGGGGTGGCAGAATAAAACGATGGAACGATGGTGACTATCGCGCTGAAAATAAGAAAAACAACCAGGGCAAGCTTTAATTTGAGTGATGTATTCATGAATGTCCTAAGAGACTTCTGGAAAAGGAGGTTTTTTCCTCCTGCGGAATAAACTGATGTTAATAGCTTCGCGATTATAACGCAATGCCCGAATCTTGCAAGGTTCCGCAGGAAATTTATAGGAAAAGCATCACTTTTTATCTGTGAAACCGGATGATCCTGCAGACCGTCTGCGCGCGATGTGATTCTGATGAAAAAATAAAGAAAATTATCAGGTCAACATGAACGGTGGGAAAATTTTTTCTGCTCATGTGCAAAGAAAAAAGAGGGCGGCAGGATGATTTGCTGAAATTTTCCGCGCAAAGGGGGCGCAGTTGGATATTCTCTGCAGGCCGGGATGGGGGAGAAATCGGGGACAGTACATGTGATGAGGTTTACTGATGCCCGCGATTCTGTTAGTATTAAAATCCGCTGTCGGAAACATACAACCCAATGACCTTTTTGGCCCCAGGAGCAGGTACATGCATCAGCAAAATCTTCCGCCCTATATTCAGCATCTCTTACTAACCGGCAGTTATCCTCATGCAGTCCGGGAGACAAACCTGGTTCAGACTCATATTTCGTTTGTGGTTTTGGCGGGTGAATTTGTCTATAAGTGGAAAAAACCAATAAATTTCGGGTTCCTGGATTTTTCTACCCTGGAGAAAAGAAAATTCTGCTGTGAGCAGGAACTGGTCCTCAACCGCAGGTTGTGTCCGGAGATCTATCTGGATATGGTTTCCGTAAATACCGCCGCTGGCCAGTACTCGTTGAATGGTCCCGGGGATGTCGTCGAGTACGGGATCAGAATGGCGCGCATGCCCGAAGATCGGATGATGTCGAACATCATTCAGGCAGGCTCTTTGACCAAAGGAAATCTTGACGCGATCATTGCCACTCTGATTCCGTTTTATCAGGCGGCCGAGACCGGTGAGAGCATCCGGGAGTTCGGACGGTCCGAGGCTGTGGCGATCAATGTCCTGGAAAATTTTGATCAGACTGAAGTACTTGTCGGCCAGGGAGGGTTGAGCCGTCCGGCTTTTGAACGGATCAGGGAGTATGCGCAGAAAGTTCTGGCGGATCGGGCACGATTTGATGGCAGGGTGGCGGCCGGCAGGATACGCGATTGCCACGGTGACCTCTATTCGGCAAATATCTGTCTGGCTGATCGCGTTCACATCTTTGATTGTATTGAATTCAATGATCGATTCCGCTATTCGGATATTGCGGCGGACATCGCCTTTCTGGCCATGGACCTGGATTTTCACGGCCTGTCGGACCTCTCCTCCTATTTCATCTCTCGCTTTATTGCCGGATCCGGAGACGAGGGCCTCCCGACTATGCTCAATTTTTATAAATGCTATCGAGCCTATGTCAGAGGCAAAATTGGTCTTTTTACCGCTGGCGATCCAGCTGTGGACCGCGGAGCGGCAGAGAAGTGCTTGGCGCAGGCAGCCCGGTATTTTCATTTGGCGGAGGAGTATGCCGCAACCCAGGAGGTCTGAGATGTCCGAGCGCAAACGACTTCTAATTTTTTTTGGCATGATCGCCACCGGGAAGAGTGTCCTTGCAGCGGCGTTTGCTAAGAAATGGGGGTGCGCTTACTATAATTCGGACCTGGTCCGGAAAGAGCTGGCCGGGCTTGCACCGCATCAGCGCCAGCTCAAGAGTGTTGATACTGGAATCTACAGCAACGATTTTTCCCGTCGAACCTATGACGCCCTTCTGTCCCGGGCCCAAAGCAGTCTGGGGCAGGATCCCTGCAGTTGTGTGGTTCTGGACGGTTCCTACCAGCGGTGCAGTGAAAGAGAGAGACTGTGTAACACCTTTGGGGCTGATCATCGTTTGGTCTTTATTCTTTGTCAGTGCCCTGAGGAGGTCATGAAAAGGCGTATGGATCGGCGATTGCGTAACCCCCGAGCTGTTTCCGATGGGCGCTGGGAGATTTACCTGCAGCAGAAGGAACGCTTTGAGCTGCCTCATGAGCTGCCTCGGGAACAACTTTTGATTTTGGACACCGACAGGCCTTTGCCTGCGCTGTTGTTCCAGGTGGAGGAAGGCCTGGAACACTTGGAAGATTGATATGCAGTACGGACTGAAATTGTAGTTTACTCTTGATTTTTTTGTCTTGCGAAGAAAAGGAACATTTATGTATTCACGAATTTACATTTTACGATTTCCGAAAGATACCAGCGAACTGCCGTTTATTTATCAATTGGTGAAGCAGTTCGATGTCGAGTCCAATATCCTGAAGGCGGATATCCTGCCGCATCGGGAGGGAATGATGATCCTCGGCTTGAAGGGTAGCAAAAGCAATGTCAAGGCGGGCCTGGAGTATCTGCAGGGATTTGGAGTGCGGGTCGAGCGTCTTGCCGCAGGTATTCGGCGTGATGATGAGAAATGTTTTCAGTGCGGGGCCTGCACCGGCATCTGCCCTTCAGGCGCCCTGGCCCTGCATCGTCCGGATATGGCTGTTGTCTTCGATGCAGACAAGTGCACCGGTTGCAGCCAGTGTGTGACCATTTGTCCGGTCAGGGCGATGGAGGTCTCTCTCGGCCAGAATTGGGCCCTGCCTGACGGGCCGGCATTGTAAAGCCTGCTGGCTCGATCAAGATCGACACATTTCCGGTCCTTGCTGCAAGGTAGCGGAAACGGCTGACAGATGGCAGTGCAGTCAGGGAAAAACAGAGGCATGCTGAGAAGACTGTCAGGCACCAATGCTCTCGGTGGAGGGGGGGGGCAGCGCTCAGCCGCCTCCACTACTTTTTCTTTGACGGAGGGAGTTCTGCCCGGTCTATGAAGTTCTTCCAGCTTGGCAGGGAGAGCTCGGAGAACCATTCTGCAAAGCCTGAATGGGGCGGTTTTCCCTCTTCAAGCTTGGCAAGAAGATCCTTGGCCCTGGGAATTATCTTGGCGTCGGGATACATGGCAATGATATATCTGAGCCGGGTCTCGGCCTCTTTGTACTTCTCTGTCCTCAGATAAAATTCGACGATGAAGTATTCATGATTGACGAGAAATTCCTTGGCTGCCTTTATGCGTGCCGTGGCCTCTTCCGTATAGGGAGAGACCGGATAGGCCTTTAAGAGCTGGGTGAAATCCTGAATCGCCTGAACGGCTCCTTCCGGATCCCGGTCTACGGTATCGATCCGGTTATAGTTGCACATCGCCTTTTGATACATGACGTAGGGCATTATCTCATTGGTTGGATGTCGGTCCTCAAACTGTTTGTAAAGGACTAATGCTTCATAATTTTTGCCCATGTAGTATTTACAGTCGGCCGCCTTCAATTCGGCCAATATAGCCTGGGCGCTGAAGGGGTGCCGATCAAGAATTTCAGTAAAATATTGCTCTGCCATATCATATCTCCCAACATTGAAATCATCGAGACCTTTCGCAATCAGGGTCTCAGGAGGGAGGTGAACATCTGCCTTTTTTCCAGAAAAATCAAATAAATCCTTGATAGTGGCGCAACCTGTCAAGCTGATGAGAAGCAGCATCAGACCCAAAAAATATATGAAATACGAGGGGCGTTGCTGGTGCGCAGGGAAAATCTTTTGAGTAAGTAATCGCATGGTCCGACCAAGGGAGACGGAATCAGCCCGGGGGCTGTCCTGAAAATAATTTCTGTGGTGCAGGATGTCTCCACCCCACTCTTTGTAGTGCTACGCGCCAACCGTCGCGTTCATTGTGTTCAGCCTGCAGAACTATCCCTGAAAATTTCTGCCGCAACATGACAGAGCAGAACCTCTGCTCGCCAATATGTAAAACTGTCTCCAGAGACCTGCAACACCCGTGAGGCTCAGGAAAAGTACAACACTTACAGGGACCGCTGTTTATTTAAATGAAAACCCCCGGAAACAGCGGCATTGCCTTGCTGATATGACGTGTTTTCCTATTTTGCTGCGGCTGGCAGGTCTGGTCCAGCCATGCTGGTTAGAGTGCTTTTTTGATGAGACTTACCAGTTGGGCTTTGCCCACTGCTCCGGTAATCTGGTCTACTACCTCTCCACCCTTAAACAGTATGAGGGTCGGAATTGCGCGGATGCCGAACTTCCCCGGGGTAGCCGGATTATCATCAACATTCATCTTGTAGACGTTCACTTTGCCGTCGAATTCAGCGGCCAGTTCTTCAACAACCGGGCCGATGGCCTTGCACGGTCCGCACCAGGGCGCCCAGAAATCTACCAGAGATGGTTGCTCAGAGCCGATTTTGACAGTGAACTCAGCATCAGAAATCTGTTGAACCTTGTCGTTTGCCATTGTGTCTCTCCTTAACCGCTAAAGGTTACTCTATGCGAAATACAGATGTTTAAATATGTGATCGGCGATGCCTAACGGAGAATTTCCGTAACTTTCGTCCTAGTTTACCTTCTGAATTTTTACAAGACAAGTAAAATGTGTTCAGGTTGGGCCAGATGTGAGGAGGTATAGGCCATCTTGGACATCAGGTCCGCAATTGAAGTAGGTTTGATGACCGGAACATATTTGACAGTATTTTATCTCTCATGCTATAATCCTCAATTCATGACATGAGAAGCTATTGGGTGAGTGCTGTGCTGCCTGAAAGAAATTGAAAGCTGTATTTCCCTGACGACGGCCCCTTGTTTATTGGCGATGCGGGCAGGATGGCAGAGGCGATGAGCGAGGAATCGGTATGGAAAACAAGACGTCTGCAATGATGTTTCGCGAGGCCAGGGAACTGATACCAGGCGGGGTAAACAGTCCTGTCAGGGCCTGTCGGGCCGTAGGCTGTGATCCCCTTTTTATTAAGAGTGCCAGAGGAGCATTTCTGACCGATGTCGACGGCAATGAGTTTCTCGACTTCGTCGGTTCATGGGGGCCTATGATCCTCGGCCATGCCCATCCTGCAGTCGTTCAAGAAATATGCAGGGCCGCTGGTGATGGTACCAGTTTCGGGGCGCCAACTCCTTTAGAGATTGAACTGGCAGCTCTGGTTGTTGAGGCCGTCCCTTCCATCGAAAAGGTTCGGTTCGTCAATTCCGGCACCGAGGCTACCATGAGTGCTGTCCGCCTGGCCCGCGGATACACAGGCAGAAAGATCGTTGTTAAGTTTGACGGGTGCTATCATGGGCATGCCGATTCTTTTCTGGTCAAGGCAGGTTCAGGAGTGATAACACTGGGTATACCGGGAAGTCCGGGGGTCCCTGATGATATTGTTAAAAATACGATTTCGATTCCATATAACAATGTTGAAATACTGGAAAAAACGCTAAGAGATCCTACTCTCGATATTGCCTGCGTCATTGTTGAGCCGGTAGCGGGGAATATGGGTTGTGTCCCCCCGGCGGCGGGTTTTCTGGAGACGCTGAGATCTCTGACTGGAGAACTGGGCATTATTCTGATATTTGATGAGGTTATTACCGGATTCAGGCTGGCCTACGGAGGCGCGCAGGAGTTTTTCGGTATCATGCCTGATCTTACCTGCCTGGGAAAAATTATTGGCGGAGGATTGCCGGTAGGGGCCTATGGCGGCAAGACGGAGATCATGGATTGTATCGCCCCAGAGGGGCCTGTCTATCAGGCCGGCACCCTGTCGGGGAATCCTCTGGCCATGGCGGCCGGGGTTGCGGTTCTGCGATTATTACAGCAGAAGGATTTTTATCCGGATCTTGAAAAAAAGACTGCCTGGCTTGTTGAGCAATTTGGCAATATTGCTGAGAGGATCGGTATTGCTGTACAGATCAACAGAGCAGGCTCGCTGTTCACCGCTTTTTTTACGCCTGAGCCGGTAACGGATTTTACTTCGGCAATGAAGTCGGATACGGATCGTTATGCCAGGCATTATCGGCAGATGCTGAGCCAGGGTATTTATCTTGCTCCATCCCAGTTTGAAGTTGCTTTTATTTCAGCGGCTCATACCGGAGATGACCTTGAAAGAATGGTGAAAATGACTGAATGGTCATTCAAAAAACTACGGGAAGTTTAAAAAAATCGTTGACTTTGAGCAATGGCCGTGCTACCAAAAGGCCTATTATCAGGGGAGTGCCCGTAAAGAGAATAGGTGGTGATAATGTCTGAGTTAAAGAACGAGATGATCCACCTGCTTGCAAATTATGGACATGTAGGTTTTACATTTGTTGCCTGTATCTTTGTGGGTCTGGGGGGAGGGATTGTCCTGGATCAGAAGGTATTTAACGGTCGTACGGCTCCTTGGTTCACTTTTATCGGGCTTGCTTTCGGAATTGCGGCAGGCTTTAAGACGTTGCTTCAAATCCTCTGGCGTGTTAAAGACAAAAACGACAGAAAAGACGATAGAGGATTGAGTGATAAATAATTTGATGTCCCTGCGAAAGATGCAGGTCTTGAGCTGGGTCTACCTGGTCATTCTGACGGCCTTATCCTGGCTTGTTGTCTCTTGGTCGTTTGCCTGGGCGGTACTGGTGGGGGGGATTATTTCCATCGTCAGTTTTATGGTCGCCCATAAAGATGTAATTGGATTTATTGAATCTCTGACCCCGATTCAGGGAGAAGAGTGCGACAAGAAGCAAATTAAAAAGAAACGCGCTGGTTTTATAATTAAATTCTGGTTCCGGATTCTCATCATAGGCATAGCTCTCGGGCTCTTGATGTGGAGTCAGAAAATTAATAGAGACAATATCATTGGGCTGATTCTGGGATTGTCAACAGTAGTGTTTACTGTCACTATCACGGCATTGGGCGTGGTCAGACACTATTTATTCAGTGGGAGGAGGTAAAAGGGGTTATGGAACATCCGATACTTTTTATATCGATTATTCTGGAAAAGCTGGGGCTTCCAGTGCCGCACGGCTTTGTCGGGAACGGTCTGCTTGAGCAGTTGTGTGCGCCGTATATGACCTATACCTGGCTGGTCATGGTATTTCTTTTTGTTGTTTCCAAAATGACCCTTGGTAATCTGGAAATGGTACCGGGCGGCGGCCAGAATTTCTGGGAGATTCTGATCGGTGGCCTTGATGATTTCTTTGTTGAGAATATGGGAAGAGAAATGGCTGATGCCCTTTTCCCCATGCTGACCACCTTCGCCCTGTATATAGCCGTGGGTAATCTCATCGGTCTCATCCCCGGATTCATGTCGCCGACCTCAAATCTCAATACTACCCTCGCTTTGACCATTATCGTATGGGTGACACATCATGTGATCGGTTTCCGTGCTCATGGATTCAATTACTACAAGCATTTTATCGGTCCGATGTGGTGGCTGATTCCGTTGATGCTGCCCATTGAGCTGATTTCAAACGTGGCTCGTTTGCTCTCTCTCTCCATTCGTCTTTTCGGAAATATCATGGCCAAGGAAACACTTTTGGGTATCCTGTTCATGTTGGCCGGAGCATTTTTTGCCCCGCTGCCGATCATGATGCTCGGCGTGCTGGTTTCTCTGGTTCAGGCCATGGTTTTTGTCCTGCTGGCGGTTGTGTACTGCGCCCAGGCTCAAGAGCATGCCCATTAATAAGGAGTATGAACATTCCAATTCAGGGGAGAGAATATCCTGATTTCTCCCCTGAAAACGGTTCAGTTTATAGAAAGTTTTCCTGTTAAGGAAGAAGGCCAATACAAAAATACATTTATTATTAAGGAGAAAAAAATGGAAGGTAATTTACAAGTAGCCTTGATCTGTGTGGGTGCTGCGCTTTCAATCGGTCTGGCAGGTCTTGGAGCGGGTATCGGAATTGGTTTGGTTGGCCAGGGTGCTACCACAGGTCTTGCCCGTAATCCTGAAGTTCAGCCGAAATTGATGGTTTTCATGATCCTCGGTATGGCCCTTGCAGAGTCCATTGCTATTTATGGTCTGGTTATCTCTCTGATCCTTCTGTATGCAAACCCGATCTCAAAGGCAATTGTGTAAGAAAAAGGATTCACAAGTTATTCTTTTTTGGTCCGGTGTCATTGCAAGGCTGCAGAGAAATCTGCAGCCTTTTTTTATTTTGAACCGGAATGGCCGGGCCAGATCGACCAGCCAAAATGCATTATGAAAGCGTATCGCTTCGGCAAGACGGGGCTGCAGTCTCCGGGACTTTCATATGCAAGCCTTTTCCAGCATTCCAGACTTTTTTCCAAGGTGGCAAAATATGGATATCGATGATGATGTTGTCATCCATCCCGTACGTTTTAAAAAAGAAAGACCGATTCCCGACACCGGTCTTCTGCTTGTCAATCCCTCTGAGGCTAGCTATGGACTGGATACATCCCTGGCTGCCGGTTGCGGCAAGCGATATATGTATCACACAAATCTCAGCGTGCATGAGGAGAAGGGCTATTTCGTCGCCGGTCCGGCCATAGGAGCTCCTCTGTCCGTCATGACAATGGAGAAGCTGATAGCCCTTGGTGCCCGGAAAATCATTCTCTTCGGCTGGTGCGGCTCTCTTCACCAATCACTGGCCATCGGCGAACTCCTGCTGCCGACCAGGGCTGTGAGTGGCGAAGGGACTTCAGCGTATTATGTTACCGGCGATCAGCCGGCATCCTCTCCTTCGCTTGTCCAGACCTTGAGAGGGCTCTTGAAACGGAATACCCTGGCATGGCACGAGGGCGGCGTCTGGTCTACCGATGCCCCCTATCGTGAACGGAGAAGCGTCCTGAGCATGCTGCATGAGCAGCAAGGAGTCTGCGCCGTCGATATGGAGTATACTGCCCTCTGCAGTGCTGCCGCATTTCGTCGGATTGATTTTGCCGCCCTTCTTCTTGTGTCTGACGAGGTATGGGGGGCGAGTTGGAACCCGGGATTTTCCCGTGACGATTTTAAATCCAGGAGCCGAGCGCTCATTGATCTTCTCCTCAACGAATTGCCCTTAAAAAACTGAAATGAAGAAAATTCATCTGATCAGCCTGGGATGTCCAAAAAATTTTGTCGATTCAGAGGTCATGCTCGGATTTTTGCAGCAGGACGGCTGGACTGTGGAAAACGAGATTACGGAAAGTGATGTCCTTCTGGTTAATACCTGCGGATTTATCCAGCCTGCGGTGGAGGAGGCCATTGAAGAGATCCTCGAACTTGTTGCGTTAAAAGAGCGTCATCCACCAAAATTGCTGGTAGTAACCGGCTGTCTTGTCCAGCGGTATCAGGAAAAATTGATGGAAGAGTTACCCGAGGTCGATCTCTTCGTCGGTACTGAAGGTGTGCCTGCCATCGCCAGGCTGATAGACGATCGGTTGACGGGGAAGATTCAACGGTCTATCCATATCCTGCCCCCCTTTCTGATGGATTCGACCATGCCGCGGCAGCTTGCAACGCCATTTTTCAGGTCTCTATTAAAGATTACCGAAGGTTGCAACAACCACTGTGCCTACTGTAAGATTCCCTCGATCCGGGGGGAATTGCGCAGCCGTTCAATCCCGGATCTGGTTCGGGAGACCATCAGCCTTGAGGCGATAGGGGTAAAGGAACTGACCCTTATTGCCCAGGATCTGACAGCCTTTGGCGCGGAGTCCGGGGAGAAGAATGGCCTGCTGGAACTTCTTACGGCCCTAGTCGACAAAAGTTCTATTCCCTGGATCCGTCTGATGTACCTGTATCCTACAGGGATTTCCGATGCGCTTCTCCATCTGATGGCGGCAAATCCGAGGATCGTGCCCTATCTTGATATCCCCTTTCAGCACGTCAGTGATATAATTTTGAAAAGGATGAACCGTCGCTACCGACGGGATGATCTGTACCGGCTGATCGAGCGGGTTCGGCGCATTCTGCCAGATATCGCGTTGCGGACCACATTTCTGCTCGGGTTTCCCGGTGAGACAGAAAAAGACATCCTGATGCTGGAAGACTTTCTTCAGGACGTGAAGATTGACCATGTCGGAGTCTTTGCCTATGCCAACGAAGAAGGCTGCCCGGCAGAATTTTTTCCCGATCAATGTCCTGAAGAGGAGAAGAGTGACAGGGTCGAGCACATCCTTTCTTTGCAGGCGGGCATCTCTCAAAAAATCTTAAAAAAATATATCGGTAGACTGGAACCGGTTTTGGTAGAGGGCCTCAGTAAGGAAACCGATCTGCTTTTGGAGGGCCGGACCAGGTTTCAGGCACCGGATATTGACGGCCAGGTGTATATCAATGACGGCCAGGCAAACCCTGGGGATATTGTTTACGTACGCGTGGAGAACGCACAGGTCTATGATCTGGTCGGGGGCATTGAAACAACTGAAGAGGGAAGGCTGGCACCTTGAAAAACAGTTCAATCTCTGAGACGTTGGAGGGCGTCCGACTCCAACGTCTGTGCTGAAATGAATTCTATTTTTTGGATCTGTTGGTGTTGACTTGCTCCCGCAGGTCCTTGCCGACTTTGAAGAATGGCAGTTTCTTTGGTTTCACCTTGATTTTTTTGCCAGTTTTCGGGTTGCGTCCTTCATAGGAGTCGTATTTTTTAATGACGAAACTGCCGAATCCCCGGATTTCAATGCTTTCACCTTTTGCCAGCGCCTCTGTCATTGTCTCGATAACAGTGTTCGTAATAGCAGCAGCTTCGCGATGAGGTATGTTGATGTCCTGCGCGAGGGCTTCAATGAGTTCTGATTTATTCATGCTTTACTCCTGTTTCCGGAAGATTGATTGCGCCACCGTGGGTACACTATCACTGTTTTTTGGTTAGGGTGTGACCTGGTCAAAAACTTTAATTAAAGAGATTTTAAATCTTTATAAATAATAAAGACACAAAAAAAACCTTAAAAATCAACAACATAAAAAAAGATAATTTGCCAAGTCTCCATCGATTCTTATAACTGTCTAGATTTAATCAGCTAATTCCTCTTTTGTAAAGAAATTTCTATAAAAAGATTTTTTTAATATCATCGGCGGTGAGAATCCTGTATGCGCCGACCGGGAGATCCTTTAAAAACAACTGGCCATAGGCGATTCTTTTAAGGGAAAGAACAGGATTACCGATAGATGCAAACATTTTCTTCACCTGTCTCTTCCGCCCCTCATGGATTGTGATGGTGACACGTGTAGCGTGATTCAACTCCTTGAGTTTCCCGATAGAGGCGGGTGATGTCTTTTTTCCCTCAAGCATGATTCCCTGTTCAAGCTGATTTAGTCCCTGGCGGGCCGGGCGTCCGCTGACCACAGCCTCATAGGTTTTCTTTACCTCAAAGCGCGGATGCTGAATGCTTTCGGCAAGTTCACCGTCACTGGTCAAGATCAGCGCCCCTTCAGTATCCAGGTCCAGTCGTCCCACCGGAAAAACCCGAACCTTAAGGCCGCGCAGCAGGGAGGTGACTATCGGACGTCCCTGAGGGTCGGAGAGGGTGGTGACAAATCCCTTGGGCTTGTTTAGAAGGAGAGTTACGGTTTTATCCTGAAGAATTGCAATCTTTCCATCCAGACGTACTGTCTGCGTATTGCCGGTAAGGCAGAAGCCCATATCGATGACGACTTTGCCATCGACACTAACCCGCCCCTGCCGGATCATCTCTTCTGCCTTGCGCCTGGAGGCAAGTCCGCATTGGGCAAGATATTTCTGTAGACGCAGGGGGCCGTTCACCGCCATTGTACCGGGATGATTTTATTGTAAATATTATCAACTTTTATCTTCGTTTGCATATCGACCTCAAGGACGTCAGTATACCAGGGCTTCATCCGGCAGTCAAAGACAACGGGGGGGGTAAGGCCGACGTGGAAGCGTCTGACGCAGGTTCCCCCGGCGTGGATATCAGCGGCGGGCTCGAAGCGGGTGAAAAGGGTCCAGAGGAATTCCTGCATGGAAGAGGTGGCCGTTGCTGTATTATCCACAAGTACAATGACCGGCCAGGCTGTCAGGGACTCCGTTGCGGCGATCAGTCCGGCCAGATCGGGCGTATCGTCGTAAGCACTGCCCTGAAGGACCAGTGTGCCGGGCAGGAAGACGAGGGGCCGGCCGACTCCAGAGGGCAGGTCTCCCGCAAAGGAGCGTGGCAGTTCTCGGATCTTGTCCTTACCGAGGCCTAAAATCATAGCCTTGGAGCCTGTGTTGACCGATGGTCCGGTGTAGTCGAGGGTATCCTGAGAGACGTTTGCAAAGACAAAGAGATCTCGATCCCATTGTACCCGCTCAAGGACATGGGGCCACAGTCTGGCGAAATCCGCTATATCCACATCCCCGTCGGTGGCAATGAGAAATTTTGTTAAGGAGAGCTGGCCTTCTCCCAGGATCCTCAGACCGCAGGCAAAGGCCTCGCGCGGGTAACGATCAGCCACGCGGGCTGCCGCCAGACAGTGGAATCCAGTTTCCCCGTAGGTCTTCAAGGCCTTTACCCCCTTCATGACCAGGGGGAAAAGGGGGGAGAGGAGATCCTGCAGAAAGTCGCCAATGAAAAAATCCTCTTGTCTGGGCCGGCCTACCACCGTTGCTGGATAGATAGCGTCCCGGCGGTGGTAGAGGTGGCTGACCTGGAAGACCGGATAGTCGTGCTGCAGGGAATTATAGCCGTAATGATCGCCAAAGGGGCCCTCGGGTCTGCGCAGGTGGGGGGGGACTTCACCCTTGAGGGCAAATTCCGCATGGGCTACAAGATTGTGTCCGCCTCTGGGGTCGGCGGTCATGTCCAGCTTGTCCCCAAGGAGAAGTGAGGTGAGTATGAGCTCGGGGATATCCTCGGGGAGCGGGGCAATGGCTGACAGCATCAGGGCCGGCGGCCCGCCTATGTAGAGGGTCAGAGGCAGGGCCTTGTTCTGCTGTTCGGAGGCAAAGTAATGATAGCCCCCGCCCTTGTGGATCTGCCAATGGATGCCTGTGGTGGTGTCGTCATGCTGCTGAATCCGGTACATCCCGAGATTGTGCCCCCGTCCGTCAGGGTGTTCGGTGTATACCAGCGGCAGGGTCACGAAGGGCCCGGCGTCGCTCTGCCAGGAGGTCAGCAGCGGCAGGCTGCTCAATATAGGCGGCGTTTGACAGACATCGAGGATCGGCCCGCCTGGTCGGGTCTTCAGGCCGATCCTCAGGCCTTCCAGAAAAAAGGAACGGTTTTCCCAGATCTTACCCAAGGTGAGGGGCATGATGGATTCGGCCAGATGGACTAGGTCGCGGACAAACTGCTGGGGCTTATTGCCAAAGGCCAGCTCAAGGCGCCTGTTTGTGCCGAAAAGATTGGTGACTACTGGAAAAGATGAGCCTTTTACCCTGGAGAACAGCAGTGCCGGACCCTGGCTAGCGATGACCCTCCGGTGGATTTCGGCAATCTCCAGGTAGGGATCAACCTCTTCATCAATCACAAGAAGCTCGTTCTCCCGGCGCAGGAGATCAATATATCGACGCAAGTCGTAGAGCCGATTACTCATATCTCTCCTCTCTCACTGCTGTTCAGTGCTGATGCAAAGCAGGATCGCCCAAAAACAGCCGATGGTACTCATCTTCGGAAAGATGCTGCCGCAGCAGACCCATCAGGAGATTGACGTACGAGTCTATCTCCTGGCTGGAAAGGCGTCCGGCGAGAACGTCGGCGAATTCCGGCTTCCCGGCAAGCTGCAGAAAACAGGAAAAGGATTGTCGGTCAAGCTCATCAGAGAGGCCGAAGCATATCTGGTCTGGTTGGATTTTTAGAGTCATAAAGCAATGATAAGAAGTGTTGAATGAAATTCAAGGGTGAGTGAATACAAGAAAAACCGAAGTGTGCCTGCTGGAAAGCCTGCCGGTTGGTTCCCTCTCAGGTGCAGACCAGGATCCGCCAAAGCACTGTTCGGGGCCGCGGTCCGTCAAACTCACAGAAGAAGATTCTCTGCCAGGTTCCGAGGACCAGCTGTCCGTCTTCGATAAGTATAGTGAGGGCTGATCCCGTCAGAGATGCCATGATGTGTGCCGGTGAATTCCCTTCTGCATGTTTAAAGGGGTATGCCATGGGCACGATCTTCTGCAGCCCGCTGATGATATCCTGCTGAACGTCGGGGTCGGCACCTTCATTGATGGTGAGCCCTGCGGTGGTATGGGGGTTGAAGAGCGTACATGTCCCCTGGGTGATGCACGCCTGCCGGAGCCTGTCGCTGACCATGGCTGTGATGTCGATCATCTCCATGGGGCGCGCTGTTGTTATTGAAAATTTTCCGGCGATCATGTTTCCCTCGGCAAAGATGAACGGGGCCATGGAATTTTGTATCCCCGCTGGCGGATTGCACATTTTCTACAGGAACTATCCGGCAATGTCCAGATTTTTTGTAAGGTTGCGCAGGAGTTCGAGTTCCTCCAGCAGGTCCAGTGCCAGTGCGGCGCCGGGCAGGTTCACTCCCAGATCCTGCTGCAGCCTGATGGTGATTTGAATGCGCTTCAACTCCTGGACTCCAAAACGCCAATCCTGAGGAGAGGTACCTGTGGGTGCCAGGACTCCTTCCTGAATCATCTCCTGGATGTGCTGGTGGTCCACGCGGCAGAACCTGCAGACCTCGGAGAGAGAGATCCAGGTGGATTCGTCGAAGACGGTGTAGCTGCAGTCCTCATTCATGGTCAGCCTCCCTGTCAATTTCGGGGGTTAAAAGAGAAGAGTCTGGACATCTGTTCATAAAGTGCCTTCTGCTGCTGGGTTGTGGCGGGAGGGGTCATGATAATGAGAGTGATATACTGATCACCGGTCTGGCTCTTGGAGGATATCCCTCGTCCTTTCAGTCGCAGTCGTTTCCCGTTTTGCGAGTTCGGCGGGATCTTCAGATCGACGAGGCCGCCCAAAGTCGGTACCTTGATAATCGCTCCCAGTGCTGCCTCCCAGGGAGCGACCGGGAGCGATAGCAGAATGTCTCTTTTCTGCACATTAAACAGCGGATGTCTGGCAAAAACGATCTCCAGGAAGAGATCGCCGCTGGGGCCATTCATCCCGGGCGAGCCCTGGCCTTCGAGCCGGATCTGCTGTCCTTCAATGATTCCCCTCGGGAGGGTGACGTTGAGGGAAGAAGGATGGCTGATGAGGCGATTCCCCTGTCCCAGTACGGTTTTATTCAGGGTGATGGTGCGGCTGCTGCCTGAATAGCTGTCCTCAAGAGTGATCTCGATCTTGGCGTGAATATCCTGGCCCCTGGACATGAACCCCCGGGGGCCGACGTGGGGATCGGTGTCAGTCGTGAATCCGCGACCGCCAAAGAGTGTCTCAAAAAAATCACTGAAGTCGTGAGCACCGGCATAACCCTGTCGGGTTTGGTGAAAATCGAAGCCTGTATCCCAGCCCGGCGGCGGCTCGAAATCCTGCCCGGCCTTCCAGTTGCTGCCGAATCGGTCGTATGCCTTTCTTTTTTCGGCATCATTGAGTACTTCGTAGGCCTCTCCTATTTCCTTGAAACGTTCCTCAGCTTCAGGATTCTTATTGACATCGGGATGAAATTTTCGTGCCAGGCGGCGGTAGGCCTTTTTGATATCGTCCTGGCTGGTGTCTTTCGCGCATCCGAGTATTTCATAATAGTCCTTAAACTTCATCGGCTCAGCGGGGCTCCTTGCTGTGAGAGGGGCGGCATATCTCCTTGCGATCTGTCGCAGGATATATCCGCCGGATTACAAAGCGTATCTCTGACGGGAGTGAAAATGAGGAAATCGTTTCCAAAATCAGCAAATATCCTATCTTGACATCCTCATTTTACCGTATACAATTACTTATTGAACAGGGAATAATGACAAGAGTTCAAGGCCTTCCCTTTTTTTATACACAAACTGCCGATCACCAACTCTCCGGAATTGCCTTTCTGTCCATGGGCAGACAAGGTGCTGCTGTACGGCTGTACATCCATCGGATTGACAAAACATATGCATTCCGGTCTCAATTGACGTCAAAATAATATGATTGAACCAATTTTTCTTATTGGCTTTCGCGCCACCGGCAAGACAACGGCGGGAAAGCGGCTGGCCCGGAAATTGAGCTGTGCCTTTATTGATACGGATCAACAGATCTGTCTCAAAAAAGGAGCCACAGTGCAAGCTATTGTCGAGCGGGAAGGCTGGGAGGGATTTCGCCGCTGCGAGAGAGAGGTCCTTGGAGAATTGGCGGATGTAGGGGGATGCGTTGTCGCAACGGGCGGTGGGGCGGTGCTGCATCGGGAACTCTGGAGGGATTTGAAAAAGAAGGCAACCGTGGTCTGGCTCAGGGCTGAGAGCGGTGTCCTCCTGCAGCGAATTCTGAAGGATGAATCCACAGCAGCCAGCCGTCCTTCTCTTTCGGGAAAGGGGCTGGCCGAAGAGATGGAGGAAATCCTGAATGAAAGAGAACCCTTGTATCGAGAAATTGCCGATTGTATAGTTGACACAGGACAGATGGCCATTGATGAGGCTGTCGCCTATATATTTAAAAAAGTGGGAACAATAAAAAAATGAGGCGGACTGGTAATGGCGGGGAACACATTTGGCGAGGCATTCAAGGTGACCACCTGGGGGGAATCGCACGGGACTGCAATCGGAGCAGTTATTGACGGATGTCCTCCGGGGCTCCTTATTGATCAGGAGGATATCAATCGCGAGATGGCTCGTCGGAGGCCCGGACAGGGTGGGGCTTCGAGCCCGCGCAAGGAGCCTGACCGGGTGGAGATTCTGTCGGGGATCTTCACGCCCCAGGGTGAAGAAATGCCGAGAACCACCGGTACACCGATTTCTCTTGCCATATTCAATAAAGATGCTCACTCGAAGTCCTATGATGATCTTCGGGAGATTTTCAGGCCGGGACACGGTGATAAAACCTATCTGGCCAAATACGGCATCAGGGATCACCGCGGCGGCGGCAGGGCCTCTGCCAGAGAGACAGCGGCACGGGTGGCGGCGGGGGCAATTGCCAAACAGCTTCTGAAGAGGCATGGAATAGAGGTTTGCGCCTATACCCTGGCTCTGGGAGGGGTTCGTATCCGGACCTGTGATCTCTCGACTATCCTGGATAACCGTTTTTTCTGCCCCGATCCGGTGGCGGCCCGGCAGATGGAGGCGCGTGTCAGTGAGGTCCATGCCCAGGGCGACACCCTGGGAGGGATTGTGGAAATCAGGGCCACATGCCCTGAAGGCCTTGGAGAGCCGGTATTCGATAAGCTTGATGCGAGCCTTGCCCATGCGCTGATGTCCATCGGTGCGGTCAAGGGTGTTGAGATCGGGGCCGGCTTTGCCGTCGCTGATATGCTTGGCTCTGAAAATAATGATGCAATCGGTCCGGGCGGGTTTTTAGGAAATAATGCAGGGGGGATGCTTGCAGGTATATCCAACGGGGAGGAGGTAGTGATCAGGGTGGCGGTAAAACCCATTCCTTCCATTTCCAGAGAACAAAAAACCGTTAACCTGGCCAACGAAGAGGTGGCGATTCGTGTCGGCGGTCGTCATGATATCTCGGCCATCCCCCGGATAATCCCGGTCTGCGAGGCTATGGTCCGTCTGACGTTGGCCGACTTTCTGCTTCGTGATATGGCGGTCAGAAGAAATATGCAGGCCTGGATATGATTAAAGATCAGGGATCCATAAAAAATATCTGGATGCTGACCAGGGAATATGCGGGTCTGGCCGGAGCCGGTGGTGTCAAGGACGTGGTCAAACAGCTGGCATGCACCCTGGCGCGCTGGAACGGACGGTCTGTCAGCGTGGTTATGCCGCGCTACGGGTTGATCCAGGCAGTTGACCAGGGTTTTGAGCCGCTGCAGGATCCTCTGCAGCCGGGAGTGAACCTCGAGTTTGCCGTTACCATGAACTACACCGACGTTGAACGTCAGGAGACGTTTGGAGTATGGCATAAGAAGATCAACCGGATGAATGTCTATCTTTTGGAGGCTCAGCGATTTCGGGAAAAGGCCGATGTCTATACCTATACCCCTGCAGAGGAGGGGCCGGAACCGTGGAAAAAACAGGGAATGGGGCATGTCGACTATTTTGCGATGAACGTCCTGCTGCAGAAGGGCGCCCTTGCCCTCATGCAGCTTCTGCATGAACGCCCCGACATTATCCATTGCCATGACGGTCATACTGCCATCCTGCCCGCCATGATTCGGGAAATCGACGGCTTCAGACATTATTTTCGGGGAACCGGTCTGATCGTCACCATCCATAATGCCGGCACCGGATACCACCAGGATGTGGCGGATCTGCCCTTTGCCCGGGAAATTACCGGCCTGTCCAGGGAGACCATTCTTGAAAATCGTCTTGGAGAAAATTTTGATCCCTTGATCGTCGCCGGCCGTTATGCGGTTTTGAACACGGTGAGTGAAAATTATGCCAGGGAACTGCAGGAAACCCATGATGATCATCTGACCGGCTGGCTTGGTCATCGTCTGGCGGAAATGGGGATCGTGCTGCAGGGGGTGACCAACGGTATCGACCCCGCCGATTTTGATTCCCGCCGGCCGGAAAAAACCGGGATTGCTGCCGGTTATGATCCACTGGACGATCAGGATGTTGGGGGGAAAAGAAATTGTAAGATATCAATCTTGCAAAAACTTTCAGGAAATGGGATACTCCCTGAAGTGAGGCAGTTCGGTCATCTGAATGCTGATCCGGACAAGCCGCTCTTCACGTTCATCGGGCGGTTGAATCAGCAGAAGGGTGTCGATATCCTGATCAGCTCCATCCGTTATATGCTCCATCATCACGAGGACTTCCGGGTTGCGCTGCTCGGGAGCGGAGGGGCCTGGGAAGAAGACCAGATGATTGCCCTGGCCGAGCAGCGGGGGAACAGGGGGCGGGTCTGTTTTTTACGGGGATTCAGTCCGGCTACGGCCAATCAGCTCTATGCTGCCGGGGATTTCTTTCTCATTCCTTCCCGGTATGAGCCTTGTGGATTAACGGATTATATAGCCCAGCTTTTCGGCAATATACCCATTGTTCACTCTGTCGGCGGCCTGGTCAAGGTCCTGGATGGGAAGACGGGTTTTACCTACAAGACGAACAGCAGGGAGGATATGGTAAAGGCGATAGCCCGGGCCATGGCTTGTTATGCAAGTCCGGAGTGTGTGCGGAGAATGCAGAGGGATTCAGTCACGCAGATTCGGGAAAATCACACGTGGGACAAGGTGATGAAACAGTATCTGCAGCTTTATAAAAAGGCGAGACAAGAATTGATGTGACAGCATTTTGTCTCTTATCAGAGAGCGAAAAGGAGGTTGGGTATGACGATCAGGATTGGTATAAATGGTTTTGGGCGGATTGGCAGAAATATATTCCGGGCTGCAAGCAAAGATGCACTCTTTAAAGACATTGAGATTGTTGCCATCAACGATCTGACCGATACTGCGACCCTGGCCCATCTCTTGAAATATGATTCCGTGATGGGGCCTTTCGCAGGAGAGGTGGAGAGCGATGAGCGTGGTGTCCTGGTGGATGGGCGTCACATTGCCGTGACCAGCCACAGGAACCCTGCCGATATCCCCTGGGGCAGCATGGGGGTCGATTATGTGGCAGAATGTACCGGCTTCTTTCTTGATAACCAGTCTGCCCACGGACATATCGATGCAGGTGCCAAAAAAGTGGTGATCTCAGCCCCGGCCAAAGGGGATGTGAAGACCTTTGTCATGGGCGTCAATGAAGATGAGTATGACGCTACGCTGCATCATATCGTCTCCAACGCCTCCTGCACGACGAATTGCCTGGCCCCCATGGCCAAGGTGATTCTCGATAATTTTGGCATTAAACGCGGCCTGATGACCACCATCCACTCCTATACCGGGGATCAGCGACTCCTCGATTTCCCGCATTCCGATCTGCGCAGGGCCCGCGCTGCCGGACTGTCGATGATCCCTACCAAGACCGGGGCGGCAGCAGCTGTCTCGCTCGTTATCCCTGAGTTAAAAGGAAAATTTGACGGGTTGGCCGTCCGGGTACCGACCCCCAATGTCTCACTGGTCGATGCCGTTATGGAAGTCGAGAAGGAGACGAGCGTAGAGGAGGTTAATCAGGCCCTGAAGGAGGCAGCCAACCGCTATCTCGGCTATACGGATCTGCCTCTGGTTTCCATCGATTTCCAGGGCGACAATCACTCCTCAGTCATTGATGCCAAATCAACCAAGGTGATCGGCACGACGGTGAAGATCATGACCTGGTATGACAATGAGTGGGGATATTCAAACCGTATGCTCGACCTGATCTGTCATATGGATGCGAACAGGCCTCTCTGATTCCGATAAAACCGCATAAGGCCCTGGCGGCATGAGCCGGGGCTCGGGGACTTCTGTCGTTCTGGAGGTTCAATCTGCAAGATTTATTCGTAATTATATTATAAATGGATACGAAAACGTCCTCTCCAATAATCGAGTCGGATGCCTTGAGGGCAAATCTCATCGAGACCGCTGAGCATGTCGTCATCCGTCCGGAGCTTCTGCTTCTGCTCGAGATGATGAAAAAATATAAAGGACTGTACTCGAGTCTTGAGAGCCTGCTTTATGAAATCTGCCATCCGTTTAGAAACTGGAGTCTGATCCTGCCTGTTTTTAGGAGTTTTGTGCTGAAAAACAGTGGCTATTTTGTCCGCCATGCCGACGGGCCGCAGGCCATCGAGCTGTTCGGGCAGCTGTTTTTCGAGGCCATCAGGGATTCGGAGAAGAATGCCACCCTCCTGGCCCTGATTATCGAGGCGAAGATAGCCTGGTTAGAAAAGACCATCAGCTTTCTGGAGGGGAATGAACTGCGGCGGTTTGAACAACCGTTAAACCGAATTTTTACCCAGATCCGTGACCTGGAAAAGGTCGATACCTCAACCCTGATGCAGATCGTGCAGGGCCAGCATCCGATGAAGCGGGTGGCGAGTCGCCTGCTTGCTGCAAATAGCCCCCGGCCTATCGATTTTGATTATCGTCCAATCGCCTATCTGATGCGTGCCATCCTGCTCAAAAATTACGAGTACTGGCTCAAAGAAGATGATCCCATGCCCTGGTTTCTGGAGAAATGCGGCATTCTCTGCACTGATTTTCGTTTCGGTAAGCTCTTCAACTTGATTTCGCACGACTCCATATCACGGAGCAGGGATATTCTGATGGGACTGGATCTGGAATCTGATCCGCCGGCAGGACTGGCTCATATTCTCGAGTTGCCCGCCCACGTTGACATCGTCCGGTTCTACAAGGAGATACCTGAAAAACTGGCAGAGTCCGATGCCGAGTCCACTGAGGAAGGGCAGGGCGATACAGGCAATCCCTTTGTTGAAAACCAGAAGCTGCTCTTCCTCTTCAAAATCATGGATACTAAAGGCCTCTACCTCATCCATGAAGAGACACTGAGAGAGATCAACCGCAGCCTGGTTCAGCTGATCAGGCAGCAGAGCTTCGAGGAGATCGAACAGTTTCTGCTCATGACCTTTCAGCTCCTCAAGGCCAACGTCAATAAGTACCCCCACACGTCTCTCCAGTGTATCCAGGTCCTAGGCGGTGAAGTCTTTAACCGCGGCAACAGCCGGATGGTTGAGGCCTTTCTCTGGGGCGTAGTCCGCTTCGGTTTTCAGTATGCCAAGGTCGTGGGCGTGGATGAGGATTGGCAGCCGTTGACCAACCCGGCGCATTTGAACAATATCCGGGTCTGGCTGACCCTGATTGAACAAGAGCCCAAATGGTGTTCAACGCTGTTTTCCGCCCTGATTATCAATCTTAAACTGACCGGCACCTGTGTCAAGGATACCGATCTTTTCCAGCGGGATATCACTGAGCTCCTGAATCATCCTATTAAGCCTATCTATAATCTGGCCAAACAGTTTACCAAGCTGATGCCGGTATTCTTCAACGAGATCGGCGCGGAAGGCGAATTACGCGATGTCTCGACAGAGCTGGACGAGATGTACAAGCGCAAGGATCTCCTCATCCATTTTCTACGGAAGCAGAGTCATGTCGAGAGCTCCAATCTGATCGTCGATTTTATCAAGGCCATCTTCCTTTTCTGGAAGACCAGGGATAAGACCATCCTCCTGCCCTTTCTGCCGGAGGAGGTCTATAATCAGGTGGCTGAGGAAGGGGCGTTCGTCGATGTGCAGCATTGCCTAGCGCAACGGATCATCGGCCAGCTGAATTTTCACAGCATGCAGGATATCCTTGACTGGGACAGTGAGGACCTGAAGGCGTTTCTCGTCCTCCAGACAGATCTTGATCCTCTGGAACTCCGCCGCTTTGAGTTGCTGGTACAGATGTTCAAGCTCCTCCATAGGAAATACAATCTCGGGTTTCAAGAGTTGCGGACGGAACTGCTCCAGGCATCACAAGAGGGGTTTCCGGAGATGGAACACCTCCTGGCCGACCTTGAGGTCTGCGGTACTATCGGCTGTCTCGAGGCCCTGTTGAAGACCTTGGAGGGGCTTAAGGAGACAATCCTCTCCCCAGAGCATTTTCAGGCCCGGGAGGATATCTATTACAAGAGGCATATCGCAGTCGATATCCCCTCCGTTTACGGCAGGTACCGGGAAAGGAAATTCGACAGTCTGAGTCTGACATTCAGGCTCGAAAATCTAGCTAATATCTATCTGGAGAAGCTGCCGGAAACTGTCAATCTGTCCTTTATCACCCAGGCGACCTTTTTCCGGATCGTCAAATGCCTGAAGCTCTTTCTGCAGGCCCTGCGGATCGACGGGATTACCTCAAGGCGTCTCGATATCCATATGTCCCTGCTGATAAACTCATTGAAAGTCAGGCGCTTTTCCTATACGCAGTACCTGGATATCTTCCGGGGATTGTCAGAGGGAGTGAAGGACATCATCTATGCCTTTTACACCAATATCCACCAAAACAATCTGTCGATCATCATTCCCCAGATCAATCCGGCGGATCTGGTGACCAAATACCGGTCCCAATGGAATGGAGACGATATGATCAATACGATCCATCGTCTTTCGGAGTCGTTTTTCCGCGATCTGATCTCCTCGACCTTCGGGTTGCAGCATCTGGATAATTTCATCGTCAGGATTATTCAAACCCTTGAGAATCAAAAGGATATTCTGGATAAGCAAAGGCTTGACCTGCTGATGACCTATAATCCCGAAAAGGCAATTTCCTCCCTGCACCACATCAACCCCTTTACCAATGATCTGATCCATCTTGGCAACAAGGGCTACAACCTGATGGTGCTCGCAGCCGATAAGAAACCTGTTCCGCCGGCTTTTATTATCACTACTGAGGTTTTTCGCTGCCGGGAGGTTGTCTTTGGTTTCTCCAAGGCCCGGGATGAATTCATGCGGCGGATCCGGGCCTCGCTCTCGGAAATCGAGGAGATGACCGGCAAGGTCTATGGGTCCCCGGACCGGCCACTTCTGGTCTCGGTCCGCAGCGGCGGGGCGATCTCCATGCCCGGCATGATGGCAACCATTCACAATGTCGGCATGAATGAGGAACTGATCGAGGAGTATGTCCAGGAGCACGGGAATGCCTATCTTTCCTGGGACAATTATCGTCGGTTCCTGCAGTCCTGGGCCATGATCTCAGGGATGCAGCGGGAAGATTTTCAGGAATTGATGAACAAGGCCAAGGCTAAGTATCATGTGAATCTTAAAAGGGAATTTTCTCCTGAGCAGATGAAGGAACTGGCCCTTTCTTATCAGAAACTGATCCGAAAACGCGGCTACGGCATTCCTGACGATCCCTGGCTGCAACTGGTGAACGCCATCGAGATGGTTCTGGATTCCTGGGATACCTTTAAGGCCTCGGATTACAGGAAGATCATGGATGTGTCCGACGCCTGGGGAACCGCCGTCATCGTTCAGGCCATGGTCTTCGGCAACTGCTCCGATGATGCCGGGGCCGGGGTCCTTTTTACCGCCCATCCCTATCGCAAGGTCTCCCGGGTGGCCCTCTGGGGAGATTATGCCTACGGGGATCAGGGTGAGGACATTGTTTCGGGACTGGTTACCAGTTTCGCCGTTTCCGTCGAGCAGGCGGAGTTGGACGGCAGGGCTGTGGATGAGACCCTGGAACGGCGATTTCCCGCCATTTATGAGCGGCTTCTCTCCATATCGCGGGACCTTGTTTATGAGAATAACTGGAATCCGCAAGAGATGGAGTTCACCTTCGAGGGCCCCACGCCGGATAAGTTGTTCCTGCTGCAGACCCGCGATATGATAACCATAAAGAAAAAAGAGCATCTCCATGTCTTTGTCGAGACCGAAGGCCTGAACCGGGATATCCTGGGTAAAGGTGTCGGGGTCTCAGGCTCTGCCATGGCCGGCAAGGCGGTCTTTTCAGAGAGCAATATCAGAGATCTGCGGCGGTCTGAGCCGAATACCCCGCTCATTCTCTTTAGACAGGATACCGTGCCTGAGGATATCAAGGTGATAGACATGGCCGACGGGCTGATTACCTCGAGGGGCGGGCAGACCTCTCATGCCTCGGTTGTGGCGGTGCGCCTGGAGAAGACCTGTGTCGTTGGCTGCAAGCATCTGAAAGTCTACGAGACCGGCCAGTATTGCCAGATCGGCAACAAGACCATCCGTTTTGGCGATCAGGTGTCGATAGATGGCCGCAACGGCCTTCTCCTCATGGGGGTACACCCGATCCAGGAGGAGACGCATATCCTGCCGATATAGCGGGTTGGGTGGCATGAAAGATGGGCTGAGGCGAGAGGCGGATCAACTGCAAGCCCTATTCCGGTGAGGCCGGTACGCCGGTTTGTTGATTGCTATTGTGCTTAAATTCAAAAAAATGAGTAATAATACGTCTGAGTAACTAAAGGAGGCGCGCGATTATGGCTAAGGAGAAATTTTTCAAAGGGCCGAAGCTGCTGTCACTGGCAAAACAAAAGGCGCAGCAGGTGGGGCTGAACAGTGATGGCCTGAAACTTGAGGTCCTGGTCTGTGCAATCCAGGAAAAGGAAGGCTACACTGCCTGTTTCAGGGGAAAAAAGACATGCCCGGAACTGGACTGTTGCTGGCAGGCTTCCTGTGGAGCCAAGATGATAGCCTCTTGAAAACCATGGGCCGGCGATCCTTATCCGGGGAGGAGTCTGAAGACTGGAGCCGACGGGCGCTTCAGCCTTGTCAGGTCAATGCAGTGGAGTCATTTATCGTCTGGCCGGCCTTTCCCAAACATATTATACGACAACCGGGGAGAGGCCTTTGGCGCTGGACCCGGCTGATAAGTGCCCCTTTCTTTTTCAGACCCTTTTATCCGGTACGCCCAGGGCCTTGAGCATAATGGCCAGCGGGCAGAACCTTGAAAAACCGTATTGAAAGAGATTCAGTCCGACGAAGGCGGTGAGGTACAGCCAGTACTGGCTCTGAAAAACAGGGCTTGCCGGTACCCCGAGAGCGAGGCTCAACAGGATAAAACTGCCGGCAAGAGTATGTACCCAGTCTGTGATAATCATTGTACTATTCCTTATGGTCCGGGCAGAAGAGTTTCTGCATCTTTACTATCATCTCCAGGATGCGCTTGTCGGTAATCCTGTTATAGATGAAATTTGCCTCTTTACGAAAATCAATAATTCCTTGGGCCCGCAGGATGTTCAGGTGTTGCGAAATATTGGCGTTGGTAGTCTCCACTTGTTTCCTGATGTCACCGACTGACAGTTCCCTGTTCTGCAGAAGGCAGAGAATCTTCAGGCGGATGGGATGAGACATGGACTTGAGAATTTTCGCCAGTGCTTCAATCTGCTCGTCTTTCATAGAACCTCCATATGCTTATTTTAGTGAATACTGTAATTCCTGCTTGTCAGTTGTAAAGTGATTTTTCGGCGATGTTTTTCCTGCAGGGGAAGACGGAACAATGAGGCAAAAAAAGGGAAAAGGCGGTTTCACGCTTGAATACAGTATGGAAAAGGGGTTAATTGTGAAAAGCTTGAGGAGGGTATTCATTTCCTCTCAACAATCAGGATAAGAATGATGTGGAACCGGGCACTATGCTTTGGACCGCCATCATCAATGCATATTTGGAGCATATATGAAGAAAAAACTACTGACACCTGCAGAATGCTGCCTCCATATCATAGATCCGCAACAGAGCCTGATGGCCCATATTCATCAGGCAGAGCGTGTTGTCAAGGTTATCAAGTTCATGCTTGCCGGGGCCAAGATTCTGAATATTCCTGTTATTGCCAATACCCAGTACAAAAAAGGACTGGGCGGCTATGTCGCTGAACTCGAGGTGTTGATGGAGGGTCTTCCGAGGCCGGATAAGACTGAATTCGGTGCGCTGGCCAATCCTGAAACCTGTTTGCTGGTTGATGGGCTCCCTCTAACCGTCAATACCATGATTATCGTCGGAGTGGAGACCCATATCTGCGTTTATCAGACGGCAATCGGGTATCTGGGACGCGGGCTTACCCCGTGGATTGTCGCCGATGGCACCTCGGCGAGGTATCCTGAGCACCACGAACTGGGGCTGGCTGCCTTGCGGACCGCTGGGGCGGCGATCGGCCCTGCCGAGATGATCATCTATGAACTCCTGGGCAGGGCAGGAACACCTCAATTTAAAGAGATTTTACCCTTTATTCTTGAGCTGAATAGATAGACGGAGCCTTCCGACTGGCAGGGGAAGGCTGATCAAAGACGTATCAGACAATAACCATACACATCATAGAGAGAAGAAGAGAACCATGACTGGCAATGAATTACGTGCTAAATTCCTCGAATATTTTCAAAAAAATGGTCATACCATTGTCGATAGCTCCTCTCTGGTTCCGGCCGACGATCCGACACTCCTGTTCACCAATGCCGGAATGGTGCAGTTCAAGACCGTATTTATGGGCGAGGATCACCGTGATTACGTCCGGGCCACCACCAGCCAGCGCTGCGTGCGGGCCGGGGGCAAGCATAATGATCTGGAAAATGTTGGGTATACGGCCAGGCATCATACCTTTTTCGAGATGCTTGGCAATTTTTCTTTTGGGGACTATTTCAAGGAGAAGGCCATCGCCCATGCCTGGAAATTCCTGACCGAAGAGTTGCACTTGCCCAAAGAAAAACTCTGGGTGACCATATACGAGGATGACGATGAGGCCTTTGACCTCTGGAAAAAGGTCGACGGTCTGCTTGACGGGCGTATCATCCGCATGGGCGAAAAAGATAATTTCTGGGCCATGGGTGACACCGGTCCCTGCGGCCCCTGCTCGGAGATCCATATCGATCAGGGGGTGAATGCCGGCTGTGGCCGCCCTGATTGTGCCCTCGGTTGTGATTGCGACCGTTTTCTTGAACTTTGGAATCTGGTTTTTATGCAGTTTAACCGGGCCCAGGATGGGACCATGACCCGCCTGCCCCGGCCCAGCATAGATACGGGGATGGGTCTGGAGCGTGTTGCTGCAGTTTTACAGGGAAAATCGAATAATTATGACTCTGATCTCTTCGCTCCGATCATCTCCTGTCTGGAAGGGCTCAGCCGCCGGCCCTATGGAAAAAACCCTGATGACAACGTGGCAATGCGAGTGATTGCCGACCATGCCAGGGCTACAGCCTTTCTTGTTGCCGACGGTGTTCTGCCGGCAAACGAAGGGAGGGGATATGTCCTGCGGCGCATTATGCGGCGTGCGGTCCGTTATGGGAAGAATCTGGGGCTTGACCACGCATTTATAGATACTGTTACCGCCACCGTGGTCGACGCCATGGAGCATGCCTATCCTCATCTGAGCACAGCGAGGGAACTCCTGAAGAAGGTTGTCGATAATGAGGAGGAGCGGTTTCGGGAGACCCTGGAAAACGGGTTGATGATCCTCGATCAGGAGATCACCAGGATGCTGAAGGATGACGAGAAGGTGATCTCCGGGGATTTTATTTTTAAACTCTATGATACTTACGGATTCCCTGTGGATATTGTTCGGGATATTTCTCTTGAGCGCGCTGTCGGTTTTGATGAGGCCGGTTTCAACCTGGCTATGGAGAGGCAGCGAGCCCAGTCGAGGGCCTCGCAGAAGGGAGAGGGAATCAGATTGCGTGATGAGGGGGTCAAACGGCTTCTGGAATCGGACAAGAAGACCGAGTTTACCGGTTATCAGGGACTTACGGCTGAGACCGTCGTCGATACGCTTCTTGATGAATATGGTAATGAGTGCAAGGAGTTATCCGAGAAGGATTCCGGAAGATTGTTCACTCCGTTAACACCCTTCTATGCGGTGTCAGGTGGTCAGATGGGTGATGTGGGGCTTGTGAGTTGGCAGGGCGGGCAGGCCTCTGTTCTTGCTACCTTCGCCGAGGGGCCGCTGGTATTTCATGAGATAAGGGTAGAACGAGGAACACTGATCACTGGCTCCTGGATAAACCTGCAGGTGGAAGAGATAACCCGAGCAGAGACTGCTGCAAACCACACCTCCACGCATTTGTTGCAGGCGGCGATGAAACGGATTCTGGGCGATCATATTAAGCAGGCGGGCTCACTTGTAGGACCTCAGCGCTTACGCTTCGATTTCACACATTTTTCTCCTCTCAGTCAAGAGGAGATCTCGGCCATCGAACGACTGGTCAACTCCCGAATCCGGGAGAATATCCCCGTCGAGACCAGGGTTCTTGCCAAGGAGGAGGCTGTGAAGGAGGGGGCGACTGCCCTGTTCGGGGAAAAATACGGAGAAAAGGTCCGGGTCGTTTCCGTGGAGGCCTTCAGTAAAGAACTCTGCGGCGGCACCCATGTCGGAGCCACCGGTGATATCGGTCTCTTTAAGATCCTCTCCGAGAGCGGGATTGCTTCTGGAGTAAGAAGGATCGAGGCCCTGACCGGCCGATCGGCATTTGAGTACCTGCAGACCCTGAGCACCAGGGAAGCGGAGGTCGCAGCGATTCTGGCCGTTGCAGCAGAGGAGATTCCAGCCAAGATCAGAAGTCTGCTCTCGCACCAGAGGGCCCTCGAAAAACAGATTGCCGCACTCTCCACCCGACTGGCCAGTTCAGATCTCGACGATCTCTTTGGCGGTGCCATGACGGTTGCAGGCATCAAGGTGATAGCGGCGGAGATCACACTTGACAGCGCCAAAACTCTCAGGGATGTGGGAGACAAGGTGAGGGATGGTCTTGGTTCCGGTGTAGCCGTTCTTGGGGGGGTCGTCAAGGACAAGGTGGCCCTGCTGGCAATAGTAAGCAAGGATCTTACCGACAAGATCAGTGCCGGGATTCTGGTCGGCAGGGTGGCGGCCATTGTGGGCGGCAAGGGCGGCGGGAGACCTGACATGGCTCAGGCCGGCGGTAATTTGGTCGATAAATTAGGAGAGGCTATTCGTTCAGTTCCGATGCATATTTCTGAAATCATAGGCGTTTGATTGTCAGTTACGGAGGTGCGGCAGAAATGAAGGCCTTTAGGCTGCAAATGCTGATTGTTTCCAAGCCGAACGATTTTTGTTAAATAGACAGTTGACACGGTCGATTATTTACAGTAAAAATTTTCCCGTTGTGAATGGTCATTCATTTTTCGTGTGAATGGCCATTCATGTGTCAATGCTTGCAAGTTTGTAATTTTTAGAGTATGTCCTCATTCAATTCTGAATGTTGAGCTTATAAACTTAAGTTGATCAGGAGACTGCAGACATGATTACGATGGATATTACTTTACTGTTTCAGATGATAAACATCATAGTCTTGATGTTTATCCTGAATGGCGTCCTGTACAAACCTGTACGGCAGATTCTGCGCGACAGAGCAGAGAAGATGAAGGGGATGCAGTCTGAGGTCGTCAGATTTCAGGAAAACGCCCGTCTTCGGCAGCAAGAGGTTGATAACAAAATGGCCAAGGCTTCTGGAAGGGCGAAGGCGGCCCTTGATTCTGCACGGGCCGAGGCGGCTTCTGCAGGGAATGCCAAACTTGCATCGATAAAGGCCGAGGTTGAGGCCGGAAAAGAAAAAATGATGGCGGATATAAGGTCTCAGATCGATACCGCTGCACAGGGTCTTCAGGGCAATCTCAACGGATTCGCCACCGCTATGGCCAGTAAAATTCTGCGAAGGAGTCTCTAGAGATGAGAGAGGTGAAGCGAATAGCCAGAGGTACGGTTCTGGTCGCGTCAGCACTTTGGTTCGCACTGTCCTGCGGGACGGTCTGGGCGACGGCAGATTCGGCTGAAAATGCGGGTGCAAACACCACCCATATGACAGCAGAAGGAGGGCAGGCTCAAGAGGGGATGGTTTCTGCCCATGAGGTCAAGACCGAAGAGCATGCGGCAGGTGAGCATGGCGCTGCCCATCATGACAGCCTCTCTCCTGCAAAAATTAAGGATTTTGGCCTGCGGGTCATGAATTTCATTGCTTTGATGATCATCCTCATCAAATTCGGTGCCAAACCCATTGCCGCCGGATTGAGCAGCAGAAGAAACAAAATAAAGACAGAGATTGAGGACCTTGAAGCTCGCAAGGCCGAAGCGGAGAAGACGTATAAGGATTTTGAGGCTAAGCTTGCAAGTGTCGAGAAAGATATAGATTCTATTGTGGAAAAGGCTGTAGCTCAGGCGACCATCGAGAAGGCCAGAATTATAGAAAAGGCGGAACAGGCGGCAGCAGACATTCAGCGTCAGGCGGAATTGGCCGTCCAGCGAGAGGTTATGGAGGCGAGAAGAAAGCTGAAGAACGAGATCGCAGATCATGCTGCAGCCATGGCTGAAGAATTGATTATTAAGAATCTAACCGCGGCGGATCAGGTGAAGATCGTTGAAGATTATCTAATCAAAGTAGAGGCCGTCCAGTGAAACAGACAATCTTAGCGCGAAGATATGCCAAGGCGCTTTTTGCAGTTGGCAAGGAAAATGATAATTTCGAAGCCTATAATGAAGCTCTTCAGGGAGTGGCTGGGCTTTACCTTTCTCACTCTGAAGTTGAAGATGCTCTAACCAATCCTCTATATCCGCTGGATGTGCGGGAGAAGGTGATGGTTGGGTTGGTGAACTCCATCGGTGTAGATAAGATCATGGGTAATTTTCTGAACCTGCTGGTGCAGAAAAAGCGTGCTGAAATACTCCCCGAAATTGCAGAGGCATTCCAGATACTGGTCGATACGGAAAAGAATATCAGCCATGGAACTGTGGTTTCAGCGGTAGAGCTCAGTGATGAATTGCAGGCCAGTATTCGGGCTGCGCTTGAAAAATTAACAGGCAAGAAAGTGGAGCTGTCGACCAGTGTCGATCCATCGTTGATAGGCGGGATTATTGCGAAAGTCGGAGACCTGGTACTGGATGGCAGCATCAGGACACAGCTTGCAGGTTTAAAAGATTCCATTAAGGGGAGAGAATAGATGCAGATCAAAGCCGAAGAAATCAGTCAGATTATAAAGGATCAGATTGGGGAGTATGAGACAAGTATTGACCTTAATGAGACCGGTACCGTTATATCTGTAGGTGACGGTATAGCGCGTATTTATGGCGTTCAGAACTGTATGGCCATGGAGCTACTCGAGTTTCCGGGCGGGGTAATGGGACTGGCGCTGAACCTGGAAGAGGACAATGTCGGTTGTGCCGTCCTTGGCAGTGTACAGGGTATCAAAGAGGGCGATATAGTCAAACGTACCGGAAAGATCGCTGAGGTTCCCGTCGGGCCTGAGATGGAAGGCCGGGTGGTTGATGGTATTGGTCAGCCAATTGATGGGCAGGGTCCGTTGAACGCCAAGCTGTCTTCAAAGATTGAGGTCCTTGCGCCAGGCGTTATCGCCCGTAAGGGTGTGCATGAGCCATGCTACACAGGTGCAAAAGCCGTTGATGCCATGACTCCAGTCGGCAGGGGACAGCGCGAGTTGGTTATCGGCGACCGTCAGATTGGCAAGACTGCACTCTGTGTTGATGCCATCATTGCCCAGAAGGATACCGATGTACACTGTATCTATGTTGCTGTAGGACAGAAGAAATCTACCGTGGCCCTGGTTGTTGAGGCACTGAGAAAACACGGTGCAATGTCGTACACTACCGTTGTTGCCGCCTGTGCGTCCGATCCCGCACCCATGCAGTATATTGCGCCGTTCGCCGGCTGTTCCATGGGCGAGTATTTCCGCGACAACGGCATGCATGCTTTGATTATCTACGATGATCTGTCCAAGCAGGCAGTCGCTTACCGTGAGCTTTCCCTGCTGCTCAGACGTCCGCCTGGACGTGAGGCCTACCCCGGCGATATCTTCTTCAACCACTCACGTCTGCTGGAGAGATCTTCAAAAGTCAGCGATGCCTTGGGTGCTGGGTCACTGACTGCACTGCCTATTATTGAGACCCAGGCAGGTGACGTATCTGCCTTCATTCCTACCAATGTTATTTCCATTACCGACGGACAGGTATATCTCGAACCGAACCTCTTTTTCTCCGGTGTTCGTCCGGCGATCAATGTCGGATTGTCAGTTTCCCGGGTTGGAGGTAGCGCGCAGGTCAAGGCAATGAAGCAGGTTGCAGGAACTCTGCGTCTTGATCTTGCCCAGTATCGCGAATTGGCGGCCTTTGCAGCATTCGGATCTGATCTTGATGCCGCTACCCAGGCTCAGCTGACCCGCGGTGAACGCCTGGTTGAGATCCTGAAGCAGCCGCAGTACCAGCCGCTGCCCATGGAAAAGCAGGTTACAATTTTGTATGCTGGAACAAATGGCTATCTTGATAAGCTGCCGGTGAACACCTTGGCGAGTTATGAGACTGAGCTCTACTCCTATATCGAGTCAAATGAGCCTTCGATCTTTAGTGATTTGAAAGAGCAGAAGATATTTACTGATGAGATTAAGGCGAAACTGAATAAAGCACTGACCAGCTTTGGTACTACATTCAAGGCGACGAAAGGTCTTAACTAATCAAAGATAGGTCCACGCTATGCCCAGTTTAAAAGACGTAAAGACAAAGATCAAGGGTGTCAAAAAGACATCCCAGATCACGAAGGCCATGAACATGGTCGCCTCTGCAAGGCTGCGTAGCGCCCAGGAGAAAATGGAGAATTTCAGGCCATATACTTCCAAGTTTAATGAGGCTATGTCAAACTTGTCCGGCGGATCGAATACGAGTAGTTTTCCTTTAATGGAGGTGCGCGACATCAAGAATATTGAGCTTGTCGTGATTACCTCCGATAGGGGACTCTGCGGCTCATTCAACTCCAATATCATCAAAACTGCGCTCAGGAAGATAGCAGAATGCGATGCAAAAGGTATTGGTGTAAGCTTGGTCTGTGTTGGGAAGAAAGGCTTTCAGCTGTTGAAGAAGACAGGGAAGGTCAGAAAGCAATACACAGACATAATGTCCTCCTTTCAGATGTTTAATGCGCGTGAAGTTGCAACGGATGCTTCCGAGAATTTCCTTGCCGGTAAGGTCGACAAGGTCGAAATCATTTACGGAGAGTTCTTGTCCGTAGGGATTCAGAAGCCGGCTGTTAAGCCTTTCCTGCCGGTACAACCGGTGCAGGGGCAGGGTGAGAGCACAAAAAAAATCTCGGGAGAGTACATTTATGAACCTTCTACAGAAGAGATCATGGATGTTTTGCAGCCTTTGTACTTGAATGTCATGATTTATCATGCCATGCTCGAAGTGGGTGCAAGCGAGCATGCTGCCCGTATGACGGCCATGGACAATGCAACTAGTGCATGTAAAGAGATCGTTGACCATCTGACCATAGTTTATAACAAGGCTCGCCAAGCCTCAATTACGGCGGAACTCATGGATATTGTTGGCGGTGCCGAAGCCCTTAAATAATTTTGATCATACGGAAAAACTAAGACTCTTGAGGAGGGGTAAGGCCCTATGAGTAAGCAAAGAATTGGAAAAGTAATTCAAGTTATAGGTCCCGTTGTGGACGTCGAGTTCGAGGCTGGAAATCTTCCAAACATTCTGAATGCTATGTTTATCAGCAACCCCGGCATTTCTGATGTTAAGGATAATCTAGTCGTTGAGGTAGCCCAGCATCTTGGAAACAACGCCTGCCGGTGTATAGCCATGGATCAGACTGACGGGCTTGTTCGAGGCATGGAGGTTCGGGATTCGGGACAACCGATTACCATTCCTGTCGGTGCGCCTTCCCTCGGCAGGATTATGAACGTCGTCGGTCGGCCTGTTGATGGTCTGGGAGACATCAGCTCTGAGAAGACGATGCCTATTCACCGCAATGCCCCTCTCTTCACTGAGCAGGATACTGAGGTCCGAGTCCTTGTGACCGGGATCAAGGTCATCGATCTTCTGGTGCCTTTCCCACTGGGTGGCAAGATGGGACTCTTTGGTGGCGCCGGTTGCGGCAAGACAGTTATCATGATGGAAATGGTTAATAATATTGCCATGCATCATGGCGGTATTTCGGTATTTTGCGGAGTTGGTGAACGGACTCGTGAAGGGAACGATCTGTATCATGAAATGAAGGAGTCAGGTGTTCTGCCTAAGGCCGCTCTGGTGTATGGTCAGATGACTGAGCCTCCAGGAGCCCGCGCGCGTGTTGCTCTCACCGGCCTCACTGCTGCTGAATATTTCCGTGACGAAGAGGGCCAGGATGTTCTCTTCTTCGTTGACAACATCTTTCGTTTCACACAGGCTGGTTCTGAGGTTTCTGCTCTTCTTGGTCGTATCCCGTCTGCTGTTGGATATCAGCCGACTCTGGCTACCGACCTCGGCGCCCTGCAGGAACGTATTACATCAACGACCAAGGGGTCAATTACTGCGGTACAGTGCGTATACGTACCTGCGGACGACCTTACCGACCCTGCGCCTGCAACAACATTCGCCCATCTTGATGGAACCGTTGTTCTTTCACGTCAGATTTCTGAGCTTGGCATTTATCCTGCTGTTGATCCGTTGGATTCAACATCCAGGATTCTTGATCCGAATGTTATCGGCGAGGAGCATTATCGTGTTGCGCGCGGTGTTCAGGTTTCACTGCAGAAGTATAAGGATCTTCAGGATATTATCGCTATTCTTGGTATGGATGAGCTCTCTGAGGAAGATCAGCAGCTGGTATCGCGGGCCAGAAAAATTCAGAGATATCTCTCTCAGCCCTTTACCGTTGCCGAAGTTTTCACCGGTATGGCTGGAAAATTTGTAAAGGTTGAAGACACCGTTCAGGGTTTTAAAGAGATCCTGGAAGGAAAACATGATGATTTGCCTGAAACCGCGTTTTATATGGTAGGTTCCATTGACGAAGCTGTTGCAAAGGCCGCAAAAGCCAAGGCATAATCTCCTAAACGATAAACGAGGTCAGTTCAATGGCACAACAGATACGATTGGAAGTTGTAACACCAAATGGTGCTGCAGTTAGCGAGGATGTTGATATCGTTAATGCACCTGGTTATGGTGGCGATTTCGGTGTACTTGCCAATCATGCGCCGTTTCTCTCGACAATAAAAATTGGAATTCTCTCTTATGAACGAGGTCAGAAACGGGAGAATCTCATGATCAGTGGTGGCTTTTGTGAGGTTTCCAACAATACGATCACTTTTTTAGTCGAGAGTGCTGAATTTGGTAAGCAGATTGATGTTAGTAGGGCGATGAAGGCCAAGGAGCGGGCAGAAAAACGCCTTGCCGAGGCTGCTCAGCATAGCGAGTCCATAAACAGGACGAGAGCCGAGGCTGCACTTCAGCGGGCCCTGGCGAGATTAAAGGCTGCAAATGTAAATTGATTACCTGTTTCAAGTCGTACAATTAATAAAGCCGTTCCTTCATCAAGGAGGAACGGCTTTATTTATATGGTAGACAACTCATTGGGCATCTTGATCATTTTACCCTGAGTGAATGGGTCGGAATAAGCAGACAGCCACCTGCAACAAATTTGAAATTCACTCTCCTTTATGGCAATCCGTATTTCTGGAGTGCTCTTTTCGGATAAGGATGCGCGTGGAGCGCGAGGTGAAAAACTGTGTTGATGGTGTAACTATTTGTCTGCCGGACAGCGAAATGCCAGAATAGATTTGAAAGAAGAGAAAATCTGATTTCAACCAGGTCCCTGAAAGTATTTTATTTGTTTTGCCGTGGAGTCTGCGTATTTGCCGTATTACTATTGATATATGACTGGACGCCTGCGGAGATATCATATGCCAACCTGTCAAGATATCGGTCGTCATTCAAGTGCTTGGCATCACCCGGATTGCTGATAAACGACATTTCAATCAAAATTGCCGGCATCTCTGCGCCGATCAAAACATAGAATGGTGCCTGTTTTACACCAAGATTTTTGACGGGTGAATAATTTTTGTTAATGCCGATGACAACAGTGTTATGCACCTGTTGGGCGAGACGGGAGGATTCGCTGATTTTTGAATTTTTCAGGATATCTGAGAGGATATTCTGCAGATCGCTCATCTGGTGGGCTGAGGTTGCGTTTTCGAATGCAGCAACGCGCATCGCTTCAGGATTGGAAGTAAGATTCAAATAATAGGTTTCAATGCCGCTTGCTGATGTTGACTCACTGGAATTGACATGTAAGGAGATAAAGAGGTCTGCGTCATTCTTATTAGCAATAGCAGTCCTTTCTTCAAGGGGAATGAAGACATCCTTTGAACGGGTCAGGATTACCTTGCAACCCAGCCTTTTTTCCAGAAGTGGGGCAAGTCTTTTGGCCACATTCAATACGATATCCTTCTCTTTGAGGCCATTAGCCATAGCCCCAGGGTCCTTTCCTCCATGTCCCGGGTCAATGACAATTTTCTTTACTCGCAGTCCAAGCTGCTGAGCAAGAGACAGAGGTTTTTTGGAGGTAGAGGCCTGCACCACAGGAGGAGGCCTGTTGGCTGTGTCTGCAACTGATGCCTCAGGGATGATTTTTGGTTTACTGTCCTGAGGCGCAACCCGTGTGCGCGCTGGTTCCCTGCTGTTGGCCTTTTCAGCGGCGATTTTAATGGAAGTGGAGGGGGCCTCCTCAGGCTGGATTTCTGGTGCTGCCTTGGTGACGATAGGAGCTTCTTCAATCTTTTCTGTCGAAGATTGCTCAGGCGTATTTACCTCTGCGATTTCTTCTGCCTGGCGTGTCTTGTCGGGGCTCTTGGCTTCTTCCCCCCTACCGACTCCGCGAATATCGACAACTACACGGAATGGGTCTGGTAAACTGAACACCTTATAGGAAGAGATGGACTCTATATCGAGCACCACTCTTACCGTATCGGCATTGTACTGGCCAGTCCGTATTCTCTTTAGCAGCCCGTCCTCGATGGGAACCGGTGCCCGGAATTTAGGTTGAACATAGCTGTTGGCAAAATCAATATAGAGACGTCGAGGCTGATTGCCTTCTTGCTCAAGAAGCTGTTCTTTAAAGGAAACAGGGCCTGATGCATCAATGACGATCCGGGTATAGTCATGAGATGACCAGTATTTTATTGGCAGAACATGATTGAGCTGTTTGGATCTCAAGTTGTTGCCTGTGGGGCGGGCGGGACCTTGGTTAGAATCCGCTGTCAGTGCTTTCAGCTCATTCACCGACTTATCGTACATATCGCCCTTCGGATAGGTGGCGACAATTTTCTTTAAGGTATCTATAGCATTATTCTTATCGTTCAGATTGTCCAGGTAGATATTCGCAACATTCCAGAGTGCGTCGTCTGCGAGATTGCCGTCTGGAAAAAGGGAGGCACAATCCTGAAAGGATGAGATCGCATCATCAAGATCCTTTTTGATGTTGAAACGCGAGAACATCTGCTGATAAGTCTTACCGAGCATAAAAAGACATTTCGGCGCATATTCGGAGCGGGGATTGTTGAGATAAATATTTTTGAAAACCAGGGTGCATTTGAGCCAGTTTTCACGGGATTTTCCTTCGGGACTGCTTTGGAGCCGGTTATAGGAAGTCCTGGCGGCCGCATATCTCTTCTCCAGCGATGCAGTCTGGTTGGCATTATCCTTGTCGGCACGGGCGGCAAAAGATGGAAGCCCATTCAGCAGGCAGACAAAAAGAAGAAAAAGTATGAGGACTGAACGAGGCATGAGCTTGGAGTTGTCAGAGATGAAAGTCCAGGAGGTCATTCACCCTAATAAGATATAAGAAGTCTAAATCCTGGAATATTTCATAGCCACTATACGATGCAGAATGGAAAATAGCACGCGATACGAAAAAAATCATCAGCAATTGAAGAGTTTTTTCATTTCATAGAGCATTTCCAGGGCCTCTCTGGGGGTCAGATCATCGACATTCTGATTTTTCAGGAAATTTTGCATGGGATCAGGCGGCTGTCGAAAGAGCGAAAGTTGATTAGGATGCACTTTACTCTTCGGCAATTTGGTTGCCTTGCTCCTGGCAATAACCGGCTCACCATCAGGGTCAAATTCACCATGTTCAATATTCTTGAGGATCTCACTTGCACGCTGAACGACATTATTGGGAACTCCTGCCAGGGCAGCTACCTGAATGCCATAACTTCTGCTTGTCCCACCCTGAACCAGTTTGTGAAGAAAAATTATGGTTTCGTTCCACTCGCGGACGGCGATGGAAAAATTTTTAACCCTGGCCTGGGTCTTGACAAGATCAGTCAGCTCGTGGTAATGGGTCGCAAAAAGGGTCTTGACTCCCTTGCCCTTTTTTGTAACCAGATCTTCGGCCACTGCCCATGCTATGGCAAGACCGTCAAACGTTGAGGTCCCTCTTCCGATTTCATCAAGAATGACAAGGCTGCGAGGGGTGGCATTGTTTAAGATATTTGCGGTCTCATTCATTTCCACCATGAATGTCGATTGACCTCTGCGGATATCATCCATGGCACCGACCCTGGTGAAGATCCGATCGACAATGCCGATCCTGGCGCTCTCTGCAGGTACGAAGCTGCCCATCTGGGCCATGAGGACGATGAGGGCCGTCTGCCGCAAGACCGTAGACTTGCCGGCCATATTGGGGCCGGTAATGATCAGGACTTCATCTGTAGACTGGTTCAGGCTTACATCATTGGGGACGAATTTCCCTGCCGGAAGTGAGCGCTCGATGACCGGATGCCTGCCTTCGACAATACAGATTTCTTCGCCATCGTTGACCTCGGGACGACGATAATGGTAGAGGTAAGCGCTCTCCGCCAGGGAGGAGAAGAGGTCTGTCTGGGCCAGGAGCTGTGAGACCTTGATCAGCCTGTGACTTTCCTGGACCAGTTGATTCCGTATGTATTGAAAAAGGCTGTATTCCATCTCGATGCGCTGGTCCTCGGCGCCGATGACCTTGCTCTCGAATTCCTTCAACTCCGGAGTTATGAATCGTTCGGCGTTTACAAGGGTCTGCTTGCGGGTATACCGGTCAGGAATTTTGTCCGCGTTGATTCTGCTGACTTCAAAGTAATAGCCGAAAACCCTGTTGTAGCCGATTTTAAGCTTTTGTATGCCCGTTGCAATCCGCTCCTTATCCTCCAGTTCGATGATATGTTTTTTCCCGTCGCGAGACAGGGCAATAAGTTCATCTAGCTCAGCATCGTAGCCCACTTTAATGATCCCGCCGTCGTGAAGGGTAAGGGGGGCATCTTCGTTGATGGAGCGTTCAAGCAGGAGATGCAGATCGGGTAGCGTATCAAAGTCTATCGCAAGGGCCTGCAGTTTTTCGGTCTGGCATTGCAGCAGCAGCCTTTTTATTGCGGGAAAGGCGGCCAGTGACCGTTTCATCGCCAGCATGTCCCTGGCGTTCCCGGCTCCCAGCACCATGCGGCTGTTGAGCCGTTCGATATCCTGGATTGATCCCAGGATATCTCTGAGATTATGGCGAAGCCGGCTGTTCATAAAGAAGAAATTGACCGCATCAAGACGTCTGTTGATACGGGCCAGGTCCTGCAGTGGGAAAAGAATGTGCTGTCTGAGAAGTCTGGCGCCCATAGGCGTGCAGGTATGGTCAAGCACAGACAGCAGGGAACCCTCCCTCGCGCCGCCGACTAGAGTTTGAGTCAGCTCCAGGTTTCTTCTTGATGAATCGTCAATGAGAAGAATGGAGTGGAGATCGATGGGAGAGAGTTTTTCTATATGCCTGGTGTCCGTCTTCTGGGTTTCACGGATATAGTCGAGGAGTACACCGGCGGCGATAACTCCAGACTGCATCTGATCACAGCCAAATCCGGAGAGGTTGAGAACCTGAAAATTGTCGAGGAGTATCCGCTCACAGGTGGAGTAGTGAAAAGCCGATGACGCCCTTGTCGTGATGCAGAGTGCAGGAATGAAGAGGGCGGCTGTCTGCAGCATGTGAGAAAGTTCATCTCTTTCGGCCTCGTCAATGAGAATTTCCGCCGGGAGCAGCCTCGCTATCTGATCAATAACGAGGCTGCCTTCTGGTGTCGGATCCTGAAACTCTCCAACGAGAAACTGTCCGGTACTGAGGTCGAGAAAGCTTAGCCCGAAGGAGATGGTCTTGCCCTGTTTGCGTTTGGTTAAGGCCGCCACATAATGGTTGGCTTTATCATCAAGGAGTTGATGGTCTGTGACGACTCCCGGAGAGATAACCCGCGTCACCTCACGTTTGACGATACCTTTTGCCTGGGATGGGTCCTCAGTCTGTTCGCAGATAGCTACCCGGTGCCCGGCCTTGATCAGTTTTGCAAGATAGGATTGCGCTGCATGATAGGGAATGCCGCACATGGGGATCGGTTCTGAATCGCTTTTATTGTTGCGGGAGGTGAGGGTGATACCCAGGGCCTTGGATGCTACCTGGGCATCGTCAAAAAACATCTCATAGAAATCGCCCATCCGATAAAACAGGATGGCGTCAGGGTGTTGTTCTTTAATTTCCAGATACTGCTGGAGCATCGGGGTTATTTTAACGGGAAGGGGCATGGGTCTTGGCTGAGTTGAAGTGTGTAAGTGTCAGAAAGTCGGGGAGCAGACGGTTGTACGTCGCCGATAAGTGCTCTGGAATTGTTTTGATGTCTGCAAGCACTGCCATAAAATTGTGGTCGCCGTTCCACCGGGGTACAATGTGGAAATGGAGATGCTCTGCGATACCAGCACCGGCGGATTTGCCGATATTACAGCCGATGTTGAATCCTTCGGGCGAGAAATGTTTCTGCAGAATGATCGTGCAGGTTTGCAGCATCTCCATGAGTGCCAGGCCTTCTGCGGGCTGTAGAAGGGTGATGGAGTCGATATGCCGGGCCGGGGCCACGAGCAGGTGTCCATGCGCATAGGGATACCTGTTCAACAGGACAAGCCTGTGCGTGTCGCGATACAGGAGCAGGGAATCTTCATCGGAGGTAGAAGTTCCGGGCGGTTCGAAAAGACAGCCGTCTCTGGCCGGTGTCTCGCCGCGCACATGTTCAATGCGCCATGGAGTCCATAATTGTCTCATCAGGATTGGGAGAGGCTGAAAATTTTGGCCTGCAATCCTTCTGGAGCAACAGTGAGAATTGCATAGGTGGCGGGTGAACCAAAAGGGCCAGTGCTGCGGAAACTTCCGGGATTGATAAAAAGGGTTTTCCCTCTCCTGGTGCAGAGTGGCTCGTGGGTGTGGCCGAAGATTATACAATCGGCATGCGGAAAAAGATTCCAGACCCTCTCCTCTATGGATGCGCGGGGCCCCGCACCGTGACAGATCCCGATTATATTTCCCTCCAGAGTAAGGGTTTTTTCCATCGGAAGGTTTTGCCTGGTCATGAAATTGCACGTATTGCCCTGAACGGCATGGACGATTTTTCCGGCAAAGGCCTCTAGGATAGAGGTATCTGTAAGATCTCCGGCATGGATAATCATTTCACATCCTGAAAATGCCCTGCAGGCATCCGCTTGAAATTCGGGCGTGCAGGCAGTGAGATGCGTATCCGAGAGAATACCGATACTGATCATTTGAATTGTCTCCGGCTTCCGCACATATGAATATTTTGACAACAACGTATAAACATGGTTGTAAAAGGCCAGATTCTGGCATAAAAAGGCATACAATATCCGAAAAATATGACAGGGATTTAAAAAATATCGCCATTATCGGTTGCGCAAACCCTGTCACAATAGGTATATTATACAACAGTTACCTGTTCTCGCAGCTTAATTTGTAGAGATCTTTTCGAACTGTCCAGTTCGGCAGAAAAATCAATGAAATAAAAATCCGAGAGATTCGGAGTGTATGGAGATGACAGATGTACAATGCCTCAGATTTACGTAAAGGCCTGAAAATACAGATTGATGGAAACCCATTTATTGTAACGGATTTTGAGTTTTCCAAACCAGGAAAGGGACAGGCCCTCTACCGGTGCAAAATGCGGAATATGATTTCCGGCAACCAGTTTACTCAGACATACCGTTCTAATGATAAATTTGAGAAGGCTGACCTGGAAGAGCGGAAGATGCAGTATCTCTATAATCAGGAAAATGATTATTATTTCATGGATATAGAGAGTTACGAACAGATATTTATCACCAAGGAGCAATTGGGAGGTAATATAAATTTTCTGATAGACAACATGGAACTGCAGGTACTCCTGTTCGGCGGCAAACCCATTGATGTCAGTCTGCCGATTTTTGTCAATCTCGTGGTCACCAAAGCGGATCCCTGGGCCAAGGGTGATACCTCGGGGACGGATACAAAGCCGGTAACCGTGGAGACCGGGTATGTTCTGCAGGTCCCTCCATTTGTTGAAGAGGGCGAAAAAATACAGATTGATACCCGCACGGGTCAATATGTAACCAGGGTCAAAGAATAGGTCTTCATGCTTTCACTGCCGGAGCTGCATATGCGTGCAGCTCTTTTCCGTCTCGTTCGATCGTTTTTCGCCGGGCTTGGGTTTCTCGAGGTGGATACCCCGGTCCGTCAACCAGTAATTATCCCAGAAAAAAATATTGTTCCGCTTCAATCCGGCAATTGGTTTCTCCAGGCCTCTCCGGAACTGTGCATGAAGCGCCTGCTCGCCGCAGGCTGTGAGAAGGTTTTTCAGATATGCCCCTGCTTCAGGGCTGAGGAGAGGGGGCGCCTCCATTTGCAAGAGTTTGCGATGCTGGAGTGGTATCGGAGGGGGGGCGATTACACTGATTTAATGATGGACTGTCATGCCTTGCTTGTCTTCATCAAAGAAAATTTGCAGAAGGAATTTCCCGGGGAGTGTTCCTGCTTGCACACAAGCAGCCTGTACGGGGGGGGGGCCGTTGATGTGGCCCGCGAGGGAAGGCGGCTGACCGTCGAAGAGGCTTTTCAGCGTTTTAGTCCTGTCAGTCTGCAACAGGCCCTGGAGACGGACAGATTCGAGGAACTCCTGGTAGAAAACGTTGAACCGCATCTTGGTTGGGATGTCCCGTTCTTCCTGTATGATTATCCTCGGGAACTGGCTTCCCTGGCAAAATATAAGAGCGAAAACAGTCAGGTCGCCGAGCGATTTGAACTCTATATTTCAGGGGTTGAACTGGCAAATGGATTTTCTGAATTGACTGACGCTGATGAACAGCGGCGAAGGTTTGAGAGTGAAATTCAGTATATTTGCGAGAATAACCAGTATGCTACCGCAATGCCTGAGCGTTTTCTGCAGGCACTGGATAACCTGGAGGCGGCGGCTGGCGCGGCCTTTGGGCTCGACCGGCTCTTTATGCTGATTCTTGGTAAAGGGAATCTTGATGAGGCTGTGACTTTTTCACCGTCTGATCTGTAAGATACCTGAAAAATGGGGTTCTCGTTACGCTATTACTAAGGCGGGCTTGTTTGTTGTCGTGTTCAGGATGTATAATTTCCTCAATTCTCATTAAGAATTTGTAACAGTGTGAAAAATATGAGATAGTACTTGTGAGTATCCGCGGGGGAGTTTTCAACCATTCTTTGCTCAATGACTATCATTGGGCCTAAATTACTCAATTATTATGGATTTAAAACAAAGTCAGCAACTTAGAAAATATGTCGATATTGTTTATCGCAGGAAGGCCCTTATTTTTGCGACCTTGCTATTGAGCATTGCGATCGGGCTTGCCATGACCGCAATTATACCAAAATCCTATCGTGCCACAGCTCTTCTCAGCTATCAGGAGCAGAAGGTCAATCCAGCCAGGATGTCTCCTGATGTCCAGGAAAAGGTCCGGGAAATGGTAAGTACCCTTTCTCAGATTGTGACCAGTCGGACCAATCTGGAAAATGTCATCAAGCAGTTTAACCTCTACGGGGTCGACAGAAACAAGATGCCAATGGAGGATGTGGTTGACAGGATGCGAAAAAATATTGAGATCAAAACTTCGCCGTCGGGAGATACCTTTCGCATCAGTTTTCAGGCAAGTGTGCCTGGGGATGTCGTCAAGGTGACCAATTCTCTGGCTTCGAAATTCATTGAGGAAAATTTGCGGTATCGGGAGGAGCGCGCCACTGAGACCTCTTCCTATACCAAGAACGAGCTCCAGATGGCAAAAGTCGTCCTCGACAAAAAAGAAGATGCAATGCGGGAATATAAGTTGAAGTATTACAACGAAATGCCTGACCAGCGGGAGAGCAATCTCGCCCAACTCGTTGCGCTTCAGCAGCAGGCTCAGACTAAACAGAGTAATATTCAAGACCTGGAACGGACAAAGGTCATGCTTCAAGAGCAGATCAACACCAGGAAAAGTATCCTCTATGCGCAAAAAACCGCAGCAAGCAGCGATGCTTTGCAGTTGAATTCCAGGGAGAACGGCCTGCCGGGAGAAACAGATGCGCAGCGGCTCGAGCGGATGAGAGCGCTCTACAGTTCGCTCCTGCTGAAATATACGGATAAACATCCGGAAGTTATTCGCGTCCAACGGATTATTGAAAAACTCGAAAAAACGGTTGGCTCCGGAGCAGGCGGAGCGACAGGGAAGAAGGGAGCCGGCGTGGAACTGGACCCGATCCTCTACGAGTTGACAATGCAGATGAAGAAGCTTGAGATAGACTCTGCCAACTTGAATACAGAAAAACAACATACAAATACTCTTATAAAAAAATATCAGGACTGGGTCTCAGAGGCACCCAACCGGGAGGCTGAATGGGCTGCGATTACCCGCGAATACGGTGAATTGAAGAAACACTACGATTTTTTGGTTGCTCAGGATCTGCAGGCCGATTCTGTGATGCACCTTGAGCAGAAGCAGAAAGGAAGTCAGTTCAAGATTGAGGATGGTGCCCGGATGCCGGAGAAACCGGTATGGCCTGATTTTTACAAAATAATGGGGGTTGCCATTGGACTGGGCCTGATATCAGGCTGCGGGCTTGCCCTGGGAGAGGCTTTCCTTGATTCATCCTTCAAAGATATGGAGGATGTGGAAGGGACTCTCGGCATACCTGTCGTTTGCTCAATACCTTTTATTTATACGGAGAAAGAGACCCGCCGGGAAAAAAGAATATCGCTCATGTGGTCGATTGCCTTCTCCCTCTGCGTAGTTATGTTGGGGATCGCCTTTGTTTATTGCTGGCAGCATGGGCAGATAATTCTCAAGCTCGGTGAAGGGAATTTGAATGTATAAGCAATATTACGGCTTGCAGCGGAATCCTTTTGAGTTGACTCCGGACTCAGAGGTATTATTCCTCAGCGAGGTCCACAAGGAAGGGCTGGCAACACTCAAATACGGGATCATTTCAAACAAGGGTTTCCTGTTGTTGACCGGAGGAGTGGGGACAGGGAAAACAACCTTGATAAATGTCTTGGTCAAATCTCTGAAGCCCTCGGTAAAGGTATGTGTGCTATCCAATCCAATTCTGGCGGCATCAGAGTTCCTTTATTTTCTTGCTTCAAAACTCGGGCTGCCGAATTTTGAGAATAAAGTGAAATTTCTTCAGGATTTCTCAGAGATGTTGCAGAAATCGTATGAAGATGACTCCAAAATTCTGGTGATTATAGACGAGGCTCACGTCCTTCCGGTTGAGCTTCTTGAGGAAATCAGGCTTCTCTCGAATTTGTCTGGAGACGGACATAATGTGCTCAGTATCTTTCTGGTTGGCCAACCTGAATTACTCGATCGCCTGGCCCATGAGCGCCTCCTTCCCCTGCGCCAGAGAATTGGTATTCGGTTTCATCTTGATACTTTTACCCGGGAGGATACTGAACAGTATATCCATTTCAGATTGAACAAGGCCGGGGCTGTTAACACCGGATTATTTTCTGAAGAGGCGGTGAGGCTTATTCATCTGACGACGCATGGAAACCCGCGGTTAATAAACATTTTAAGTGACCATGCTCTCTTGAGTGGTTTTGCGCAGGAGAAGTTGACGGTTGATGAGGCGATTATCACGGAATGCGTAAATGAGCTGCATCTCCCTGGAGACACAGCCACGTTTGACCTTTTACCGCTCTCTCAAGACAAGGGAAAGAAGAAACGGTTGGTGCTTGTTTGTGTTGTGCTCTCATTGATGATGCTTACAGTTATTTTTGTTTTTCCAGACCAGCTGCGCTCCATCGGGACAACCATAAGCAAATTCTTGTATAAACATTAAAAAATACCAGCGTGAGTTGATATGGGAAAAGTTTTTAAAGCATTGGAAAAATCCCAGGAAGAAGGATACAGCCAAGGCGTTGACGCCGGCGCAACAGGACTGGGCACCGAGCAGAAGACATCCAGAGAAGAGCAGCGTCCGGGATCGGCAGAAAGAGAAATGCAGCGATCTTCGACCCGGAAAATACCTCAGACCGGCCATTGGGATGAAAGACTGCTTAAGGTCGCTGGGTTTTCAGGTCAGCTCTCTGAGTCGTTCCGAGTTCTGAGAAGCAGGATTCTTCACCCATCGGATGGGGAAAGGCAACTGAAGACAATCCTTGTCACCTCTACTGCTCCCGGAGAAGGAAAGAGCTTTGTCTGTGCGAACCTGGCAATATCCCTTGCCCGCGGTATGGACCAATACTGTCTGGTGGTCGACTGTGATCTCCGGCGGCCGACGCTTGCGGGCCTCTTCGGTCTGGGCAATGAACCGGGGATTTCGGAATATCTGCAGAAAAAATGTGAAGTCCCGGAAGTCATACAGAAAACATCGGTGGATAAGCTCGGCCTTCTTTCCAGCGGCAGGCCTCCTGTTAATCCCTCAGAACTTTTAGGCTCGGCTCGTATGGAGGGCCTGGTTCAAGAACTTTCGTCCCGTTATGATGATCGTTTTATAATTTTTGATAGTCCGCCAATTCAGGCCGCCTCTGAGACCTCGGTCCTGGCGAAGCAGGTTGACGGTGTTGTCCTAGTGGTCAGATGGGGGGCTTCGGGACGCGCCCATGTCAAGAGATTGGTTGATAATATTGGCAAGGACAAGATTGTCGGTATCGTTTTCAACGGTTTCAAAAGTAACATTATCGAATCAAAAGTGCTTAACTATTATGATCATTACCATTACGATTATACGCACCAGAAAACAAAATAAATCATTCTCTTGTATGCTTTTTCCTGCCTGACGGCACCCCCTCCTGATGAGGGGGCGGGATCCCTGATTGCCTGTCCCTTCTGTTTCGCCTTCTTCCGCTTCCTGTTTATGGACGCCTTTTGGCCTTCTCGGGTGTCAGAGGACGGTTCTCTTCCAGGATCTGCCGTTGACGTTTCTTCTCGGATTGATTTTTTGGGATAAAAATACGGGCCTTAGAATCGCGATGCAGGCCTGTGACGTACATGGCCGTGGACAATGTCCCGGGTGTCGGGGTGAAATCCTGGAACTGCCTGACCTGAATCCCTAATTTTGCCAACTTGTGTATCATTCTTCTGCTATGTTGTACAGTGCAGCCGGGATGCGCTGTGATTATATAGGGGTTGAAATGAATCTCTTTCCCGATGCTTTTGGCGACTTTCCGGCAAAGATTGATGAAATCGCAGAGTTTTTGATGGGATTCCTTGTGCATCAGAGACAGGATATCGTTCTCCGTATGCTCTGGAGCGATTTTAATTGAGCCTGGAAGATGATCCCTGATAAGTGCCTCCAGCAGCGACGGGCATTGCAGGAGGAGTTCCATACGCAGTCCTGATGATATAAAGACATGATTGATTCCCTCTATGGCCAAGACATCCTGTAATACCTTGATGAGAGCCGTCGCGTCAAGGTGAAGATGAGGGCAAATTTCAGGATAAAGGCAGTCGTGCTTGCTGCACTTTTTCTGGGAGCAGGCTGTCTGGTATAGATTGGCGGTCGGACCTCCGAGATCCGTTATCGTTCCCCTGAAGTCATCCATGTTTCGAACAGCAGCCGCCTCCCTGACGATCGATTCTTTGCTGCGACTGCTTACGACAGGCCCTTGATGCCTGGAAATGGCACAGAAGGAGCAATTTCCTGAACATCCCCTGACAATGGTGATGGAATGCCGGATCATATGATAGGCCGGGATGTCCGGACTGCCGGGATGCGGTTTTCTGGAGAAGGGCAATTCATAAACCGCATCCATTTCCTCCGTGGAGAGTGGAGGGGGCGGCGGATATTGGACAAGCCATGTATTTTGCTGGCGTTGGGCCAGAATGTCCTGAGAACAGCTTCTCGCCTGGCGATCCACGGTTCGCTCCGCCTCCATAAAGGCATCTCTTCTGGCTGCGATGTCGTCCCATGAGGGGAGGATTTGCAGGCTGCTGACTTGTGCAGGGGAAACCATATTGGGGAATTGTGCGGCCATTTCCCTGTCGGTCATGCGTCTGCAGGTACCAGGGATGCCATTCAATGTCCGGCCTTCAGCGATCGCCTGCGCCGTCAAAATAACGCTTTTTTCTCCCATGCCGTAGATCAGAAGATCTGCCTTGGCGTCGGTAAGTACAGAGCCCCGCAGCCGGTCCTGTTTATAATCATAGTGGATAAAGCGACGAAGAGACGCCTCTACACCCCCTAAAATCACCGTAATATCTTTGAAAGCGGCACGCGCCAGATTGGCATACAGGCTTACAGCCCTATCGGGACGGCGGCGGTTGTTTCTGGTCTGCGCCTGGTCAAACCAGGGATTCCCTGAGGGCGAATAGGCGTCAGTTGTCCGTACCTTGCCGTTGCCTGAATAATTTGCAACAATGGAATCCAGGTTGCCAGCGGTGATGCCAAAGAAAAGACGGGGGCGGCCAAACTGCCGGAAATCTTTCAGATGGTCATAATGGGGCTGGGGCAGGATTGCCACTCGGTACCCGTGACTTTCCAGGAGTCTGCCGATCAGGGCGACACCGAAGGACGGGTGGTCGATGTAGGCATCACCCGTGACCAGGATAATATCGACAAAATTCCAGCCCAGGGCCTTACATTCCTGGCCTGAAGTGGGGAGATACGGAAGTGGAATGTGGCGTTGCATTGATTCGGCTATACATTTCAGGATTGATGAAGAGGATGATGGCCGAACTGGGCGGTCTAATCCAGTATCAGCCTGTTTCGGTTCGGGGTGAGCGCAGGTTAGCGACAACCTCTTTGAGAAACGCCTTGTCTGCGGAAATGGTTTATTACTGCCTGTATCTTTGCTTGAGAATAATAAAAATGATCATTATGCTGTCAGAAGACACATAAACCAGCATTGCTGGACTCAACTGGCCAGCCACAGCAAAATATGTAAGCTCGTCATTTCAGTATGGCATGGCAGTGTATTAAACGCTTCATTACATAAACCGTTTGCGGCCACACTCTGTAACAGCTGTCGAGAACAGAGGCCCTACTGTCGGCAATAGCTTTAATTCTGTTTATATAATAACGATCACTCGAAAGTAAACGGGGAAAGAAAGAGGCAATTGCGAATTGAAAACGGCTGAAAATTGGATAGTCGCGCCGATAATGCAGAGATGGACGGTCTTTCCCTTTCTTATTGATCTGATGTTGAAGTCATTAAACTTTCAATTGCTGTTCAATGCAAATAATCGTTGGATATTTTAGTTATTTGCTCATCGGAGCAATAACTGCGCCCAACTGTATGAAGAGAATGGCTCTCGCATAGACATAGATGAGGTTGAGTGTGGCGTCGGAGCGAAAAACATACACAATCGTACTGGCCGATGATCATGTGCTGATCCGACATGGAATCAAAAATATCATCAACCAGACTCCGGAGTTCCAGGTTGTCGGTGAAGCTGGTAATGGTAAGGAGTTGTTGGAAGAACTTGAAAAAAATGTCCCTGATATGCTGATCCTCGATATTATGATGCCAAAACTGTCGGGGATTGAGGCTGTCAGTCTTGTGAAGCGCAAATACCCGAGAATCAAGATTCTGATGCTGACCATGCATAAGACTATGGGATATTTTTACAGCGCCATGTCGGCGGGCGCGGACGGTTATCTGATGAAGGGCGATTCCGGCGAAGAACTTCTGGTGGCCATCAAAAAAATTCAGGAGGGGAAGACCTATCTTTCACCGCTCCTCGCCGATGATTTTACTGATGATGTACTGACTGCCCATCGCAACCAGCAGGACAGCCCCTTCAAAGGCTTGACGGGCAGGGAGCAGGAGATCCTGCGCCTAGTTGTCGCCGGGTTCACCAGCAAGGCAATGGCGGAGAAACTCCGCCTGAGTTCCCGGACCGTAGACCACCACCGGGCGCGACTGCTGCAGAAACTGAATATGAAAAATACTGTTGATCTGGTCAACTTTGCCGTCAGAAACGGTTTTGTCCCTTTTGAGGAATTCTAAGTATTTCCGGAAGATGTTTCGGAAATGTTCATAAAAAAGGCGGATGGCCAAGATACGTGTCCATCCGCCTTTTTTTGATGGGCTAGACCCAGACGTGCCTGGAATCAGCCGACCATCTTTTTGATTTCTTCTACAATTTCAGGATTTGCCAGGGTCATGACATTACCGACGTCGCCATGATTCGATATGGCGCCCAGTACGCGTCGCATAATCTTGCCGGAGCGGGTCTTCGGCATGTCGGGTACGATCCAGACCTTTCTGCATTTGGCAATTTTGCCGATCTGATTGCAGATGGCGTCGTTGATCCTCTGAGCGATCTCGTCGGAAGCCTGAAAGCCGGGCTTTAAAGCAACGTAGAGATCCGGCTCTTTTCCCTTAATTTCATGGGCAACCGGAACAACAGCAGCCTCCGCCACCTCCAGGACAGTCAGGGCCGCCGACTCGATCTCTTTGGTCCCCAGGCGATGGCCGGAGACGTTGATGACGTCATCAATCCTGCCGAGGATACGGAAATATCCGTCGGCCGCTTCCACCGCGGCGTCGCCGGCCAGATATGGCCAGTCACGCCAGTCCTTGCTGTCCGGATTTTTACAATATCTGGCATAATAAGTATCGACGAAGCGTTTGCGGTTGCCCCATACGGTCTGGAGCGCACCCGGCCACGGATTCTTGATGCAGATATTTCCGGCCTTTCCTGATCCGGGAGGCAGGACATTACCGTCCTCATCGTAAATAACGGGATGGATACCGGGGACGCCGCGGCCGGCGCTGCCCGGTTTCATCGGGCTGATACCGGGAACCGTGCTGCAGAGAAAGCCGCCGGTTTCCGTCTGCCACCAGGTATCGACGATGACGGCCTTTCCCTTGCCGACTTCTTTCTGGTACCATTTCCAGACCTCAGGCTCGATTGGTTCGCCGACCGTGGTCATATGTTTGAAGTTATAATTGTATTTAGCAGGCTCGTCGGGGCCTACCTTTCGCAGGGCCCGGATTGCCGTGGGGGCGGTATGGAAGATGTTGACGTCCAGATCCTGGGCGATTCTCCAGCAGCGTCCGGCGTCCGGATAGGTGGGAACGCCTTCATAAATGACGGTCGAGGCGCAGAGGGCCAGCGGTCCGTAGACAATGAAGGAATGGCCGGTGATCCAACCGATGTCGGCCATACACCAGTAGACATCTTCAGGATGGATGTCCTGGATGTATTTCGACATTGCGGTCACATAGGAAAGATATCCGCCGGTGCCGTGCTGGCAGCCTTTGGGTTTGCCCGTTGTGCCGCTTGTATACATCAGGAAGAGCGGTTCCTCCGACAACATTTTCTCAGGCTCTATCCGCTTGCCGTAGTAATGTTTCAGTTTTTGGTTGATTATGCAGTCTCGTCCTTCAATTAGCGGTCCCTTTGTACTGATTTTTCCTTGATAGCGTTGCCATATCAACATCTTATCGATTTTCTGCCCTTGTTCTGCCGAAATCTGACATGCCTCGTCATCGACGATCTTATGATCAAGGAGCTTTCCGGCCCTGTAGTAAGCATCCATGGTGATCAGGACGCGACTGTTGGAATCGACGACCCGGTCGGCACATGCGCTGGCTGAAAAACCGCCGAATACGACAGAATGGATGACGCCAAGTCGGGCGCAGGCAAGCATGGAGATCGCCAGCTCGGCTGACATCGGCATATGGATAGTTGCCCTGTCTCCGCGTTTGAGCTGTGCATAATCTCTCAATAATGCGGCAAATTCATTTACTCTGACGTAGAGTTCCTGATAGGTGATATGCTGTATGGGCTCAGTCTCCAGCTCGGGGACGAAGTGGATGGCTGTTTTATTTTTATTCTTCTTCAGATGACGATCAATGCAATTGTAGCTTGCATTGAGGAGGCCGCCTTTAAACCATTTCCAGCAGGGCGCATCGCTTGCATCAAATACCTCGTCCCAATATTTATACCAGGTAAGAAGTTCAGCATATTCTGTATAATAATCAGGAAAGTTATCAAGGCTGAAGCGCTCGAAGACGGATTCGTCGGTGAGATTGGCCTGACCGATGAACGTTGGGGACGGGTGAAAATATTCCTCTTCCTGCCAGTGAACGGCTATTTGGGCTTCTGATGTTTCGATAACTTGTTTCTCTTTAGTCATAAGTCGTGCTCCTTTCATGAATCTGGTTAAGAATTTAACTTAAGATCAGCTTCCGATGGTGCCGCGAGTCCCCCTCCTTTTTTCAGTTGTTCCTGATTGCCTGCCTTTGCAGGATAAACACTGTAGGTTATCTTGAATAATTGCCCTTTCGTCAAGTTTTTTCGTTATGCTTAAAATTTTATCCTTGAGATATCGACTATATGCCTGCGGTAAAATTTTTCGCACGCCTTGATTTTGAGCGAAAATTCGAATTATTCAAGGAACACTGCATTCTTATGTGACATCATAAAATATTATACGATAATACTATAGAATTACTCCGTAACATAATTATAAAGGTAATGCAATTGGTTTTAACTTGTGATTAAGACAAATTGATGTGGGGTTGGTTACATTGCCCGTTGAGCCGAATATTTACGAAAACAAGGGCCTTTATTGTAACGGGGATATTTCTTGCTTGCCTGCTCATCTCTCGTTTGCGGTATGAGCAACAGCAAGAGGCGTTTTTTATCTCTGGATAAAAAAAGAGGGAATTCCTCCAAAAAATATGCTTAACTTCAGAGGGATAAAAGTTTGTCAAGGCTTTGTACAGCTGTGGTTTACTCCTTCGGCTCCGACTGATACATGGAGTCGTTTGGGGAAGGCGTATTTAAACATGCGGGCGAAATCTGAGGGGGCTTTCTTCATTCAGGATTCCCCCTCAGTGATACGGAGTACGAACCTATGAAAAGAACGGGATTTTTATTTGACGAAAGATATCTTCTTCACCTTCCTTTTGAGGGTCATCCTGAATCGCCAGCGAGACTCCAGTCAATTCATTCCCGCCTCGCAGTTTCCGGTGTTCTCGATAAGCTCATACTGATTAATGCTGAGATTGCCAATCAGCGATGGATCGAAGCGGTCCACAAAATTCAGTACATCCTGCGCTTTGAGGAGGCCTGCATCATGGGTTTTCCTGACTTCGATCACCAGGATAATTCTATTTGCCGGGATACATATGAGATTGCACTGCTGGCGGTGGGAGGCATCCTTCGGGTCATTGATGAGGTGATGAACGGCTCGCTTGATAACGCCTTCTGCGCAGTCCGTCCTCCGGGCCACCATGCCGAGGTCGATACAGCCATGGGCTTCTGCTATTTCAACAATATCGCAATTGCGGCGAAGTACCTGCAGAAGAAGTGGGGAGTTGGTCGTATCGGCATCATTGACTTTGATGTTCATCACGGTAACGGCACGCAGCATACCTTTGAGGGCGACCCCACCGTATTCTATTATTCCATCCACGAGCATCCTTCGTTCGCCTATCCGGGAACAGGAAGGGAGTTCGAGACCGGGAAAGGGGAAGGGGTCGGATTTACCCTGAATTCCCCGGTCCTTCCCGGCCGGGGAGATGATGAATATAAGGCGATGATCCTGAAGCATCTGGTCCCGGCCTTTGATAGCTTTAAGCCGGAGTTCATTCTCCTCTCTGCAGGCTTTGATGCCCATGAAAGTGATCTGATGTCAGGGGTGAATCTGACGACCCAAGGGTATGATTTTTTGACGGATGAGATTTTGAAACTCGTGGACAGGCATACCGGGGGCAGGCTTGTGTCCATTCTGGAAGGAGGGTATAATCTGGATGTCCTGCCGATCCTGGTTGAAAATCATATCCGGAGGCTTGCAGATATCTAATTGATATTGAATATATACCGCAAGGCCCGAAATGCATGCACGTTAAAATAAAAAATACGGAGGCCGTATGTTTATCAGCGGAATGATGGCTAAAGAGCCGGTGACGATTCACCCGGATGCCCAGATATCCGAGGCCAGGGAGTTGATGCAGGTCAATCACATCAGACATCTCCCGGTGGTAGACGGCTCCGGGGCCCTGGTCGGAATTCTTACAGATCGTGATATGCGGGATGCAATGCCCTCAATATTATTAGATAAAGAATCATATGAGATGACTCTGGCGAAGGTTTTGACGCATACTGTCAGGGAAATAATGACCAAGAATCCGCAGACCATTCCTGTATATTACACAATTGAAGATACCCTTATGGTGCTCCAGAAAAAAAAGGTGGGGGCTCTCCCTGTGGTTGACGAAGACGGGGGCTTGCTCGGGATCCTGTCCACGCGCGATCTCCTGGCATCTTTTATCGATGTAATCGGACTCGGTGAGCCGGGGACGCTGCTGTGCATCCTGGCGGACGACAGGCAGGGGCAGATGAAAAAAATTATAGATATTATTACGGAAGAAAAAATATCCTTCGGCAGTGTCCTTGTTGCACGGCATTGGGATAAGGACAAGAGGGCTATCTTCCCCTACCTTCTCACAAATAATGTGATGAATGTGAAAAAAAAGTTATTGGAAAAGGGCTATGAACTGATAGACCCCATGAAATTGTATCTGAGCCAGATATCACAGAAGAAATAGTCCGCCCGGCGCCTTGGTGCTCAGCATAAAGCTGAAGACCTGGGTTGCAGGAAAAGGCGGCGAGACCTGTGCCTCCCTGGTGTTCATGTGTGGCAGTCTAACAATATTTCCCTTGTAAAAATCAATACATATTATTTTGACGGTGCTGCGCTTTTCGTCCTCAACCACCAGATAAGAGCACCGCCCAGAATCATGAAGCCGCTGAGCAATTGTCCCATGGTTGTCCCGCCCGGCAGAAAGCCTATCTGCGGATCAGGCTGCCGCACGCATTCGACCAGGATGCGGAAGATACCGTAGCAGATAAGAAAGAGTGCCAGGAGCGAACCGTGGGGCCAATACGGCCTTGTCTGCCAGGGTTTGCTTCGCTGAGGCCAGAGAATGATAAAGAGAAGCACCCCTTCGAGAAAGGCCTCATAGAGCTGAGACGGGTGCCGGGGCAGAGGGCCGCCGCCCGGAAATACAATTCCCCATGGTAAGGTAGTTGTTCTCCCGAATAATTCCCCGTTGATGAAGTTGCCGATCCTTCCCAGCGCTATGCCAACAGGCATGGTAATTACATACATATCCGCGGCAGCCCAGAAATCAATCCTTCTCCTGCGGCAGAACAGTGCGCCCCCGACAATGAGACAAATGGCTGCCCCGTGGACCGACATGCCGCCGTTCCAGGTCGCCGGGATTTCAAGCGGATGAGCCAGATAATAAGGCAAATTATAGAAAAGTACATATCCGAGTCGCCCACCCAGAATGACGCAGAGGATAAGGACGAGATTCAGGTCTTCAAAATTTTCCTGAAGCTCTTTGAACTTAAAGGCGCTGATCTGACGCTTCACGAGAAAATAACTCGCCGTGAACCCCAGAAGATACATAAGCCCATACCAGCGGACACGTAAGGGGCCAAGACTGAAGATGACCGGATCGATGTTGGGAAAACTGATCATCTATCCTCCTTTTTCTGTTCTTGTAATTTTTTCAGATGAACCTGGAGGACAGAGATGGCCGCGGGGGTGATCCCGGAAATCCTCGATGCCTGGCCGAGGGAGTGGGGGCGCACCCGGGAGAGCTTCTCCACGACCTCGTTTGAAAGGCCGGACAGCCCTTTATATTCCATATCTTCGGGGAGGGTTATCGATTCCACTTTCTTGAATCGCTGTACCTGCTCATGCTGGCGCTGGATGTAGCCTGCAAATTTCACCTGCAACTGCACTTCTTCTTTTACTGCTGATTCCGCCAGTCCCTGCACCCTTGCAGATATATCGTCAGGCAACGGCAGGTCGGTCAAGTCCTCTATGGCAAGTTCGGGCCTGCGAAGAAGGTCGGCCAAAGTGGATTTCTGCTTCAAGGCCACGCTGGCATGTCCGGCCAGGATGGCGTCTATCTCTGAAGAGGGTTTGATGGAAATGGAGTTAAGCAGCGCAAGCCCTTCGGCGATGGCTGCCTCTTTGGCCAGGAAGAGTGTATAGCGCTCATCGGTTAATAGTCCGATTTCATGACCAATTTTACTCAGCCGCGCATCTGCGTTGTCTTCACGCAGAAGCAGGCGGTATTCGGCTCTGGAGGTGAAGAGCCTATAGGGCTCTTTGGTCCCGCAGGTGACCAGGTCATCAATCAGGACCCCGGTATAGGCCTGGGAACGGTCCAGGATAAGCGGGTCTTTCTCCTGGATATAGCGAACGGCATTGATCCCTGCCATAAGTCCCTGGGCCGCAGCCTCCTCGTATCCGGAGGTGCCGTTTATCTGGCCTGCCAGATAGAGGCCGGCCAGACGTTTTGCAGCCAGAGACGGATACAGCTCAAGGGGGTCGACATAGTCATATTCGATGGCGTAACCTGACCGGATAATCTCCGCTTTTTCAAGCCCCTTGATGCTGTGGATCATGGCCTCCTGAGTCGCAAGAGGAAGACTGGTCGGCAGACCGTTGGGATAGACCTCCACGGTGTCGAGTCCCTCGGGTTCAAGGAAGATCTGATGCCGGTCCTTTTCCGGGAACCGCATCACCTTATCTTCAATGGAGGGGCAGTATCTGGCCCCCACGCCCTCGATGATTCCAGCGTACAAGGGGGATTTGTCGATGCCGTCACGGATAATCTGATGGGTCCTTTCATTGGTGTAGGTGATATAGCAGGGCCGCTGGGGCAGGGTGTATCCGGTCCCCTTGCCGATAAAGGAAAAGTGGCCCGGAGGTTCATCGCTGTGCTGCACGTCCAGGTCGGCATAGTTGATGGAGTGGGCGTGGAGTCGCGGCACCGTACCGGTCTTCATCCTGCCCATCCTGAACCCCATTTTCTTGAACCAGGCTGAGAGGCTGACAGAGGGAGCATCCCCCATACGCCCCGCTGGAAAATGCTTTAGCCCCACATGGATAAGACCGTTGAGAAAGGTGCCGGTGGCCACAACCACGGCCTTGACCCTAATGACCTCTTCCAAAGAGGTGAGGATGCCGGTAACTTTATTGTTTTCAACAATAATAGAGTCAACGATGGCCTGTTTAATGGTCAGATTCGACTGGTTTTCCATCACCGATTTCATCCGCAGCCGATACAGCAGCCGGTCGGCCTGGGCCCGCGAGGACCGAACAGCCGACCCTTTACTGGTATTCAAACAGCGGAACTGGATGGAAGTTGCATCTATATTTACGGCCATCTCGCCGCCGAGCGCATCGATCTCCCGGACAAGATGGCCTTTGGCGAGACCGCCGATTGCGGGATTGCACGACATTGCCCCGATGGTGTCGGCGTTGATCACGACAACGAGGGTCCGCAATCCCATTCTGGCGGCAGCCAGCGCAGCTTCGCAGCCGGCGTGCCCGGCTCCTATGACGGCAACATCAAATGCATTCATTGAAAAATTAAGAGATTCATCGTAATTACGCTATCCTTGGTCGGTCTTTTAGCGTTTTGGTCATAGCTGTAAACCGCAATGGCCATGTCCTTCCGGATCGAGATGGAAGAACGCAACTGCCTCACTTATCGGGCCACACTATAAGGAAAAAGGAGAAGAATGGCAATTGCTCCTCTTACATATATTCTTCCTCTGCCATTTTTTTCCACCAGATCATTGCCCAGCGCGGTGGAAATTCCCGGCGGATAACTACCCGGTCCCCTTCCGACCGGATGATGCGAGTCGTAAGATACCTGCGCAGGTTCTGGTATTCTCCGGCAGTGAGGTTTGAAAACATCCAGGCGAAAGAGGCGAGTGCCTCATCCATGTCTGCAAAGACAAGGTCCCTCTCAAGTTGAAGGATCTCAACACAGGGGTGAATATTGAGGCGATAGAGGGCGTTCAGAGTATAGATATAATCCGGGCCCGAGTCGAATGGGCGGCCAATAGCCCGGAAAGCCGCCGGATCGAAGGGGGTGGGGGCGATACGATCCGTGATAAACACAAAACGCTTAGCGTGATCGTTAAGCTTTTTCAGAGCACCGTCAAGGTCTTCCACTCCCAGGGATCTTGAGGCAATGGCAAGGTCATGGATGCCTACTGCATTCGCGGCCCAGTCGTCTTCCCATGCGCATGTGATGGTTCGAACGTTGGCCAGGTCTGACGCCTGTGCCTGTTTCTGCAGAATGGCCAGCATCTGCGGCGAGTAGTCGAGGGCGGTCACTGTGGCAACGCGGGAGGCCAGCGGCAGAGTCAGGGTGCCAGGTCCGGCGCCAATATCTAGAATCGTCATGGACGGATCCAGGGGCAAACGGGACAGGACCAGGGCCGCATAGGGTGAATCCGCATTTCTGTCGGCAAAGGCCTGGGCCTTCTTATCCCAGTCAGCCGCCGTCTTGTCAGTCCATGATTTTTGCCGTCTGGCATTTTGCCAGAGGCGGTTCCAGTCTATGTCTGCGTAAGTCTGCGGGTGTCGGTGCGGCATGATGTCTGGGACCTTTCGGTGAAGAGCCAAGATGGCATCTCCGTCTGATACCTGTTAATATGGGAACTTTTCAAGGCGTGAAGAGCTTTTATGTTCCGTTGTACCCGTCCGGCCGGTCCAGCCAGACTAGGCTAAGGCAAGAATTCAGGGAGATCAGTGATGATTGTATCCTGGGCTGCTGCAGGAAACCTCTGAAGTAATCCCCGGTATGTCTTTACTCTTCACGATTGACTACTCCTTCCTCTTCTGTCTTTCAAGGACAAAATGCACTTGCGAAAGGCTGCCCCAATATTCTACTCTCCGGGAAACCTGATGATTCAGGGCTGCCCGGTTTCGGGCAAAATGCAGTTCCATCATGTAGGGTGCGGGAGCCAAAAGTGTTTGACAGCATGAGGTCAGTATGGTTAATAATACTCTCTTGTAATTTCTGAACCTCAATTGTCAGATAGTGGGGCCTTTCAGTATGGAAGGGAAGGGAGCCAAAACGATCAGGATGGACGAGTTTTCGAGACCCGTTTTGGTTAAAAGTGGATTGTTTCATGATATTTCATGACTAGAGCAACAGAAGGTGTCAACAATGAGTAAACGTACATTTCAACCAAGTAATCTGAAACGCAAACGATCGCATGGCTTTCGGGCCCGTATGGAGACCCGCGGCGGACGAGCCATCTTGAGCGCACGCCGCGCGAAGGGCCGTAAGCGTCTGTCCGCCTGATTTTTTGAAAAAATTAACATTACCCAAGGTTGCTCTGGTGCGGAAGGGCTGGGAGTTTGATCGGGTTTACAGACAGGGGAAGCGTTGCCATGGAGACGGATTTTCCCTCATTTTCTGTGGTAATGATCTGGGCTGGAACCGGCTGGGAATAAGCATCAATGGGAAAATAAAAGGTGCTGTGAAAAGGAACCGTATCAAGCGGATAATACGCGAATCGTTCCGACTGGACAGGGAAGAATATCCGCCGGATGCCGATATTGTTATTACGGTTCGGCCAGGTTTCGCTCTGGATTCTCCCTTTGCGGTCAGGCAGGCAATATCGCGTCTTCTATTGTTCGGTGACAAAGTGACTTCATGAAAGCTGAGATGAAAATCAGTCACCTGCCAAAAAACCTTCTTCTCGGTTTGATCAGGGGCTATCAATATTTTTTTTCGCCTCTGCTTCCTCCCAGCTGCCGCTTCATTCCCACCTGTTCAGAGTATGCCTTCCAGGCGATCGATCGCTATGGTTTCTGGCGAGGGGCCTTTCTTGCCGCCCGCCGCATCCTGCGCTGCCATCCATTCTGCAGGGGCGGCTATGATCCCGTATTATAAATTTGTTTAAATCAGCATCATACGGCCCTTCAGAGAAGGAACAACACTCAAGAGTCTTTTCAACACGGAAATTTGCATGGACAATTATAGAGCCTTTCTGGCAATCGTTATTTCCTTTGTTATCCTAATAGTTTATCAGTATTTTTTTGCAGGATTTGCCCCCAAGAAGGCGCCGGAGGATACCACGCAGGGTACACGTGTTGAACAGGCTGGGCCGCGCCTTGCCGACAAGTCTGAGACGCCTCAGGGGGGCAATCTCCCTTCAACGGCGATCAGCAGGCCCAGACCCGCAGATCATAATGCGCGGCAGATTGTCGTGGATACGGATCTTTACACTGCTGTTTTCTCGGAACAGGGTGGAACTCTGCAGAACTTTGTCCTGAAACAGTACAAAGAAACGGATGCGCCAGATTCAAAAGGAAAACAGTTGATTATCACCGATGACAAGGAAGGTTTTCCTCTGGATTTCACATGGGGCGGTGCTGTTGAGCGAGGGATCCTGTTTAAAAGCCAGGCGCAGGACGTCAAGTTCAAGGATGGCGACAAAAAAGAACAGCTGGTTCTGCTCGGTCATGCCGATTCGGGTGTCGAGGTGGAGCGGAAGTATGTCTTCGACCGCGATCAGTATCTAATTGATCTGGAGATAAAGGTAAAAAACACTACAGCACAGCCGCTGCAGGGGGCACCTCAGCTGTATCAGGTCAATGTACCCTTTGAGGATCATCCTACGGGGAGCAATTATCTCTTTACAGGACCGGCTGCGTTTGTCAACAGCCAGCTTCAGGAGTATAAAAGTAAGGAATTGAGTGAGGGGCCCAAGACGGTCCATGGCGTCTATGATTGGGCTGCTTACGAAGGGACCTACTTCATGGCCGGGATCCTGCCGGGGCAGAATGCCGGGGAGTCTCTCACCATGCAACAGAATGGCCATGTTGTGGAGATGGTCATGACCGGGAAACTCGAGACCCTGCCACCCGGGGGGGAGCTTGTCTATAGCTACCGCCTCTATTATGGGCCCAAGAAATTGTCCTTGCTGAAGGATATTGGCTATAATCTTGATAAATCTGTTAATTTTGGCTGGTTTGATGTGATAGCCAAACCGACTCTCTGGCTGTTGAACTTCTTCTACGGATTTGTGAAGAATTACGGCATTGCGATCATTATGGTGACCGTACTCTTCAAGCTTGCCTTCTGGCCGATTACGCAGAAGGGTATGAAGTCTATGAAAAACATGCAGAAACTGCAGCCGAAGATGGTTAAAATCAAGGAGAAATATAAGGACGATCCTGCCCAGATGAACAAGGAGGTCATGAATCTGTATAAGACCTACAAGGTCAACCCGCTGGGTGGCTGTCTGCCCATGGTGCTGCAGATTCCCGTCTTCTTTGCCTTGTACAAGGTCCTTCTGCAGTGTATCGAACTCCGCCATGCGCCGTTCATGCTCTGGATAACCGATCTCTCCGCGCCGGACAGATTGTGGCCCTGGCTG
>JARLHL010000073.1 GCA_031292275.1 Desulfocapsaceae bacterium | reverse complement strand
TTATGTCGAGGAAATAGCCTGTTGTTGCCCGCTCAGCATAGACACTCCTGGTCCCTCTGATTCCCTTTATCGCCTCTTCCAGCTGTTTGCCGATCTTCTCTATTACCTCCAGGTTTGGCCCCAGCACTTTGATTCCCACCGGTGTCCTGATACCCGTGGCCAGCATATCGATACGTGCCTTAATGGGCATGGTGAAGGAGTTGGCAACTCCAGGAATGGTTAAGGCATCGTTAAGCTCATCGGTAAGGCGATCAACAGTCATTCCGGAGCGCCATTGCGATTCGGGCTTCAGGTTGATTATGGTCTCAAACATCTCCAGCGGCGCAGGATCAGTGGCGGTCTCCGCACGCCCGGCTTTACCGAAGACCTGCTCTACTTCCGGGATGGACTTGATCAATTTATCCTGCATGTTCAGGAGCTTTGAGACCTCGGAAATAGAAGCCGCAGGCACTGTCACCGGCATATAGAAAAGAGTGCCTTCATAGAGAGGAGGCATGAACTCAGAACCCAGCTGAGTAAAAGGATACACTGAAACTGCAATGAGGAGGATGGCCGTCGCAATAATCAATTTGGGGTGACGCAGGGACAGCTGTGCAAACGGAGCGTAGATCTTACGCAGGATGAGGCTGACCGGGTTCTTCTCCTCTGGCCGAATCTTCCCTCGGATCAGCAAGGTCATCAGCACCGGGGTCAGCGTTATGGCAAGGAAGGAGGAGAAAAGCATGGCGAAGGTCTTGGTGTAGGCCAGGGGCTTAAAGAGCCTGCCCGCCTGGGCCTCCAGTGTAAATACCGGCAAAAAACCTACGGTGATCACCAGCAGCGAAAAAAAGAGCGACGGCCCAACTTCTTTCGCCGCATCGACCAATACCTGGAAACGCTCTGCAGCGGGGCAGCGTCCACCCGCCTCGAGATGCTCATCCAGCCATTCTTCAAGCTTTTTATGGGCATTCTCTACCATTATGATAGAGGCATCGACCATGGCACCGATGGCAATTGCGATGCCGCTCAGACTCATGATATTAGAGGTAACACCCAGATAATACATGCAGATAAAAGAGATGATGATGGAGATAGGAAGAGTCAGAATCACCACCAAGGCACTGGGAAAATGAAAGAGGAAGATCATGCAGACCACGCTCACTGCAATGGACAGTTTGATGATCTCCCCGGTCAGGGTATGAATGGAGCGGTGGATAAGGTCGGAGCGGTCGTAGGTGGTGATGATCTTTACCCCTTTGGGCAGGGAGGGCTGGATATCGGTTTTGATCTTCTGCTTAACCCTATCGATAACGCTGAGCACATTCTCCCCAAAACGGACCACCACAATGCCACCCGCCACCTCGCCCTTGCCGTCAAGCTCGGCCAAGCCACGACGGATATCCGGCCCGATCTGGACGGTTGCAATATCGCGCAATAAAATAGGGGTTCCTGAACCGTTTGTGCCTACAGCCACCTCCTTGAGATCCTGGATATCCTTGAGATATCCGCGCCCCCGGATCATATACTCAATGCCGGAGAACTCCAGCACCCGCCCCTCCACATCTTTATTGCTCTTGCGCACCGCCTCTATGACCTTGGTCAGCGGGATATTGTAGGCCAGCAAACGATTGGGATCGATGGTCACCTGATACTCTTTGACAAAACCGCCTATGCTGGCCACCTGGGAGACGCCGGGGACACTCTCCAGCCCAAGCTTGATGTTGTAGTCCTGGATGGACCGGAGCTTTGCCAGCGAGTTGTTGCCCGATTCATCGACAAGGGCGTACTCGAAGCCCCAGCCCAAGCTGGTAGCATCGGGGCCAAGAACCGGATTGACATCGGCAGGTAGTTTGTTGCGTACGGCCTGAATGTATTCTAGAATCCTGCTACGGGCCCAGTAGATGTCTGTGCCTTCCTTGAAGATCACATAGATGAAGGAGCTTCCCAGATAAGAGAATCCGCGTACCGCCTGGACATTGGGGGCTGCCAGTAGTGTGGAGGTAATCGGGTAGGTCACCTGGTCTTCGATGAGGTCGGGACTCCTGCCGGCCCATTCCGTATAGATTATGACCTGGGTATCGCTGAGGTCGGGGATGGCGTCCAGCGGTGTCCTCTGCAGCGCCCAGTATCCCCAGAGGATGAGAAAGCAGACAAAGAGAAAAACGATGAAGCGGTTGCGGGCGCTGTATTCAATTATTCGTGGGATCATAGCGGCTCAGGGGCTATGCAGGGGCGTTATGCCTTTCAGTTGGGCCTCGGAGTCTATGAGGAAATTGGCTGCTATGGCGACCTTCTCGCCAACCTTGACGCCTTGGGTAAGTTCGGTGAGCCCGCCGCTTTTGATGCCGGTCAGAACCTCCCGCGGTTCGAAGAGCCCTTCTCCCCGATCGACATAGACAATCTTTCTGGTGCCGGTATCGATGACGGCATCATCGGGTACAGCCAGCTTTTCACCAAGGTCGATCCTGATCTCCATGGTGGCAAACATCTGGGGTTTGAGCTGGCCATCGGCGTTGGGGATGGTGCAGCGCACCCTGACAGTCCGGGTTTCGCCGGTAAGGACCGGGGCGACAAAATCGATGGTGGAAGCAATAACTTTGCCAGGGAAATTGTCAAAGCTGATGGAGACCTTCTGACCAATTCCCACCTGGGCCATCTGCGACTCGTAGAGATCGGCCACAACCCAAACGGTCGATAAATCGGCTATATCGAACATCTTGTCCCCTGGCATTACCCGCATGCCCAGAACCACGTTCTTCTGGATAACTGCGCCGTTGACAGGGCTCTCAATGCTTAGAGTCCGGATTGGCTTGCCGGTCTTGGCGATGGTCTTTATCTGCGACTCAGAGATATCCCAGAGCAGCAGCCTCTGTTTGGCTGCCTCGACAATATACTGGGAATCCTTGGCGAGCATTGTCTGGAGCGTATCGGCCGTGCCTGTTGTCGTCTTTTCGTTTCCCGCCATACGCAGGGCATTGATGAACTCCAACTGGGTGGCATACAGTTCGGGGCTGTAGATTTCCGCCAGAGGCTGGCCTTTCTTCACCACGCTGCCGGTAACATTAACGAAGAGCTTTTCAATCCATCCCTCGAATCGGGTATTGATAGTGGCAAGTCCGCGTTCATCATAGTCAACGCGGCCGACCGTCCTAATGACTGTCTCCATCGGTTGCTGAGACAGGGCGATTATCTTGACACCTATCAGTTGCTGTTTCTCGGCCGGGATCTCAATAGTCGGAGCATCTGCAAGTTCGGTGGCAGCAGAGGCCTGATCAGCGAAGGGTTCCAAACGGCAAAGCGACAGGAAGGCTGCCAGTATGGTGCAGCAGGTAATCTTTAGGATGTTCCTTCTCTTCATGTCCTTCACATTTTCCCTGGGCCTTGAGCCCCGTCACTGCCCGGATTCGTGGAGCTCAGACATGGTCGTAAGGCGGATAACAGCCTTCTCCCGGTTGGCATATTGTTCCCAGTAGAGCGTTTCGTCATCTATCAGAGCCTTCAACCGTGAAGTGACCGTAAGAGCATCCACTTTGCCTGTCGTATAGCCTGACAGGGCGGCCTCAATGTCCTGTGTTGCCTTAGGGATCAGCCCCTTTTGATAGAGATCCATCAATCGCTCTGCCGATTGTTCCATGGAATAGCTGTCCTGGATGGTCGACGAAATCGCTAACTTGGTCGCCTCCAGTTCGTTTTTGGCTGCCTCAAGCAGGGCCTCGGCCTCATGAAGGGACTCCTTCTGCTTGGTTTCTGTGTAGAGTGGAACATTGATTTGGGTTGTAAGACTCCACATATCCTTCTCTGAGCCGCCACGGGAATAATAGTTTCCATTAACGGTAATGTCCGGATAGTATTCTTTTTGCGCCAGCTTGACCCTCGCCTCCGCCGCATCGACCATCTTCTGCCGGGCGAGAATATTGTGAGAATTTTTCTGGGCTATCTCTATCATTGCACTCAGACTGTAGTCGAAGGTATGCTCTGCCGGTTGTTCCGGCCTGCCCAGTGGCATGATGCTGTCCCGGCCCAAAGCGGCATTGAGCATGCCCTCAAGGGATTGGATCTTTTGCCTCTGCATCTCTTCTTGCTCACGAATCATGTATTTTTCGGTCTGCGCCATCACAACCTCCTGCTGACTCCCCATCCCCGATGAGTATCGGGCGGTCGCCGCTTTTTCAATCCGGATCAACAGAGCCGTTTTGTCTTCGAGGAGGTCGATGCTCTTATAAGCAAGAAAGAGATCATAGTAAAGTCCAGCCACCTTGGACACGATCTTGAAGCGAGCGGTATGGTAGTTGGCCTGAAGACTGTCGGCCTCATCCGTGGCAATTTCACCCTTCAACCCCCGTTTGCCGGGAAAGGGAAACAGCTGGGAGGCCGAGACCATCATTTGGGCATCGGGTGACTCACCATAGCTGAAACGGTCAAAGCCGTAGTTCTGGTAGCCGACCATGACCATCGGGTCTGCGAGACTTTGGGCTGGGCCAATGCGATGCCGGGCAGCCTGAGCTCCAGCGCCGACAGCCTTTATTTCTGGACTGTTGCGAAGGGCCTCATTGATCAGATCGTCGAGTTTTACCTCTGGGGCAGCCCAGACATGTGTGGCAGACAAGAGAAAGATACCGGCGACGAGGACCAAGCCAGCAGTTCGCCCGCCCCTCCTGCTAGAGACTCTGTGACAACCGTCAGTGCGCTTCGACATTGAACTTGGCAGTGGATGTCTTTCCGGCTTGAGTGATTTTAATGGCGACAGTCCAGGCTCCTGACATGGAAAGATTCATATTACCAGCATATGCATCCCCCTTCAGAGGGGCATCGGCCTTGTAACTCATGGCTGGCATACCGGACATCGCCGGCATTGAATAATCAATCACTACCACAGCATCAGCAACCGCCTTACCGGAGGCATCCTTTACAGTTATTGCAAAGCCATTGTCCCCGACCACCGGCGGATTCTTGTCGATGTTGAGGGTCACATCATACTCGCCCGCCTTCTTGGTCATCTCATAGTTCTTTGCAAAGGCCACGCCTGCGGCAAGAAACAGAGCCAGAACACATAGGATTAAACTTTTCATTTCATCTCCATGATTATATATTGAAATTAATATTTACACTTATCGTTTTCCACCATTGAAATCAAGCTAAGCAAAACCATTATCCGTTTGTAAATGGCAGGGATGGTCCTGATTTTCACTGGATTTACAAAGCATTATTCCCAACATTCTATAAATACAATGGGACTGTATTTTTTTCCAGCAAGGATATTTGTAACCGACAGAGGGAAATACCCTCTGACGTCCAGGTCACATGAAACCAGGTGACTACCGGTACTGATCGGCTTTATCTGCAAGCTGAGTGCGAAGATCAATTATTCCTTTTTCAAGCGTAGCAAGTTGCTCTCTGGTAGTTTGGGGATTTCGCTGTGCTTCCTGATACTCGAACCGCTTGTCATTGATCTCTTTGCGCAGTTGAACACTATCTGCCAGGAATTTCTGCTGTTTCTCACTGCTCAAGCCATTTTGACCAAACCCGGCAGCACCTGGGCAACCATATTGGCCATTATTATTTCCATGCCCGCCCATCATGCCAGGCCCCATCATTTCATAACTCTCACCACCCATCATACCGTTACCCCCGCCATATGCATATACAAACCCGGCGGAAGCCAGTCCAATGGCCAGAACAGTTGCGATAAGTATCTTTTTCATAGCAATCTCCTTTTTCTTGTTATTCTTTGAGCATGTTTTCAACGACACCCCGGAAATCCGGGACATCTTCAACGCCTTCACAATCGAGCAAACCACCCTGAAATACTCCATGAGTGCTGCTCCTGGATCCAGGGCGAAGGTCCGTACCGAACTGCTCATTTCAAACTATGTTTAACGAGTATTAAAAAACGAAAAGCCGGGGCAGGATATCAATCCTACCCCGGCCTTACTAACCTTGCAAACTAGGTGTCAAACCTTGCGACAAAAGGTTTCAAACCTCGCGACGCGCTACAAATAAAAAGGCGGGACAGGAGCGGGACAAAATACCCTTTAAAAGAAAAAGCACTTGCCGAATTAACGATAAGTGCTTGGTTTTATTGGCGCACCCGGAGGGATTCGGACCCACGACACCCGGATTCGAAGTCCGGTGCTCTATCCAGCTGAGCTACGGGTGCTCATTTTTTTCAAAGATGAACGAAAGAGACACTATACAACAAACGCTCTATTCTGCAATGAGTATGGAGTAGTAATAATCGATAATGCCTTGTTTTCCCAACCGGTGAAGAAATGTGAATTTTCGAGGTCCCCGCAAAATCGGATTTGGCTGGAGTATGTTTGACGCCATCACAATCCACCCCAGGCGAGGTCGGAGGTTTGAGTAAGACAAGAAGGGACAAAAAATGATACCGGAG
>JARLHL010000009.1 GCA_031292275.1 Desulfocapsaceae bacterium | reverse complement strand
GGAATCGCCTCCGAGGCCGGGATCATCGTTCCGGCCGGGATGATGGTGAAGTTCCTGGAGGCGGCCCGGTCCGGATCCATCGACACCTATGAGAGGATGGCCCGGTACATGGATGAGCAGATCAGCGAGTGCGTGCTTGGCGAGACGCTGTCCACCAACCTCCACGGCGGCGGCAGCCTGGCTGCTGCCAAGACCCATAATGAGGTGCGCCTGGAGCTGGCCAAGGCGGACTCCGACCTGTTCTCCGATACCGTCAACGAGACCTTGGTCCGCTGGATCGTGGAGCTGAACCTGCCCAGTGCCGAGCCGCCGAAGATTTGGCGCGATTTCGATGAGGGCGAGGACCTCAAGACCCGTTCCGAGGTAGACGTCAATGTCACCTCCATGGGCTATAAGGCTGGCCTTCAGTATATCAACGACACCTATGGCGGCGAATGGACTTTCGACCCGAATGCTACCCGGCCGCTGTTGAAGAGCACCCTGTCAACCGGACAGCCGCCGAAGATGGCCCGGTCCGATGCGCAATTCGGGGAACAGCCTCCGGATACCGTCGAGCTGCTCACGGAGCAGACCCTGGGCGATGCCGACGGCTCCGACATGGTGGACGCCTTCTATCGGTATCTTTCCGAATGCGACAGCCTGGAGGAGGCCCAGCAGAGGATGCTGGATGTCTATGCCGAGATTCCGGTGAAAAAAACCGGCAAGGCCCTGGGCAATCGGTTGTTCCAGGCCGACCTGACCGGCAGGGCTCAAATCCTTGATAAGGTCGATCGATGACAGTCGACTACGGCAACCTCCCCTTTGAAGAGGCCGAGAAGTTTTTCCGGGACAAGGTCCGGATCCCGACCCGGCGGTGGGATGACCTGAAGCACGGAATGCATGCCAGGGGCTTCATGATCGCGGGCGCGCAGCGTGACGACATGCTCTGCGATTTTCAGACAGCAATCAAAAAGGCGATCGAACAGGGCACCACCTTACAGGAGTTTCGAAACGACTTCAACGTGATCGTAAACAGGTACGGCTGGAGCTACAACGGCGGTCAGGGCTGGCGCACCAGGGTGATCTACGACACCAACCTGCGCACCTCGTATATGGCCGGGCGCTACAAGCAGATGACCGATCCGGACGTGCTGGCCTATCGGCCGTACTGGATGTACAGGCACAACGCCTGCACCCATCCCCGCCCCCAGCATGTGGCCTGGAACGGTCTGGTCTTAAGACATGACGACGACTTCTGGTCGTCCCATTTCCCGCCCAACGGCTGGGGATGCCATTGCGACGTCGAGCCTCAATCCAAGCGGGATATGGACAGGATGGGCAAGACCGGGCCGGACCAGGCCCCGCCTTTAGTCATCGACCCGAAGACCGGCGAGCCTGCGGGCATCGGCAAGGGCTGGGGCTATAACGTCGGCGAGGCAGCCTGGGGAAAGCAGCTGTCCCAGAAGGTTATGGACGATTGGAAGGCCCAGGGTTCCAGGGCATGGCAGAGGATTACACCGGGAAACTGGCGGGAGGCCGACAGGCCCGAACGCCTGCCCGTCGATATGCCCAAGGCCAGGCCCGGTTCAGGGTAATCGGCCTCCGATGCCTTGAAACAGATTTTAGGCGGTGAGGAGAAGATCTTCACTTCCCCGGCAGAGGGCTTTGTGCTTGTCAATGCCGAGGTCCTGACCGCCCATGCCGACGATGCGCTGCCGTTCATCCCCGAGACGATCGAGGATCCCGCAGAGATCTGGCTGTGCTTCGAGCAGCACAAGCTGACCGGTAAGGTCGAGCTGCGATCGCGTTACATTAAGGTGATCAGGAATGAAGCCAAAACCCTTCAGGTAGTGGCCCAGGTGAATAAAGGGGTCCTGGAGGATTGGAGTGTTCTTAACGGAGATCTCTCCACGGCACGGGTCGGAAAGTTGCTCTGGAAGCGAGGGCAAGACTGATGGCCGGGGCCTTTAAAGTCGTCAGCCGGATCGACAACCGCGAGATCATGGCGGCGCTGGGCCGTCTCTCCGTAAGGGCAAAGAGGCTTGGCCCTGCCTTTAAAAACATCGGCGAGGAGCTGCTGCGCTCCACCCGTCAAAGGTTTGCCCAACAGGAGGATCCCGACGGGCATAAATGGCAGCCGTTAAAGGATTCTACAAAAGCGAACAAGGCGGCCCATGGCTATGGCGGCCAGAACATTCTGACCATGCGCGGCCATCTGCGGGACTCGATCCGGTATCAGGCGGACGAACGGGGAGTCAGGATCGGCACCAACCGGATCTACGGAGCGATCCACCAGTTCGGCGGCACGACCAGGGCGCATGTGATCAGGCCGAGGGACAAGAAGGCGCTGGCCTGGCCGGGGGCAAGAAATCCCGTCGGCAGCGTCAAGCACCCCGGCTCCAGGATCCCGGCCCGGCCCTTCCTGGGGGTCTCCCGGCGGGACCGGGAGCGGATCCTTGAGATCATCGCGGACCACCTCGGGGCAAAAGCGTGAAAACGGCCTGTACGGCCTTGGCGGGACAACAGGCCCCGATACTCGGACCAGGGGCAGAGCATCAAATACAGAAGATTTTAAACGGGGTTTAAACGGGGTTGCCAAAGGAGGAGGCTATGAACAACGCGCTGGAGATTTTCAAGGTGGGCAGACACACCGCCCTGGGGGGCCGGACCCTGGAGTTCGGGGAGGCGGATCTTCGCGCCACCGTCGCCGCCTATGACCCGTTGCTGCACGAGGCCCCCCTGGTTGTCGGCCACCCCGGCATCGATGCCCCGGCCTACGGCTGGGTGAAAGGGCTGGGCTTTTCAGAAGGCCTTATGACCGCCATACCGGACCAGGTGGATCCGGCCTTTGCCGAGATGGTCAACGCCGGGCGCTTCAAGAAGATCTCCGCCAGCTTTTATCAGCCGGACGCGCCTGCCAACCCGGTGCCGGGAGTCTATTATCTGCGACATGTGGGATTTCTCGGGGCCGCCCCTCCCTCGGTGAAGGGCCTGAAAAGCGCCTCCTTTGCTGCCTCCGAGGAAGGGGTGGTCGAGTTCGGCGACTGGGCCGATCAGATCGAGGCCGGGCTTTTCAGAAAGCTCCGGGAGTGGATCATCTCCAAGTTCGGCCAGGATGAAGCCGACAAGGCGCTGCCGGGCTGGGATGTGGACACCGTGCAGACTGAGGCCGCCCAGCCCGAAGAGATACCGCCGTCATTTACGGAAAACCAACACAGTCAGGAGGAAAACATGCTGACAGCAGAAGAGATTGCCGCACGGGAAGCGGCCGTGCAACAGAAGGAAGCGTCGTTTGCCGAACGCGAGGC
>JARLHL010000072.1 GCA_031292275.1 Desulfocapsaceae bacterium | reverse complement strand
CTCGATTTCCGAGAGTCTGGCCAGCAGGGCCTCCTCGTTGCCGGTACGGCTCTGGACCAGCTTTACCGCTCCGTGCTCGAAGACCACCCTCCTGTCGGCTGACAGGGCCAGCACCGGATCATGGGTGGCGATAACGATGATCTTATCGCTCTTGATAAGCAGGTCCAAGGCCTTGCGTTTGTCAATACCCGCGTTTTCGATCTCATCGATGAGAAGCACCGGAGACCAGCTTAACAGGGCCGTGTCCGCAATCATCAGCGCCCGGGACTGCCCTCCGGACAGCTGGGTCAGCTGCGTGCCCAGCCCAAAAGACTCTCCTGCCAGGGCGTTGGCGGCAGCAAGAACGCGTTCGGCCGCTTCCTCCGGGTCTGGTGCTTCTCGACTCTTGGCGTGGGCAAGCACAAAGTCGTGGGCATTCATATCGAGAACAAAATTCATATTCTGGGTGAGCTGGGCCACCAGCCTTCCCTGCAGCTCGAAGCGCTCGTCTGCATCCAGGGTGTGCCCATCCAAGAGGAGCGTGCGACCGGTAGGGGTGTCCCCGCAGGCCAGGGACTCTATATCTGACAGAAAGCGGCTCTTTCCCGAACCGGTGGGGCCGAGAAGCGCAGTAATCTCTCCTGAACGAAAGACCACGTCAGAGGTCTCCGGGATGCCGGATTTATCCTTTCCGGCCGTGAGGGTCATGCTTCTGGGCGCTGAGGCGTCATACCGCATCTTTTCCTCCGAAACGGGCCTTCTTCACGTTGCCCTTCTGATAACGGCTACCGATGCGCGTCTCGCTAAGACAATAGGAGCAGATGGCGGCAGGCAGGGAAAACCTGAGTTTCATGTCAGTTACGGTTTCAAGGTCCGGGGCCTGAGACATTATGGCGGCAAAGTCCCTGCAACCCTGTCCTGTGAGCCCGTTGACATGGCGGATTACTGCCCGTCTGTTCATCTGGCGGATGCGGTAGCGGTACACCTCCCGCTCCGCCTGGGAGACTAAATCTCCTTTGGTTACTATGATCAGGTCGGCCATTCGCAGCATCGGTCCGATTTTTTCAGGCGCATCAATGCCCATGAGGTTGTCAATTACACATACGCCCAGGGCGCCCCGGATATGGGGCGAGCAACGATTGCAGAGCCCTGCGGTCTCAATAACGAAACATCTCGCACCGGTGCCCGAAGCCCAGGCAAAGGCTTCTTCCAGATTGGTGGCGAAGAAGTGATCCGGACAAAGCCCTCCGGAAAGGACCACGGACACCGGCGTTCCTGCAGCGCGGTATAGATCTCCGTCCCGGCTCTGCAGACAGTCAAACTTGACGACGGCACAGGACTCGCCTGTCGCCAT
>JARLHL010000071.1 GCA_031292275.1 Desulfocapsaceae bacterium | reverse complement strand
CCGATTCAATGCTCCTCAATTCGGTAAACGTGATTTAGCCAGCGTTTCTCAAGAAGAGGTGCTGGAATTCCTTCTTTCTTTGACCAAGAATAGCAAGCAGGCAACAAAGAGAAACCGGTACTCAGTACTCGCATCTTTCTACAATTTCAGCATCAATACAGGATTTCCTACCCTCACCAATCCCTGCAACAGCTCTGTTATCAGGAAGATATTCAAACGCCCTCAGGCTATTCAGTGGAACATTGTCGACAAAGAAACCATTGATGAGATCATTTCCCGGACTATGAATACCCGGAACAGGCTTATGCTGGAACTCATGGCCCGGGGAGGAATGAGAGTCGGTGAAGTTTTAAACCTCACACGGCCGATATCCAGGAGAGGACCCTGGCTATCAAGAATCCGAAAAGTGGTCGGGTTGGAGAAACGGTTTATATTCCACGCAAAATATTGGTAAGGTTAACCGACTATGTAAAAGCCAATGGAATTGGCAAAAGTGACCGAATTTTCCCCATTTCGTATGTTGCTGCCTGGTCTATGGTCAAAAAAGCAGGGAAGCTGGTTAATATCGAGCTTCGTCCCCATGATCTGCGCCGGCATGCGGCAACGTATGCATCGAGATCAGGTACTCCAATAGAAATTGTCAGCAAAGTCATTTTGCGGCATGCTGATTTATCAACGACACAGAGATACCTTGGCAAAGTTAACGATTCTGAAGCCATCAGATGGATCGAGACTCTTTATGGGTAGTTGTTTGAAAGGGCGAGGCGTTTTCCTCGCCCTAAGAGCAATAGTAGTAACCTTAACCTGGAGCGATTTCAAAGTATACAATATCCCGCTTACGGTTACAGAAGGCGAACAGATGGCCGGAAAAGGGATCCAGTTTCAGATGTTCTGCTGCCAGAATCGAAAGTCCATTAATAGACTTTCTCATGTCCGTCACTCCTGTAGCCAGGTAGACACGGACTGCGGGCAGAGTTGGAAACATCAGCATGCCTCAAGGGTGTTTATCAGCCGAATAAGCATGCTCGGAGAAAAGTTCTCTCCGACTTCAATCTTGAACCGGCCTTTCAGGTCTACTGTAAAGCTCGGGTGTGTGGTTGCCTGTAGAGAAATCTGCCGAGCGGGGATCTGTGCCACCGGTACGATGACACTCGTCATTTTCGGTTCGACCTCGGTTCCAATTCTTTTTTGCCAGTATGCCAAGGCATGATAAGATAGCTTATTCAAGCGGCAATATTCTGCCCGGCTGTATCCGCTTGTTAGCAAGACTTTCATATGAGCCTGCCAGAATCGGCGATTGTTTTTGTCGTCCTTCCTGGTGTCTTGTTTTGTCTTTGGTTGCATAGTGCCTCCTCTTTGTAGAATTTACGGGGGACTATGACAGATTACTGTGCAGGTGGGTAGATGCGGTTGTTCTGGCGGTTACGATGATCACCCCGCCATATCGAGGAATGATATTCAATTCGACAATAGCCTCTTTGCCTCGTTTGCAATGCAGCAATTTCAAGGTCGTTCCGCCGGAATAATAGACATGGATCCAGTGATTCTTCTTTTCAACCCGGCACGATGTCTCGTCTACATGGACTGACGGCGCCTGCAGAACACGGCATTCGATTTGGTGGCAGACCACTTGGCCGTCCACCGAAAGAGACATCGTGGCAATGCGGAAAAATTGAAACAAGAGAAAAAGCAGCGCCGTCGGGATGCTTTGGACCGGATTCCCATTGAAGGAAAATTCGGCCAGGGGAAAAACGGCTACCGGCTCAACTCTATCCGAGCAAGACTTCTGAAGACATCGGAAGCATGGATCAATAGTACCTTCCTGGTTATGAACCTGATGGTTCTGCTAAGGGAGTTGTATGACGAGCTCCTTTCTCGGGGAAGAAACGTGTGCTTCTTCTTGTTTCATATCTGCTTTACTCGAATTGCCACTGTTCTTCAGGGTATGTTCAGATTTTCAGAAATGAGCATGCTTTTAGAGTAGTCGTTTTTTGAGGAGACTCTAAATATCGTGTGCTCATAGGCAACGAGGTGACTGAAGTAGCAGTAAATATCTTTAAATCATTGAAGATAAAGCCAGCATCACGGGTCATCCACATGACCGAACAAGGTCAAAATCTGTAGTAACACGACCACAAACGCCACCCGGCTGAAACCCTGGGCCAGCAAGGGTTTCAGCAAATTTACAAACTTACTGCCCGTAAATGCAAGTTTTAGGCTGGTAAATGTATTCCGGCATCGTCTGCCATTTTCCGAGCGAGTGCTGCCACTGATCTTTCGTTTAATGACATATTCGCGGATGTCGCGTTCACTTAGATTATTGTGCAGGGGGGATAGGAATCTGTTATGGGATTACCTGAACACGTGCTCTATTTCGTTACTGTTTCTAATATCTTGAAGTCTACTCAAGCTGATGGAGTATGGTTTGCAGATTAATTTTTTGGTTTGTGATGCCACTTTTTTTCCGAATGTTTCTCCTGTGGGTATAGACGGTTTTTTCGGAAATGTTGAGAAGAGAAGCAATCTCTTTACTTGAGTGACCGTTTTTTATCAGGTTAGCTATTTGGATTTCTGCCGGGGTTAATTTTGAATAAAGGGTTGTAATTCGGTGAGCAAAAGGTGAGTTGATTTGTCGCAGGTTGCTTTCAATTGATTTAATTATTAAGTCTTGGTTGAAACCCGTCTTGCTTTCGCGTAGTTTGGAAAAGAAGGGCAAGACCAGTTGATTAACATTCTTCTGAAATACTTGACCTATTTCTTCTTTATCCATTTCTATTTGTTTTAAAAGGACCTTACTGAGGTCTCGATAATGTTGTTCACTAACCCGCAGGGCGTCTTCAGCCTTGCGGCGGCGGGTAACATCCTGCAGTGTCTCGATGGCACCGATGATCGCCCCTGCCGCGTCTCGCAGAGGTGAGGCTGTAAAGAATAGCCATTTCCCTTCTTTTCCAAGTGTGGGGAAAAAATCCTCCACCTCGTATCCCTCCCCGAGCAGAGAGCGACGGTACTTGTCGCCATACTGTGTGGCGACTTCCTCTTCTGTGACCCCATCGAGGATGAAATCGGCTAGCACCGGTCGCTGTTTCGCTGAAAAGGCCATCCATTGGTTGCGTGTACCGATCATCTGCTCCGCCAGGAAACCGGTCATGATTTCGCAGGCGGTGTTCCATGCACAGATGCGATGGCCGCAATCAATGACAAAGGTCGGAACCGCACTTCCTTGAATAATCTGGGAAAGCAAGCGTCGGCTTTCGGCAAGCGCATGTTCAGCCTTCCGGCGGTCGGTAATGTCCTGTAGAGTCTCTAGCGCCCCGACAATCTCCCCCGAGGCGGACCGCAACAAAGCTGAGGTGAAAAAGATCCAGCATCCTTCGTTCCCCATATGGGGGAAATAACCCTCTGCCTCGAAGCCGTTCCCGAGCAAGGCCTGGTGATATCCGCTGGTATAATGTTTGGCAATCTCGGACTCAAGGACATTGTCGACAATCAGATCCGCCATGGTCGGTCTGGCTTGCGGATAAAAGGCGCGCCACTGATTAGAGGTACCGATAACCTGTTCGGCCGGTATGCCTGTCAGCACCTCGCAGGCATGGTTCCAATGTGTCAGATGGTGGTTGTGGTCGATGACGAAAGTCGGTACCGTACTACTGTCGAGAATCTGCTTAAGCCAGGAGGCGGTTCGTTTCAGGTTTTCCAATGCACGCCGGCTCTGGGTAACGTTCTGAATCGTGACAATGGCCCCGCGAATCTGTCCTGAACGGTCTGTCAGCGGCGCCGCGGTAATAAACAACCATCCGCCGCCATCAGGCAGAGCCGAAAAATAATCTTCCGCTTCAAAACCTTCGCCCAAAGGAGACCTGCGATATTCATGTCCGGAATGTTTGGCCAGTTCACTCTCCATCAAACCATCGACAATCAGATCTGCCATCGTCGGTCTGGGCGAAGGATAGAATACCCGCCAGGAATTCTTGGTGCCGTGCATTTCCTGGGCCGAAAAACCGGTCAAGGCTTCACAAGCCCGATTCCAATCGGTAATTTGGTGTTCGTTATTGATTACGAAAGAGGGGATCGTGCTTGCTTGAACGATACGCTTCAGCCTTCTCAGGCTGTTGCGTAATCCCCTAACAGCCTTTTCTCTTGCCAGCCGAGCCCGGTGGTGACGGGCAATTTCCTGTAGGGCTGTCGACAGCATGGAAAACTGGTCTTTAGTGGTAGGCTTAATCAGACAGGCTTCGATCCCGAAACTGCGCGCCATGTGAACCTGTGTTCCAAAGCCTTCGGGCACAAGCAGGACAAGGGGTAAGGACACCCTTTGATCAAGCAACTGCCGACAGAATTCCAGTCCGGTCACTCCCGGCAAATCGTGGTCAACGGCTACAAGGTCAAAATCTTCGGCTGCGGTAAGAATTGCTTCCCGAGCCTTTTCAATCAAATGGCAGATCCTCAGACTCTCAACCAAGGGACTGTTTCGTAAAGTACTCAAACATCCCTGCTCTGTATTCCTTTCGACAAGTAGAATTCGCATAGGACTCTCAATGGTAAAACAGGTTAGGTAGAGCAGTGGGACAGTAGCGCAGGGATATTTCATGTAAAAAACTCAAGAATACCGGCTCGTCAGGCCAAGACTAAGAACCTGATTAGTATCTAAAATTGTATCCCGCTTGCCCGATCAAGACAAGAAATTTCTGTCAATCTGGGTGGGCCTAAGGTACTCCATCTACCTAATGCATACTGAATTATTCCGTATTGTGTTCCTCTCTAATATCAAGGAATATCAAAGCAAGAAGAAATGTTTGGCAACCTAAGTGGTTATGAAAACGTTGGTGCTGAATCACGCAGTGGTGCATACTCAAAAAGGAAAAAATACATGAAAGATGTTGTCATTGTTGCTGGAGTGAGAACGCCTGTCGGGGCATTTGGTGGAAGTTTTCAATCTATGGCGGTGGTGCAACTTGGTGCAATTACGCTGAAGGCAGCATTAAGAAAGGCAGGACTTCGACCTGTGGCCAATGAGGCAATGATTCGGGTTGAACCGGACGCCATCAGCGGTTTTGGTACAGCAGTAGGTTACTGCATGGGTGGTTCTCTCACAACGATTGCAATTTTATCAGGGGAAATCAGTGCTGTCTCATAAATATACGAGGAAATACTAATAAATACATGCTCCATTTAAAACAATATCATATTATTGACCAACGGGAAAGTCTATGCGAATTTTATTTGTTGGAAGGAATACAGAGCAGGGGTGTTTGAGTACCTTGCAGGATAGTCCTGTGGTCAAAGTACTCAAGATCTGCGGATCTGCAGATGAGGCGCGGGGAACACTTATTGCCGCTCCCAAAGATTTCGACCTCGTGGCGATTGACCACGATTTGCCGGGAGTGACCGGACTTGAATTCAGTCGTCAGTTACTCAGTCAGGGGATAACTTTACCTCTGGTCCTGCTTGTTTCCGAAAAGCTTGGAAACCTTCTCAATGCGGCGCTTAATACTGGAATTGAAGCCTGTCTGCTCAAACCTACCACCGTTGATCAGTTTTCCGTGTTGCCGACTACCCTCCAGAAAATTGCCCGCCACCATCTGGATCGGTTGGAAAGAGAAATGGCTGTTGAAGGGTTGCGTAACAGTCTAAAACGACTGAAGCGAATCGTCGAAGCAAGCACGGTCCCATCATTTGTCATTGATAACGAGCACTGCGTTACCGATTGGAATCGGGCCTGTGAAGCCTTGACCGGTTTTTCGGCCAAAGAAATTCTCGGAACCAAGGATTCCTGGCGGGCATTCTACAATTTTCCCAGACCGACGATGGCGGATCTGGTTGTCGACGGTCTGATAGAGAGCGAACTAGCAAAACATTCTGGCGATGAATATCGCAAGTCTCCTCTGGGAGAGGGCTATGAAGCAGAAGATTACTTTCCGGCTTTACATAACGGCGGTGGTTGGCTGTATATCACTGCCGCACCCTTGAAAGACTGTGCAGGACGAGTTCTTGGAGCCATTGCCACTCTTCAGAACGTTACCGAGATCCGGCGTGCCGTGGAGAGACTGGAGCAAACCTCCACTTGGCTTACTCAAATTCTGAATAGCAGTACTGTGCCGACTTTCGTCATTGATAACAATCATCGATTAACCCATTGGAACCACGCCTGCGAGATGTTGACTGGAATACCGGCCGAGCAAGTTATCAATACCGGTAATCAGTGGTGCGCCTTTTATCCGCAAGCCAGACCGACCATGGCGGATCTGATTGTCGACAATGTTCTTGAGTCCGAGATTGCCAAACATTATACCAGCGGATATCGCCGGGCCTTGCTCGGGAACGGCTTCGAGGCAGAGGGTTATTTCCCCCATATGGGGAAGGAAGGATGCTGGATCTTTTTCACCTCAGCTTTGTTGCGGTCCGCCTCGGGGGAGATTGTCGGGGCGCTGGAGACTCTGCAGGACATTACCGACCGCCGGAAGGCCGAACATGCGCTTGCCGAAAGTCAGCGCTGGCTTTCGCAAATTATTCAGGGAAGTGCGGTACCGACCTTTGTCCTCGATCGCGAACACCGTATCCGTGAATGGAATATCGCTTGCGAAAACATGACCGGCTTCAAGGCGGAACAGATGATAGGAACATGCAACCAGTGGAAGGCTTTTTCTGCGAAGCAGCGCCCGGTGTTAGCTGATTTTATCCTCGATGGGGTCTCAAAAGAGGAAATTTCCATGCAGTATGGTGATAAATTCTGTCTCTCATTGGTCGGGGAAGGATATGAGGTTGAGGATTTCATACCGATGCAGGAAGCAGAAGGAAAATGGCTGTTTTTTACTGCTTCGCCGTTGCGGGATGAGGCAGGAGTGGTCATCGGCGCCATTGAGACCCTGCAGGATGTCACCCGCCGCCGCAAGGCTGAAGACGCCTTAAGGGTCAGCAAAGAACGCTATCGCGAACTAAGTATGACCGATGATCTGACCAACCTCTACAACGCCAGATATCTTCATCTCCGGGCTGTTGAGGAAATAAACAGGGCTGAGCGTTATGGGCGGCCGCTCAGTTTGCTTATGCTCGATATGGACGACTTTAAATCTTACAATGACAGCTTTGGCCACCTTAAAGGAGATCTGGTGCTGCAACGCCTTGCGGATACAATTAGGCGGTGCATCCGCAAAACTGATTCGGCCTTTCGTTACGGTGGCGAGGAATTCACCGTTCTCCTGCCGGAAAGTCCGCAGGAAGAGGCAGTGTTTATTGCGGAAAGAATCCGCCAGGAATTCTTGCGGGAAATCTTTTCTCCTGCACCAGAAACGGTTGTCAGCAAAACTGTGAGTATCGGGGTCGCCCAACTGGTTTCCGGCGAGATGGTCAATGCCCTGTTGTCACGTGCCGACCAGAATTTGTACCGTGCAAAGCGTAGTGGCAAAAACCGGGTGGATGCAGGGGAAAGAAATAAATAATACCGTAACGATATGGTCGACATAATAGTCAGTTAGCCGTCTATTTCATCAGTTATTGCCAAATCTGGTGTTTGAAGATTCATTCCCAACCGGAAATGAACCAAAACTGTTTGTAATCCTACTACATTCGCCTTGGCAAGGTTAGCTCATGAAGAACCAGGGTAACTTGACCTTATCCTGAGGAAGGTTTCTGGTCAAGTATGGCAATAAAATCAAATCCTTCAATAGTCCAAATACTTCCCACATAGTAGGATTTTTCACATGTCGGGGTAGAATACATTTTTCTTGCATTTATAAAGCTGTAAAGAAAAGAAATGGCAATGGGGATTGGATGGAAAATAATTCTGTCCCCTCTGCTTAATTATTCAAGGACGTCCCCAAATACTGCACCAGGAACTTGACGCACGGCTTGCGCTGGTAAGCGATATTAGACGCCGACACGCACATAACCAAGACTGTGGAGATATTGCAGCAAAGCCGAACGGACGAATTGTCATGGTGGTCTCTGATGGTGTTTCGACATCATTTCATGCAGCTGGCGCGTCTGCATCAACCACGAGGGTTGTTAAAGACTCCTTGTTGTCTGCCTCTGTTGATGATGAACCGGAGATTGCGATGAAGAATGCCATTGCCGCAGCACATGAAGCAGCAATGGCGCTTCCGAGCGGGAATATTCCGAATTTGGACGATCCGGAATGCACCGTTGCGGCCCCGCTGTCATTGAAGCTGGCTTCGTTACGTTCGGATGGGGCGGAGACTCAAAAGTATATCGTGTAACTGACACCAGGGAGATGCAGCTCACTGTTGATAACTCATGGGTTGAAGAAGTTGTCAAGGCCGGACACGTTTCCCGTGAAGAAGCAAGTGAGGACCGGCGTGCGGACTGGGTGACGCAGATTCTCGGAATGAAACACGATAAAGTTACAATTCATGCAGCATCCACTGCTCTCAGTCCAGGCGATATCGTCCTTCTCTGTACGGATGGGCTTTGGAATTACTTTCATAAAACAGGTGAGTTGTCAAATAAAGTGGCTGAGATCAAGATGCGCCATGGCGCTACTGTCACTGCGTATCAAGTATGCGATGCGCTGGTTGCTGAAGCGAACGCGCGGGTTGGGAATGACAATATTGCAGTTCCTCTCTTCCAAAATTAACCGCGCCATTCTGCTGTCCTGGGATGCGCTGACCGGTGTCTGCAGATGACGTGTTCAGTTGTAGAAGATGTATCCGACATCTGTCCCGTGACAGTGAAGGTCAACGGGACAGGTGTATCATTCTTTTCCCCATGCTTTGGCAACCCCGGAAGGTCTCCAATTATTAAACCGGAAGATCAGACGATTCCGAAGACCGAATAGACGCCGATGACAAAAAAACAGGCGACGGTTTTAATGCAGGTCAGGAAAAAGATGTCCTTATAGGATTGCTTGTGGGTGAGCCCGGTGATGGTCAACAGGGTAATCACCGCGCCGTTGTGGGGCAGGGTATCCATGCCGCCGCTTGCCATGGCGGCAACACGGTGCAGCACTTGAGGGTCGATGCCGAATTTCTGCGCCTGTTCAAGATAGGTCTGTCCCATGGCCGCGAGCGCAATGCTCATGCCTCCTGATGCCGAGCCGGTGACACCTGCAAGGGTGGTCGTGGTCACGGCCTCGTTGACCAGTGGATTGGTGAAGGTTGCGCCGATATGGTCTTTTACCGCGGCAAATCCCGGAAGCGAGGCAATGACGGCTCCGAAACCGTATTCGGAGGCGGTGTTGATGGTAGCAAGAAGCGATCCTGCTATGGATGCGTTTATTTTCACATTGAAATTTTTCCTGACCCTGCTGATACTGCAGGCAAGCACCAGCAGGATGCCGCAAAGAAGCGCGCCTTCGACGGCCCAGATGCCGACAAGCTTATCCACGCTGACCGGGGCGACCTTGGCAACCGCTGCTATCCCCGTTGAGGCGAAATTGAAGGAAGTTCCATAATGGAGCGGTAGGGTTTTGATGAAAACTTTGTTGAGCACACCGACGAGCACCAGGGGAGCTATGGCAAGATACGGATTGGCAAGGGCTTCATCGGAGGCAAGGGGGTCGGGTTCCTGGATATGTCCCTCGCCATATCCTTCTCCGGCCTTGAGGGCTGTCCGCCGCCGCCATTCAAGGTAGGTCATCCCGATTATAAAGACAAAAAGTCCGCCGATCAATCCCAGCCATGGTGCGGCCCAGGTATTGGTCTTGAAAAAGGTGGTGGGGATGATGTTCTGTATCTGCGGGGTCCCGGGGAAGGCATCCATGGTGAAGGTGAAGGCTCCCAGCGCTATCGTTCCGGGAATAAGACGTTTCGGAATGTTGGCGGCTCGAAAGAGTTCTGCCGCAAACGGATAAACGGCGAAGGCGACAACAAAGAGAGAGACGCCGCCGTAGGTCAAGGTGGCGCCGACCAGGACGATGGCCAGCATTGCGCGTTGAGCGCCGACTATGCCGATAATGGCGCGGGTGATCGATTTGGCAAAGCCGGACATCTCGATAACCTTGCCGAATATTGCTCCCAGAAGAAAAACCGGAAAATACAATTTCACAAACCCAACCATATTCTCCATAAAAATTCCCGAATAAAACGGCAGGACATGGCCCGGATTGGTGAGCAGTACCGCGAATAACGCGCAGATCGGAGCAAATAAAATAACACTGAAGCCCCTGTAGGCTACAAACATGAGAAAACCCAGCGCCAACAAAATTATGATAATTTCCATAGATATTTCACCCCATTCATAGTTTTTTGATCTTTGTCAGTGACGCAGCCATGTACCTGAGTTCGCTCATGGTTAATCGTCTCAATGCCGCAGCGGACGCCTTGCCGGTTCCGTCATTCCTCTCCTTTTATTTTTATGAATTGTCAGAGCTTCCATACGGCCTGATATAGCAATAGGTATGCCAGTATTTTGGGGACCAGGAGGGGGAGTCGTTACGCGGGAGTGTCGTACATATATGAATGGGTGCGGATTACCTCGTATGCCGCAAAAAAGATCTGCCGTATTCTTCAATCCTGGCAAAAATCGTGATGTTGTATCCGTTTGTGTAGACAAAACGCTTCGGGTTGTGTATCAAATAGGCTACATGTTGTGTTTTCAGGCAGAGGCACGGATTCTTTTGATGGGGAATGAGGCTATCTCGGAGGAACAGACAGGAGAAAACACATGAGAGACATCCCTCAACATATTGATTTACAGCGGAATATAGACAAGATGGAACTCTTTAACCTGGTCTTCGACAATATACCGGGCGGTGCCATGATCACCGATCCCGATGGTATCGTTACCCATTTAAACAGGCCCTATGCTGATTTTCTCGGCATGGATCCCAGGAAAAGCGTCGGGAAGCATTGTTCGGAGGTTGTCGAAAATTCCCGCATGCATATTGTCGGTAAGACCGGTATCCCCGAGATCAACCAGATCCATATGATCAGGGGGCAGAATATCGTTGTGCATCGTATCCCGTTGAAACGAGGCGATAAAGTTGTTGCTGTCTTCGGCCTGGTTATGTTCCAGGATATCAGCGAGGTCGTAAAGCTTTCCAAAAAAATGCATTTCCTCGAATCAAAGGTCAGGTGTTACGAGAAGGAGTTGATGAAACTCAGGTCGACGCGGTTTACCCTGGACTGTGTTCTTGGAACCAGTACGGCCATTCTCGCCTTGAAAAAAGAGGCCTTGATGGCCGCGGCCAATTCCTCTCCGGTACTGATCACAGGAGAGAGCGGAACCGGCAAGGAGGTCTTTGCCCAGGCCATACACCATGCGAGCCAAAGAAGGCTGCAGCCCTTCATCCATATCAACTGCGCTGCAATACCAAAGGATCTGCTTGAATCCGAGCTGTTCGGTTATGACCGCGGGGCATTTACCGGTGCGCTTTCCACAGGCAAACCGGGAAAATTCGAGATGGCGGATCAGGGGACTATCTTTCTGGATGAAATCGGTGATATGTCTTTGGAAATGCAACCGAAACTGCTTCGAGTCCTGGAAGAGAAGTGTTTTGAGCGGGTAGGGGGGAACACGCTGATCCGCTCGAATTTCAGGCTCATTGCCGCCACCAATCAGGATCTGGAGAGCCTCATAGCTAAGGGAAACTTCCGTAAGGACCTGTTTTATCGATTGAATGTTATTTCTCTGCGCATCCCTCCTCTTCGGGAGAGGCCGGAAGATGTTATACCAATAGCCTCGTATCTTCTGACAAGGCTTGCACAAAAAAACGGTTGCGCCTCAGCGAAAATCAGTTCCAAAGCCATGCAGGCCCTTACCGGACATGTATGGCAGGGAAACGTTCGCGAACTTTCAAATATCCTTGAACGTGCCCTGCTGGTCATGCAAGGCGACGAGATCCTGATATCCGATCTGCCTTTTGCGCAAAGAAAGGAGGCATTGCCCGCAGTATCCGGGAATATAAAACAATTTAAGGATATTAGATCTGATACGGAAATCAGTGCCATCCTTGAGGCTTTGCGGAATGCGCAAAACAACAAGGCCAGGGCCGCAGACCTGCTGGGAATTCACCGGACTTCGCTCTATAAAAAGATGAAAAAATACGGCCTCTCATTACAGAACGGGATGTAGAAAATTTTCGAACTCGCCTGCTTCATCCTGAAAAATCGATAAAACACCATGTAGCCAATTGTCTACATGGTGTTTTCCAAGTGATGCATTCCTCAGTCTCTTTCCGTTTGCCTGCAGTTGCGGTCACGCGCCCAATCCCATGGATTCAGGCATAAAGATCCGCATATCCATCATCTTCAGCGTGTCTCTGATGACCGGTCGAAACTCCATGTGCGCCAGGATATCCTTTTCCAGGTCGATGCCCGGAGCAATTTCTATCAATTCCATTCCATCTCGGCACAGGGAGAAGACGCAGCGCTCGGTGACATAGAGGATGGTCTGGTCTTTGGTTATTGCGTAAGGTCCTGAAAAGGTAACATGTTCGACGTGTCTGACGAACTTTTTGACCGACCCCTCTCTCTCAATAACCAGCTTTCCGTTTAACACGGAAATTTCCAGGCCTCCAGTGGTAAAGGTTCCGACAAAGACCACCTTTTTGGCGTTCTGACTGATATTGATGAACCCTCCGGCCCCTGAAAGACGAGCCCCGAACTTGCTGACATTGAGATTTCCAGCCTGATCGGCCTGAGCCAGACCGAGGAATGCCAGATCCAGCCCTCCGCCGTCATAGAAATCAAATTGCGAGGGCTGGCTTATCAAGGCATCGGTATTCAAGGCAGCACCGAAATTGAGCCCGCCTGCAGGCAGTCCTCCGATCACGCCCGGTTCGGCTGTAAGAGTAAAATAATCAAGGATATTTTCTTCGTTTGCTACATTGGAAATTCCTTCGGGCATTCCGATCCCGAGGTTGACGATGCTGTTTGGCGTAAGCTCCAATGCCGCCCTTCTGGCGATGATTTTACGATCACTCATCTCGATTTTCGGCAAAGACCGGACAGGTATTCTGATTGCGCAGCTATAGGAGGGATCATACTGGGTTCCGAAGGTCTGCCAGTGATCGGCTGGAGGCGATACGACAACGTAATCAACCAGGATTCCGGGAATTTGAACGTCTCTTGCGTAGAGGGTCCGGCGTTCAGCCACTCTCTCCACCTGCACGATGACAAGCCCGCCGGAATTGTGGGCGGCGGTTGCAATGGCCAGAGACTCGAGGATCAAGGCCTCATGTTCCATGGTGATATTGCCGTCGGTGTCGGCAGTCGTGCCGCGCAGGAGGGCAACATTGATGGGAAAGGTCTTATAGGCCAGATAGTCCTTTCCATCAAAGCTGATTCTTTCTACTATGTCTTCTGTAGTGATTTCATTGATTTTTCCTCCTCCATGCAAGGGATCCACAAAGGTTCCGAGTCCGACCGCGGTGATGGTCCTGGGCTTGTGTGCGGCAATATCCCGATAGAGATGGGCGATCACACCCTGGGGCAGGTTGTAGGCCTCAATCCTGTTTTCAACAGCCAGCTTTTGCAGTTTGGGGGCAAGGCCCCAATGTCCTCCGACTACGCGACGAACAAGGCCGATGTGACCCATATGGTTGAGTCCTCGATCTTTTCCGTCTCCCTGGCCTGCGGCATACACAAAGGTCAGATCCCGGGGCAGGGAGGTTTCAAGAAAGCGCTCTTCCAGCCCCACTGCCAGATGTTCGGGAAAACCGATGCCGACAAAGCCGCCGGTGGCAATGGTGTCTCCGTCCTTGATCAGGGCGATGGCCTCTTTCACCGATACGATTTTCTCTTTTCTTTTAAAGCCGGAGGGGAATCCGGCTTGCCTGACTTCTGGTTCAGATAGAGTAAGAGGCTGTTTTTTCATAATAATATATGTTGTATTTTTTCGTTGATTGTGATGCCCCGGCATAGTGTGCGCCAAGACACAAGGACGATATACAGCCAGCAAAGCAAAATAGATGCCAGATTACATCCGGCAATCATGGATCGGATTGAAGAAGGTTTGGCCTGAAAATTGCTATGACCATCATGAAGGCAGAGAACCGGACAGTACGTTGATAAGTGCATCAAGTCCAATTCAGAACCGGTGGAAAACGCCAAAAAGGAGAGAAATAATGCTAACTATTCATGATGCGGTAGCCGTCATTACCGGCGGCGGCAGCGGTATCGGCAGGATCTTGGCAGAGTTCTGGCTGAGGGAGGGCGGCAGGGTTGTAATAGCCGATGTTGCAGAAGGACCTCTGCTTCAGGCGGAGGCCGAACTGCGAATGATCAGCCCCTCCGTGGTTTCGTGCTGCTGCAATGTCACAGATGAGGAAGACTGCAAAAAGCTTGCAGAACTTTCCATTGCAGCCTTTGGCGCAATCAATCTGGTAGCACCCTTTGCAGGGATTACAAACGATGGACTTTTTATCAAAACGGACAGGGAAACTGGGAAGGTCACGGGTAAGATGTCGCTGGAGCAGTTTCAGAAGGTCATAGATATCAACTTGACCGGGGTGTTTCTGACGGTCAGGGAGTGTGTGGAGGCAATGGTGAACAACGGCTGCATCGGACTGATCTGCCTGGTTTCCTCCACCGGATCGCTGGGGACTGCGGGACAGATAAATTATGCGTCATCGAAGGCGGCAATATCGGTGATGCCCAAGGTCCTGACGGCGGAATTTTTCAGACGGGGATTTGCCGACCGGATTCGATGCATGGCCATCGCTCCCGGCTATGTGGGGACTGCCATGGTGAAGAAGATGAACGAAACCGTTCTTGCGAAAATTATTGACCAGGTGCCGATCGGCCGGTTAATCGATCCCGAAGAGGTGGTCAGCCTGGTGGCCGAATTGTACCGCAATCAGGCCATGGCGGGGGAGACGGTGTTCATCCACGGCGGGCTGCGCCTGGGATCAAAGGGCTAGGTTTTTGGCGCGCACGAAAAAGCGATGAGAATATATAATGCGTTATAGCATTGAATAAACAATATTATATCGCGTTATAATTATATATTACATTAAGTTTTGCTCGGTGCTGAACTCAATGTGTTGTCTCGGTAGTGCCGCCGGTAAAGTGCCGGTGGATTAAGGCGACGACCCTGTCGATTGCTTCGACGACCTTGGGAGAACATTGCCGGGTAAACTCGAAATAATCCTCGGCCTCAATGAGGAAAATTCTTAGCTTTTTCGGCATCTCGTCGGGGAAGAGATCGTAGCCCACCTTCAGGGTCGATCCCAGGGTCACGGCGTGTGATATGGCGAGATTGTGATCGGTGAAAATGTCATCGACAGTCACCTCGGTGACTGTTCCGGGAGGATAACCGACCTTGGCCGCATCGATGATGATCACATCCTCATAGCCCATGATCTTGTCGTTGACCTCGAAACCGACGCCGTAGATAACCTCGGTGTCAACGGCCAAGTCCGACCGCTCAATCCGCTCAGCGACCTCAATCCCCGCACGATCGTCCTTTAGCATGGGATTTCCGATTCCACAGACAAGAAATTTCGATTTCATCCGGTAGTCCAAACGCGAGGTCCTGAATAACGGGACCTCGCTTGAAGAAGATTTCCATGAAAGGCCCCGTGGCATACCGGTCTTGTAATGCCGGAAGGGGCCTTCATGGTTATTGTCGGGGCCGGCCGTTGTTGACCGGCCATGCTGCTTAGAAGTTCCGCAGTGATTTCACGACTTCTTTTTTATCATCGTAGATCGTAACCTCGATCGGGGATGAGCCGGGCCTGATGGCATGGGTAGCGCAACCAAGACAGAGGTCGTAAGGGCGGTAAGCCATCTCCACATGGTTGAGGATGGTCTCGTCGACATTGCCGTTCTTGATGAAATGCTTGGCAGCCTTACGCACCGCCAGGTTGATCGGCCCCTTATTGTGGGTGGTAGCCACCACGATATTGGCGTCGGTAACGACACCCTTCTCATCGGTATTGTAATGATGGATCAGGGTGCCGCGCGGGGCCTCGATGATGCCGATGCCTTCGCCGGTGACCTCGCCCAGCGGGGCCCGGTTATCACTGCCGGTGATCTCCGGATCGCGGGAGAGCTCCAGGCACCTCTCTGAGCAGTGGAGAAGCTCGATGGCCCGGGCCCAGTGATATCCCAGGATGTTGTGGACAGGCCTGCCGCCGAAGGTGGCGAAGAATTTTTTATACTCCTCGTTGGCCAGGGGCGTGGGAATACCCTTGGAGACATTGAATCGGGCCAGCGGGCCGACGCTGTACAGACTGGTTCCCTCACCGTCGACAATACCCTTCCAGCCGATCTTTTTCTGGTAGGGCATCTTCAGGTAAGTCCAGGGCAGTACCCGCTCAGAGATGTGATCGATATACTCCTTGCCGGTGAAGGAGGCGATCTGATTGCCGTTGACATCAATGACCTTCTGGGTGCCGTCGTAGAGGGTCAGCATGCCGTCGGCATCGGTGGTGGCCATATAGTTGACCGGTACCCGGTACATGTCACCGGTGACCAGTTCCATATAGGCGGGGTTGCCCAGCACCACTTCCTCAAAGACCTTCAAGGTCAGCTTGCTGAGCTCGATGAGCTCAAGCGACCATTCCTCGATCTGGGCCCGTTCGGACTCGTTGATGGTTTTCGACCAGCCGCCGGGGAGGGCTGCCACGGGATGGTTGGGCTTGCCGCCCAGCATCTCGAATATTTTTACTGCGCAGCCCCGTTTTCTCAGGACTTCCCGGCCCAGTTGGGCACCGACCACATTGATCAGGCCGACCACATTACGCTGGGCGGCAGGGGCTGAAGGCCCGACAACAAAATCAGGTAGTCCAAGCGCATAGAGGATGACGGCGTGGTCTTCCACATAGTGGGCGTTGAAGAACAGTTCCCGCAGTTTCCTGGCGGTCGGGGTCGGCTGGACCCCGTAGACGCCGTCGGAGGCCTTCATGGCCGCGGTAAAATGGACACCGCGGCAGACGCCGCAGATGGTCGAGACTGTCCGCGGGACTTCCTCGATGGGCAGGCCCACCAGGAATTTTTCAAAACCCCTGAATTCGACGACCTGGAAGAAGGCCTCGTCGACATTGCCGTTATCATCGAGGAAGATCGCTATCTTTCCGTGACCTTCAAGTCGGGTCATGGGATTAATTTCTATTTTTTTCACTGTAGTACTCCTTTTAGGTCTGATCCGCACTCGGCCTTACATTTTCTTTGGAAGCGTGCCTGAGGGCAGGGCGTAACGGTAGAAGAACTTGGCCAGGTTGGGATATTTGCTCATCAGCTCTGCGGTCGCCTTTTCGTCTTTGAGAATGGAACCCATGGTGCTCAGGGCCTGGGCGCCGTAGTCCTCGTTGCCGGGGATGGGGCCGCCGCAGCCGCGGCAGGGGATATTGACATTCAGGCAGGAGCCGCCGCAATCCCCCTGGGTGATTGCCCCAAAGCAGATATAGCCCTGCTGGAGGAGGCAGATATCGGGATCCGGTGTTCCCTCGGTGGTCCGCATGACCTTGCTCAGCATCGTCCTATGCTGGCTGCTGCCTTCCTTTTTTGCTGGGTTGCGTCTGCAGACATCGCAGACCGCCTTGCCGTTGGTGATCCAGGAACCTTTGGGAGGCAACTGGCCGCTGACCAGGGCGCCGATGGCTGCACCCACATGGGAGTGGTGGGGAGGACAGCCGCCGATATAATAATCCACGTCGACGATCTGGTTCAAGGTCCGGACCTTATCCTCGTAGGCGGGCAGGGTCAGGTCGTATTTACCGTCCACCAGGCAACTGGGTTGCGGAAAAATGTTGTCCGGATTGTCGGTGGTCGGGGTATTTTTAAAGGCCTTCTGGAAGAGCTCTTCCTTGGTGTGCAGGCTGCTGAGCCCTGCGGTGCCGCCCAATGCTGCGCAGATACCGAAGGCAATCAGAGTCTTTGCCTTGGCCCGCATGATTTTGGCCATGTGAATATGCTCGTCAAGCCGTACCATTCCGTCGATAAAGGCAACGTCTATGGACTTGTCGGCCATGGACGCCAGGTCGTTGTATTTGACGTCGGCCACGGTGGGGGCCCAGAAGACTACCTCCAGATGCTCAAGGGCATCGACCAGTTTTTCAGACAGATCCACCACCGACATCTCGCAGCCGGCACATCCGCCCAACAGCAGAAAGCCGACCTTTACTTTTTCAGCCATTGTTCTCTCCTCCTTTGAGCGGGTTGGGGCCAAGTTCAATCAGTTCCTTGGTGAAGTCGGTGATGACCTCGGCAAATTTTTTGCCCTCGGCCCCGGATATCCATTCGCGTCGAAAACGGCGAGGGTCAAATCCTAGATCTCCCAGCATTGATTTCAGCATGTCCATCCGGTTCTTGGTCTTATGATTGCCGTCCTTATAGTGGCAGTCGCCAAAGTGGCAGCCGCCGACCAGGACGCCGTCAGCACCCTGGGCCAAGGCCTGCATCACGTATTCAGGCTTGACCCGACCGGAGCAGGGGACCTTGATCAGTTTCACGGTTGGCGGATATTTACAACGGAGATTGCCGGCGAGATCGGCGCCTGCGTAGGTGCACCACTGGCAGGCAAATCCTATGATATTAGGTACAAATTCCATATGATAAACTCCTAGTTGACCAGGCGTGTCGCGCCCTGGATTTTTTGAATGATTGCATCCCGCGGGGTTTCACTGATGGCCGCCACCTGCTTTGGATCAAATCCCATACAGAGGGCCAGAAGCTGGGTATAGTAGAAGACCGGGATCTGGAAATCGATCTCTCCCTTTTCCCTCAGGATCTTCTGGGCTCCGTCGAACTGCAGGTAGCAGGATGAGCAGGTGGTCACGATCATGTCCGGAGCGATCTCCTCCTGCATGCTGATCAGTTTGTCCTTCACCAGTCCCAGGGAACGCACCTGATCGGTGCTGCGCATAGCGCCCATGCCGCAACAGGCGTTCAGCTTGCTGTAATGGGGGACGTCCGCGCCCAGGGCCTGGCACAGCTCTTTGAGGATGGTGGGAAAGAAGGAGTTCTTTTCCTTCACCGCCATGACCTCGGAGGGCCAGAGGATATGGCAGCCGGGTTGGACCGCAATCTTTAGATCTGTCAGAGGGTGAGTGATGTTTTCTTTGATCTTGTCCACGCCGATATTTTTATACAGCACATGGGAGACGTGGTAGATCTCCGAGGTGCCTTGAAATTTTCGGTTGATCAGCCCAAGGTTCCTGTCGACGGTCTTTTTCCGTTCGGGATCATGATTGATCATGTGACGGGCCTCGCTGAGCACTCCGAAACAGCTGTTGCAGCCGGTCATGATATCGACATTTTTCTGCTCGGCAATGGTGATGTTGCGTCCGGAGACGGCCAGCCAGGTGTCCACGTCGAAGGATGGCGCTGTTCCCCAGGCGGGACAGCAGGTGGCGCCTTCCATGTCGACAACTTCAATGCCTAAGGCCGGGAACACCTTGTAGAAGGACTGCTCGATATCCGGGGCCTTGAAAGGGATATTACATCCCAAGTACATTCCGCATTTATCCATAATATTCTCCTTCCTAAAAAATACCGAGTTCACCCATCGGGCTGTTGTCTAATAGTGTCCGCATCTCCTGCTGGGCCTCTTCGCTGCTGATGGAAGTCACCGGTTCCGGGGACAGGCCCACACTGACGCGAAGGTCTTTTGACGCCTCTGAGTAGACGGCATGGCCGGTTGCGTGGAGATTCATCAGCGGGGTAAATGCCGATGTGGAAATGGCAAGCTCGTTTGCCTGCATCCGGCGGAAGGCAAACACCATCTCGAAGGGCTTTGCGTCCCGGGGACAGATTTCGGTGCAGCGGTTACAGGCCTGACAGGCCCAGCTTGAAGAATCCTCGATAATCTCTTCGAAATGTCCGGTCTGGAGTTTTCTGAAGAGGAGCCGGCCGTAGAGGGGGAACCCGGCCTTGGCCACAGGACAGACCGAGGCGCAGGCGTTGCACTGGATGCATTTGGTGATGCCCGTCCCCCCGTTTTCTATAACTTTCTGGATAACTTCCTTTTTATCCATTTTGGTAAGATTGATAGCTGCCATCTTTGTCTCCTATGCAGTTAAGGCACATATCTGCGCCATGATCTGGTCTTCTGTGTAGCCGTACAGCTGGATGGCGGTGGAGGGACAGGCGGTGGTGCAGACTCCGCAGCCCTTGCACTGGGTCATCTCGATGCGGGCCCGCGGATGACCGGCCACATTTTCAATCATACTGATGGCGGCATAGGGGCAGAGGGGCTCACAGATACCGCAGCCGCTGCACTTCTCCTGATTGACCTCAGAGATGGTCGGATTGATCCTGACCCTGCCCTGGGACAGCGGTACGGCGGCCGAGGCCGCTGCGCCTTTTGCCTGGGCGACAGTGTCGGGAATATCTTTGGGCCCCTGACAGCAGCCGGCCAGGAAAATACCCTCTACGGGGGTATCGACGGGCTTCAATTTCGGATGGAGTTCCTTGAAGAATCCCGAACCATCGAGGGTCAGACTAAGCTTCTGGGCGAAGGGTTTGATGTCGTCCTGCAGCTCGATGGCGGTGGCCAGTACGACCAGGTCCGCGTCGATTTCGATATTGGCGGCCAGATCCGAATCGTAGCCCATGACCCTGAGATTGCCTTCCGGAAGCGTATCTATGCCGCCGACCCGGCCGCGGATGATGTTGATGCCCATGTCGATGGCACCGGTATAGTATTCATCAAAGTCTTTTCCTGGGGTCCTGACATCCATGAAATGCATGTAGATTTCCAGGTCCGGATATTTTTCCTTCAAAAGTTTTGCTTGTTTTATCATATACATGCAGCATACACGGGAGCAGTGGGTATGGTGCCGTTCGTCACGCGAGCCGACGCAGGAAAGAAAGGAGATGGTGTGGGGTTTCTTGCCGTCGCCGGGACGCAGGAACTGGCCGCCGGTAGGCCCGGTGGCTGAGATCAGGCGTTCAAGCTGGAGGGCGGTCAGGACATTGGGGGAATCGGGAGCGAGATTTTTGAAGTTTTCCTTCTCCATGACCTTATAACCGGTGGCGACAACGATGGCGCCGACCTTCACATCCATAATCCGGCCGCCTTCGTCCACAGCTACGGAACGGTTGATGGCTCCGGCCGGACAGGCCTTTTCGCAGGGAGCGAGGATGGGGTTGCCGGTCTTTTTGCTGATCTTCGGTTCGCTGCCGATCTTCCTGCCGCCGCAGTTGATGCAGTGGGTCATGTCGATGACGGCCTTCTTCGGGACTGCCTGGGGAAAGTGGATATAGGCGGCGCCGCGGTTGTTGAGGCCGGCATTGAAGGCGTCAGGCGTCTTGGCCGGACAGGCATCGGCACAGGCGCCGCAGCCGGTGCATTTCTCCCAATCGACGTAGGCCTGTTTTCTGCGGATCTTTACATCAAAATTGCCGATATACCCTTCGACGGAGTCGATTTCCGAGTAGGTCAGGAGTTCGATGTTGGGGTGGGTTCCCGCATCGACCATGACCGGGGTCAGGATGCAGGCCGAGCAGTCATTGGTGGGGAAGGTCTTGTCCAACTGGGCCATGACGCCGCCTATGGACGGCTCTTTCTCCACCAGATAGACCTTGTTGCCCATGTTGGCGAGGTCCAGGGCTGCAAAAATTCCAGCCACGCCGCCGCCGATCACCAGGGCCGCCTTGGTCACATCCACATATTTATCCTCCAGGGGCTGCAGATTTCTGGCCTTGGCTACGGCACTGGCGACAATCTGCTTGGCCTTGGCGGTGGCGCCGGCCTTGTCGTTGGCGTGAACCCAGCTGTCCTGATCGCGGATATTCGCCATTTCAAATAAATATTTATTCAGGCCCTCTCCTTCGAGGACTTTCCGGAATATGGGTTCATGGGTCCGCGGAGTGCAGGCGGCAACGACAACCTTGTCGACAAGGCCGTTGTTGATATCCTGGCGAATGATCTCCTGACCCGGATCTGAACACATAAAAAGGTTCTGCCGGGAAACAACCACGTCCGACAGGGTTTCTGCATGCTTGCAGACATCTTCAACATCGACGACACCGCCGATATTGGAACCGCAATGACAGACATACACTCCAACTTTTGCCATGTTTACCTCCGTTAGCGTTAAAGAACCATATCTTTGAACTGATCGTATATTTCGCTTTATTGTTGGTCGAATTGTTCAAAATATGCATATAAGAATTCAAAATATATTATTTGTCAAATAAGTTTTTGTTTACATTTGACCAAAACACCACGATGTAGCATGAATGCATCAACAATATTTGCGTAATATATCAAAAAATAACAAAGAATAATATTGGATAACATTTTAATATTATAGTATAACATACGATGAATAATGAATGAGGGGGTATTCATTTTTAAATTTACAAAATTTTTTAAGAAAATATCTCAATATACATTATGCACAAGTAGCACATGACGTATTGTGCGTCTGCCCTGTTCGTTGAGGATCTCTGCTCAGGGTGTCGGCAGGATGTGCCAGACTGAGGGCAGATACCCCTGTGCTTGCTTCCTTGAGGAAGCGAAAAGTGGAGGGATGCAGAAAAAAAATCAAATCAGGGGATTTCGGATTCAGGCCTGAGTAGGCGAAGTCATGAATGTATGCAGCTGTGAGAAGATACTAAAATGGTAACTTGTTTTTTCAAATAAGGTGGAACGGGCAGGCAAGGGAGAAGCTCAGATTGATTTGGCAACGATTTGGGGGAAGAGGCACAGCTTGGGGGAGAAGGAGCTGGGATATATCTTGAGACTGCTTTGTAAGCTCCTGAGAAGATGGGCTCTTGCAAAAGGTTTTGGAATAATCCAGCGCCGAAGAATGAAAGAATATTCAGCCAATGCGACAGCGAGACGTGCCGAAGGCAGGACCGTTCAGGGGCGTTTCCGTACGGTCATTGAGGCATGCGACCGGAAGATTGTGCAAGACCCGTGTGAGGAAAGCTTAATGGGTCCTGCACGCGATATGTCTGAGGGTTTACGATAGGAACCTGCTGGCTTTGAGAAAACCCATCGTCGGGATTTGGTTCGCAGCCCAGATCAGGAGTCTGTTTATTGGAGAACCCATTCCCCCTGTGAATTCCTGCAGGCATTTGTATAGACGGTCTGCGGTTTTCCATCGATGACCGAAGAGATTTTCGCCTTTCTGCAAGGTCCGTCCTGGCTTGTTACAGCCGGCTCCGGGGTGACACTGTAGGCATTGCCGTTGTCAGGATTACGCCATGACGATGTCTGGCCGGATACCCCCTGTTCATACACCTGATTAAGTCGCTGCTGGTCTTGTTTGTCCATCTCGTTGCCGATCATATATCCGACGGCCCCGCCAACCAGGGCGCCAATCACAGTTCCTCCTGTATTTCTGCCTATGGCCTGTCCGACTACGGCCCCGCCAAGGGCCCCCATTGCCGTCCCTGACTCTGCCCTGTTGAACTCTCCTGTGCAGGAGGTCAAAAAAAGAGAAACAACCAACGAACCCATTACAAAATATTCCTTCATAGCTTCACCTTTTGAGATATCATGAACGTAGAATAGCGCTGCTGTTTTTTTAGCATAAACATCAGGGGGGCGTTTTGTCAACGAAATGTCAATGAAATATCCTGAATAAAAAAAGGAGCATCGGCTGCAATTTTTAAGATGATTTTTTGATCATGAAGACCGGCGGCAGGCTGACGATAAGCCGTATTCCGGGGGGCTGAATAGCAAATGGACGGAAAGTCGGCAAAAGCTTCTTCGCCACCATAATTTATTCTGCTTCAAGGGTACAGCGAACATTCGCGCGAAAATGCACTCTAAGGAATCGGGACCTTGATTGCGTGAACTCAGCGCCGTGCCGATCCGGGCTAGATCTGACATCTAAGTGATTGCAAATGCCCCTCATTGCACGAATGTCGGGGGCGATCTGAATCTATACTCATGGTGGATTAAACTTCAGCCATAAAATGGTGTTGACTTTTCTCTGTCATCCATATATAAATAATTACTGATATGTTGTTATGTTTGTGTAATACCCCTAACTATCATAAATTTAAAGGTATTTAAAATCGGACAAAATAGCTGTGAGGTCGAAGAGGCAATTTCCCCATTCAGGCTCCACGAAATTTCTGTAATCGCCATGGGAGGCTTTATATGTCACAACTTCATGATTGCGTCATCATAGGCGGCGGTCCCGGCGGGCTGCCCACTTCGTTGAAATGAGAAAGGCCGGCACAATGAGCCTGGAAACAGTCGCCGCAAACCCCGGAGGCTCCTGAAATTGAATGGATGATTGTCTATGGAAAAGATAGCCCGAAGAAAATCGGTGCAAGGTTTTTATGCCGCAGAAAAAGATGGTGATACATCCTTGGCTGCAAAACGGCAGGGTAAAGTGCTGGCGGACGAACATTTCCACCCGGTTGCCTTTCTGGCCAAAAGCCTCTCCGATGAGAACCGGCTCCGGATCATCCTTTGTGTGAGCAACGGCAAAAAATCCGTCTCGACTATCGTTGAGGAACTCGGTCTCTCTCAGCCTCTTGTCTCCCATCACCTGAAGGAACTCAAGCGTTCGCTTCTGGTCAAAATCGAGCGCAACGGCCCATTTATCTATTATGAATTGGTTGACCCCCGAATCCTTGATGTCGTTCAAACATTGAGCACAGTGGCAACTGACCTGTTAACCGCAAGGAAAACCTTTTAAGGATGGGGAGGTGATCATCCGCATGAAAGAGATATTGAAAATTGTTGATGGTATGGATCCGGAAGACGCGCTCGACGAGATAGCCAAGGTCTTGAAAGTGCTGTTCTCTACCTTGGAGGAAGAAGCTCGTTCACAGTTCCTCTGGAATCTCATGGGAGAATCCCGAGGCGACAAGGTATCGAGCCTGGTCCATCTCTGACTGGCCGAATGCATGGGCGAAGGTGTCGACCCGACGCAGATGTGCCAGAGGCTGGTGGAAAAGGTGGCTCAATCAAAACAGCTGATGGCGATCACCGATCCTGAGCTGTTGGTCCTGTTCGAAGACTGGTTCGAAGAGCTGGAAGAGGAGATCATCTCGCTTGTCAATACGCACGGCCCTCTTGGTCCTCCTGAGCTTGCCGATAAACTCGGGCTCTCTTTAAGAGGCGCAACATTTCTCCTCTCAAAGCTCAAGCGTGAAAAAAAACTCTAAACCTGAACAATCATCACTGAGAAAAGAGGTATGGGGATGCAGAATAGGAAAACGGCATTCATAGCCTTTGTCGCGGTAGTGCTGACGATTGGAGCCCTCTGGCTGACCAATCGCGCTGTTCCCCCCAAACAGGCTGGATGGGATGATGTCCTGGCCGAAGCGAAGGCCGGAGGCTATAAAATCATAACCACCGGAGAGTTGTCTGAGCAATACCCGAAGGACGCCAGTAGACTTTTTCTGGTGGATACCCGCCAGGATTGGGAATACCGGACGGGACATATCCAAGGCGCAGTGCTTTTTCCCATGGAGCCGACGGCATGGTCAAGGTGGCGCAAGGCTGGAGCACTTGAAACCTTCTTAGGGCCGGATAAGAATCGCACGATCATCTTTTACTGAGCGGGCCTCACATGAGTCCGCAGCGACTCGGCGGCCCGTGTGGCCGTGAAACTTGGTTATAAAAACGTCTATCGTGACCCCCATGGCTACCCGGAATGGCAGGGCAAGGGCCTGCCCGTTGAAAGCACTCCCGCCGGGCTTATGCAAACACCTGCAGAATCCAAGGCACCGGGACCTCTCTCGGGGTGGGCCATGATCTGGACCCTGCTCGGGATCTTTGCCGGCGGCATGGCCTTAAATCTCACCCCTTGCGTCTACCCCCTGATCCCGATCACCGTCTCGTACTTTGGCGGTCAGGCCACAAGAGAAGGGGAAGGCAAAGGAACCCTCGTTGTGCATGGTTTTTGCTATATGCTGGGCCTGGCTTTGACCAACTCACTGCTTGGTGTTGTTGCATCCCTAACCGGCGGCTTGATGGGGGGAATGCTTCAGAATCCTTTTGTCCTGGTGGCTGTGGCGGCGGTTCTTGTCTTTTTTGCAACCAGTCTTTTCGGGCTGTGGGAGATGCGTTTGCCAAGCGGCCTGACTCAGGCTGCCGCTAAATCCTACACCGGTTATTTCGGAAGTCTCTTTATGGGGCTGACCCTTGGGGTGGTAGCGGCTCCCTGTATAGGACCCTTCGTTTTGGGTCTTCTCACCTGGGTTGCGAGTATGGGAAGTCCTTGGCTCGGGTTCGTTATCTTTTTCACGTTGAGTCTGGGGCTTGGCCTGCCGCTGTTCCTGTTGGCGATGTTTTCGGGACAGCTGAAAAAACTTCCCCGTTCGGGAGGCTGGATGAACTGGGTGCGGACACTTATGGGGTGGGTCCTGGTCGGAATGGCGGCACATTTCGTCCGACCGCTCCTCCCCGGCCATGGAGGGACGATTCTGGTCGCTTTGGTCGCTTTATCTGCGGGACTGCACCTCGGATGGATTGACAAGAATCAGGCTAACTTCCGGGCCTTCCCCTGGCTCAAGGGCGGAACAGGCATTGCCTGCCTTGTCCTTGCCGCCTTTCTCCTCACGTCATTGGCCATGCAGGGGGCGGGCGTTCCCTGGAGACCCTATGCAGAAGAAACTCTAAAAGAGGCCCTGAACCTCAAAAAACCTGTCATTATCGATTTCTACGCCACCTGGTGTACACCGTGTGTAGCACTCGATGAAGTCACCTTTCATGATGCTTTGGTGGTGAAGCAAGCAGAGAGCGATTTTGTGATGATTAAGGTGGATGTAACCAAGGCCGGTAACCCGGTTAATGAACGATTGCTGAAAGAATACGGAATCAAAGGCGTTCCGACCATCGTGTTTCTGGACATAAACGGTAAGGAAAGACAGGACCTGCGTTTGGTGGATTATCTCCCACCTGATCAGTTCCTGGGCCGAATGGCAATAATCAAAAAGGACGACAGATAAGAAAAGCAAAAGGAGAGAAAGTATGTTGAACGTGAGATTTTTCCTCAATGAGCCCAACGGCAAACCGTGAATGAACTTTAAGCAAATGATGCCCAGGTTGGGCGAAAAATACAAGGATATCGTGATTGAAGTTACATCCAAACCCAAGGCAGAGTACCAGAATGATGACTACTTCGCACTCGATCTTCCTGTGGCTCCGGCTGTTATGGTCGGGGATGAGATTGTGGTTGAAGGGGCCAATATTTCCGAGGATAAGGTAGAAAAGGTTATTTGCCGGCATTTGGGAATATCCGAACCGGAATCCGAAAAGAAAGGGATTTTTGGCCGCATTTTTGGGATGTAAGGGGAGGGGGAGCTGGTCGTTCAATTCCGAGATACTTGTTAAAAGACAGCCTCTCAGTCAAACACCGCAATGATGTGCGGAACGGAAATGATTTATCGAATGGAGGAAAGAATATGCTCAAGGTGAGTGTTTTTTTGAACCAGCCCGGCGGCAAGACATGAAGTCACTTTGCCGAATTAATCCCCAGGTTGGGGAATACGTACAATATCGTAATCGAGACCTTTGCTAAACCGAGAGACGAGTATCATACCGAAGAGTATAGAAAATCGGGTTTGCCGGTTGCTCCGGCGATCATGGTGGGGGATGAACTGGTTGTGCAGGGCTGTGACATTGACGAAAAGAAAGTTGAAGCCGCAATTGCCAGGCATCTTGGACTGTCTCAATAATACGGATCTGCCAGGGAAAACAAGCATGGACTATATTAGTAGGCCAGGGAGGCATCCAATGCCGGACATTACCAAAGATAGCAAGATGCAATTTACTCCATTGAAATTTCAGATTCCTCTTGCCGCTGGAGGGATAGCGCTCATGGCCTTCAATTATCTCCAATACGTGATCCCTCATGGCAAAGGAATGGTGAACATACTGGATGTCATGTCGGCAGTACTGACAGCGGAGCAGCTCGGGCTCTATTGGCCTTTGATCGTTATCATGCTGGTGTTTACGCTGATAAACCTGGGGACTCTGATAGTGTGTCTGAAACAGTTCATAGCATGGATTGCCAATAAGGGCGAATATCTAAAGTTCATGTCCGGGCCTCCGACGCTCGGTGTGGGGATTTTCGTGCCTGTCGCTTCCCTTTCCATGACAGCATGTGTGATTATGGCTCCTGTGCAATTTTTTATTCCGTATTTATCGTCGAACCTTCAGGTACTGATGTTACCTGGTGTGATATTCTTCGGAATTCTGTGGTTTAGTATTTTCAGGCTTGAATTTGGATTTCTTAAAACGTGGTTCATTCAACCCATTGACTTAGAGAAACTGAGTTTTGTCTGGCTTCTTGATGTGTTTGCATTTGGTTTGGTGAGCCTGGTAGGAACAGGAATTGCCGTTATGTCACTCAGTACGAACATCGCATCAATTGCGGCGGTTGCTTCCTTGTGTACTTTGATATTCGGTATTTTCCTGCTGGTCGCCAAACTCACGTGCCTGTTTTATATACACATTAAAGCAGAGAGGATGCCCACTGAAAATATACTGCCGGCATAATTCATTTTAATACCGATTTCATGCCTATACGGATTCAGTTTTTACAGATTAGCCATCTATCTCCATAATCACTTTCTTTTGGACACGAAGGTATTGCAATTTTCAATACTGGCATTCTCCTACATCATTGCTGTGATATGGGGGTTCTTTTGCATTTATCTGCTTAGTAATTATTTGATCCATTCTTTTCAGAAAAGTGATTTTGCTCCACCTCAATGGAGCATGGTTTGAGCGTTTGTCGGCTCCCAGGTCTTGGGAGCAAATATTGACGGTCTTTATTTTTCCGCTTCGATCTTTGCAGTCGTGAACTACATGAGTACGGTTTTGGCATCGATTGTTTTTATCATGATTTTTTCTAAATTCCTCCAGCATGAGAGAAACATGAATCACAATGCTGTCAAAAGTGCATGTTCAATCGGTATCTCTTTACAAAATGGAATACCGTACCTCAAGAGAAGGTCGCCTATGAAAAATCATGAAGGTTCCGGAGTCAGGGGATATGTTTATGGAATCGAATAATCATAGCAAGGGCTCGATAGTTAAGGCAGCCTTTTTTATTCTCTTTCTCGTCACGGCAGTTGTGGTCGCTCGTTTCACACCTTTGCGGGATTATCTCACCGCCGAAAGGCTGGGGCAGCTGCTTGCGACTACCGGACCCTGGGCGCCTGTGGCCTTCATCGGCACATATGCCGTTGGTGTCTGCCTTTTCCTGCCGGGGACCCTCCTGACAACTATCGGCGCGGCGATCTTCGGCCCTTACTTCGGCTTTATCTATGTCTGGATAGGGGCTATGCTCGGTGCAAGCCTCTCGTTTTTTATCGGGCGCTACTTAGGGAGAGACTTCGCCGCTTCACTCATCGGTGATCGACTCAGGAAATACGATGAAGCCATCGAGCGAAACGGATTTGCCACGGTCCTTTATCTGCGTCTGGTCTACTTTCCGTTCACCCCGATGAACTTTGGCATGGGGCTGACGAGGGTGCATTTCAGGGATTATTTTTCCGGGACGGCTTTAGGCATCATTGTCGGCACATTTATCTTCACGTTCTTTGTCGGGACACTTAAAGAAGTCTGGTCGAGCGGTCAATGGGAGGGGCTGCTGTCCTGGAAGGTGTTCTTGTCTCTTGGGCTTTTTGCTTTTTCATTCTTTATTCCGAAGTTCGTTGAACGGCTGAAGGCATCACGAAGGGCTGGGTTTTCCAAGGGACGTTTTTAACCAATCCTTTCATTTTTGTGACATGTCCGAAGTCTTGTGAAGTGGTCGGGCCGTTCATCGCGGGTTGTAGGCTGGCGGTTATTCTGTAACCAGTTGGTTCCTGATGATGAAATTATTCAAGTGATATCCGTTCAAAATCGAGAATTAAGGAGAGTTTTCTGGAATGGAAGCGGAAAAAATCATTCGCTTCAGCACCTTCCTCGGTATTTTGATGGTGCTGGCCATCATGGAGACCCTTACTCCCCGAAGGGAAAAAACCGTTCCCAAGGCTCAACGGTGGTTTATCAATCTGACTCTTGTCGCCCTCAATCCTCTGTCGGTGGCGCTGGTTTTCCCTCTTCTCCCCATGGGTATGGCTCAGCTTGCGGCGGAGCATAATTGGGGCTTGCTCAACCATTCGGCCCTTCCCTTTTGGCTGAAAATCATCAGCGGCATAGTGATGCTGGATCTTGTGCTTTACACGCAACATGTCCTGAGCCACGCGATTCCGGCCTTCTGGAGGCTGCACAGGGTGCATCACGCGGATCTGGATTTTGATCTGACCACCGGTTTGAGATTTCATCCCCTTGAAATCGTTATATCCATGCTTGTCAAGCTGGCTGCCGTGGCTGCCATCGGCCCGCCGCCATTGGCTGTACTGCTCTTCGAAATAGTTCTGAACGCCACCTCGATGTTCAACCACAGCAATATAGAAATTCCTCAAAAGATCGACCTGATACTGCGGATGTTGGCCGTTACTCCAGACATGCATCGTGTTCATCACTCGGTGATCATCCGGGAGACCAACAGTAACTTCGGTTTTAATCTGCCGTGGTGGGACCGTCTCTTCGGCACATATAAAGATCAACCCGCCAATGGCCACACGGAGATGCTGATCGGTCTGGCTCAATATCGAGACCAGCGCAAACTCTCTCTGATTCGACTCTTGATTATGCCATTCGTGGGCGATTCGGGTGTTGTGCCCATTAACCGGCACTGATGGAACAATGGGTGATGGTTATGAAACCTGAAACCTATCAAGCGTGGTATGACTCGCCCCGAGGACGGTGGATCGGAACCGTCGAGTACGCTCTTCTCCAGTCGCTCCTTCGACCAGAACCCGGTTCTTCTCTCTTGGACATTGGTTGCGGGACAGGACATTTTACGCGCATGTTTGCCAGCGATATACGGGGACGAGTAGTGGGTCTCGATCTGAATGAAGATTGGCTGATATATGCTGCCACGCACGCGGCTAAGGGAGAGCGGTATGTTGCCGGTTTGGCACAGTCACTCCCCTTTCCCGATCGAAGCTTTGATTTCACCGTATCCGTGACAGCCCTCAGTTTCGTCGATCGTCAGGAACTTGCACTGCGCGAACTGATCCGGGTTACACGTCGACGGTTCGTGCTGGGCTTATTGAACCGTCACAGCCTCCTCTATTTGATGAAGGGCCGCACAGGTGGAATTGGCGGATATAAGGGTGCTCACTGGCATACCCGTAAGGAGCTCTTGGCAGTATTCTCGAAGCTTCCGCTTGACAACTTACGATTACGCACTGCAATCGTTCTACCGAATGGTCCCGCATTCGCCAGAACAGTGGAAAGGTGCTGGCCCCAAAGAATCCCCCTTGGCGGTTTTCTTGCAGTGACTGGCGATGTGTTGTTTTCGACAAAACTCGATTGACCTGAATACTATACTGGCCAGCCTTGATCTGTTGTAAGGCACTGTAATTACGTAAAAGGGGGAATTCCGCGGTTTAGGGCTTAACCCCTTTAAGCCGCCTGTAATGCCCGGAATGACTGCCGCAATACACCGAGGGCGGAGTTTAGGAATAGGCTTGCTATGATAGCGCCGATGACGATGTCTGGCCAACGGGAGGCGAGCAGGTAGCTACCGCCAGCGGCTATAAGTACGCCAACATTGGCAATCAAATCATTGCGTGAGCACAACCAGGTTGAACTCAAATTGAGGTTGTCGCCACGGTGCCGTCCATAGAGAAGTACACGGATATCTCCTTCTTATTCTTCGCGGTATTTATGGCCGAGTTGGGGAAAATCGCTCAGAATCTGAGCCTTGTCATAGATGCCGGAAACGACTTTTTCCGCAGCGGAAGGGTTGTCTTTGGCGATATATTGGTAGATTTCTCTGAGCCATTGCTCGGCTTCATTTGGCCATCTTGTTTTTGCCATCTTCCAATCCGCGATCATCCATTTTTGCAAAGGCCAATTCCTTCAGGATCTCGTCGTATGTGGCGTCTTCCGGCTGCGATAAGACAAGCCTTCGCTATTTTTTCTTTTACTGTCTGTGTCTGCATAGTGAAAAGTCCTTGTCTGGTGTGATGGGTTTAAACTTCTGACCAATAATATCAAGCAGTACTTGATTGAACCGATGGGGTTGGGCTGTTAAGCAGAGCCTTCCCCGATTCTTTTAATGATCCATCGCCATTTACATCAGTTATTCCATCTTAACGATGATGATTTGCTCCAGATCAGGACCTGTCGAGGCGATCACAACCGCAGGGGTTATATGCTTTGCAACTCACCACTGTTCGCCACCTTGGCACCTTCCTGAATGATCCGCTGGCTGTGCCAGCGTCGGTCGTACAATCGATATCCCGGCAACTGCACATTAAAAATCTTGACCGACTTCAGGCTTATTCAGACAGTGAACGGCGTTGGGACCATATTGAAAACATTCGTGAGTCCTATGGTTACTGGGAAATTATTGAGCCTCTGGTCGGTTTTCTTCTCAGCCGCTGGTTGTTTTCGCTATGCTGGGCAGGAGTCGATCGGCCAAGCACGCTTTTTGAGCGTGCCACGGCATGGTTATTGTCTCATAAATCCTGCTGCCAGGAAGCAGTATGCTGGAACGGTTCATCCTGCGATTGCGAGTCCGAGTTGAAGAGCGGTTATGGAGTATGCTTGGACGTGGCCTTATTCCAGACCAGAAATCTCGGTTGCAGGATCTCCTTGCCGTCGAAAAAGAAGGTCGAACCTCTTTACTCGATCATATTACTTTCCTTGGGAGGTATTACTTCTTAATGACTGAAGAAGCCATGGCAAGAGGCGAATTACGTCCCTTACGTAGTGAAGCAGAAAAAATTATGGCGGCGAAGAAGCTTATGCCTACTTTCCGTCCGTTTGCTACTCAGCCCCCTATTCCCTGGATAATATATATGAAGATCTATCGGTGCAGAGTGTATGTATCCGGTGTCTGATTCCTTCAGAGCGTCAATGGAGTAAAAGAGAGAGACTTCTTTCCGGCAATGGCGCGGATCTGGGGCAGGAGACTGGTTGAATACTGCAGATTACCGGGCCAGGAAGGTGGTGGGGGCTTGCTGGTGCCCCGGTAATCGTCGTGCGGGTCTTCGGCTCGAAAAAAGTGATTGCGTCTTCAGGATTTTATCAGCTGGCGCAAGACATAGGGAAGGATGCCTCCATTCTTGAAATAGGCGATCTCGATCTCCGTGTCCAGCCGACAGACTGCCGTAAAGGTCATCTCCGCCCCGTCCGCTTTAACCACCCGGATGGGGATGTGCTGGCGGGGCTGCAAATCTGCCAGATTTTCAATATGAAATGTCTCTGATCCATCGAAGCCAAGACTGTCTGCGTTTTCGCCTGCCGAAAAGATTAGCGGCAGCACGCCCATGCCGACGAGATTATTCCTGTGTATCCTTTCAAACGATTCAACCAGAACGGCCTTGATTCCCAGCAGACTTGTACCTTTGGCCGCCCAATCCCTCGATGAACCGGTCCCGTATTCCTTGCCGCCGAGCACGATCAGAGGGATGTTGTCCCGCTTATAGGCCATTGCCGAATCGTAATTGTACATCTCCTTTTTTTCAGGATACTTGAATGTATATCCTCCTTCATTAAGGCCGGCCATATGGTTTTTAATCCGGATATTGCTGAATGTCCCGCGCATCATGACCTCATGGTTGCCCCGGCGGGAACCGTAGGAGTTGAACTGCTCGGCCGGGACCCCCAGGGACCTGAGATACTGCCCGGCCGGGTAGGCCGCAGGGATGGATCCAGCCGGCGAGATGTGATCGGTGGTCACAGAGTCCCCCAGCAGCAGGAACGGCCGGGCATTGATGATGTCCTGTATGGGTTTGAGGGTGAGATCGAATGTGTCAAAGTAGGGCGGCTTTTTAATATAGGTAGAGTCAGGCTTCCAGTCATAAGTAATGCTTTCAGCGATCGGGAGTCTGTCCCAGAAGACATCCCCATCGCATATCCTCCCGTATTCATAGGAGAAGGCCTCAGTCTTTACACTGCTTTGCACCAGATCGTCGATTTCCGCATCCGTCGGCCAGAGGTCCCGTAAATAGACGGAGGCGCCGTTTGATCCTGTTCCCAGGGGCTCTGTGGTCAGGTCGATATCAATACGTCCCGCCAGGGCAAAGGCGACCACCAGCATCGGTGATGCCAGGAAATTCGACTTGATGCTCTGATGAATACGAGCCTCGAAGTTCCGGTTTCCGGACAATACTGCTGCCACGTTGAGGTTGTTCTCTTGTATGGCCCGTTCGATTTCGGGATGAAGGGGGCCGCTGTTGCCGATACAGGTCGTGCAGCCGAAGGCCGCAAGATGGAACCCTAGGGCCTCCAGGCTGTCCATCAATCCGGCATTGTTCAGATAGTCCAAAACAACCTTGGAGCCGGGGGCGAGCGAGGTCTTGACATGGGGAGGGACGCGCAGTCCTTTTTCCACTGCCCGCCGGGCAACCAGACCGGCGCCGATAAGTACATGCGGGTTCGAGGTGTTGGTACACGAGGTGATTGCGGCAATGACAACGCTGCCGTCACTAAGCGGCACAGACGTCTCATCAAGGGTTAGCTTTGTCTGTTTCGGTTGTGCCGGTACACATTGCGGCGGCTTGACGGGATCACAGCCGGATTCCTCGTGGAAGAGGGAGGCATGTTTGATGCCGGTGTCATGGTCATAGGCGCAGCCCATAATGTTGGTAAAGGCCTCCCGCATTCCCGTGAGCGAGATGCGGTCCTGCGGTCTTGAAGGGCCGGCCAGCGAGGGTTCGACGGTTGCCAGATCAAAGTCAATGACCTCGCTGTATTCAGGCTCGGTATCGCCTGTAGAAAACAGTCCCGCGGCCTTGGTGTAGGCCTCTGTCAAAACGGCCTGGGCCGAGCGATTTGTCAGCCGCAGATATTCCAGAGTTTTTTCATCAACCGGGAAGAAACCGGCGGTGGCTCCGTACTCCGGTGTCATGTTCGATATGGTGGCGCGATAGGGAATGGAGAGATTTTTCAGTCCCGGGCCGAAATATTCGACGAATTTTTCCACGACCTTATGCCTGCGCAGCATCTGGGTGATGGTCAGAACCAGGTCCGTTGCCGTGATCCCGGGGCGGAGGCTGCCCGTCAACCTGACTCCGACCACAGCCGGGATGGACATATAGTAAGGTTGACCAAGCATGACGGCTTCAGCCTCGATACCGCCGACGCCCCAACCCAGGACCCCGATGCCGTTGATCATCGTGGTATGGGAATCGAGCCCGACCAGGGTGTCCGGATAGGCAAGAAGGCCAGTCGGTGTCTGGTCGGCAATGACGACCCGGCCAAGATATTCCAGGTTGACCTGGTGGCAGATGCCGGAATTCGGCGGAACGACCATGAAGTTGTTAAAGCTTTTCTGCGCCCATTTGAGCAGGGTATACCGTTCGTTGTTGCGTTCGTATTCCTTGGCTACATTCTGGTGCAGACAGTCCCGGCTGCCATAGGCATCAATCTGGACGGAGTGATCGACGACCAGTTCCACCGGCACCAGCGGGTTGATCCTGGCAGGATCGCCTCCCAGGGCTTTGACGGCATCGCGCATGGCGGCGAGGTCGACCACCGCCGGGATACCGGTGAAATCCTGCATCAGGACGCGAGCGGGATGATAGGGGATTTCGACCGGGGTCTGATAGGACTTCTGCCAGTTGGCGATAGCCCTGACATCCTCCTCCTTAACCATTTCATGGTCAAGTTTTCTGAGAAGATTTTCCACCAGAATCCGGACGGAGAAGGGGAGTCTGCGGACCGAGCACAAGCCCTTTTTCTCAAGTCCTTGAATATCGTAATAATGATAGCCCTTCCCAGCGGACTGCATGTGGCTGATGAATTCATTCCTCTCCATGGTTGGTCACTCTTCCGGTATGGGTTGTTGTGTAGGGATGCCGTTTCGCTCTTCGCAGTACCTCAAAGGATGAAAAAAGTGAGGACCTGCAGGTATCTGCAGACGATACTGATTGATTATACTCCAGTCTGCAGGAACGGGCAATGGATCACAACGGAAAGAGGCAATGCAATGATCAGGCCGGCCGGTTGACCTCGGAAACGGGAAAGCTCAGGGTGAAGGTTGTACCCAGGCCGGGGGCCGACTGGACATCTATATAACCTTTATGGGCCTCCACCACCTCCTTGACCAGGGACAGTCCCAGGCCAGAACCGGTGATGTGGCGGGTGGCCTTGCCCTTGACCCGGAAAAAACGGTCGAAGATGTGGGGAAGGTCCTCAGTGCTGATGCCGATACCCGAGTCTTTGACCGTCAGATTGGCAAGGCCGCCGTTAACGGAGGTGCTGATTTCCAGTGATCCTCCTTCCGGGGTATATTTGACGGCATTGGAGATTATGTTCATGAAGGCGGTGCGGATATGATCATAATCGACATTGAACCACCAGTCTTCCCGGCATGGGCTGTAGCGGATTCTGATGTCTTTGCTCTCCGCCTGGGGTCTGGCTATCTCAACGATGTCATGGATGATGTCGTGGCCTTTGATTGGCTCAAGGTTGAACACGATCGTCCCGCTTTCCAGTTTGGAGAGATTGAGCAGGTTCTCGATCAGCCGCAGAAGATCCCTGGTCCGGACCGTGATCCTGTTGTGGAGCCTGTTGCAGGAATGGGCGGCTTCGTATTCACAATCGGTCTGCAGGGCGTAGATCATCTGCTCAATGGAGGCCAGCGGTGCCTTAAGCTCATGGGCCACCATGGCGACAAACTCGGATTTCATCCTGTCTATCTGCTTGTGGGTGCTGATATCCTCAAAGGCGGTCACCGAGCCCAGCACTGTGCCTGTGTCTGATCTGACCGGCGCGCAATGGGCCCGCAGGAATTTTCGGGAAATGGAACCCGGTGAGAATTCACGGGTTACCACCATTGCCCCGGTAATGGCTTCACTCACCATCTGGACAGCCGCATCGTCGCTGATGGACGCGGACAGTGGTTTGCCGATGACCGGATCGGTCTGGATTTCCAGGATCTTGATGGCGGCAGGGTTGTGATGCACGACGATCCCATGCCGGTCAGTGATCAGGACGGCCTCGGCCATGCAACTGAAGACGGTCTTCAGTCTGCTCTGTTCCTTATTGATGGCCTCCAGGCTCAGGCTCATCTCCTCCCTCAGTTTTTCGGTTTCCGCCTGGAGGGTCAGCTTGTCGATGGCCCTGTCGATAACGATCCGGATATAATCGGGGGTAAATGGTTTGCCGACAAAATCGAATGCCCCCTGCTTCATGGCGGTCACGGCCTTGGAGACGGTGGCGAAACCGGTGATGACAATCACCTGGATCTGCGGCTCGTTTTCCTTGATCCAGCTGAGGACCGTAAAACCGTCGATTCCTGGCATCATCAGGTCCAGAAGGACAATGTCGAAGCCTTTTTCCTTGATTATCTGGATGCCGCACTCTCCGTTTTCCGCCTTGTCGATGTTGTAGCCTCTCCCTGCCAGCGCACGCTCGACGCCCTCGCGGATCACCTTTTCGTCATCGATGATTAATATACGGATATCAGCCATAGTATGGGTCCCGGATTAGAGGAAAATAATATATCGCATTGAAAAATTGTCTAAAAATCACGATTCATGTACTGAGACAGTACCGCTTGTCAGAGGACGGACGTAGAAACCATAAGGAGGACCATACCGTATTGCCCGGTGACAGGGGCAAAACAGGATGGCCCTCTGGGCTATTTCAGCCAGTTTTTAATCAGCTTCAACAGTTCCTGCGGCTCCACGGGCTTGGGCATATAGTCCTCGGCCTCACTTTCCAGCATGTCGCGGTGGGTGTAGGTGCTGGTCGTGACCCTGTCGGCCACCGCGGTGAGTAGGATGACCGGTATCTTGGCTGTCGCCGGATCGGCCTTCAGTTTGGCGCAGCATTCGTGGCCGTTCATGACCGGCATCATAACATCAAGAACGATCAGGTTGGGTTTTTCAGCGGCAACCGCCTCAAGCCCCTCTTCGCCGTCATAGGCCACCTTGACCTCATAGCCGCCGTTTTCGACTATGACCTTGACTGCCTCAACGAAGTCGGGATCGTCATCAATCAGCAGAATCTTTTTTTTCTCAGCCATGTGTTGCCTCCATTAAAATCGTATGTGATGAAATACTTCTCCTATTCGACAAGCGGCCTTGGCAGCAGGCCGGCGCCACCTATAATCTCACTGAGCTTTTCCTCCCATTCAATAGCCATGACATGAATACCTGCAATTCCTTCCATTCCTTTAAGTTCCTGAATCTGTTCGATACACATCTCGATCCCCTTGGCGGCCTGCCTTTCCTTGGGCTCGTCGGCAATGCGCTTGATCACCGCATCGGGTATGTCCATGCCGGCGACCATCTTCTTCATGAACTTCGCCATGCCGGCCGATTTCAGCGGGGTCACCCCGGCCAGGATCTTCACCTTATCGTGCAGGCCCTCCTTTTTGGCCAGGTCCAGGTAGGTCTTGAATTTATCCATATTATAAATACATTGGGTCTGGACAAAATCCGCTCCGGCCTCGATCTTCATCTTCAGGCGCGGGACGCGGATCTCGAACGGATCGGCGAAGGGGTTGACCGCACAGCCGATAAAAAATTGAGGGGCCCCATCCAACTTGTTTCCCGAGGGAAAGACCCCCTCATCCCGCATGGTCCTCACCATGTGGATAAGCTGCATCGAGTCGATATCGAAGACGTTCTTGGCCTGGGGATCGTCGCCGAACTTCTGATGGTCCCCGGACAGACAGAGGATGTTGCGGATGCCCAATGCCGAGGCCCCGAGGATATCGGACTGCAGGGCGATGCGGTTCCGGTCGCGGACCACCATCTGCAGCAGGGGCTCGATCCCCTCCTCCTTGATCAGCATGCATCCGGCAGTGGAACTCATGCGGACCACGGAGGTCTGATTGTCGGTGACATTGCAGGCATCGACATTGCCTTTGACTAAAGCCGCCTTCCTGCGGACCACGTCCGGGTCCGCTCCGCGCGGGGGGCCGCATTCTGCCGTCACCGAGAAGTGGCCGGCAGCCAACACCTTTTCCAGATTGCTTCCTGATTTCATCAGATCATATCCTCCCTGACAATTCGGCGCGGGCCGCCGTCTCTTGAAGTATTCCAGCCTTTATAGGGTTTGAGCTTGGAGTAGTTGTCCATCTGATTGAGGGATTTCAGCCGGTCGATGATCATCTGCCAGCCGCAGGGGACATCCTTGCCGACTTCACATATCCCCTTGGAGGACCCCCCGCACGGCCCATGAAAGAGCGACTTGGCGCAGCGGGTGACAGGGCAGATCCCGCCGGTCAGGTGCAGCACGCAGTCGCCGCAGCCCTGGCATCGCTCCGCCCATTCGCCCTGGCGTTCCGTCACGCCCAGAAAACCGGTATTGATGCCGGGGAGCAGGGGGGTGAGCATATATTTTTCGGCCAGGAACTGGATTCCGGCTCCGCAGGCGATGGAAAGGACCGCCTGATAGTCCTCCACGTAGGGGCGCATGGTTTCGATATATTCCGGATCGCATTGCCGTTCCAGGCAGACCTCCCTGATGGCGATCTTCCTGCCGGACGCCTCTCTGGCCAGACGGATCGTGGAGGCGAGGATCTCCACTTCCTTTTCTCCGCCCACGCGGCAGACAGTGACGCAGCCGTAGCAGCCTGCCAGAATAATAGTGTCGTATGGTTCCAGCATCTGCAGGATCTCTTCGATGGGTTTGGGAGTACCGGTTATCATACGCGTATCTCTCCTGTTGGGATTTTGGCGGCCTCTTGCCTGGCCACATTGATGGGACTGGGACCAAGTTGCTGGACCTCGGCTGCAAACTCGCTGACAAATGCCGCGAATCTGGCCCCTTCGCCTGCACTCAGATTGAACATGCGGATGCGCTCTGCCCCGATTCCGATGGTCTCCAGGATCCTGGAGACCCGGGCAAGCCGGGCCCGGGCCCTGAAGTTGCCGTTGACGAAATGGCAATTTCCTTCAAGGCAGCCCATGACCATGACGCCGTCGGCGCCGTTTTCAAAGGCCTTGAGCATCAGGGATTCCTCGATCCGTCCCGTGCAGGGCAAGAGCACGATGCTGGTCGAAGCGGGGTATGATCGTCTTTCCGAACCTGCCAGGTCGGCGGCGCTGTATGCTCAGTAACGGCAGGCAAAGATGATGACGCTGATCTCGCTCATTGCTGTCCTCCTTCTGCAGGCGCGGGGCCGTGATCGGTATAGGCCGTAAGCTTGGCCGTGATGTTGCTGTCCAGATAGCGTCCCAGGGTGATGGCCTTGGCCGGGCATTCCGCAACGCAGATGCCGCAGCCCTGGCAGAGGGCGGGATTGATCTCGGCCGTGTGCTGATCGTTGATGAACGGAACTCCATAGGGGCAGGCCCTGACGCAGGTAAGGCAGACCGCGCAATGGGCCGGATCAACCGTCGAGACCACGCCGGAGAGTTTGAGCGACTTCTTGGAGAGGACGGTGGTTGCCCTGGCCACTGCCGCCTGGGCCTGGGCGATGGTCTCCGAGATGTCCTTGGGCGCATGGGCCGTGCCCGCCATGTACAGGCCTTCGCTGGGCAGATCGACGGGGCGGAGCTTGGCGTGGGCCTCGATGAAGAAGCCGGCGCTGTTTCTGGGGATGCGCAGCATGGAGGCCAGCTCTTCGGTATCCCTGGATTTGATCCCGGTCGAGAGCACCAGAATCTCCGGGATGATGGTTACCGGTCTGCCGATGGACGGATCGACGACCCGTATCTCGATTCCCTGTTCGTCGGCCCTGATGTTCGGCGGGTTCTCTTCCGGGTCGAATCGGATGAAGTTGATCCCGGCAAGACGGGCCTTCCGGTAATGCAGCTCTCCTGTGCCGTAGCAGCGCATGTCGCGATAGAGGATATTGACCCGGCCATCGGGGTGCAGTTCCTTGAAGCGGATGGCATTTTTTACCGCCTGATTACAGCAGACCCTGGAGCAGTAGTCGAGGTGGCCGGGGTCGCGCGAGCCTGCGCATTGCAGCATGGCGACCGTCGCGACGGCATCCGTGGCGCCCGGGGAAGAAAGCATCATCTCGAAGTCGGTCTGGGTGACGACCGTGTCAAGGGTATCGAGGCCGTAGAGATCCGGCCTCGACTCTTCGGCGCCGGTGGCAACCAGGATCGCCCCGTGCTTGATCTTTCTGGTGCCGCCGGACGGAGTCATGATCTCCGATTCGAAGGAGCCGATAAAACCCTTTTGATCGATGACCATGGAGTTGAGAAAGACCTTGATCGTCTCGGTGTTCATCACCTGCTGTTTCAGATCCTGCACGTATCCGCCGATGTCCATCCCGTCCGAGGTCCATCGCAGAGACTGGGCCTGGCCGCCCAGGCCTGCCTGCTGTTCGACCAGATAGACGCCAAACCCCTGCCGGGAGGCCTCGACTGCCGCGGTCATCCCGGCAACACCGCCGCCGATGACAAGAAGACTGGAATCCACTGCGAATTCCAACTCGGTCAGCGGCCTGGTCTGGCTTGCATTGGAGACGGCCATGCGCATGAGCCTCTTGGATTTTTCAGTGGCCGGGCCGGGCTCCGCGGGATGGACCCAGCTGCACTGATCCCTGATGTTGGCCATATCAAAGAAATATTTATTTATTCCCGCCTGCCTGAGGGTGGACATGAAGAGCGGCTCGTGGGTGCTCGGCGAACAGGCCGCGATTACCACCCGGTTCAGCTTGTTCTGTTCGATGATTTTCCGGATTGCCTCCTGGGAGTCCTGGGAGCAGGTGTAGAGCGGGTGGTCGGCATAGACGACTCCCGGCAGGCCTTTGGCATACTCGGCAACCTTGTCCACCTCGACAACCGAGGCTATATTGGCTCCGCAATGGCAGACGAAGACCCCGATCCGCAGTTCCTCGTCGGGGGAAGGAGGCCGCTCTTCGGGAAGGACCTCCTCCGTGATCAGGCTGCCTCTGGAGTTTGCAAGACCGGCGGAAGCGGCCTGGGCTGCGGCAGATGCCTCGATGACCGTCTCGGGGATGTCCTTGGGGCCATTGAAGGCACCGCTGACGAAGACCCCCGGCCGGGAGGCGGCCAGGGGCGTGAAGGCGCCGGTAACGGCAAAACCGAAGCTGTCCGTCGCGATCCCTATCCGGCGGGCGAGTTCCTTGGTCCTTTCCGGAATCTGAATGCCAACCGAGAGGACGACCATGTCGAAGATCTCCGTATGTTTCGCGCCTTCGGAGACGTACCGCAGTTCGAGATTGCCGGTCCGGGGGTCCTCGAAGACCCGGCTGACCATGGCGCGGACGTAGCGGACGTTCTTTTCCCGGGCGCGGGAGACATAGGCGTCGAAGTTCTTGCCGAAGGACCGCATGTCGATATAGAAGATCGTGGGTTCGATGGAGGCGTCATGCTCTCGGGCGATGAAGGCCTCCTTGGTGGCGTACATACAGCAGACCGAAGAGCAGTAGTCCCGGTCGCAGGAGTGATCGCGGGAGCCGACGCATTGAATCCAGGCGATCTTCTTCGGGTGTCCGCCGTCTCCAGGCCTGATCACCTTGCCCGAGGTCGGCCCGGAGGCCGAGAGGAGCCGCTCGAATTCGATGCTGGTGACAACGTTTTTATAGTGGCCGTATCCGAACTCCCCGCGTTTTTTTGCATCGAAGACCTCAAAACCGGGCGAGAAGATCACCGAGCCGATCTCGATTTGCAACTCGGATTCCGTGTGGCTGTAATCAATGGCCTTCAGACCGCATATGGACCGGCAGATACCGCAGGCGCCGGTATTGAGATGGACGCAGCTGGCCTCATCGATGACCGGGACCCGGGGCACAGCCTGGGGAAAAAAGATATTGATCGGCTTTCTGGTGTTCAGCCCTTCATTGAAGGCATTGAGAAGGGGCCGTGGCGTCTTGTTGGTCAGACGGTTGATTTCAAGAAAGTTCACCGGACAGACGGAGACGCAGGCACCGCAGACCTGACAGATATCGATTCCGGCCTCGATGCCCTCCTCAACCATCTTCAAGGCTCCGATATGCATCACCTTCTCACACATCATCGCACAGAGGCCGCAGCGGATGCAGTCACGCCGGTCCTGGCCTGCAATCTCTCCCTTGATGGCGTTGGAACGGGCGACGATGGCGGCACCCAGGCCTTTTTCCATCTCCGGGGCATCGGAGACTGAAACCGCCGAGAATTTTTCCGGGCAGGCGACGAAGCAGGCGCCGCAGGCGGTACATTTTTCCGGCCGGATATGGGCGATGTCTCCTTTTTCCCAGACGACGGCCTCGTGCAGACAGGCCTTGAAGCAGCTGCCGCATTTCTGACAGGCGGCTTCATCCACCGTAAAGGTCCAGCCGGACAGGGACTGGGGTTTGGGTTGTCCCGGTCCGGTAATAAGCCGTTTTTCAACGGATTTCATCTTCTTTTTCTTCTCGCCTGGGGCCGGCTGTTCGGCAAACCACGAGGTACAGGTGACCGGGCAGGTGATCTCGCAGAGACCGCAGCCGTTGCACCTGACCGTGTCCACATACCGGGCATGACTGGTGATCGTGGCGGTGAAATCGCCCGCCTGCCCGTCCAGGGATTTGACCTCGCTGTGGGTCAGCAGCTCGATATTCCTGTGCCTGCCCACCTCGACCAGTTTGGGCGAGACGATGCACATGGAACAGTCGTTGGTCGGGAAGGTCTTGTCCAGCTGTGCCATCTTGCCGCCGATGGCAGGAGATCTTTCAACCAGATGGACCTTGAATCCGGAGTTGGCTAGATCCAGGGCGGACTGCATGCCGCTGATGCCGCCGCCGACAACCAGGACCGCTCCGGTGGGGTGGACTCCAGGCCGGGATGTTGTGTTCGGATTCATGCAGTACCCTCCGTTGGGGAATTGGGAAAGAGATCTGTCATGGCATCAGGTCGGACCAGGTGGACCTTCTGCTGCTTTTTCGGGTAATCGCCGGAAAGGGCGGCGGCGATGAGTTCGGTGGCGAAAAAGACAGGCAGCGGCGGGTCCTCGCCGGCATTATAAAGCTGGCGACTCTCCACATTGGCCTGGCACATCGGGCAGTCAGTGACCATGGCGGCGGCGCCTGCCTTCCTGGCTGCAGCGATGATGTCCCCGACCAGCTTCCGGGCGATGTCCGGCCTGGCCATGGTCAGGCTGCCGGAGCAGCATTCGGTTTTATGCGACCAGGATACGGAACTGGCGCCGATGGCCCTGACGATGCTTTCCAGAGTCTCGGGCCGTTCATGATTGACAGCGCCGGTGATCCTGGGGTGCCTCAGCGACAGACAGCCGTAATAGCATGCGAGGGTGAGATCTCCAAGCGGCTTGCGGACGCGGGCGGTGATACGTTCCAGGAAGCCGTCACTGGCCAGCAGGCTGCTGATATGGATGATTTTCATGCCGGGGTTATAACTCTCGATGTCCCATCGTTCCGGGTCGTGCCTTACCGCCTTGTCTGCTGCGCAGAGGCGCTGAAAGCAGGCTGCGCAGGGAACCAGGATGTCATGTCCGGCCTCCTGGGCCAGCACCAGGTTGCGGATGGGCAGGCGCAGTCCGATTTCGTGGTCGGTCATATGGGCCGAAGAGGCGCCGCAGCAGTTCCAGTCCGGGATCTCCACCAGGTCAATATCGAGCCTGGCGCAGGTTTCCCGGACGGAATGGTCGTAATCCAGGGCCGTCCCCTGGAGTGAACAGCCGGGGTAGTAGGAGAGTCTCATCTGTCATACTCCTTGCCCTTGCCCGAGAAAATCGCTCTGATCTCGGTTTTTTCTTTAATGGTATGCGGCAAGATCCCGAGCCTGCCCTTCCGGAACATGTCAAGGCCCAGTTTTATGTCGCCCATCAGGTCTCCTGAACGGAGTTTGTATCCGGCGATCATGCCCACCTCGTAGGTGCGGCCCCAGTTTTTAACGGAATCCAAAAAAGATCGATGAAAGATCGGGATGCGCGGCTGGGCTGGCGTGACGCCTTTTTTCAGGGCTAGCGACCTGAGAACGTCCATCAGAGCAACGATTTCTATATCGTTGGGGCAGCGCGTGGCACAGGTCTCGCAGGCGGCGCAGAGCCAGATGGTCTTGCTCTTCAGCAGGATATCCTCCATGCCATAGGAGGCAAGGCGGACGACTTCCATGACCTGGAGATCAAAGAAATCGGACACGGGGCAACCGGAAGAACAGCGTCCGCACTGGAAGCAGGCATGAACATCGATTTTCATTGACTCCAGTTTATTCAGGAATTTTTTATTCCCTTTCTCCGGATTGATGGCGTTATTGCTCATGGTTTTCTCCAATTTGATTGTGCATAACTGCCGGAAACCGAAGGGTGAAGGTGGCTCCGGATTCCGGTGCGGAGGTGACTCTGATACTGCCTTTATGCTCCTTGACAATGGCGTAGGACACGGACAGACCGAGACCGGTTCCCTCTCCTGTGGCCTTGGTGGTGAAGAAAGGGTCGAAAATTTTTTCCAGCAGGTTCTCTTCAATGCCCGGACCTGTATCGGCGATGATAATTTCATCGATGTCTTTATTAGCCCTGGTCCGGCTGATGATCTTCAGGCCGCCGTGGCCTCCCATGGCCTGGGCCGCATTGATCAGGATGTTCATGATGACCTGATTCAGGCGCATTGAATTGCCGAAGATCGGCAGAATGTTCTCATCAAGCCTGAGGTCAATCTGGATATTCTGGAATAACGGCTGGTTTTTCAGCACACCCAAGGTCTTGCGGATCACGGAATTGGGATCGGTCAATTCCATTTCATAGGTCGTCTGATGGGAGAACTCCAGCAGATCGGCGACGATGACTTTGCAGCGTTCAGCCTCTCTGATGATGGTGTTCAAATCCTCATGCAGAGGGTGATCCCGGCCCAGTTCCTCGTGGACCAGATTGGCATAGAGCATTATCCCGGACATAGGGTTGTTGATCTCATGGGCCACTCCGGCGGCAAGCCTCCCCAGTCCCGCCATTTTTTCCGACTGGATCAGCATATTGTGGGTGTGTTCCAGATCCTCTTCGATCTGGAGGATGGCCCGCATGTCGGTGAAGATCCCGAATGTGGCGATTTCCTGACCTTTATCGTAAATGATCCCCCCTGAAAAACTGACCGGAATACTGTGGCCGTCCTTATGCTTGATGATGATCTCATGCCGAAGAAGCTTGCCTTGGCCGCCGAAATCGTTGCTGCGCATCCTTTTTATCAACTCATAGGCGACATTTTCCTGATAGAGTCCGGTAACATGAAGATTTGAGACCGCTTCCTTTTCACTATAGCCCAGCAGGGCCTGTGCTCCCTGGTTGAATAGGATGATCGTTCCCTTCATATCTGCGGCAATGATTGAATCGACCGAGGAGTCAATGAGGTTATGGAAGAAGGCATTTCGTCGCCTCAGCTCCCGTTCAAGCTGTCTTTTTGTTGTAATATCATGAAGGTATATAAGATAGTATTCCGGCGTCGAGGGGAGATAGGCGACAACCGTATCGAGAACACAGCGGTAACTGGTGGCTGGGTTGGTGATGATCTCCGCCCTGAGCCGGGACGCCTCCGTCCTTTTTGGATTGTTGAGAAAATCTTTGATCGATTGCAAGAGGCCTCTATTGTCAGGCCCCAGGAGTTCTGCCAGGCCAAGGTCGGTGAGTGTGTTGTCCGGCGAGCCGAAAAAGGCGCTGGCGGCAGGATTGGCGTGGATAATCCGATGGTCCAGGCTTACGATGACGACTCCGTTGGGCGACTGGTCAAGTATCTGGTAAAGATAGAGATTTGACCCAAGTCTCTGGGTGACCTTATCCAGGTTCGGATAGGATGACAGTTGTGTTTTATCCACGTTTGGCCACCGTTGATACTGTGTTGCTTTCAGCCTGTCCGGGTACCCCTTGCTCATCCGGGACAGAGAAAACCTTGCCCAAATTACCCTCGTGCTTGTCCTCCTTGTGCAGAGGAGGTCGAAAAACCTGCTATCGCTGGATGAGATCGAGAAATTCAGGCAATTTGTCTCCCCAGCCAATGGCAAGAAGGACAATGCCGTCCCCCAGGGGGACCAGTTCTTTCAGAAATTCCGCAGCTACCTGCATGCCGGCCTCTTTCTTGACCGGGGCCTGCATCATTTTCTTCAGGAACTCCTGAGGGATGGAGGGGATGCCTGGAAGATTGTTGAGATAACGGATCATGGTCACAGACTTCAGAAACATCACCGAGGTGAAGAGCTTTATGCCGGTTTTCTCCGCCACAGGCAGGAATTGTTCTATGATGTTTATATCGTAGGTGGGGCCGAGGGTGACGGAGCCGACGCCGTAATCCTGCATGATATGAAAGAAATCGGCACGCTCCTTATTGACCGTGACGTCATCGGAGAGATCAAGTGAAACGCCGATGGAGAACTGGGTGGCGCCATCCAGCGGCTCTCCGGCCAGGTCCTTGCCGGCGTTCAAGGAGGCAACGCATTTCAGCATGGACTGCAGGTCGAGGTCTCCGCTGGTCCGGGCCACGGGCTGATCTCCCTCGGCTGGATCATGCCCCTCCTTGATGACGATATTGTTGATGCCCAGAGCTGCTGCGGCCAGGAGATCAGCCTGGAAAGAGATGCGGTTACGGTCTCGGCCGGTTATAATCATAATCGGCTCGATATTGCGCTCTTTTAATGTCAGGCACGGTGCGAGGGGCGACATCCGCATGACGGCATGTTCACTGTCCGTTACCCGGACTGCGTTTACCCGGCCTCTGATGCTGAGGGCGGTCTTCAGAAAGCCGGCCAGGTTCACCCCCTTGGGCGGATCGATTTCGGCGATGAGATAACAGGAAGTATCGGACGGGGTGGGAGTAATACTGTTGTTTACAGCTTCCATTGAACCTCCTTAAAAGATGATTCCTGCAAGTTGATAAACATATTACTTTTCTATGAAAGCGTGCCAGGAACAGCGGCCTTGCCAGAGTGAAGTGATGCGCTTTCATGCTTGGCCGGCCAGCCTGGTTGTGATGAAACACGGGTCGCTGCAGTGGCGGCCGGTGGAGATACGGTAATAAAGCCCAACACTACAAGATGATACCTGTATATAATTTTTGCTTAACAAATAATTAATCAAAATTCAAGAAAAATTTTCAGACCTCTTTCCCGCTAGTCGAATTGCGGTCCGGTTCATTTCCGGCAAAGGGGGCAGTGACTGCTTTCACCAGGAGACGGTTGTGGAAAATACAGATCAGTTTATTGTTAACTTACTTATTATACAAAATAAATTTCAATCAATAGCAATCCTGTGATCTTATGCGAAAAAGGAGGGAATGCCATGGGCAAGGATGCCATCATTATACAGTTTGCAGAGAACCGGATGCTGGAGTGCAGCAGCGCAATCATCATCCCGGAGAGGGCGATAGACGAGGCCGGATATATACGGACAATGACCGTCAAGGCCTCCGCCCATTCTAAACACGAGTTCCACGCTCTGGCTCAGATGGTTTATTATCAGGTCCAGGATGGAGAACTGGCTGTGGAGTTTGTGCAGGGCCCTGCCGCGGTTGTCTGGCAAGAGAATCAGGAGACTCTTTCTGCTGGTATGGTGATTGCTGTTGATGTGCAGGGAGGACTCCATCTCATTGCCCAGGAGGGGCAGAATATAAAGAAACTCCTGGAGACCGCCAATAGGTTCTGCACCCGGTGGGTTCGTCTGGATATCTGAGGGCAGGAATCCCGATGCCACTCAACCTATATTTTTTTGAATGTACGTTAAAAATTATGAGGAAATGGGGTTGTTTATTTGTTAGAGTGATGATGAGTTATAGGTTTGAAGGAGGGAAGTCTTTGATGCATTGTCTGAGGCATAACGCCAACCTGTCAAAACAAAAGGAGAAACAAATGAAAAAGATGAACGTAGTGGTTGCCATGATGTTGAGTCTGCTGCTGGCCTTTTCCGTTTCGGCTGCCCGTGCGGCCACTCCAACTGACCTTGCCAAGGATACACAGGTCGTAAAGCCCGCTGTACCGCCCCCCCTTCCTGCGCCCGGGGCTGCGATTGCCGACAAGATAAATATCAATACCGCGGACGAGGCTGCCCTGGTCAAGGTCAAGGGTATCGGCAAGAAAAAGGCTGAGGATATTGTTGCCTATCGGAAAGAGCATGGAAACTTTACATCCATAGAAGATCTGAAAAAAGTGAAGGGCATCGGCCCCAAGATTTTTGATAAGGTAAAACCCTTTATAACCATCTGATCCGTGATCTGCCTTTCGAGGAACCTTGCGGGATCCTCGAAAGGCAGGCAAGACCATGGTGCCCACATCCGGGTTTGAGTTGTATTGCTCGCTTCTCACTCACACAATCCTCACCGGAGCGCTGTTACGCTTGTGATTTTGTTCAATCGGCACGATCCTTCACAATTTATTTACAGTTACGCCTCTAAGGTGGCGGGTTGCAGATCATAAATAAAGAGGCTGCTTCCCCGCAGGGCCTTGGCATGATGCTTGGCAATGGCCGCGGCCTCCGAAAGGTCGATCCGGCATAGGAAATCCGACGGTTTCACCATAACAGCTCCGACGGACAGGGTCATGCGACTGTACTGCTGTTCCTTCCCTTCCCGGTTAGCAACGGTGATAACGTTGCCGATATGGTCTTTATAAAATCCGCCAATACTTTCATCAAACTGCTGGAGGATGCGTGTCACCGAGGTCTGCCAGGTGTCGCTCCGGAAGATGACCACGAAGTCATCGCCGCCGATATGGCCGATAAAATCATCCTGACCGGTGATGTTGGTCACCAGCAGTTCGGCAACCAGCCCCAGGACTTTATCGCCGCGGCTGAAACCGAAATAATCATTAAATGGCTTAAAATTGTCGAGATCAAAATAGCAGACGGTAAAGGATACGGAGTCCTTGAAGAGTTTCTGCAGTTGCTTCTGGATGGGGACATTGCCCGGCAGCATGGTCAACGGATTGGCATGGCGGGCCTTGCTCACCTGCAGCTTTGTGATTTCATGAAGCAGATCAATTATCCGGCCTTTCCCGGCAAGACAGCAGTCCTCGAGGATAATGAATTCATCAGTGTAAATATCAAGTGAGGTCGTTAGACGAAAACTGGCGTCTTCAAGGGATAATTTTTTTTCCACCTGCATGATATTTCGGTTCATAAAACGGAATATCGGCTGCTTACCGAAAACGGATCTTCCGTATAAGCTTGCGTAAATATCCATAAAGTCTTTTCTCAGGACCATTCCCAACACCTCGGTGTCGTGAAGAACGACCACCGATTTTTCCTCGGGCATGGAGGTGAAGAGATCGCCGACAACTGCCACTTTGGTATCGGCCTGTACCGAGACGGCTGTCCTGAGCAGGATCTCTATGGTCGGTGATTCATCCTCCTTGTGGGTACGCGGGTCTCTCCTGAATAATTTGGGAGAAATGGTCAGCGGGGGTATTTCCACCGGGCGGGAGAAATAGTACCCCTGCACCATTTCCACACCTAACTTACGCAGGGTGGCATATTCCTTTTCGGTCTCCACCCCTTCGGTAATGACCCGGCAGCCGAGCAGTGTGGCGGTGTTGATGATGGCACTGACAAACTGCTGCTTGGTCCTGTCTTCATCCACGCCCTGAATGAAATGCCGGTCGATCTTGACGATATCCGGCCGGATCTGAGACCACAGTTTCAACCCGGAGTAGCCGGCCCCCAGGTCATCCAGGGCAACCCTGAACCCCATCTCCCGGTAATGGTTCATGGCCTGCTGCATTATCCGGACATCTTCAACCATGTGGGTCTCGGTCAGCTCGATTATGACCTGGTTGGGGTTGAGTCCGCATTGCTCAATATATGTCAGGGTCTGTCCCTCGCAAAGGTGTTCGTGGACGATGCTGCAGGGATCGACATTGATGAACAACCTGCCGGGCAAGTCGATTTGCGCAAACCGCTTGATGGTTATCTTTCGACAAAGAAGATCGAGCTCAGACAGCCGGCCGGCCCAGGTGGCCACCTCGAAAAGCCGGGTAGGGGAGTGGAGTACAGTGTTGACCGGTCCACGGACCAGTCCTTCATACCCGTAGATCTGTTGGGTCTGCAGATGGACGATCGGTTGAAAATGTACTTTGATATTCTGTTGTTCAATGGTTGTATTCAGTAAATCTTCGGTGCTTTTATCCATTTTTCACTCCCGTTCCGTTTCCGAATCAAGACGACCTCGCTGGGTGTCATCACTGCTGCCGCAATATGCCTCGGATCATCATGTACCATGCCATAATTAGAGTATGATTAGGATAGTGTTTTGTTGTGTGCTTTATCGGCCACGCCAGAAAATCGCGATCGTTTCAGATAATGCCTCTCAATATGATTTTAATTCTAAAATCATAGGAGCGTAATGAGAGCTTTTTTACAGTGTGTACAGTGTGCCTTTGCAGGTGGAAAATGGTGAGAACGGCAGGGATTTCAGGCGTGGGGGGGAGGCGTGCAATACGTTTCAACACTACAGATTGGAGATAGAGCGATGCAAACGTATATGCAATCAGAAAATGGACTGCTGGGTTTGCTCTTGATCTGTTGCTATTGCGACAAGCAGAAAAATGCTGCCGGGATAGGGGAGAAGGGCCGCCGGTTTTACCAGACTCCTCCAGATTTTTTGATAAGTCATAGTATCTGTCCGGAATGTTTACGCGAACATTTTCCAGAAGTGTATATATCCCTGTGTGCAGAAGGAAAGATGATTCTTATCGGCGCGGGTATTGTCAACTAGATCGATAAGAAGATCTTCCGGATTGATTGCAGTGTCGAGAGGAAGTTGTTACTCTGACCAGCATAACCGGACCAGATTTGCCAGCCACAGCGCATCATGAAAGCTCGTTACTTCGGCAAGGCAATACCGTGGCGATTTCCTGCCTGTGGTGGCGGAAACGGCGCAGCATTTACACTCTCGGAGGTGGATATGGAGAGGAAGACAGATATTCTGGATGGTCTGAAACGGGTGCCAAGGGTGTTGTCCGAGATGGTGCAATCCATTCCGGCAGACCGCCTGGATCTGAGGAGAGGAAAGGGCTTCTGGACCATAGCGGAGCATGTCAGCCATCTGGCGGAGGTGCAGGTGATGGGGCTGGATCGTTTTCAACGGTTCGTGCAGGAAGACCATCCGGTCTTCGTTCCCTATATCCCCCCGGCAGACGGACTCGCCACACCTCGCCGGCTCGAAATGGCTGCTGCCCTCGATCAGTTTAGCCGCTATCGGGAAAAACAGCTCCAGCTCCTTGCAGGGGCGGATTCTGCAGCCTGGCAGAAGAGTGCCACCCATCCCGAATACGAATGCTATACTCTTTTTATCTTCGCCCGGCATGTACTGATGCATGACTACTGGCATATGTACAGGATGGAAGAACTGTGGCTGACCAAAGATGGTCACCTGGCCGAATAGATAAGATCTCACGGCATCTGGCTGTTATATGTCTGCTGATATCGGCGCATTTAAAAAGGCCGGCAAAATTTCATGGGGATATGTTCTGGGGCACCTAAAAGACTGTATCGAAACGGGAGGCGCCGAATGGATACAGCCGGCAAGCCTGAACGTTCCCGGGGCCTTGATTGGAGACGTCTTGAAAATTATTGCCAAGAGAAGGAGAATCGAATACTTTAGCCTCCTTGGGAGGGTGATTCCCTCTATCTTCCCTGTTTTTTCACGCCTATGGAGCATATGATACATCCTTGAAGAAAAATTTTTCCAAAATATTACCGTACGTCATATTTTCCGCGCTCCTCGTTGGTGTTTCCTTGGGTTTTCAAACGATTGGCGGTATAGACGATTTTATCATCGCCTTCCGTTTTGAACTTCCGTATCTCTTTCTGTTGTTTGCCGCCCTTCTGTACTGTATGCGTCCCGGACCTTGGCGGGTCGTGATTGCAGTTATTCCCTTCATGCTTCTCTATGCCGGCATGGATCTTTTCTATATCTTCATGCAGAGCGTTTTCAAGCTGGATGATATCAGTCTGCTGCCCGAGGGCTTGAATGTTTCACCTCTCTGGATGAAGATCCTGGGAACTTTTTTTGCGCTGGGGTGGATCGGAGGCTTCCTTCTGCTCTTGAAGCGGCAGCCCAGGCAGTTTCTCATCCCGCTTCTGCTGCTCATCCTGGCCGCCTGTCCTCCCCTTGCCGCTTATAAGGCGCCGCGCCATTTTTTGCGCGGGGCTGAAATATTGGGAATCCATCTCCTCCCCTGGTCCGACTGCTCGACATCGGCGGTGATGGGACGCACGCTTTCTCTCTTTCTCTTTGCTGCCGACAAACGCGATGCCCTGGAAAGGCTCAGCATTATGCCGGCACTCAGCGACCCCGAACGGGATCCGGCCCTGCTCAGTGATGCACTGAAAGAAAAACGCAATATCCACATCCTGGTTCTGGAGTCCTTTCTCGACCCGCAACAGTTTGCCAAACTGCAATACCGCACCCCATCGGCTCCTGCCCGCTTTGAGCCCCTCCGGAAAAACATGCATATCGCCCAATCTCCGGTCTTTGGAGGCGGCACGGCCCAGGCCGAATTCGAGGTCCTTTGCGGTGTCCCGGCTTACAAGCTCTACTCTTCCGCTGAATTCAATATGCTCAACGGCACCGCAACGCCCTGTCTGCCAGGCCTGCTCGCCGGGGCGGGATATCGGACTATTGCCACCCAGCCGTTCAAACCGGAATTTTTTAATTCCGACAAGGCCTATCGCTCCCTCGGATTCCAGGAGACCAATTTCCCTACCATCTATGCCGGTAACAGGCCGACCTACCTGAAATATGATATCCCTGAAAGCTATATCTTCGACGGGGACCTTTTTGATCAGAATCTCTCCTATGTTCAGAAATTGCTTGCCGATGGTCAGCCTTTTCTCAATTATGTCCTGGGGATTTATGGGCATATGCCGCATGCAACTGACACAAACCGGTTTCCGCCAATGGTCGATATTGTCGGCGTAAGAAAGGGATCGCAGACTTACCTGGCCCTGCAGCAATTTTACTATCGGGCCGGAGCCCTGGCCGACTATCTGAAAAAACTCAGGGAAATGGATCCGCGGGGTATTATCCTGGTTACCAGTGACCATCTGCCGCCCCTCGATCTCGGCCCAAGGACCTACCAGACCCTGGGCTATAGAATCGTCAGTCCCGGTGGAGAATACCGGCAGAATATCTGGATCTATGACGGTCCGCAGGGCAAGAATACCGAATGGCCGCATCACTACTATGAATATATGGATTTTTTGTTTGATGCCCTTACCGATGGACGGTTCTGCAAATCTGTGGCCTGCAAGAATCGACAGATCTGGTCTCCGGAAAAACTGACCTCCAGCTATAACAGCATCATATCTCAGGGAGCTGGAATATCGGTTCGGCCAACGGATTATGTCGCCGGTGTACCGCAGCAACCCGCTCTGACCGATCGGGACAAGCAGAAGAAGTAGAGCCGAGACCGGAGACCGCCGGTTTGATCCGGCCGATGTTGCAGGCGTCTCTAAAAAGAGATATGTCCTTCTTAAAATTGATGCAAGTGTGTGCTGGTCCTCCTTTTGACAGTCCACGCAGATATTTTTCATTCTCCATTTTCTGTCAAATTCAGTCTTTTCAGAAACGTTTACGGCCAACGCATGTTTCGCGTACGTTTCGAGAGAATACGCGATATAATTTCTATGAAGGTCCGGGATGAACGAACAAAAACTCAATATACCCATGGCCGAGAGCTCCTGCTGCGGGCCGAGAGCTACGACGGAAAACCCCTCCTGCTGCCCGTCAACGGGACAGGTGTATGAAGTCGGCACCGGGAGGCCTGCGGATCCCAAGGCGGAGGTCTGCTGCGGCGGCCCGCCTCCTCCGCCCAGTGACCCTTTTGAACGGCCCGGATATTCCTTGTCCCCCTCTGTGCGGGCCTTTAAGCAGACGGGATCAGACTTTGTGCCTCTGGTGAAGACCGCTCTTTCTCTGGGGGATCACTGGGGGACTCTTCGGGTAAGACTTGGACTCAACCGGGAAGGCTATCGGCTTGCTCCCGGTCTGTACGGGGTCGGGAATCCCGATTCCGAGTCGCCGGTTATCGTCACCGCCAACTATAAATTGACATTTGATGCGGTGAGAAAGGAGTTGCGGGATTGCGAGGTCTGGCTGCTGGTCCTCGATACCTGTGGAATAAATGTCTGGTGTGCCGCCGGGAAAAAGACCTTTTCGACCCGGGAGATCGTCAACCGGCTGCGTGTGACGGGCCTGGCGGAGAAAATCAGCCACCGTCGTCTGATCCTGCCTCAATTGGCTGCCGCGGGGGTCTCGGCTCACGAGGTGAAAAGACAGACCGGTTTTTCCGTGATTTATGGACCGATACGGGCCAAGGATCTGCCACGCTTTCTTCAGCAGGGAAATGCGGCAGACGAGGCTATGCGCCAGGTAAGCTTCACCCTGCGTGAACGCATGGTCCTGATCCCGGTAGAGCTGGTGCAGTTCATAAAAAAAATATGGTGGGCACTGCCGGTACTGATGCTCATTTCGGGGCTGAAGCCGGGGCTTTTTTCGTTGAGCCAGGCCGTGGAACGCGGAGGTTTGGCCCTTGCAGCCTTTGCCGCAGGGACCCTTGCCGGCGCAGTACTGGCGCCGATATTTCTGCCCTGGCTCCCCGGTCGGGCATTTGCGTTAAAAGGCTCTGCTGCCGGTCTGGGTATGGGGTTTCTCCTCCTGCTGGCCACGAGAGGAACGGGCAGTATCCCCGACAAGATCTGCATGCTCGTTTTGACTATTGCTCTCGGTTCGTACCTGGCGATGAATTTCACCGGGTCGACACCCTTTACGTCGCCGTCCGGTGTTGAGAGAGAAATGAAATGGGCCATTCCTCTCCAGGCCGTGAGCCTTGCCGGGGCCCTGGCGTTCTGGATTGCGTCCCCTTTTATATGAGAGCTCTCCAAAAGCAGCGACCTTGTCATGCCGGAGTGACAAGGTCGCGCACTTTGTTGAGGCTGACTCATCCGGTCCAGACATACTGAAGTGACGCACTTTCATAATTCGTTGTGGTTCTGCCAGTTTGGCCAGCCTGTCGGTTTATCGGGTAAGGAGATTGATAATGAAAGATATACGCTATATTGACGGGGTAAGTTCGATCACACTGAATGAGGAGACCTGTATCGGCTGTGGCATGTGCCTCCAGGTCTGTCCGCACGCTGTCTTTATCCTGGTCGCCAAAAAGGCCCGTATCGACGACAGAGACGGCTGTATGGAGTGCGGCGCCTGCGCCATGAACTGCCCGGTGGATGCCGTCAGGGTCAATCCCGGGGTCGGTTGCGCCTCGCTTATTATCAAGCGATGGCTGAAGGGGAAAAATATGCCGGCAGACAGCTGCTGCTGTTAAAGCGTCCGTGAAGCTGAAGGAGGCCCTGCGCGAGGTCCTGACCCCCGAAGAGAGGGGACTGCTGGTCGGCTCCTTCGATGTTGTCGGCAGCGTCGCCATAATTATCGTGCCGGTGCTGCTGGAGGCGAAGGAAAATCTGATTGCCGCGGCGATTCTCAGGCTCCACCGGAATATCCGGACTGTTGCCAAACGGGTCGGAAACTATGAGGGGGAATTCCGGACCCTCTCTCTCAAAGTCATCGGCGGAGAGGGACTAGGGGAGACTGTTCACAGAGAAAACGGGGTTCGTTTCCTCCTGAATCCGGAGAAGGTCTATTTTTCCGTCCGAAGCAGCCATGAACGGCAGCGTATCGCTGCCCTGATCGGCCCCGGAGAGGAGATCCTGGTCATGTTTTCAGGAATCGGGGCCTTTCCGTTGATTCTGGCTGCCGGCAGCAGGGCAGGGGAGATCGTCGGTATTGAAAAAAATCCCGATGCGCACCGGTACGCGCTGAAGAGTCTGGCCGCCAACAGACGGATAAAGAACGTCGTCCTCCTTGCCGGAGATGTCAGGGATGTCCTGCCCCGGCTGCAGAGGACTTTTGATCGGGTGCTAATGCCTCTTCCAGGATCCGCAGGACGCTATCTTGACCTGGCCCTGACGGTTTGCCGTCGCGGAGGCTGGCTTCATTTTTACGATTTCCAGCCTCCCGACACCTTTCCGGAGTCGGTAGCAGCGATTAAAGTGGGGTGCGGCAATCGGCCAGTGACGGATACGCATACAGCCGTCTGCGGCCACTGCAGCCCTCGGCGCTACAGAATATGCGTCGATGCCAGGATAGGCTGACAGAATCCACCGCCGCCTGCCGCGGATTCTGTCAGCCTCTAGTCTACTTCTTTTTGATCATGTCCATCCGTTTACCTGCCAGTTGGAGCGCAGGCGGACCAAGCCATGTCCCTGCCAGCAGCAGATTGTAATAAGCCCATTTGAAAATAAGTTTGGAGAGATGGTTAATTTCCGTATCCTGCAGAAGCCCCATGGGGCCGATGCTGGGGAAGGGGTATTGACCGACAACCGGCTCGATGTCGTAGTTGAAATCTATTACGTAGGCTTTCCCGAAGCCTGATTCGATGAATCAGAGCGCGTGCCCGTCCGACCGGGCATGCTGGACATCCCCGCTGATGAAGGCCATGATGTTTTCTTCGAGGATATCCGCCTGGAAGTGGGCAACCGCGCCGGCTTTGGAAGTCGGCACATTGGTGCCGTCGCCCAGGACCCAGACATTGTCATGATCTTTTGGCTGCAGGGTATATTTATCCACCGGGATATAGCCCATGGGGTCGGCTACGCCGGAGTCGATCATGACCTGGGAGCCGAAGTTGGGCGGAATGGAGACCAGCATGTCATAATTCACCTCGGTGCCGTCGTATGACTGGATCACCTTCCTGTCGCCGTCTACGGAGCCTAAGGCGAAATTGGGGGTGATCTTGATGTTTTTCTGCCTGCAGGCCTCGGTCAGAACCTGAGTGGCGACGGGTTTGGTGAAGGCGCCGGTGAGGGGGGTGACAAATTCGATCTCGACTTTGTCCCGGATGCCCCGTTGATGGAAATGCCAATCGGCCAGGAAGGCGAATTCCAGAGGCGCCACCGGACACTTGATCGGCATCTCGGCGATATTGACAACCAGCTTGCCGCCCTGGAACTGGGACAGGGCCTTTTTCAATGCAACGCAGTCATCAAAACGGTAGTAGCCGTAAACGTTTTTCTCCCAGGTCTCGGCAAGCCCCTCCACCTCTTCGGGGCGGACATCGCAACCTGTAGACATGATCAGGATATCATAGAAAAACTTCCCCCGCGTCGCAGTTGCGATTTCCTGTTTGTCCCAATCGACATTGACCAACTCCGAGATGATAAAATCTATCCCCGGGCGTATGAATTCTCTCTTGGTCTTCCGGATTTCCTTTTCTGTATTGATACCGAAAGGGACGAAGAGATATCCCGGCTGATAGTCGTGAATATTGTCCTTATCAATGATCGTAATATTCCACTCCTTACGATCAAGATGCCTTCTCATCTTGTTGGCCATCATCGTACCGCCGCATCCGGCGCCGAGAATGACGAGTTTTTTCATAGCGTAGTCGCCCTCCTGTCTGTTTATTGAAATTGAGTTCCGGCCAGCCCTTTACTGCCTTTTCAGCCAAGGCCGACCTGGGTGAAGAGGGAGGCAAAATCGGCTTCCCCTGCCAACAGCTCCCGAATATTCCCCGGCATCTCTGACCTGTTCGTTATGCGGGGCCGTTCCTCTGTGCCTCCTGGCGATGCACTCGCATTTCCGGGTGTTGAATAAAAAACCCCAGGGTAACGATTACCATGGGGTTTTGTGTGTCCGTGACCTTGATCGGCCTCCTATTTCTTTCGAATCATATCTAAGCGTTTTCCACCCAGCTGCAGCGCGGGCGGTCCAAGCCAGGTGCCGGCCAGCAGCAGGTTGAAATAGGCCCACTTGAACAGCAGCTTGGAGACGTGGTTCAGTTCGGTATCCTGCAAGAGCCCCAGAGGGCCGACTGCCGGGAAGGGATACTGCCCGACAACCGGCTCGACATCATAGTTGAAATCGATGAGATATCCTTTTCCGTAACCCGACTCGATAAAGCAGGTCGCATGACCGTCGGATCGCGCGTGCTGAGGCCTGCCTTCGATGAAGGCCATAATGTTCTCCTCCAGGATATCGGCCTGAAAATGCGTTACCGCGCCGGCCTTGGAGGTCGGGGCGTTGGTGCCGTCGCCAAGGACCCAGACGTTGTCACGATCCTTGGGCTGCAGGGTGTACTTGTCAACCGGGATATATCCCATGGGATCGGCCACGCCGGAGTCGATCATCACCTGGGAACCGAAGTTGGGCGGGATGGAAACCAGCATGTCGTAGTTCACTTCGGTGCCGTCATAGGACTGAAGAACCTTTCGTTCACCATCAACTGAGCCAAGGGCAAAGTTGGGGGTAATCTTGATATTCTTCTGTGCGAAGGCGGCCGTCAGGATCTGGGTGGCGACGGGCTTGGTAAAGGCGCCTGTGAGCGGCGTGACATACTCGATTTCGACCTTGTCGCGGATTCCGCGCTCATGGAGATGCCAATCAACGAGAAAGGCGAACTCAATGGGGGCGACAGGGCACTTTATGGGCATCTCGGCGATATTGATCACCAGCTTGCCCCCGTTGAATTGCGCCAGCCCTTTTTTCAGGGCCACACAGTCGTCGTAGCGGTAGAATCCGTAGGCATCCTTGCCCCAGGTCTCAGCAAGCCCTTCCACCTCTTCGGGGTGGGTATCGCAACCGGTGGACATGATCAGGATATCGTACTGAAATTTTCCCCGGGTAGCCGTGCTTATCTCCTGTTTGTCCCAGTCGACATTGACCACTTCGGAGATGACGAAATCGATACCGGCCTTGATGAACTCCCGCTTGGTCTTTCTGATTTCCTTTTCGGTATTGATGCCGAAGGGAACAAAGAGGTACCCGGGCTGGTAGTCGTGGATATTATCCTTATCAATGACGGTGATGGCCCATTCTTTGCGGTCGAGATTCTTTCGCATTTTGTTGGCCATCATGGTGCCGCCGCATCCGGCCCCGAGGACCACGAGCTTTTTCATAGCGTTTTCTTGCTCCTTTCTATGTATAGTTCAGAAAAAAAGTTTTCCGTCGGTTCATTTCATTTGTGTTTTGCCGATCTCCCTTCCGCCGGAAGCTGCAATCAGATGGCTCCACTGCGGGCAAACACCGGCTCATTATTGGTTGTCCCGGTGCGCCTGGCTGATTGCCCCCACTGCTTCCAGCATTGTGAATATAATCCCCAGAGCCTCCTGCACTTTGGGATCATAGAGTTTCTTGACTGCGCCAACAGGTCCTATTCTATTTGATTTGCTCAAATCGATGCCGCGTATTACGGCACTCATCGCTTCAGCCTGGGCGTCAGAACATTTGAGATTTTTGACCGCTTCCGCAGCTGCTCCGGCAACTTTCAGCATTCCGCTCATTTCGTTAAAGAATTCGATAATTCCCGGCAGGGTAAGCTTTGCCAGGGGCTCAATCTCATCTTTCAACTCCATACCGGCCTTCAGCATGGTAAGGGCGGTGTTGAAATTGTGGACATTGCTCAGGGTGTTCCGCAAGAGAGCAGTGATTTCATCTCCGTCGTACAGTCCTTCCAGCTCGGTAAAGGTCTCCAGCAATCTCGGCACAACCAGTTTGGCGATAGGTTCGATCTCGTCCTTCAGCTCCATACCGGCCTTCAGCATGGTGATGGCGGTGTTGAAATGCTGGATGTTGCCGATGCTGTTGCGGATCAATGCTACCACATCGTCGGCGTTGAACTGCCCCTCCAGTGACGAGAAGAGCTCCAGCGCCCCCGGCACAACCAGCTTGGCGATGGGTTCGATTTCATTTTTGAGTTCCATCGCACCTTTGGCGGTGGTGAGGAGGGAATTCAGGGTCTCGACATTCAAAACAAGGCTGCGCATGAAATGAACGAGGTCATCTCTTCTCTGCTCCTGATCAAGTTCCGAAAGACAGTCTGAGACGAGCGGACCTGTCTGGTGGACAATAGGCATCATCTCCTGTTTTAGTTCTGCCAGAACGCCAGCCTTTAACGATTGGATCTCATTTGAAAGATTGTCTAATTTTTCTAAAATTAAGGCTTCATCCATCGCGTCAGCTCTCTTTGTTGTGTTACATTGCCAAAGCAATATTCATAATAAGGTGATTTTCTCATCTCATGCATTCGACCGTATCGAAAGAACACCTCTTCTTCTGGCGCCATATCCAATACGATCAACGGCTAATAGTATACTACTAGGTAGTAGAATATTCCCGATTATATACTACTCAGTAACAGTAGTGTCCAGTTGAAAATAAACAAGCCCCGGGTTTTTTAATTTCTTTAAAAAAGGGAAAAATCCACCATCTTTCCTGACGTATTTCTGCTGTCGTCCCGCTGCGGGAGAAAAAAATGATTTAAATGGGCAATAGTGTTGACACCAGTTGCCTGAAACGATATTTTAAAAGTTTGCTTTTTTGACCGAGAATGCGTTTTGGAGGAAAACGAATATGTGGAAAAACATTAACGCTGCACCTGAGGATTCGATCCTGGGTTTGACTGAAGCCTTCAGGAAGGAAACGAATCCCCGGAAAGTGAACCTGGGTGTCGGTGTTTATAAGGATGACGACGGCAATACGCCTATTCTTCATTGCGTCAAGGCCGCTGAGGCCATACTGCTGCAGAAGGAACGCAGCAAGACTTACCTGCCGATATCAGGCGATCCATCCTATGCTGCCGGTGTGCAGAACCTCCTCTTCGGTGAGGAGAGTGAGGTGATTGCATCGTATCGTGCTGCAACTGTCCATACCCCGGGCGGAACGGGGGCCCTGAGGGTAGGCGCCGATCTGCTGAAAAAGTTCAAACCCGACGCCAAGGTCTGGGTCAGCGCGCCGACCTGGGCCAATCATAAGGGAATCTTCGGGTCCGCCGGTTTTCCTCTGGACGAATATCCCTATTACAATCCCGTGACCAAAAAGGTCGATTTTGAAAAAATGCTGGCCTGTCTGGAGGCGATCCCCGAACGCGACATCGTTCTTCTGCACGCCTGTTGCCATAATCCAAGCGGTGTCGATCTGTCCGCCGAACAGTGGCAGCAGGTTGCACAGATGAGCCGGCAGAAGGGCTGGACCCCATTTCTTGATTTTGCCTACCAGGGACTGGGTCAGGGCATCGTTGAGGACCGTCTGGCCATTGCCCAGTTTGCCCTGCTGCGGGAAGATTATTTCGTCGCCAGTTCCTTTTCCAAAAATTTCGGCCTCTATAATGAACGAACCGGCGCCCTGACCCTTGTCAGTCCCAGTCCGGAAGAGTCAAAAGTCGCCATGAGCCATCTAAAGTCCACGGTCCGCGTCTGTTACTCCAATCCCCCGGCCCATGGCGGTCTGGTCGTCGCCACCATCCTCAATGATCCTGCCCTGCATGCGCAATGGCTGGGAGAGTTGAATGGTATGCGTGAGCGTATTGTCGGCATGCGGGCAGCCCTGGTCGACGGTCTGGCCAAGAGGGGTGTGCGGGGAGATTTTTCCTCCATAAAGGAGCAGCGGGGGATGTTTTCATTCAGCGGCATTTCGGATGAGACCGTTGCCTGGCTAAGAGACAGGAAGGGGATTTATGTGGTTGGCGGCGGCCGTATCAATCTGGCCGGTCTCTCCTCGAAAAATATTGAATATGTCTGCGATTCGATCGCAGAGGCCCTGAAATAGGTCTCGCTTCGCCGGATGATCTGCCAAATCCAGAGAAAAAAATCACCCGGGTTTAAGAAATTCTCTCATTGGCCGATAGAGAAGTAAGAGAAACTGTTTTGTAGACCTGACCGTAAGCCGCCGCTGTCTTTCGCTGATTGAAAAACGGGAGCGGATTCCGGTCAGGCAGAGGTGTCTGACCGGAAAGAGGCTGGGCCCAATTCATGGCCCTTCCGGGATTTTCAGGGCGAGATCATATGCGTCCGCAGGGTTGATGGATAAGATTATGCTGCAGAGAAATGACATCCTGACACATTATATCCAGCACTTCCAGGCTCAAACGAACCTGCAGGCTGCAGCCCGGCAGAGGCCGGTTGCCATCAGCAACCAGAGCAGGTCGTGCAACTGGTACGTCAGAGAAGGGATAAAGACCCCGGCGGCCCAGAGGACTTTTTCTGCTGCCCTTGATCAGGCAACCAAAGAAAAAGCGCTCGCCCAACAGTCCCAGACCACCCGCAAGACCACAGCGTCTGCCGACTACACCGTGCAGGCCGGGGACACCCTCTGGAGCCTGGCTGTCAACAAATTTCATGTCAATGTCGAGGATCTGGCCAAGGATAACCAAATCGACGATCCCGACAAAATTCAGGTGGGACAGAAGCTGACCATCAAGAAGGCTGAGCCTCCGCCCCCAGGCCAGGTCGTCGCCTCCTGGTACGGGAAGGACTTTCACGGCAAGACCATGGCCAATGGTTCGCCCTATAATATGTACGCCAATACCATAGCCCACAAGGATCTCCCCCTGGGGACCAAGGTGGAGCTGAAAAATCCGCGTACCGGTCAAACAATCACTGCAGTCGTTACCGACCGCGGTCCCTATGTGGATGGACGTGACGTGGATCTCTCCTATGGCGTGGCCCAGAGGCTTTCCATGATCCAGAACGGCGTCGATACCCTGGTGATGAAGGTCCTGTAGCTGTTTTCGCCCGGCCCCCGTTCCGGTTATTTCTCCTTGGTTTTTTTATATGGCCCGATCCTGCAACAGGGAAGGACCCTCGTCATGTTCAATAAATACAATCTCCCGTGACTGCGCAGCCTCATGCTGCACTGCAATTACCCTCCTGATCTGTACATTCCTGAAGCCGGTCCCGGCTGTAGTTTCGTTTCGCCCTGTACGTTCTGAAGGCAGTTATTGAGAGGCTTTCTCTCAGGCCGCCTCCACGATTTCCTTCATTTTTCCTCAAAAATTCCCACCCCGTCATACCAGCTCTGCTCTGTCAATACGCTCATTTCCCAGACCTCCTGTCTGGCCTGGGTCGGCGATCTCTGGTCCTGACCTGGCCTGTCATATTTTCCCTCTATTTTGCTTTTTGTGAAATCCGCTAGAAAATGGATCGGGGACTTAATGTATTTTTTTGATAGAGTTCACTTAAGTTACATCCTTTCGTAAAATCATTTAATATAGTATATTCCTATGATACGTAGTAAATATAATGTATTTCACACTGTGAGGAGATATCGTTATCGAATAAAGAATACATGTCAGGAGGAAGAGCGATGAAGCGAAATTTCCAAAGGCAGCGATTTCTCGTTGGGATCAGCAGGGGCTCTGTAAAATATCGAAGCCTCCGTGTTCTTGCAGGCTTTTCAATGGTGGCTCTCTCTTTTGGAGCAGCACAGCCTGTGCAGGCGGCGAATGAATGCGGGCCTCTGGTGTCGGGTTTTGTCACCTGCGCAGGCGGCCCCTACCTGAGCGGCATTTCCTATCTGGCCCCGGCAGGTCAGGCGGTAAACGTCACACTGAATTCAAATGTCACGGTTACAACCAACAACGAAAATATCGGCAACGCCGTCAACGTCAGCGGTATCAATTCCGGCGTCAGTTCAAGCCCGGTCGTGTTGAATGCCAATGGCGCAACGATCACCAATACCGGTTTTCCCAACTCTTCTCTTGTCCACCAGCAAGGCCTGGTGGCGTCTGCCTATGGCGATGCCACCGTGAGCGCCTCGGGCAAGATCGATGTTGCCGGCCAAATTGACACCTACGGCATACTGGCCTCTGCCATAAATGGTGGTAATCCGAACGCCTCCGCAAGCGTCACCTATACCGGCCCGGGGATCACGATCAGCGGATCCCAGTCGGCCGGGATTTTCGCCGTGGCCGATGCTCTTAAAGGGAATGCCAGTATTGATGCCTTAGGAAATATCACCGGGACCGTTTCCGCCGGTGGCTCATCCCTTGCCGGCCTTGTATGCAAATTCGAGCACCGGTGACGCATCCGTGCACTATCGTAGCGGGACGATCGCCATGCAGGGAAGCCAGGCCTACGGCATTAGCGCAAGTTCCGTCAGTGGCGTGGCCCAGGTCATCACCGACAGCGGCACGACGATCAACGTGACCTCCAGCGGGCTCATCTATCCCGGTATTGCTGCCGAAACCAGCGGTACTGCCGCACAGAGTGCCGCCGTGACGATGCAGGTGGCATCAAATATCAATATGTCCGGGGCTGCAGCACCCAATACAGGCTGGACCAATAATCCGGTCGGCATCAGGGGCATAAGCCGGGCGGACGCTCCCGTCAATATTACCTACACAGGTCCTGGCATCACCACCGCGGGTGGTGGCGGCGACGGTATCCTCGCCCTGTCGGATACAGGCAGTGTCGCCGTCAATGCCACCGGCCCGATCACAACCACAGGTCTGAGGGCCTTCGGCATCCTGACAGACAGCGGCAACGGCGTGCTGGGCAGTATTCCTGGGCAGGGCGGATCGGTTGCCGTGGCAGCATCGGGCCCGATCTCGACCACGGGAAACGAAGCCCACGGTATATGGGCCAATTCGACGACCGGCACCGTGCAGGTCAGCGCCAGCCAGGTCTCGGCCACGGGAGAATACAGTGTCGGCATCAAGGCAAAAGGCGGGGGGGACGTCACTGTCAACATCGCTCAGGGCGGTTCCATCATGGGCGGGTGGCAGCCGGACGTCTCCAGCGTCGGTCCGGTGTACGGGTTTCCGTCCGCAGGTATGGTCTTCGGTTCTGCCAACGGCATCGCGATATTGAATAATGCCGGTATGATAGGATCGCTGTCCGATCGCGCCGTCGTCTCCATCGATCTCTTCCGGGCCGCCGCCGGATCAATGGATCCGCAGATAAATAATACCGGTATCATCGATGGCTTCATCACTCTGGGCGGGAGCAACAACAGCCTGGTCAACGACGGCACCTTCAACCTCAGACACTTTGCCGATACCAGCGGCGACGGGGTCCGCGACACCGTACGCGTGGCCGTTGCCGACCTGGGTATCGGCAGCAACAACACCTTCAGCAACAACGGCACGCTGGCTCTGGCCGAGGTGAGCGGCGCGACCGCCATCGACACGACAGGGCAGTATCTTCCCCAGGGCAATGCCAATAACGCCATGAGCCTCGGCGGCACGGTCCAGGGTCAGCTGCTCGGAGTGACGATCTTCACCAACAGCGGCGTCATCGACCTTATGACCAATGCTGCAACAGGTAACGTCTTGACGATTACCGGCGGACGGCTGGCCGGTACGCCCGGCTCCGGCACCTTCATCTCCAACGGCGGCCTGCTCATGGTCAATACCGTGCTCAACGAGGGCGGTGCTGCGACCCGCTCCGATACCCTGGTGGTGGACGGTACCGCCGTCGGCGTCAACGGGGCGACCAAGATCGCGGTGCATAATACCGGCGGGGCCGGGGCCATGACTGTCGGCGACGGCATCCTAGTGGTTCAGGTCCTGGATTCGACCCGTTCGGCGGCCAACGCCTTCAGCCTGAACGGCCGGGCGGTGGCGGGTGTCTACGAATATGAGCTCTTCCATGGAGGGATAAGTCCGGATGGAAACTGGTATCTGCGCTCAGATTTGTCGCCGGTCGCTCCTCCCGGACCTCCGGAAGAACCGCTGTACAGGCCTGAGGTGCCCGCCTATCTCTCCAACCGGCAGATGGCCGGACAGATGTTCATCCACAGCCTGCATGACCGGCTCGGCGAGCCCCAGTACAGGGAAGGGCAGGGATTTAACCCCGACGAAGACAAATCGCCTTCGGTCTGGCTGCGTCTGGTCGGCATGACGGGCGGGAGCGATAGTGCCGACCATAATTTTACGGTCACCACCGACTCCTTCCTCCTGCACGGCGGGGCTGAGCTGGGCAAATGGAACGTTTTCAGTGAGAGTAAGGACCGCAACCATATCGGCCTGATGGCTGCATATGGCGAGAGCAACAGCAATACCAGGGCCCAGGACAATCCCTTCCGGGCCCAGGGCCTCGTGGATGGACTGATCCTGGGGATTTACGATACCTGGTACCGAAACGACGAGAACAAGCTGGGCACCTATGTCGACACCTGGTTCCAATACGGCTGGTTCAACAATACGGTCAAGGGAGACGAGCTGCCGGATGTCAACTATAACGCCCAGGGATGGGCCGTCTCCGGCGAGCTCGGCTATGCCAAGCCCCTGGATAACGACTGGGTGATAGAGCCGCAAGCACAGTTGATCTACAGGGCCTATACGCAGAACGATCTGACCGAGCCCAGTGGGACGTTTGTGTCCGGCGCCGACTCCAACGAGCTTGTCAGCCGGCTCGGCCTGCGTCTGCATCGGACCTACATTCGGGATGAAGACCACAAGTTCCAACCCTATGTCACAGTCAACTGGTGGCACTTCAGCAACAACGGCTCCATGTCTTTCGACAGTCTGCCGATGAACGGCCTCTATCCGGTTGATCGTTACGAGCTCAAACTCGGCCTGAATGCCAGCTTCGGCAAGGACTGGACCGGCTGGGCCATTGCCTCGGGGGCCTGGGGAGAGCAGAACTATCATCTGTACGCGCTGCGTCTGGGGGCCATGTATACCTGGTGATGAGATTCTGGGGGCTGATCACCGGATGCATCCCGGCTGGTGATCAGCCCCAGTTGTAATCGGGGTTTGAAGTCCAATGGAACGAAAACGCACCTTAAGGTTTTGTCAATCCTTATTAATTGTGCGGCTGCATACCAATACCAGGGTTCTATGCCTTCGGCAATGAAGATGCTAGAAGCCGGTTCACGGCCTCTTGCAGGATGGCGACGCCGTTTCTGGTCAGGATTGATTCGGGGTGAAACTGAAATCCTGCAAAATGCTCGCCCCGGATTGCAATCAGCTCTTGCAACTCGGGAATAGTAGCAATCTCGAAGTTTCCTTTGGCCTGCGGTACCTGGGGGGCGAAGGTATTATAGAACCCGACCATCTCATCTTTGCCGAAAAGGTTGATTCTGATCTGGGAGCCCTGGAACGGGACCTCCTTTCTTTTTATCTCCAGACCAAGGGTCCGGCAGAGGATCTGGTGGCCCAGGCAGATGAAGAGGCCTTTTCTCTTTCCTGTCACTAAGCTTGTGGTGATGGCCAGAATCTTCATGATCTTTTTGCTTGCCGTATCGTTGGGGTTGCCGGGGCCGGGACCGACCAGCGTAATATCACCTCGATCTTTTTCCATATCGTAATCCCGGTAAGAAACGATGCTGCTCTTCAGGCCGATGGCGGTGAAGATGTGACTGAGCATATGGATGAAATCGTCCTCGTTATCGATCAAGGTGATACGTGCAGCCTGTCCGTTTTTTGGTGTGGCTACCGGATGATCCTGCCTGAAAAACCAGAAGCTTGACAGGTGCTTGTTCCTTTCTGCAAGCGTCTGTGCGATCTCGTCTTCATTGGTTATCTTCGGCAGAGCCGGTTGGCGGACCGGCTGCGGGCTCCCGCTGATACTGGAGATCAGCGCCCCCGCTTTGGCCAGCGTCTCGCGGACCTCGTCCTCCGGCACGGAATCCTTTACCAGAGTGGCGCCGACGCTCAGATGCAGGGTTCCGTCCATGGCAATCTCGGCCGTCCGGATTGTGATAGGAGAGTCGAGGAAATCTCGGCCCTGTTCATCGCGTCCGACCAGCATCAGGGCGCCGCCATAGTATCGTCTGGAATTTTCGGAATATTTTTCGATGATCCGACAGGCGTTTTCCACAGGGGATCCGACAACCGTCGCCGCAAACATCGAATCAATGAAGAGATCAAAGATATCCTTGTCGCTTGTGCCCGAGAGCAGATATTCGGTGTGGATCAACCGGGACATCTCCTTTAGGAGCGGACCGACTATGGCGCCGCCCTGCCGACACATCCTGGCCATCATCTTCAACTCTTCGTCAACGACCATGAACAGTTCGTTGATCTCCTTGGGATTGCGGAGGAAGGCCAGCAAGTCCTTTTTGAACCGCGCCCGGTTGGAATTCCGTTCTTTTCTAAAGGTACCGCTGATGGGGTTCATATTGACCCGGCCAGCTTCGACAAGAAGATGCCTCTCCGGGGTCGAGCCGATAAAGCACAGCGATCCGTCGTAGAAAAGAAATTTCCAATAGGTACCGTAATCATATTGCAGGAGTGATTTAAAGATAGTCAGCGCATGGCCCAGAGAAAAATTATCGATGCCCCCCGTCGCATTCCTGGCGATAACGAAATTGGCTCCTTCACCGTTCCCTATCTCCTTCACGATGATATTCCGTATGATTTCTGCATATTGAGCTTCAGTCGTATCATACCGGATATCTTTTTTCATGACTGGCCACAGTTCGGGGATGGCCCTGATCAAGTCCGCCACCACCACCGTATTGTGGGCGGTAACGCTGATGGTGCGGATCTTCTCGCCCTCATCTCTGGCGCTGTAGCCCTTTTCTTGAATCGAGCAAAACGGGATGACGCTGATGGTGTCGTAAATCCGCCCGGCGCCGGTCTGTCCGAAGCGGCGAGGGATGTCTGAAATCCTCTCGAACAGGTAAGGATTTCCGGTAAGGATCAGGATCTCTTCGCTATCCTGTTTCTGGATCAGGCAGAATGCGGTATCGCCGGTCAATAGAGTGTCGATCATGGTGTCCATTGTTCAATTCTCCAAATAGGTTCACGATAACTTCCGATCTGAGGGGAATTGAGCCGGACATAAAAAAAGCCCCTGCAGACCGGAAGAGGGTCCACAGGGGCTTTTTTATTAAAAGATCAACCTGATACGACTACCAATTCCCGGATGTATAACCGGACCGGCTTTGCCAGCTTCGCCAGATGATAGCGGGGAGCCAAACGGATAGTGAATTGGATGTCACAGAGATGTCCTTTTGATGTAAATTATTCCATAACCTTTACTGAAAAAACACGTTCCTCTCAAGAGAGATAATTTCACACAGAAGTCAAGCCGTTTCATTATATAATGGTGGATTTTTCCGGCAGCGTCTCAATCCGTTATGGAAATATTCCGGCGGGGCCTCAGCGCATTTCTCTCCAACTATCTTTTGTAGTTCTCTGCAATTGCCTTGAAAAATGTATACACGAAAGATCCATATTCTCCTGTCGCCTTATAAAGGTCAGCAATTCCCTTTTCCCATGAGCTTTTCGATATCAATCCATGGAGGATCGCTTTGTCTTTCACTCCTTCGACCATGGCTATGAATGTTTTTTTGGAAAAACCTTCCATCACCTCGGACCGACCGGCATCCGCATATATTTGCCGCGGCGAAACCCGAATCTTCTCAAATCCCGCCTTTCGGAGAAGAGCAGATAATTCCCTGCCAATCAAAGCATTACCGCCAGCGTTTGCCTGCAGTTCAACCAGACACTGCACTGTCCTTCTGCTCTCATCGGTCTCTGGAAACGAAAGAAACGATCCATGGTCACCTTCGATTACTGTCAACGTTCCTCCGTGCTTAAGAACCTTCTTCAAAGATTGCAAGGCCATGTGCGGGCTAGGAAGATGTTCAAGGACGAAGCAACAGAGTATATGATCAAAACTGTTTGGTGAAAATGGCAGGTTGAAAATATCAGCCTGTTGAAACGAAACGTTGCTAAGCCCCAAGCCCTCAATTTCTTCAGCAGCTCTTTTTATCGAATGTTCATCGATATCGATGCTTGTAAAATGTACATCGGGGTTTGCCGCTGCAATTATCCTCGTCTGAGCTCCGGTCCCGCATCCCGCTTCAAGAACGATGCTGCCAGCCGGGAAATAACTGTCATAATGCAGGTAAGAGGCAAGAATGGAGGCTTGGTCCTCCAACCGGCCAGCTTCGGTCTCCGAATATCCGTGTATATAATTTTGCATGTTTATCTCCTTTTTGGAATGAATGACAGAGGCAATAGTAGAAAAATTATATTCAGGGGTCTTGAACAAAATTGCGGTAGGCACCGGGAGTTACTCCGATAATGGCTTTATAATGCCTGTTGAGATGACTTTGATCTGCAAAGCCCACCTTATAGGCCGTATCAGCCAGGTCCTCCCCCCGACGGATCAATTGCTCAGCACGGCGAACGCGAACCTGGGTAAGGTATCTATGAGGAGTCAGGCCCGTTTCAGCCTTGAACACGCGGATCAAATGGTAGGGACTCAGTCCTGATTCAGCCGCCAGGTCGGCAAGAGAAATATCCTGGTGGAAGAGATCGTCTATCATCCTTTTCACTGCCGACACGGAAGGGCGCTCCCGTCCAGCCCTCAGAATTGGATAGGACGCATCAGCATGACGCCGGATAAACCGGACTAACATATGCAGGAGCCGCGATTCCATTTCCAACCTTCCCACCGTCTCATCAAACGAGGAGGTATGGAAAGAATGGATCTCGGCGGCAAGATCGCTGTCATTGATGACTCCATCCTGGAAAAAGGGGAGGTCGGCAGCTTTTCCGCCGATCTCATCTGCAGCCCGCTGCAGGAGTCCGGTATCAAAATAAAACATCCGGTAGGTCCATCCTCCCTCCGTGGCAGCATGGCCGTCATGGGGCTCACCAGGGTTAACGAGGTTGATAATGCCTGGACAGGCTGCCAGTTTTTCTCCACGATAGGAAAATTCCAAGACACCTTCCTCAATGACTCCAAAGGCAAATCCATCATGGCTGTGTTTGGCAAAATTCTGTGTGATATAGGATGCGTGCATCAAGGTTAATCCCGGAAGTTCTGGAATCTCCCTGATTGTTGCGTATTCTCTATTCTTTTGCATCTTTCTCTCATCTGATGGCGAATTTAAACAAATGTCTCTAAGGCTGCATAGGGTTTTGCATTGTGAGCGGTCGCTCCGGCTGTTAATTGAAGACTCTTTTGATTTTAATAACAATTTAAACATGAGGCAGAAAGTATAATTTTGTTTGAAGGCCAAGCTAGATGTGACATATTAAAGCTCTCATCACCGGTTTGTCCGTTGCATTTATTTATTGTGCAGGAAGAGATAGAGCGGGACCTCCACATCGGTGATCTGTTTGGACAGATCGGCGTGGAGCAGTTCGTCGTAGCAGGACGTCAAGAAGAACTCCATGCCCCACATGATCTTGAAGAGATCCCAGAAGGGTTTGCAATACAGTGGAAAGAGCATCTAGCTTAAAAAGAGATCCGTCCCGCGGCAGAGGCGCTGGGGTCTGTTCACAAGCAAAAAATATTGTAAGGCCTAATGGAAAAGGCTATAATCTGACTTTACACACGATAAAATATCGCAAAATGATTCCCTCGGACGTCGCAGCAAACGAAGACCCATTTTCCTAACTAACTATTGTGTCTTATGGCATGGAATTTTGCGATCTACCTCCTGTATGGCTTGGCCTTTTTTACTCTGGGAGTGTTGATCCTTTCCCGGGACATCCAGCTGAGTGAACTCGGAATAGCCCGGATTCTCTGGCTTCTTTCCCTGTTCGGAATTATTCACGGATTTCATGAGTGGAGCGAACTGCTGGCGCAGGTGGCCCCGGAGGTTATGAACCCTGGCCTTAGGCTTTTCAGTCTGGTTCTTGCCGGCCTGTCCTTCCTTTTTCTGCTCTTTTTCGGGATCTTTCTCCTGATAATAACTTTTCGTGGGGATCAGGCCCTCAAGACAACTCATCCCATGATCAAGGCTCTGGTGGGATTCCTGGTCCTATCCGTGGTCCTTTCGGCCGCCTATCTTGACCTGAGCAGCGGCAGGGATATCCATACTCGTCTTTTTGTCGCCATACCCGCAGGCCTTCTGTCCGGGATTGGACTGATGATGTATTCGGGGACCGTCGAGTCTTTCTCCAAGAAGGTGGCCATGAATTTTGTCATGGCCGGCTGCTTCATGATTTTTTACGCCTTTGCGGCAGGCGCCGTCCCCACCTCTGTGGTTGTCCCGTTTCTGGGGGTGAAGATCGTTCTCGTAAGAGGCGTATGTGCCTATTGCATTGCCTATTTCACCATCAAGGCCCTGGATGTCTTCAACCTGGAGCGGCGAAAGATAATCAACGACAGACTCCTGAGGTTTTCGCAATCCGAAAAAATGACTTCGCTGGGCATCCTTGCGGCGGGCATTGCCCACGAAATCAACAATCCTCTGACCAATGTCTCGTTAAATGCCGAACTGCTGAGGGATCTGATCAGCAATGATGAAAAGGCACTGAATAAGCTTGCGGCGATCGAACGCAACACGGAACGGGCGTCTAAGATCGCAAAAGAGTTGCTGCATTTTTCAAGAGAAAGGGAAACCGCATTAGAAGAAGTCGATATTAACCGGATCATTATTGATTCCAGCAAACTTCTTAAGAATCAGAAGCTAAGCTCCATAATCAATCTCTCTTTATCCGAAGTGCCGAAGGTCATGGCGATCCCATGGAAACTTGAAGAGGTCGTCATTAATGTATTGATGAACAGCCTGGATGCGTGTTCCGAGCAGGATACCATCGAAATCAAGACCGGTTACCAGGCTCCCTGGGTCATGCTGGCAGTCTCCGACACGGGCAAGGGGATCGACGAACATGATATGGCAAAAGTATTCGATCCGTTTTTTACCACCAAGGAGATAGGAAAGGGGACCGGGCTGGGGCTTTCGGTGTGCTACAATATCATAAAAAACCATGGCGGTGACATCTCTATCTGCAGCAACAAACCTGGAGGAACCGTCGTGACCATATCCCTGCCGGTGGTGCTGGATGAATAGAAAACAAATACTCGTCGTGGACGATGACCAGGATTTGCGGGAGAGCATAATCGAAATTCTGACGGAAAACGGTTTTGCGGCCGTCGGCTGCGAATCCGCGGAAGCCGCGTTGCGGGCAATCAGGATTGGACCTGCGGACATCGCCATTGTCGACAATATGATGCCGGGGATGGATGGCATCACTCTAATTCCGATATTAAAAGGCGAACGTCCCGGAATCAAAATCATTATAATTACCGCCTTCTCGACCGTCGACAACGCCGTTACCGCGATGAAAAGCGGCGCCGACGATTATCTTGCCAAGCCCTTCAAACGAGACGATCTGCTTGTCGCTGTCAGACGAAATCTTGAGATTTTCAAATTCGAACACCATGAGGCAGATCCCAATATCGATGAAGCCCTTGTCTGCCTGGCCAATCCTATCAGGAGAAATATCCTCGTCATCCTGTCGGAAAAGAGAGAGATGCGTTTTATGCATCTCAGCCGACATCTTGGTATCAGTGATCATACCAAGGTCAATTTCCACTTGAAAATTCTGAAATCCCACAACCTGCTCAGCCAGGATCAGGATAAACTCTACCGTTTGACTCCCCAGGGGAAGAAGATGGTAGAATGCCTGGATATGCTGTCAAGACAATTTTCTTAATGATTTAAGAGCATTGGTTTTTCTTGTGAATTTCACTTCACCATAATCGTACTTTTGTGAAAAAGTTTTATCTGGAATCATTGAGTCCCCTTGGATAATTTTCTATTATGGGATGCAGACACGTCCTTTTTGTGCGCCCGCCCGCGGAAAGAGGCTCTCATGATTCCGCAAGCAAGGTGCTGTTTTCTTGGAAAACCAAATGATTACCTAAGGAGTACGGTATGAAAAATCAGAGTATCGAGCAACACGGCGGCCTCCTCTCCCGAATCAGTGAACAGTTTGGAATCACATCAATGGTCAGTACCTATCTCATCCCGGAGGACACCAATAATTTCTGGTATTCAATCGGGGGTATCCTGGGAATCGCACTCGCCATGCAGTTCGTAACCGGCTTCATCCTGATGTTCAAGTATGTCCCGGATGCGGCGCTTGCATACGGGATAACGAAAGGAATGATCGAGTCCCCGACCTGGAGGGTGATTCTGAACTTTCACTACTTCAATTCGTTCGTCGTCTTCGCCCTGCTTTTCGCCCATATCATGCGGGTGTTTATCAGCGGAGCCTACAGGGGGAAACGGAAGGGGCTCTGGTTTGTCGGCATCCTCCTCGGGGGACTTCTCTTTGGCATTTACACGACCGGTGAGGCGCTACACTGGGATGAAGTCGGGTTTGCGGTTCCCTGGCATACCTCAGAGGTCCTGCAGGCAATAGGAATGGAGAAGTATTTCGGCTACGATTTTCACGACCTGCTTGCCATCCCGTCGGCTACGGTGAAACTCACCCAGGTCTATGCCATTCACATCTCCCTGGCTTCAATTATTCTGGCACTGCTGATGGTCCTACACTTTTACCTTATCCGGGAGAAAAAGATAACCCAGCCGTACTGGATGACCCCGAGCGGAAAAGAGGCACCTTTCAGCAAGCATATCAAGATCTGGTTTATCTGGAGCGGAATTATCCTTGGAGTCATCATCCTGGTCTCTGCCTTCGTCCCGCGGGATCCCGGCGTCGCCCCGCAGCTTCTCCCGACCTCGCCGTATTTCGGCATGCACGCAGGCCCCGGGAAATTGGGTGCAAAGCCGACCTGGCCGATCAGTTGGACCCATGGCTTGAATGTTTTCGTGGGGGAGCATCTCGGGCTTGAACCGGATATCTGGGGTACCGTTATCGGAGTCGTTATGCTGTTTGTGTCTTTAGCTCTTATCCCCTATGTCGATCCGGGAGAGAACGCCCCGAAGAACTTCAAGGAAGTCTTTGACTTTAAGAAGCGGGGCTACGCCTATCTGGCGATGTCGATATTCTGGCTGGTCTTCCTGGTGGGCGTCATTCAGAATATGTTGGCCGGTGCCGGCTGATCCCCATCTCAGAGCCTTTTCAATCGGGGAAGAACTTGGTTGAAAAGGCTCTTTCTCGTAAAATGTTTTATCTTTTATGGTTTATCTTCATTGTCGGTTTGAACATCTTTTAATCAAAAAGGACTATTCAAATATGAGAACGATATCTTTCTCAGACAAACTTGCATTGTGGACAACTACGGGCCTTCTCCTGTTAGTCGCTCGTCCGGTTCTGGCCGGACCTCCCTATCTCACCGATGACCCTGAGCCTGTAGACTATCAGCACTCCGAGTTTTATATCGCTTCCCAAATAACCAAAACGGCAGACGGAACTCAGGGGACGCTTCCGCACATTGAGTATAATTACGGCTTTGCCCCCGACTTCATGGCCCATGTCATCATCCCGTATGCCTTCAACGATCCCAGTAATGGGGCTTCAAAAAGAGGCCTGGGCGATATCGAACTCGGCGTAAAATATCGGTTTTATAAAGAGACCGACAGTATTCCGATGGCGGGAATCTTCCCGCTGGTCGTTATCCCGACCGGTGATGAAAAAAAAGGGCTTGGCAACGGATCGGCGCAGGTTTTTCTGCCCCTATGGCTGCAGAAAAACTGGGGTGACTGGCAGACGAATTTCGGCGGCGGCTACTGGATCAATAATGCCGTAGGCGCTAAAGATTATTGGTTTTTCGGCTGGCAGATCCAAAAGAGCATTACAGAGCATCTAACGCTCGGAGGCGAACTCTATTACAGCACCGAGCAAATGGTCGGGAGAGGCAGCAGCAGCGGCTTTAATCTTGGAGGAATATACGATTTCGACGAACATAATCACCTCCTTGTTTCCGTCGGCGCAGGGCTCTCGAACATCAGTGCGACCAATGAATTTTCCTCATACGTCGGATATCAGTGGACATGGTAGCTATACGCGGACTGGAATGATATACGCACTAGCTAGGAATAAAAGCAATTCTTTGAACCACTCTATTTAAAAATATCTATGCCGTAACAAATGCATTACCCCTGTCACGCCGAAGTCGACTGTAATCGCCTCGGAAAGCATGGAGGCGATGTCGCCAACGTCTTCGGAGTTGGTCTGAAACCACCGGACGGTGTCTTTTTTAAATCATCCGCCGAGCGGGCCTTGAGCCCGGTCCGCTCCTTAATCCGGCCGGCGAGAATCTGCGGGGAAACTCCCCGGGCTGTGGTTACGACAACAACGGTCAGCCGATTACGCTCAGACGACAGGTTCTTTTTCAAAGGCGGAAGGCCGGACAGGGTGATGTCGTCGACGCCGATAACCTGGACCGGCTGCGAGGTCCCGTTGGGAAATTGTATATCCACGGATCCCAGTGCCGCCTCAAGGATATCGGCATCAAACCGGCGATCATTGAAATCTTCCGTACCACGCCTTGTGACCGAATCCCATGAAATTTCAATCTCAAAAGGATGGTGCGCATACGCCCTATTACTTGGGACAATGTCATTCTATATGGATAATATGTGATAAATCGTAGTCTTATAGAGATATAGATTTCTTAGAGTAGATGAGCGCACGAATCGGGGTGATATCCTAAATTGCGTACCTCCTCCTGTCTGCTGCGGACGCATTTCCGCTCCTTGAAAAATACTCCTTCCATAGTGCTCAAGTATCTGTTATAGATAGAAAAGTCATGAGGTTTTTTCTGCAGCCGTGTTTGATCGGTAGCCTTGCCCTGCCGGAGAGGCACCTTCTGTTTCGATGTGGCCGAGACAGTTGAAAAATGGCTGTTGCGGTTTCCGTCTTCTGTTCTCAGGCGTCTGAATTCTGAAGCTTTGCGGCTGGTCAACCTGGTCCAGCCGCGCTGTTTTGTAAAAGGAGAGGCTATGCATGTGACCTTTATGGGGGCGGTGCGGGAGGTGACGGGATCCATGCACCTTGTCTGCACTGAGGAAGACAAGGTGCTGCTGGACTGCGGGATGTTTCAGGGGCGGCGGAAGGAGGCCTCCCTGAAGAACAGGGTGATGCCCATCGACCCGTCAATGCTGACCAATATGGTGCTCTCTCACGCCCATATCGACCATTCCGGCAGGATTCCGCTGCTGACCAGAAAGGACTTCGGCGGCAGGATATTCTGCACCCGGGCCACCGCCGATGCCTGCGCCTTCCTCCTCCCCGATTCGGCAAAGATCCAGGAATCCGATGCCCAGTATCTCAACTATAAGATCGCCCGGAACATCCTTTCCAGGATTAAATCCGGCAATGGCGGCACTCTGTCTCCGCAGAAAATGGATGAGATCAAGAAACTGCTGAAGAACGGCGTCCACGGGCTGAACAATGAGGAGATCAATAAAATAATTGCCAAATTTGACCTGAACGGAATCGAGCCCCTCTACTCCTGTGCCGATGCCGAACAGTCCCTTGGCAGCTTTGAAGGCATACCCTACCGCCGGGAGGTTACCATCGGCAGGGATCTGACCTGCAGGTTCTATGAGGCCGGCCACATTCTTGGCTCGGCCATGAGTATTCTTAAATACCGCGGCAACGGCCAGTCAAAGACCCTCTGTTATTCTGGCGATATCGGTCGTTTTTCCATGCCCATCATCAGGGATCCGGCCCTGGACTTTGCCCCGGAAGACCGGCAGATCGATCTGTTGATCATGGAGAGCACCTATGGCAACCGGGTGCATGAACCGGTGGAAGATCTGAAACCGAGACTGAAGCGGATTCTGAATGAGACCATCGCCAGGGGCGGGACCGTTCTTATCCCGTCCTTTGCGTATGGCCGGACTCAGGAACTGCTCTATATCCTTCACGAACTCTACGATGAGGGCAGTGTGGCGAAGGTCCCTGTATGGGTGGACAGCCCGCTTGCCGCCAACATCACCACCGTATTCGGACAGCACCCGGAGGTCTACGACCAGGATACCCATGACACCTTCTTGAGCAAGGGGAAAAATCCTTTCAGTTTTGGGCAGGTCAATTTCATCAGGTCGGTGGAAGAGTCCATCGACCTGACCCGGGAGGAGCGGCCCCATATCGTCATCTCGGCCTCGGGGATGTGCGAGGCCGGGCGCATTCTCCACCATCTCCGTTATAAGATCCATAATGAGAAAAACACCATCCTGATTGTCGGCTATATGGCGGAGCATACGCTGGGCAGACGGATCCTCGAAGAAGGGAAACGATACCAGGAGGCCGGCAGAAAGGGAGATGCACCGCTCCTCCGCTTCTTCAACAAGGAGTATCCCTTACGGGCGAGGGTGGAAAAAATCGGGGGCTTCAGCGCCCATGGAGATAAAAATGATATGCTGCGATTTTTACAGGAATCAAATCTTGCCGTAAAAAAAATCGCCATAGTCCACGGCGATGAAGACCAGTCTCTGGCCTTCAGCGATTTTCTGGCAGGCCATGGCTACGCGGCCCTTGTGCCGCGCCGCGGTGAGACCATCACTGTCTGACGGTCAGGCAAAATCATGCGGTTAAAACGGAGCGGCCGGTTGTGAACCGGACCGGAATGCGATGCTGAACTTTATAAAAAAACTGGCCGCCGATGCCGGACGAATCTGTCTGGACGGCTCCGAGGCTTTGAAAGCCACCGATGTCCAATTCAAAAATCCCAAGGACCTGGTCACCATTGTTGACAGGAAAGTTGAGGACTATCTCATTGCCGAGATCAGAAAGATCTACCCCGATCACAGCATTATCGGCGAAGAGACCGGACGGGCCGAAACGGGCAGCGATTGTTGCTGGATCATCGACCCCATCGACGGCACCACCTCTTTTTTTCACGGCCAGCCCTATTATGCCGTCAGCATCGCCTTCAGTCGCAACGGGAAATTGGAGGCGGGTGTGGTCCATGCCCCGGCCCTCAGACAGCTTTTTGCCGCCGAAAAGGGAAAAGGCAGCTTTCTCAACGACAAAAGGATTCAGGTCTCAGCCACAGCAAGCTTGCAGGAATCCGTCCTCGGCACCGGATTTGCCTGTCTTCGGGCCGGTTGGGAAAAGAATAACCTGACCTACCTGAATCGGATAATGCCCGCCATCAGGGATATCAGGCGGTGCGGTTCGGCAGCCATCGATCTTGCCTATGTTGCGGCGGGGAAATTTGATGGATTCTGGGAGATGAACCTGAATATCTATGATATCGCGGCTGGTGCGCTTTTAGTCGCCGAGGCCGGGGGAACTGTCTGTGACTTTGCCGGCGGCGCCTCCTTTCCCGAGGCAGGAATCGTCGCAACCAACGGCAGGATTACCGAGGCATTGCTCGACTATTTGAGGGAGTGAGAAGGGAGCGCTGTCTGTTCGGGCCTGTGCCTGTCAGGCCTAAAATACCGAAAGAAGCCTACGGAACACCTTTTTCCTGCAGGAGTTCTTCGACTCCCCCGCCGATAATTTTTTCTATTTCAGCTTTGACCGCCAGGGCATTTTTCAGACGGATCTTATTGGACAGATAAGCTTTTCGGTTGTTTTTGTACAGCTCCAGTTTTTCGTTGAACCTCTCCTGCAGCCGGATGCGCCGAGAGCCGCGGATCAATTTGTCGGCCAGAAAAACCACCTCGGTCTCCGTGATCTGCCCCGGGCGTGGCGGCAGCATATTCCGGTGGGCCGCAACCAGCGGGGACAGACGCCCAAGCCCCAGATCTCTCAGCATATCGGCGCCCATCTTCTCGTGCTGGGGAAGACCCTTGGCAATGTCATGGAGGAGGGCTGCGTTGTGAAGCAGGACAAGGTCCAGAGCGCAGCCGTGCTCAACCAGCTGCAGCCCCAGGGCATCAGCCACCCTGGCCACGGCCAGACCATGTTCAAGGCCCTTTGCAGACATGGTCTGTCGGGCTAAGGCCAGGGTCTCGGCCGGCTCTCCAATCTCGACCCGAGAAAACCGCTGCTGCAGCACGGTGAAACCTTCCTCCGTGGAGGTATCCGGCAGAATTCCCTGGTCCCATACCGCCACATCCCGGCATTTGTGTCTTTCAAGCAGTTCTTTCAGGCTGTCTTGGCCTGCATAATTCAGAATGACCGGAATCAGAGCGGCGGGGATCAAAAGAGGATGGCCGCGGCGACCGTCAAAACACGGATAAATCACCGATATGCCGTCGAAAACTGAAACCAGGCTGCTGAGGGTGGCCGGACGGACCAGGGGGATATCCGCCGGCAGTATGAAGATGCCCTTGTGATTGGACAGCCGGCCAAGACCCAGGCGAACCGACCATAAGAGTCCTGCCGAAAAATCCGGGTTGTGGATGGTGGTCAGGCCGAGCTGTAATGCCTCGGCCTCCACATCTCGGGCCTTGCTGCCGCTCACAACCAGGATTTCCTGTATCCCGGCCTGGCTGAAGAGAGCGCCGCATCGGTCAATCAGGCTTCTGCCTCCAATCTCCAGCAGTGGATTGAGTGCACCTGTGCGAAACGGGAGGCCGTCAGCCAGGATGATGGCTCCGAAACTCACAGGCTGCTCTCCGCCCGCTCCGGCGTAGATCTGATGATATCAGGGTCTCGATCCATGACTCAACCTCTATATTATCGTATACGTGCACCTCACGAATCTGAAGTCCGGAGACGGCGCATTATTACATCATGCAGAAGCCCGGAACCCGGATTGTTCCAGGCCTCCATGATGACCGAAATTTTTTATTTATATTCTTTATTTAACAGAGGTGACAGGGCAGGGGGATTTCAGGATGACATACTGGGCGGTCGGGCTGAAGAGCAGTTTCCCGACCCTCGACCTGCTTTTTACCGCAATCACTATTTCATCCACGTCGTTTTCTTGGGCAAAGTCGACAAGGTCTTCGCCGATATTTCTCCCCCTGATCAGGAGATGAATTTGATTTTTTACCCCTTTTTCCTCCAGGTACGTGTGCGCATAATCGAGATTTTTTTCTGCTTCACTAATCAATTCAGTGCCCTCATCCCCGAAGAGAGAGGTGACAACATGGATCTCTCCGGAATGGGCCTTTACTCTGTGAATGGCCAGATCCAGCAACTCCCTGCCGATAGATGTCTCTTTATATCCTACCAAAATCTTCATTGAAGATGACTCCCGTTAAATAGCTCAGATAAATTTTTTTCTTTATTCCATATCGTCGGTCATGTCATACTCTTGCAGTTATTTCTGTGGTATCTGTTTCTCCTCTTTATCAGCAGTCCCGAGACAGGCACTCTTGCAGATGAGTGTATCCGTCTCTGCGTAAGCCTGGGCCTCCTCCTGGGAAGAAGCAGGATAATGCGCCGGAGAAGACGCGGCAATCCTTCGAAAAATAAAGTCTGCATTGAGGAGATGCGGCAATAACGATGTCATGACCGATTAGTGCTTTACAACATTCAGCCTGTCCATTGCAAGTGAGAAATATGCCGTTTATTCGGAATCTCAACGATAAATGAAGAGAGGCACATCCCAGAAAACGATTCGTCGCCCTTAGCTGTGTCCGGATCGCCGCCGGCCCTTCCCCGCGATTTTTCTTTAGGGCAGCACTATCCATTTCTGTTTGGAATCATATCTCGTAATTGAAGCCTGACGAGATGCAATGCAATTGGAAAAGAGAAAACTTCTTCTATTCATATCCACTTATATCGCAATGGCTGCATCTCATGCAAAGGAAAAAGGGAAGGACGGAACTGTTCAGTCAGTCCGTCCTTCCCCAATGCCACCGGAATATGCGATGCAACAGGATTCGGCCTGTTACGGCCCTGCATTGTCAATCGACAAATGGGGGTGATGCTGCCCTCAGACGTAACTCTGATATTCAGGCTCGTATATCAGACTCTGGATGGACGCGGCAAGATCATCAGGCCGCGGCTTTGTGGCCAGACCTCTCTTGTAGACCACCTCGGCCACAGCAACCGCAACGGCCATGGATACTTCACGTATCCGGGGCAGGGGAGGAAATATGCGCCCGATCTTGAGATCGGTCTCGGACACCTCCTGAGCCAGGACCCGCGCTGCCACCAGAAACATTTCGTCGGTCACCAGGCGTGCCCGGCTGGCAATAACGCCAAGCCCGACTCCGGGGAAGATATAGACATTGTTTCCCTGAGCAGGCACCAGCTTCCGGCCTTTGAACATGACTGGATCAAAGGGGCTGCCGCTGGCGAAAATCGCCCTTCCTTCTGTCCAGGTATAGGCCTCTTCGGCGGTGCATTCGGTCTTGGTGGTGGGATTGGAGAGCGAGAATACGATAGGGCGCTCGTTGCATTCGGCCATGGCCTGCAGCACCTCCCGGCCGAACATCTTTGCTTGACCGGAAACACCAATGATGGCGGTGGGCTTAAGGGCCTTTACCGCCTCGTAAAATGTTGCAATCCTGGGATGATCTTGGGCAAAGAGGCGTTTGTGGCCGCTGAGATCGGTACGGCTTTTCACCACCAGACCTTTAGAGTCGACGTACCAACAGCGCTGCCTGGCCTCTTCCTCAGAGAGTCCTTCATCTACCATGGCGGCGGCGATAAGATTGCCGGTTCCGATCCCCGCCTCTCCGGCCCCCAGCAGTAAAAATTTATGATCCTTGAGACTTCCGCCTGTGATCCGCAGGGAGGAATACAGACCTGCCAGGGTCACGGCGGCGGTCCCCTGGATATCATCGTTGAAACAGCAGACCTCATTGCGATATTTTTCCAGAAGCCGGAAGGCGTTGACGTTGCCGAAGTCCTCAAACTGGATCATGGCCCCGGGGAATACCTGTTGAACTGCAACGATGAACTCCTCGATCAGCTCATCGAAGGGCTCTCCCCGCTGCCGCCGGTGGCGTAATCCTATATACAGAGGATCGTCCAGCAATGTCTGGTTTTCTGTGCCAACGTCAATGGTGACGGGAAGACTCATGGCCGGGGAAATGCCGCCACAAGCGGTGTAGAGGGCCAGTTTGCCGACCGGTATCCCCATCCCGTCGGCACCCAGGTCTCCCAGGCCAAGGATCCGTTCGCCGTCAGTGACCACAATGACCCTGATGTCCTTGTACGGCCAGTTTCTGAGAAGGCCGGCAATATTGCCCTTATCCCTGGCGGTAATAAAGATGCCCCGCGACCTCCTGAATATCTGGCCGTACTCCTGGCAGGCCTGGCCCACGGTCGGGGTGTAGACGATGGGCATCAGATCTTCGATGTTGTCGATAAGGACCCGGTAGAACAGGGTCTTGTTACGATCCTGGAGACTGGTCAGGAAGATATATCGTTCCAGGTCCGTCGGTTTTTTGTTCAGATTCCAGATGACCCGCCGGACCTGTTCGTCGATGGTATATACCCGGGGCGGGAGAAGGCCCTGCAGCCCCAGGGCGTCCCGCTCTTCCTCAGTGAAGGCCGTTCCCTTATTGAGGCCGGGATCCCGCAGCAGGGCCGCTCCGGCCGGAAAGTTGCTGATCCGGTCCTGACGCCTCAGCCGCTGGCTGGCGTCCGAGGACCTGTTCTTTTTGAGTATGGATTGCGAGTTGATATGACCCAGGAATTTTGACAGGGCCTCGTTTTCCGGAAGATCTTTCGGAAAACGAATGACCATCTCCTCGCCTTCGAAATTGATTGTATACATGGCTATCACTCATGAATGGAAATCGGATTCGGACCGTTTCCTCCTGCAGGAGACAGGACATACAGGAGGAGGGCCTTGATCTGACGGTTTACGGTGCGATCGAGAGGAGCCCGCCCCGCTGTCTCTTAGTCGTTACTGCAATAATACCTCGGTATGCAGAAAGGAATGCGGTCTGAGAATTGTGTTTTCTTGAATAAAAGTCTGTCCTGCACCGCGTCGGGACCCGGCCAGGGAAGATGTTTTGTTTTTATTGAGGAATACAGCCACAATTCTGGGGCATGCGGCTGCATGCAGTTGATATTGTCGATGCTGCAATCCGGCCGGTTGCCAGGAGACAACAATCATGCAACCGGCCGAACGACATGTGTCATGTAAAGAGTATTCCGGTCTCTTTACGGATTTTTCTTGGCGGTCGCCAGACCCTCAAGGATCAGCTCCGGATCGTCCTCATAGTCAGAGATGCCTTCAAGGGTGTTTTGCAGTCTCTTCAAATCAAGTTCATTTTCCCATTTGGATACAACGACGGTGGCAACACCGTTGCCTACCAGATTCGTCAGGGCTCTGGCCTCCGACATAAAGCGATCAATTCCCAGAATGAGGGCCAGGCCAGCCACCGGGATGGTTGGAATGGCGGCGAAAGTTGCGGCCAGGGTAATAAAGCCGCCGCCGGTGACAGCGGCCGCCCCTTTTGAAGTCAGCATCAGGACTGCCAGAATGGTCAGGGTCTGCACCAGAGTCAGATGGGTGTTGGTCGCCTGGGCCACAAACACAGCGGCCATGGTCAGATAGATCGATGTGCCGTCGAGGTTAAAAGAATAACCGGTGGGGATTACCAGGCCGACCACCGATTTCCCGCAACCCAGAATCTCCATTTTTGCCATCATTCGAGGAAGGACCGATTCAGAGGATGATGTACCGAGAACGATCAGAAGCTCTTCTTTGATGTAGCTGACAAATTTGAATATACTGAATCCTGTAAGCCTGGCGATGAGACCCAGCACTCCGAAAATAAAGATCAGACAGGTCAGGTAGAAGCTGCCCATCAGCATGCCGAGCTTTGCCAGAGAACCGACGCCGAATGCGCCGATGGTGAAGGCCATGGCCCCGAAGGCACCCACCGGCGCAAGCTTCATGATGAAACCGACAATCACGAACATGACATGGCATATCTGATCATTAAGATCTTTGATGGCCTTGCCTTTTTCGCCGAAGAGTGAGAGGGCGAAACCGAAGAGAAGGGCGAAGAAAAGAACCTGGAGGATATCACCCTTGGCGAAGGCGTCCACAACACTGGTGGGAATGATATTCATCAGGAAATCAGAGGTTGATAACGATTTTGCACCCGTTGTGTATGAAGCCAGCACAGAGGTGTCCAGCTTTGTGACATCAGCGTTGAATCCGGCTCCGGGTTGGATCAGGGTGATGATGGTCAGGCCGATAATGAGCGCCAGTGTACTGACGATCTCAAAGTAGATCAGGGCCTTTGCCCCGACCCGCCCGACCTTTTTCATGTCCTGCATCCCGGTAATGCCCGAGACTACGGTACAAAAGATGATGGGAGCGATGACCATCTTGATCAACTTTATAAAGCCGTCTCCCAGGGGCTTCATCTTTACCGCACTTGCCGGGAGGAAATAGCCCAGGATGATGCCGATTGCAATTGCCGTTAATACCTGTACATAGAGATGCTGATAGATTCTTTTTTTCCCCATCTTCTCGTTTTCCTTTTATAGAGATCCGACGTCAATTAGCCCTTCCCGGAAGGCAAAACAGGCCGCTGATCCGGGAAAAGTGTCAAGAGCAGTGAGAAGCTCATGGTTCCCTGAGCAAGATGTATACCATTTCAAAAAAGAAGGATTTTTGCGTATAATTATATGTATCTATCTGATATTTTATTAAATTGCCAAATCTGGAATCGGCTGTTTTCCGCCATTTCTCATACATACTGTGGAGGGAATATGCCCCAAAGAGACGTCTCTAGGCAGAATAATGAAAAGGAGCCTTGACTTTTTATCCAAGACGTACAGGGATATTCCCCTAATACCGAATTGATCGTTTGTACCTATTTATTCAAAATATTAATTATATCTATCATGTTGCGAAAAGTCACGTAATTCACTGACTTCATGCTAATATTGAACGGATATCATCGCACGGTTCTTGTGCGATTGGGATGGAGGGTGAGGGACGAGGCATTGGTTAACCTGGCCCGACGAAGAACATCATGATATGCAGCGAAGAATTGAAAAAAAGGACCTAACCGAGATAGCTAATTGCAACTGATGGAGGGGGACTGCAGGTTGCGGAACAGTACTCGGGCAAACCTCATTGCAAGGCGCCCGGTATCTCAAGCCACCGACGGGGGCGATGGCTTGAGACCTCTGTTCTATCAGTGCGGAGGCTCTGTTGCGGTGAACTTGATTTTATCCTTCAGGCCGTCAGACATCACCACCTTTCCTTTGCAATCTATATAGAGAATATCAAAGCCAAGCTTTTTTGCGACTGCCAGGCCTTTTTCCGGCCCCAGGATAAAGAGTTTGGAGAAGCCATCGGTGGTGACGTTATTATCGGCAATGATGGTTGTGCTACCGCACTGCTGGGAGGGGTAGCCTGTCTTCGGATCCAGGAGATGATGGTAGCGGACCCCGTTTTTTTCAAAAAATCTGACGTAGTCCCCCGATGTCGAGAGGGCTTTATCTGATAATGTCAGGGTTGCTATGACCTCATCATCAGGACCTTTCTGCCTCGGGTTCTGCACTCCGATTTCCCATGGTGAACCATCGGGTTTGAGTCCCATAGCCCTGATTTCTCCGCCAACTGAGACCACCCCGGATTTTATGCCGTTTTTATGAAGCAGCTCAACTACCTTATCGACAAAATACCCCTTTTCAATCCCCCCCAGATCTATCTGCCCCCCCTTCTGCTTGAGAAAGACCGTCGAAGCCGCCTTGTCGATGACGATGTTCTTATAGCCGACTATCTTTTGAATCTCCTCGATTGCCGCCTTATCCGGGATGACTTCGGTCTTTAGATCCCAGAGTTTTACCAGCGGGCCAACAGTGACATCGAAGGCTCCTTCAGTCATCTCTGAGACATACACAGCCTTTTCCATTATATCCACGGTCTCTGAAGAGACCCGGACGGGAGCCTCTCCCGCCGCCCTGTTTATGGCTGATATTTCGCTGGTGTCTGAATAAAAATTGAGAAGCGTTGCCAGTCTGTCCAGCTCGTCGAAGGAGGCAAGTATGGCCTTATGGGCTTTGTCTTCTGACGACGAGACGACGGTTATTGTCACGACGGTATACACGGACACCCGCGTTTCTTTAAATATCCGTTCCGACGAAGATGTGCAGGCGATACAGAAGGCAGCGGCAACAATCGTCATAAGAGCGGTGGACATCGGTTTGATGCAGACAGGAATTCTCTGATTCATTTTATGACCCTGAATAACTCTTTACATTGAAGAAGACGCAGAAACGGAAACCAGACACAATACTCCACTGGAGTGTGTGCCAGGCAGACTTTCCGCACACACTTATTCCATCTCTGCATCCGTCTGCCGAAGCAGAGACGAAACAGAACGACTCAAGTTCTCTCTACGACATATCACACTAAATTGCAACATCTGCAGCAGTCTTACTCATCCGGGAGCTATGCAGATAATTCTGGACACACGATCTTCACTATGCTAAAACACTACCCGCACTTGGTGAGCGGGTGGTGACTCCGGGTATTTTGAGCCCCAGTCGCCTAAAGCATGCAGAAAATAATCAAATAGCGGATCAACAGAAGAAGACAATCTGAATAAAATTAAAAAGTCGGGATGTGGCTCAGCCTGGTAGAGCACAGCGTTCGGGACGCTGGGGTCGGAGGTTCAAATCCTCTCATCCCGACCAGTTTCAACAGGAAAGAAGCACGAGACGGGATTGTCTTGAAATAGAGGTGTGAATCCGAAAAGGTCGTTCCCCCAGCGGGAGTGGCCTTTTTTTATTTATGAAAAAGTTACGTTCAGGCTATACGACCGGTGCCTGCGCAGCTGCGGCAGCCAAAGGAGCTATGCTTGCCTTCCTGGGTGTTGAGGCTGTCCAGGAGGTCGCGATCCCGTTTCCCGATGGAAGCAGGGTGAGCTTTGTCTTGTCCCGCTGCGAAATACTGAACACCGTCCCTAAAACAGCTGTGGCCGCCGTGGTCAAGGATGCCGGAGATGATCCGGATGTGACCAACGGGGCAACTATCGAGGTTTTTGTGACGGCTGATCCGCAGTCTTCGGAAAGGATCTCGCTTCGGGGAGGGCAGGGGATCGGGAGGGTCACCAAGCCGGGGCTGGCCGTAGCAGTGGGTGAAGCCGCCATCAACCCGGTCCCCCGCAGGATGATCCGCATGGCCGTTGAAGAGGCCCTGACGCAGAATGGCTGCGATCAGTCCTGCCGGTTCGCCGTGACAGTCTCGATACCCACCGGGGAAGCTTTGGCCGCCAAGACCCTGAACAGCCGCCTGGGGATTGTCGGCGGTCTCTCCGTGCTCGGCACCACAGGCATCGTCCGGCCGGTATCCGCGGAGGCCTGGACCGCAACCATCACCGCATCAATGAATGTGGCCGAGGGGACCGGCTGCGGGGAAATAGTCCTTTCCACCGGCCGGACCTCGGAACGGGCTGTCCAGCAACGGCTCTGCCTTCCCGAAGAAGCCCTGGTGATGATGGGCGACTATCTGCAGTTTTCTCTTCAGGAGGCCGGCAGGTTTGGTTTCGGCAGGGTTCATATTGCCGGGATGTGGGCAAAGATCCTGAAGGCGGCGCTGGAGATACCACAGACTCACGTCCGCAACGGCGCTCTGGAGGTATCCCAGGCAATTGCCCTTATCAAGAGCCTGGGGTTTTCCGGAGAGGTCACCGGGAATCTGGTCGGTTCCAACACCGCCCGGGAAATTTACACCCGCCTGATCGCCTCCGGGAAGAGGGATGTTATTGCTTCTGTGTGCAAAAAGGCGCAGGACTACTGTGCTGAAACGGCCTCTTTGCCGGTCAGCGTCCATCTGGTGGATGCAAGCGGTACCATTGTCGTCTCTGTATAATTGAGGGAGGGATGAAGACCAATACAATCCACCTGATGGGTATTGACGCCACCTGCCTCTCCTCTGAAAAGCGGCATATCCTGCAGTCCTGTTCCTGCCTTTTTGGTGCTGAACGGTTGCAGGCCATGATCGGCCCTGTCCTGGCGACCCTGCCGGCCCTGAAAATCTGGCCGATTTCTCCGCTCCCCGAGGCCTTGCTGCAGATGGAAAAGGCCCTGACCGTCTCCGATATCGCGGTCCTGGCCAGCGGCGATCCTCTCTTTTTCGGGATCGGCAGGGTCCTGTGCCGGAGATTTGGCGCCGACAACATCCGGATCTACCCCGCCGTATCGTCCATGCAGATGGCCTTTTCCCGTTTCAAGATCCCCTGGGATGACGCGCATTTCATCAGCGTGCACGGCCGGTCCATGGACGATGTGGTCTCCCAGATCCTGGCTTCTTCCAAGGTCTGCATCCTGACCGATGCGACAAACTCTCCTGCCTCCCTGGCATCCCTGCTCCTTGAAGACCTGGGAGAGGAAGAATCCCGGAAGTATACCGTCCATCTTGCGGAGAACTTGGACCAGGAAGACGAACGGCTGACCACCGCGGATCTCCGTGCAATTGCGGAAAGAACCTGCGGCGGACTCAACATCATGATCATAACCAGAATGGAGGCTGGACCAGGCCAGCCGCTGCCGCGTTTCGGGCTCCAGGAGCCTGAGATTCGCCACAGCCGGGGCCTGATAACTAAAAACGAGGTGCGGGCGGCGACCCTCCATGCCCTGCGTTTTCCCGAGTCCGGTGTCTTCTGGGATGTGGGGGCCGGCTCCGGCTCGATCAGCATTGAGGCTGCCAGGATGTTTCCCTTGCTGAAGGTCTTGGCGGTGGAGGCCGATGACGAGCAGAGGGACAATATCCTGGCCAATAAGCGCATGTTATCTATTGGTAATATAGCTGTAATTCACGGTAGAGCCCCGGAAGCGCTCATCGGCCTGCCTGCCCCTGAACGGATTTTTGTCGGCGGCAGCGGCGGCGTACTCCAGGCAATCCTTAAGGACTGCACTGAAAGATTGAAGGCCGGTGGCATCATAGTTGTCAATGGGGTAATAGAGAAGACCCGCAGTCAGGCCCCGGAAATCCTTCACCGAATGGGACTGCACGTTTCCATGACGACCGTCAGCGTTCGCCGCTGCAGCTATCCGGAAAACAGATCTGTAGAGATGAATCCCATTACCATCATCACCGGCTGTAAACCGCTGTAGCCGGTCTGAGATTAAAGAAAAGAGAAAATATTCCGGCCATATACCGTGGATAAGACCATAAGAAGGTGCATCATGAGCAATGAAGAGCGGAAGATCCATTTCGTCGGAGCAGGCCCTGGAGATGTTGAGCTGATCACCGTCAAGGGCAGGCGTCTGCTGGATGAGGCCGATTGCATTGTCTATGCCGGCAGTCTGATTAACATCCGGCTTCTTGACAAATGCGGGGCCGCCCGGCATGATTCTGCCGGCATGAATCTGGAAGAGATCCTGAAGGTCATGACCGCAGCCTGGAAGAGGGGCGAAAAAGTTGTTCGCCTCCATACCGGTGATCCGGCCTATTACGGGGCCATCAAGGAACAGATGCAGGGTCTCGATCAGGAGGGCATTCCTTATGCCGTCGTCCCGGGGGTCAGTGCCGCCTCAGGGGCCGCCGCATCCCTGCTGGCTGAACTGACACTCCCTGAGGTCTCCCAGACCGTAATTATCACCAGACAGGGCGGCAGGACGCCCGTTCCCGAACTGGAACGGATGCGACTTCTTGCCAGCCATCAGGCCACCATGCTTGTTTTTCTGTCGGTCGGCATGATTGATACGGTTGTGGAGGAACTCCTGGCCGGCGGCTACGGACGTGAGACGCCGGTCGCCGTGGTCGAAAAGGCTACATGGTCCTGCGAAAAGATCCTTCGCGGGACCCTGGCGGATATCGGCCTGCAGGTCAAAGAGGCCGGGATCAAGAAGACGGCCCTGATCTGTGTCGGCAAGGTCTTTGCCGATACCCGTCTTGCGGCAGTCTCCAAGCTCTATGACAAGACTTTTTCCCATGGGACAAGGCAGGGCGACATCTTATGACCAAGGGGTTGCTGGCAGTATATACCGGCAACGGCAAGGGAAAGACCACTGCCGCCCTGGGACTTGCAGTCCGGGCCCTGGGACACGGGAAAAAGGTCTGTTTTATCCAGTTTATCAAGGGGGCCTGGAAGTCAGGTGAGTCCAACCTGGCGCAGAAATTTGCCGGCCTGCTTGATTTCCATGTGATGGGAAGAGGCTTTACCTGGAAATCCGACGACCTGGAGAAGGATAGGGCGGTGGCCAGGCAGGCCTGGGACTTTGCCGTCAGCATGATCAGGGCAAATACCTATGACCTGATTGTCCTCGATGAACTGACATATCTTATCCATTATGCTATGATAGCGGAGGATGAGATTGTCGATGTCCTGGCCGCGAGGCCCCCGGCCCTGCATCTGATCATTACCGGCAGATATGCCTCAGATGGCCTTATCCGGGCCGCCGATCTGGTCACTGAGATGCTGGCGGTTAAGCATCCCTATGCCTCCGGGGTGAAGGCCCAGAAGGGATTTGAATATTGACGGGAGGAGCGGCGGCATCATCATAACAGCATGAAGGCGGCACATCTTTCGATCGCATAATTCGGGTGCTTGTGATGGAATCCTTTGAAAAACTGCTTGAAGAGTCCGTAAAGATACATGGTCATCTCTGCGCCGGACAGGTTATCGGCGTGCGCATGAGCATGGTCGGTCTTGAGATGATTGGCATTTCTGATCCCAAAGGGGCCGACAGGAAGAAGCTGTATGTCCTCGTCGAAATAGACCGCTGCGCAACCGATGCGATTCAGTCCGTCACCGGCTGCAGTCTGGGTAAGAGGTCCATGCGGTGGCTTGATCTCGGTATTATGGCCGCCACCTTCGTCAATCTTGAGACGGGCAAGGCCGTCAGAATTACCGCTCTGGAAGAAGCGAGGGAGGGGGCGAAGAATTATTTTCCTGCCCTTGCAGGGAAATATGAACGCCAGCTGGAGGCCTACCGGGTCATGCCGGTGCATGAACTGTTCAGGATCCAGCATGTGCAGGTAGATCTGCCTCCCGAAAACATGCCGGGGCGTCCCCTGCGCCGGGTTCAATGTCAGGGCTGCGGCGACTGGGTACAGGATTGCCGGGAGATACAGACTGACGGCCGGCTGCTCTGCCGGGGATGCATGCATGGAAAGTATTATACGACAATAGAGAAGAACTGAATTATCTCATTCTTGCGAGCATAAACAATGATAACACTTCTTGATTATGGGGCCGGAAACGTTCGCAGCGTCCGCAATGCCATCAAAAAACTCGGTTGTGAAGTTTGTGATGTGGAAAAGCCTGAAGATGTCCTTCAGGCGGAAAAGCTCATCTTCCCGGGGGTCGGCAATTTCGGCGTCGTCATGGAGCGTCTCGCCGGTCTGGGATATATTGAGCCCCTCATCCGCAGGATCAAAGAGAATAAACCGCTCCTGGGGATCTGCGTGGCCCTGCAGGCCATGTTTGAAGGGAGTGAGGAGGCACCGGGAGTGGCAGGGCTTGGCATCATCCCGGGCCAGATCAAACGTTTTGAGGACCATGTGCTTTCCGTACCGCAGATCGGCTGGAATGGCATAAAAATTTACAAAAATTCCGGAATGTTTTCCGGATATGATCAGGAAAAGCTGTATTTTGTCCACTCCTATTACGCCACCATCACTCCGGAGAATGCAGACTGGATCCTCAGCACCACCGACTACGGCGGTGAGTATATCTCCGCTGTGGCAAAGGGCAGGGTTACGGCGTTTCAGTTTCATCCGGAAAAGAGCGGCAAGGCCGGTCTGAATATCCTTAATAATTTCCTCACAAAAGGAGCCGATGAGAATCTCACCCTTACTCCTGCTGCCCCCCGCGATCTGCAGCCGACCAGGATGGCCAAGAGGATAATCGCCTGCCTGGATGTGCGGACCAACGATGCGGGAGACCTGGTGGTGACCAAAGGCGATCAGTACGACGTCAGAGAGAAGGGGGAGGTCCGGAACCTCGGCCAGCCCGTTGAGCTTGCCCGCAGATACTATGAGGAAGGAGCCGATGAGATCACCTTCCTCAATATCACGGGCTTCCGTGATTTTCCGATGCAGGATCAACCGATGCTTGAGGTCCTGAAACGGACGTCTGAAAACGTCTTCGTCCCGCTGACCATAGGGGGCGGCATCCGGGAATTCACTGACTCCAATGGCAGGTCCTATTCATCTCTGGATGTTGCCTCGGCCTACTTCCGCTCCGGCGCCGATAAGATCTCCATCGGCAGCGATGCGGTTTATGCGGCGGAGCAGTATCTGCAGACCGGCAGGAAAACGGGTAAGACTTCGATTGAACAGATTTCCCAGGTCTACGGGGCCCAGGCCGTGGTCATATCCGTTGATCCGAGGCGGGTCTATGTGAAGAGCCCGGTCGACACCAGGAGAAACACCATCAAGACCAGATATCCCGGTCCCAATGGCGAGGAATTCTGCTGGTACCAGTGTACGGTCAAGGGCGGCAGAGAAGGGCGAGATATCGATGCGGTTGAACTGGTCCGGGCCTGCGCCGAGCTGGGTGCCGGAGAAATACTGCTTAACTGCATTGACAAGGATGGTACCAATAGCGGTTTCGATATCGAGTTGATCCGCCAGGTGCGGACAGCCGTTTCCATCCCGGTCATCGCCTCAAGCGGGGCCGGAGAGGCGGCGCATTTTGTTGAGGTCTTTCAAGAGACGGATGTCGAGGCAGCCCTGGCGGCGGGAATTTTTCATCGCCGGGAGGTCCCCCTCTCTCAGGTCAAGGAGGCGATGCGCAGGCATGGGCTTGAAACCCGTTGACAGTGCCCCTCTCCCTGCTTTTGGCCCTTGCTCTCTTCTCCTCTATTCCCGGGCTTGGCGGGGAGTTCCTCGTCACCCGTTGGCAAAGGAACCTCCACTAAGCGACAAGTAGTGGAAAATAGAAATAAATTCATCTTGGAGGATAGGGGAATACATCTGAATGAAGGTCTTTCCTCGCATTAAAATCATCCTCATTGCCGCCCTGATCGGCATCCTGATCGGCCTCAGTTTATGGGCGACCTATCGCTGGCTCTACTCTCTGCGGATGAAAAGTCTGGCAGAGGAAGGCGCCTCCCGCCTCGAACTCTATGTCACCTATCTTCAAGGGGTTCTGGAAAAATATGAGAGCCTTCCTGAATTGCTCGCCAATGACAAGATGCTGACCAGCCTTCTTAATGATCCCCGGAGCCCCGAGCAGGTGGATGCATTAAATAAGTATCTTGAAACAATAAATAATATCAGCAACGCCTCGGATACCTACCTGATGGACAGCGATGGCCTGACCATTGCCGCCAGCAACTGGAACGAAGAGTATCCCTTTCTCGGTATAAATTTCAGTTACAGACCGTATTTTAAAGAGGCGATGAGCGGACATCTCGGCAGATACTTCGCCATGGGAACCTCCTCAAGCCTCAGGGGATATTATTTTGCCTATCCGGTGCGACTGCATGACAAGATCCTGGGCGCCCTGGTGGTAAAGATCAATATAGAATCGGTGGAAAAAAACTGGGGGCATACTGATGAGACCTTTCTGGTAACGGATACCGACGGGGTTATCTTCCTGACAACCAGAAAGGACTGGCGTTTTCGGTCCTGGGCCCCCCTGTCGGAGGAGGCCAAAGAACATGTGAACGCCAATCGCCGTTATCCGAACACCCTGATTCAACCCCTGCCCGTGGTCAAGGAAAAGATAACCGATATCGGCAAAATCGTTTGGATAAAAATGCCGGGAGATTTCAACGCCAGAAAGTTTCTCCTGCAGACTCATCACATGGAGCATGCCGGATGGAACGTGCAAATCCTGATGGATACCCGGCGCGTTGACCGCTTTGTCTCCCTGGTCCTGCTGATGATATGCTTCATCGGTGTCCTGGGAGGCTTATTTATCCTGGTCGTCGAACAGCGCCGCCAGAGGCTTGCGGATCTGAAGCATTTTGAAGAGCAGGCGATGAAAGTCCTGCAGGAGGCCAATACCAAACTGGAGACCCGCGTCGTCGAACGGACCCAGGAGCTGACCGAAACCAATTCGCTTTTACGCAAGGAAATCGAGGACCGTAAACGGACAGAAATAGCCCTGCAGCATACCCGGGCTGAACTGATCCACGCCGCCAAGATGGCGGCGCTGGGGCAGATGTCTGCCGGAATAAATCATGAATTGAACCAGCCTCTGGCTGCAATACGCAGCTATTCGGATAACGGCAGGCTGTTTCTGCAGAAGGGCAGGCTTGAAGACACCATGTGGAACCTCGAGCAGATAAGCGAACTCACGGAACGCATGGCCCAGATCGGCGTCCAGCTGAAGCTTTTCTCCCGAAAGACCAGCGGTTCGATGACCATTGTCCCCCTCCATGGCATCATAGACGGGGCCCTGGAGATACTCAAACCCGTTATCCGCAAATCGGATATTTCGATCAATGTGGATATCCAGCCCGAAGATCTTGGGGTGCGGGCGAATCATGTCCTGCTGCAGCAGGTCATGGTCAATCTCATCGGTAATGCCCTGCAGGCAATCGAGGGATGCCCGACTCGGAAGATACGAATCGCTTCAAGCCGGCGTCAGGGCAGGGTGGCCATCACCGTCGAGGACAGCGGGGCCGGTATTCTGCCTGAGCATCTACCGCATATCTTCGAGCCCTTCTATACCACCAAGCAGTCCGGGCAGGGACTTGGCCTCGGGTTGACGATCACGGAGCGCATTATAAAAGAAATGAACGGAGAAATTCAGGTGTTGGAATCCAACGCAGGTGCCAAATTCGAAATTATTCTGGAGGAAGCCTAATACAGCGCCTATGGAAGCTCGAAAAAAGGTAGTCTTCATCGATGATGAAATGCATATCCGTCAGGCCAACAGGCAGACGCTGGAACTGGCCGACATGGATGTAGTCTGTTACGAATGCGCCGAAAACGCCCTGTCCTTTCTGTCCATGGACTGGCCGGGGGTAGTGATCTGCGACATCAAATTACCCCGCATGGATGGTATGGAATTCCTCGTCCAGGCCCAGAAGATAGACCGAGACCTGCCGGTTATTCTCATTACCGGGCATGGGGATATCTCTACCGCGGTCCAGGCGATGCGAGACGGTGCCTACGACTTTATCGAGAAACCCTATTCGGCGGAGCGTCTCGTCAAAACTGTGCTGCGAGCCCTGGAGAAACGGGCCCTGACCTTGGAAAACCGAAGCCTGCGCCAGGAACTGATCGCCCATAGCGCTCCGGGACCGCGGATAATCGGCAAAACGCCGGCCATGGCTCAGCTGCGGGCAACCATCGCCCGGATAGCCGATACGGGAGCGGATATCCTGGTGGTGGGAGAGACCGGAACCGGCAAGGAACTGGTGGCCCGGTCCCTGCATGAGCACAGTCAGCGCCGGATTAAAAACTTCGTTGCGGTCAACTGCGGCGCTGTCCCTGAAAATATTATCGAAAGCGAGTTGTTCGGGCATGAAGCCGGGGCCTTTACCGATGCAAAAAAAGTCAGGATCGGCAAGTTTGAACATGCCAATGGCGGGACACTGCTCCTGGACGAGATAGAATCCATGCCCTTGCGGACCCAGGTCCATCTCCTGCGTGTCCTCCAGGAACGCTCGCTGGAAAGAGTCGGGTCCAATAAGCTTATTCCCCTTGATATCCGGGTGGTTGCAGCCTCCAAGATAGACCTTCTCCAGGCCTCAGAGACCGGCAGGTTCCGGGAGGATCTCTACTATCGCCTCAACGTGGTCTGCCTGAAGATTCCTCCCCTTCGGGCCAGGATTGAAGATATCCCGCTGCTCTTTCATCATTTTCTTTTAGTGGCGGGGCATCGGTACCAGCAGGAGGTCCCGCTTCCATCGGCCTCTCAGATGAATTCGCTGATGTCTTACCCGTGGCCCGGCAATGTCCGCGAACTGCGGAACCTTGCCGAGAGATATGTCCTTTTGGGCAGCCAATGCGGCTGGTCTCTGGATCATCTCCTCTCCGGGACCGAAAAGGGACAGAACAACAGCCTCTCGCATCAGGTGGACTGCTTTGAGCGGGGGCTGATAGAGCAGGCCCTGCTGGCAAGCAGCGGCAGCATTAAAGATGTGATGGATGTTCTTGAAATACCAAGAAAGACATTGTATGACAAGATGCGTAAGTACAGCCTTGATAAAAGTGATTACAAATAAGATCGGGACAGGGAAGGCCGTTCTATCGTCAAGGCAATCGTAACAGGCAGGGGAGATTCGGCGTGCTCAAGAATAAAAAACATATAATACTGGCTTCTCCGAGAGGCTTCTGCGCCGGGGTCGTGCGGGCCATTGAAACGGTCAGGCTGACGCTTGAACAACATGGCGCCCCGGTCTATGTGCTGCATGAGATCGTCCATAATAAGCATGTACTCCAGGAACTTGAACGGTTGGGCGCAATCTTTGTCGAAAGACTGGCGGATATTCCTCCCCGCGGGATCTGCATTTTCAGCGCCCACGGGGTCTCCGCCCAGGTAGAGGAGAGGGCAAAAACGCTCGGTCTGCGGACCATCGACGCCACCTGTCCGCTGGTCAGCAGCGTCCATCGGATGGTGGAGAAGTTTCATGGCATGGACTATGATGTGGTCATCATAGGACATCATCGCCATCCCGAGGTCGAGGGTACAGCCGGCCGGGTCAGGGGAAAGGTCCATATTGTCGCCAGCCCGGAGGAGGCGAGGGAGCTGCAGGTGGAAGATCCCGGCCGGGTCGCCTTTGTGACTCAAACCACCTTGAGCGAAGACGACATCGTCGCCATCAGGGGGGCGCTTTTTGAAAAATTTCCATCCATGAAGGGACCGGTTTCCAATATCTGCTATGCCACCCAGAATCGTCAGAATGCCGTAAAAAAACTGGCAGAAAAAACCGACCTGCTGCTGGTTGTTGGCTCGAAAAACAGCTCTAACTCAAACCGCCTGCGGGAGGTTGGACTGAAGTCAGGAATACCCTGCTATCTCATTGATGATAAAAATGATATCGACCCGTCCTGGCTGGAAGAGGTGGAGAAGATCGGCGTGACCGCAGGGGCCTCCGCCCCTGAGCGCCTGGTGGAAGGGGTTATCGCCTGGATGCAGGGGCGCTGGGAGGTCACCTTCGTCGAGATGGAGGGGAAGGAGAGAAAGGTCCAGTTCAAACCTGCGGAGCTTGTCGACCCTGTCTGACGGCTTTACATGCGGAGAGCGCTGCCGGCAGAGGTTTCGGTCCCGAAAACCTCCGCCGGTTTCTCTTTTGGGGACCTAGCCCAGCATCTTGCTGATCCGCTGCATGGCCTCAGCCACATTCTCATGGGAGTTGAAGGCTGAAATTCGGATATACCCCTTTCCGCACCGCCCGAACCCGGCACCGGGCGTGCAGACGACCCCGGCCTTGTTGAGCAGCAGATCAAAGAACTCCCATGAGTCCCGTTTGCCGTCGATCCAGACGTAGGGCGAATTTTCGCCGCCTACAAAGTCAAAACCCAGAGCATCGATACCCAGCCGGATCATCTCGGCATTCTTCATATAATAGGAAATCAGTTCCCTGGTCTGAGCCTTGCCTTCCGGGCTGTAGATGGCCTCGGCGGCACGCTGGACCGGATAGGAGACGCCGTTGAATTTGGTGCAGTGCCTGCGGTTCCACAGGGGATGGATCAGCTGCCTGTTCCCGCTGGCATCAAAGGCAGCGCATTCCTTCGGCACAACGGTGAAGGCGCAGCGTGTGCCGGTAAAGCCTGCAGTCTTGGAAAAGCTGCGGAATTCGATTGAAACCTCCCTTGCCCCCTCGATCTCATAGATGGACTTGGGGAGTGAATCATCCTGGATAAAGGCTTCATAGGCGGCATCAAAGAGGATCAGCGCCTTGTTCTTCCTCGCGTAGTCAACCCAGGTCTTCAGCTCATCCAGGCTGATGGTCGACCCAGTGGGATTATTGGGAAAACAGAGGTAGATAAGATCGACCTGTCCCGCGGGCAGGGAAGGAACAAAATTATTTTCCCTGGTTGAATCAAGGTACACCAGTCCCCCGTAGCGGCCGTCCCGGAAATCCCCGGTTCTGCCGGCCATGACGTTGGTGTCCAGGTAGACAGGGTAGACCGGATCGGGAATGGCGATGGTAATATCCTGAGAAAAGAGTTCCTGGATGTTGCCGGTATCGCATTTGGCCCCGTCGCTGATGAAGATCTCGTCGGCAGCGATATCGGCGCCCCGTGATCGGAAATCATTTTCGGCGATGGCCTCCCGCAGGAAGTCATAGCCCTGCTCCGGACCATATCCCCTAAAACTTTGATCGGCTGCCATCTCGTCGACGGCCCGGTGAAAGGCCTCTATACTGGCCTTCGGCAGGGCCCTGGTCACATCGCCGATACCCAGCTTGATGATGGACCGGGAGGGATTTTCTTTCTGAAAAGCGGCGATACGTTTGGCAATATCGGAAAAGAGGTAAGACGCCTGCAATTTTAAGTAATGCTCATTAATTGTTATCATCGGACAGGTTCTCTTGGGTGATCTGTGGTATTATAGTGTGGCTATGGCTGGACCGTGCAGCTATAACGGTTTGTTTGACTATGGAATATAACGAGATTCCCTTCGGTGTCAACGGACAATCATCTCGTTGGCGACCGTCAAAGAGGATAGAAAGAGCAATGGACGAAAAAAAACAACCGACAACCATTTACAGACTGGACTATACCCCTCCGGGGTTTTTCATCGATCAGATCATGCTGACCGTTCGCCTGGATGCCCGGAAGACCAGGGTTATCGCCAGGTCTTCTCTCCGCAGAAATACCGACACCCCGTCACAGTCGCTGCGTCTGGACGGCGAGAATCTGCGTCTGCTGGATATCGCCATTGACGGCCGGAAGATTGCTCAGGAGGAATACCGGCTGACGGACGACTTCCTGGAGCTTGACGATGTCCCCGACACCTTCTCCCTTGAGATTGTCACCGAGATCAATCCCGATGAAAATGCCGCCTTGAGCGGTCTTTACCGCTCCAACGGCAACTTCTGTAGCCAATGCGAGGCGGAGGGGTTCCGCAGGATAACCTATTTTATAGATCGTCCCGACATCCTGACCCGGTTTACGACCCGTGTCGAAGGCAGAAAAGACCAGTGCCCGGTCCTGCTGGCCAACGGGAATCGCACCGATCAGGGGGAAATGGAGGACGGCTGGCATTTTGCGGTCTGGACCGATCCCTTTCCCAAGCCGTGTTATCTCTTTGCCCTGGTGGCCGGCAACCTTGTCCATATCGAAGATTGGTTCACCACCGGATCCGGACGGAGGGTGTGTTTGCGGATCTACGTTGAAGAGAGGAACAAGGAGAAATGCGGCCACGCCATGCGCTCTCTGAAAAAGGCTATGCAGTGGGACGAGGATGTCTATGGCCTTGAGTATGATCTCGACCTCTTCATGATTGTGGCGGTGGATGATTTCAACATGGGGGCCATGGAGAATAAGGGCCTCAATGTCTTCAACTCCAAATATGTGCTTGAGACCCCCGATACTGCCACCGATCAGGATTATATCGGCATCGAAGGGGTCGTCGCCCATGAATACTTCCATAACTGGACCGGGAACCGGGTTACCTGCCGGGACTGGTTCCAACTCAGCCTGAAGGAAGGGCTCACTGTTTTCAGGGACCAGGAATTCTCCGCCGATATGAATTCCAGGGCCTTTCAGCGCATCGATGATGTCAATCTGCTTAGGGGCTTCCAGTTCCGTGAGGATGCGGGGCCCATGGCCCATCCCGTCCGCCCCGATTCCTATGTCGAGATCAATAATTTTTATACGGCCACGGTCTACAACAAGGGCGCCGAGGTGATCCGCATGATCCACAGCCTGCTGGGAGCCCGAAGGTTCCGGTCGGGCATGGACCTGTATTTTCAGCGGCACGATGGGCAGGCTGTGACCTGCGACGACTTCGTATCCGCCATGCAGGATGCATCCGGAGTCGATCTGGAGCAGTTCAAACTCTGGTACAGCCAATCGGGTACGCCTGAGCTGGAGGTTGCCGATTCCTGGGATCGGGCCGGTGCTCTCTACAGCCTGACCATCCGTCAATCCTGTCCCGACACCCCGGGGCAAAAGGGGAAAAAGCCCTTCCATATCCCGATTGCCCTGGGCCTGCTGGATGCGCAGGGGCATGACATCCTCAATGAACAGGGAGGAGAGGGGGACGCTGAAAGGATAAAGGGCAGGGTGGTCGAGCTTCGTCAGAGCGAGCAGACCTTTACCTTTCATAATGTGCAGCAGAGGCCGGTTCTGTCCTTCCTCAGGGACTTCTCGGCGCCGGTTAAGGTCAAGCCCTTTCAAAATCGGGAGGAGCTGGCCTTTTTGATGGCCCATGATTCGGACCTCTTTAACAGATGGGATGCGGCAGACCATCTGTCTGCCATGATTATCCTCGAGATTGTGGAGAAGCTGCGAAACAAGGAGCCCTTAGCCCTGGATGATCTCTTTGTGCAGGCGTTCAGGACGAACCTTTTGGACGAGACAGGCGATAAGTCCCTGATTGCCCAGGCATTAAGTCTGCCATCTGAGACCTATCTCGCCCAGCAGATGGACGTGATCGATCCCGATCTCCTGCACCAGGCCCGTCTCTTTGTCCGTCGGGAACTAGCCCTGCGTCTGGGCCGGGATTTCGCCCGGGTCTATGCAAGAAATTGCGGCAGCGGCAGCTATTCAATAAGCCCGGAGGCCATGGGAAGGAGAAGCCTGAAAAATATCTGCCTGTCCTCTCTGCTCGTCTCCGATCCCGTCGATGAGGAGGCCCTTGCACTCTGTCTTAAACAGTATCATTCAGCCGGCAATATGACAGATGTGATCGCAGCCCTGACAGCCCTGTCCGGCTACTCAGGACCGGAGCGAGATGTTGTGCTGGATGATTTTTATCGTAAGTGGAAAAAGGATCCCCTCGTCATGGATAAGTGGCTGATCCTGCAGGCAACCTCATCACTAAGCGATACCCTTGACAGGGTGAAGGGGCTGTTGAATCACCCCGCGTTTTCAATAAAGAATCCCAATAAAATCCGATCACTTATTGGAGCATTTTGTTCGGGGAACCATGCCCGCTTTCACGAGAAGACGGGTGAGGGCTATGTCTTTCTGGCCGATCAGCTCATCATCATAGATCGGTTCAACGCCCAGATTGCCGCCCGGATGGTTTCTCCGCTTATCAACTGGCGGAGGTATGACAGCCACCGCCAGCAATTGATGCGGGAACAGCTTGAGCGCCTCGCGGTACTTGAAAACCTGTCAGACGATCTCTATGAAATTGTCAAAAAAAGCATGTAAACCAAAACCATTATGGCCGAGGAGCCCCGGCCATAATGAAACCTGAAAGCGCGTCATTCCACGCCATGGCAAGCACTGCTGTTTCAGAAGAGGTTTCATAGAAAAGCTGCGTCTCCATGCCGGGGGCCGGTGTGGAGACTGTTCTATTGGGCCTTATGACAGAGAAGACAGCGGAACTTGGGCGGATGATCGCTGCGGAGAGGTGACTGCCCCTCCGGTCCGTGGCAGTCACCGCAGGACCGTTCCGCCTCCTTATTATCGTTGAGGGTCAGCAGACTCTTGTGGCTGGAGTCATTGGGCAACTTTGGAGTTGTCTCGCGCGGGGCCCTGAACAAGACCAGCAGTATTGCGCTGCAGATCACAATAAAAACTATATTGGCCCGGCGTGCATTTTTCACGGTCTTCATCTTCAGAATATTGCCCTTCTTTTTTTTGTTACAATTGCTGGAAGGGGAATCCTAAAACGAGAGTTTGCTTTTTTTGCGGGTGAAGAACTTGCTGGTCAGCAGCCCCGCAAAAAACACAATGGCGCCTGCTATAAACCAGGAGATCATCGTCCGGGATTGGAGGCCTTGATTCAGGGTCTGAATTTTCGCGATTTCAGCGCGCAATGAGGCGTTTTCGCTGGCAAGAGCGTCGCGTTCCTTAGTTATAGTTATGACATTCTTTGAATTTTTGGTCAGGACATCCAGGTCATTTTGCAAAGATGCATTTTTTTCCTTCAAGGCATCGTTTTCAGCCCTCTCCGGTGTCTGTCCTGCCTGCTGATGCTCCTGAACCATGCGCAGCATCTTCTGATTTTCTTCCTGAAGGTTTTTGTTTTCTGTCTTCAACGCTTCCAGAGCCGGGACAAGACTTCTTTTCTGGTTCTGGTCAAGACCGCCCTCAGCCAGCAGACCCGCATCGTTTTTTTTCTTCAAGGCAGCAATCTCATCTTTTAACCTGACAATAGTATCGATTGTTGGCGCCTCGGTCTGCAGAAAGTAGGAAGAAACCCAGCCTTCAAGGTTATCCTTTGTCCTCACTCGAGTAAAACGGCCATTTTCTTCAAGCACTTCAACCTGATCCCCGGTCTTCACGGTGGTTATGGCTTTTGATGATCGGTTGACAGAATCTCTTACACTGACCGTCATGACACCTGAGATATACCGCGTATCAGCCCATGATGAGGTGGAAATCATCAAACATGCAAAAAAAATGAAGACCAGGGCAGGGCGCATCGCCACGACGACTATGGGGGCCTTTTTCATAACAATCTCCAAAAAATGAACAAAAAGTATCTCAGATTTCTCTTGCCTGTAGAGAGTGCTCTCCGGCATGAACTATGAAGACATCAATTATATCACCAGGAATATAACTGGATTTGGCATCAATATGCACCACATGATTATATTCACTTCGCCCCTGCAGACCATCCTCTCCTCGAGATTCAACCATAATTTTCAATGACTTACCGACAAAGGCGCTATTCTTTTCAAGACTGATCATATTCTGGAGCGTCTGGAACCGGCAAAGCCGTTCGGCCTTGATTTTTTCGTCGACCTTTTGAGGGAGTTCAGTAGATTTCGTTCCCGGCCTGTCTGAATATTTAAATGAAAAAGAGCCGTCATAGCGGACATGTTCAAGCAGGTTAATCGTCTGCTCAAAGTCCTGGTCAGTCTCACCGGGAAATCCGACAATCATATCCGTGGTGATGGCAATATCAGGACAGTAGGCGCGAAGGTCGGCGACTTTCTGTAAATATTTTTCTATTGTGTACTTCCGGTTCATTTCTTGCAAAATTAGATCAGAACCGGCCTGTACGGGAAGATGAATCTGATGGCAAAGGATATCGATATCCCTGAAACATCGCATCAGGTCCTCGGAGAGATCTTTGGGGTGCGAAGTAGTAAACCGCAGGCGTTTCAGGCCCTCTATTTCGGCAACCTCGCGCAAAAGTTGAGGAAAGCTATACGGAGAACCATCCTGAGTCACCCTATTGGCAATGGCATAGGAATTGACATTCTGGCCAAGCAAGGTAATCTCCTTCACGCCATGATCAACCAAAACTTTAACTTCATCAATTATATCACTTTTATTCCGTGATATTTCTCTTCCTCTTGTGTAAGGGACAATGCAGTAGGTGCAAAAATTATTGCAGCCCTGCATAATGGTGACAAACTTCTTGAAGGGTCGCAATGAAGAAGAGGCATCCTTAGCCGAAGGGGCGGATCCCGATGCGTCCGGTATAAACCGCGGAATGGCGTAAGTATCCGACATTGAGGTCACAACTCTCCTGTTTGACTTATCCTTCTTTAAGAGAGCAAGAATATTATAAATGTTTTGTGTACCAACAATAAAGTCCACATGCGGCATACGACTCAGCAGCTGTTCACCCTCCTGCTGGGCAACGCATCCGGCAACGCAGATTTTCAATTCGGGCCGCAAGAGCTTTTCCTTTCTCATCATGCCAAGAAGACTCATAACTTTCTGTTCGGCCTTGGCGCGAATAGAGCAGGTGTTGATGATGACAAGATCGGCCGATTCCATGGCACGGGCTTCATCATATCCATGAAGTCGAAGGGATTGAGACATGATTTCCGAATCCCTTTCGTTCATCTGGCAACCAAATGTCTTAATATAAAAGGTTTTTTTTGTCATTATTGCGAATTACAAAGGCCGGTAAAAGCCGGGAAATTAATCTCCATCAGCAGGGCGTATTTCCCGGCTGATGGAGGCGAGCAGATGCAGGAGATCTTCGCCGAGCTCACAAGGGTATCTAAGCAGAACAATATTGTCCTCAGCAGCAGAGAGAATGGCCAATCCGTCATACCCCTCAAGGATAAACTTGAGGAAATGATACCGATCACGCGATATCTTGAGATAAAGGGTCTGTAATCGATTTGAATTCATACAAAAACAGGTTGAAGGCGTTTGGAGATGAAGGGACAGTCATATTTTTAAAAGCCCTGACAGGCGACTTAAACTTTTATCCAGCATACGGGAAATCGGCGATCAGACCGAAAGGCTTGAGTCGATCGATCCCATCAAGGCCTCATTTTTCTTCAGCAAAGGATAGACAACCTCTTCAAGATATTCTGTTGTCTGGGCGGTGGCCCTGCCGGTAAATTGTCTGAAATTACCAACAAGCCCATGCAGGGCATCCAAGGAAAAGGGGATCCGGTCATCCTGCGCCAAACGATTAAGCAAATCATTTTCCTGGCCATACTCCTTAATCATTTTACCTGCAATAATCGAGTGTTCTTTGACGACCTCATGCATCTCCTGTCTGCTTTTACCTTTTTTTACAGCCTCCATCAGGATTTTTTCAGTAGCCATAAAGGGGAGCTCTGCTCTGAGGTGATTTTCGATTTGCTTCGGATATACAACCATATTTGATGTAATATTAATGTATAACTTTAAAATAGCATCCGTCAGAAGAAAGGCTTGGGGGATGTCCATTCTCCTGATAGCCGAATCATCTAAAGTCCTCTCAAACCATTGATTGCTATAGGTGCCGGCAAAATTTTGAGGCAATCCCATAAGTTTTCGGGCCAAACCCGTCATCCGTTCACACCGCATCGGATTCCTCTTGTAGGCCATGGCAGAAGAACCGGTCTGATTTTTTTCAAAAGGTTCCTCCTGGACCTTAAGGTTGGATAAAAGCCTGAGATCGACCGCAAACTTATGAGCAGAGGCTCCGATTCCAGCGAGTGTTTCAGCGAGTTTCATATCAAGCTTTCGCGTATAAGTCTGACCGGTAACCGCAAAAGCCTCATCAAAACCAAGCTTTTTACTGACCAGAGCATCCAGGCGCCTGACTTTTTCATTGTCGCCCTTAAAAAGCTCAACGAATGTTGCCTGGGTCCCCACGGTGCCTTTGGCCCCTCGAGCTTTGATCTGCTTGAGAAAAAAGTCAAGAAAGGTGAGATCCATAATCAGATCCTGGATATACAGGGTATTTCTCTTACCGACGGTGGTAGGTTGCGCAGGTTGATAATGGGTGAAGCCAAGGGTAGCAAGATCCTTATGCTTTTCGCTGAAAACAGCAAGATTTTGTATCACATGCAGCACGCCTGATCGAATCAGAGAAAGGGCATCTTTCTGAATAATCAGATCAGTGTTGCAGACAACAAACTGCGAAGTGGCCCCCAGGTGAATAATTCCCTCTGCCATTGGGCATTTCGTCCCGAATTCATAGACATGAGCCATAACGTCATGTCGAATTTCTTTTTCCTTTGCGGCGGCCAGCTCGTAGTCAATGTTGAACTGATTGGCCTTCATCTGATCTATCATCTCCCGGGAGATGATATCAGTCAATCCTAATTCATATTGGGCCTCCGCCAGAGCAATCCAGCATCTCCTCCAGGTGGTAAATCTGTTCTTCTCCGAAAACAGTTCCTGCATTTTACGGCTCGTATACCTGCTGACGAGCGGTTCCTGATAAATTTCACGTGACATTACATATCCACCATTAGATTAAATCATGATATTATCGTATTGATTATGTGTAGTATTTTTAACAAATATATCTTAGCGAAAGCATATTTATCCAGGCAATGTAGGCATTTCGCAGGCTCTCTTTTTACCATTTTTGACTCAAAAGAGAAAGTCCGCATCTGCATAAGCCGCCCTGGAAGGGGTGATTTCCTCTCTGGTTCCGCGATCTCAGGCACAATCGTCATATTTCACAATGTCGCATAATGTATATTATGTATAGTATTTGCACTATGCTGAAATAACAGAAGAAAAATGAAAAATGTCTCGCAGTTGCATCTGGTTTTTTTGAATATGGGTGCTTTGGATTAGAAAATATCCAGAATTCTTATTTCCCAGCTTGCAGAATTGTTATATCTGCTGAGCGTTGGAGAATAAATGATGCCCCTTGTTCCGCCCGCCTGCAGGATATCTTTTTTGTGGCCGAGATTAAAAGCCATCCCCTGTCTGTTTGAATGCCTGCATCTGAAATACAACCTGAGGTGATCGCCCTTCTTTCCAAGAAGTCTGTAATCATAGAGTGTGGCGCTCCGGTCAAGAAATACCGGCCTTCTATTCCCGACGCCGAATGGCTCCAGCCTGTTTATCTGCTCAGCCATCCCCTTTTCAAAGAACTTTTCGACGGACAGTTCCATGTCGATTCTGGAGTCTGCGAGCCCTGCCGTCTCTGTCATGGAAGCAGTCAGCATTTTTGAGAAAACTCTCTTGAATTTCTCGAAATTCTCTTCAAAAATACTCAAGCCTGCAGCCATGGGATGACCTCCGTATTTAAGAATATACCGGTCGCATTGGCACAGAAGAGCAAAGAGATCAACGCCAGCAACGGATCGCCCGGACCCCTTCAAGACGCTGCGTCCCTGTATAGAGAGGTCGCGTGTAAAGAGTATGACCGGCAGTCCATGGGCTTTTACCAGTTGGGATGCTGCGATTCCGATTACCCCCTGATGAAACTCTCCGGATAATATTATACAATTATCATTAAATATCAGTTGATTAGTGTTTATATTTAATGTATATTCTAGAATATCAGCGCAGACTTTTTTCCTTTTGGTATTGAGACTGGTCAGCGTATCGGCCAATTTGTCAGCCTTGGCTGTGTCGCTGCATAACAAGAGTTCCAGGCTGGCGTCAACCTTTCCCATTCTGCCGGCGGCATTGATCTTGGGGGCAAGTTGAAATGCAATATCGTCTGAGACGATTGCCCCTGACGGGATATTGCTTGATCTGAGCAGGGCCGATATCCCAATATTTTCAGATCGG
>JARLHL010000070.1 GCA_031292275.1 Desulfocapsaceae bacterium | reverse complement strand
GGGTGTGGTCAGCCTGAAAGACTCCATCCGTCTGATCGCCAGGCGGGGGGCGCTGATGGAGCGGGAGGGCCAGAAGTATCCCGGCGGCATGCGGGCGGTGGTGGGGCTGGGCCTGACGGAGGTTGAGGGGCTGATCGCTGCCTATGAGGGCTCCGGCGTCGTCACCCTGGCCAACCATAATACCAGCATACAGACTGTCATTTCCGGTAATGAACACGCCATGGACGAGATCACCGCCATCGCCGTGGAGCGGGGGGCCAGGGTGGTGCCGTTGAATATCCGCATAGCCAATCACAGTCCTCTGGTGGCCGGCGCCATCCCTGATTTCGTCCGTTTTATGGAAGATATTGTCTTCAGAAAGCCTAAGTATCCGATCTATTTCAATGTCACCGCCGCGACAGAATATGATGGCAAGGCCATCAAGGCGATGATGGCCCGGCAGATCGCCTCCCGGGTCAGGTGGTTTGAACTGATCAACCGCATGCTTGCCGACGGTGTCGATACCTTTATTGAGGTCGGGCCGAAGGCCGTCCTCAAGGGCCTGATGAAAAAAATTGCACTCAAGGACTATACCTATACCGCCATGCAGGTGGATTCGCCCGAGACCCTGGCCGCCTGCATAGCGCAGTTGAAAGGTTAACATATGTTTATCACACACTATTTCGATCAGATCGTCAAAGGTGGCGGCATCACGGCGGGTCAGGCTATGGAACTGGCCACCGGTGTTGAGCCCGAGGTTCTTTTCCAGGCTGCTGACCGGGTCCGGCAGATCTTTCACGGCACGTCCTTCGACCTCTGCTCCATTATCAATGCCAGGTCAGGCCGGTGTTCCGAGGACTGCCAGTTCTGTGCGCAGTCGGGGCACTACGATACCGCTATCGAGACCTATGACATCATCGGCAGTGATGAGGCCCTGGTCCAGGGCCGGGACAACGATAGCCATGGAATCCGGCGTTTTTCTCTGGTCACTGCCGGCCGGAGTGCAACGCGATCCCAGCTCGAGGAATACGGGAAGATCTATACGGAGCTCCGGGAGCAGACCTCTCTCAAGCTCTGTGCCTCCATGGGGCTTTTGACCCCGGAAAAGGCGGAAATCCTGTGTTCCTACGGGGTAGAGCGCTATCATTGCAATCTCGAGGCCAGCAGAAATTTCTTCCCCAAGGTCTGTACCACTCATACCTGGGAGGAGAAGGTCGAGACCATCCGGATCGCCCGGGAGGCCGGCATGGAAATCTGCTCGGGAGGCATCATCGGCATGGGGGAGACCCTGCAGGACAGGCTGGATCTGGCCTTTGAACTCAAGGATCTCGGTGTGCGGTCCATCCCGATCAACGTGCTGACGCCCATCGCCAATACCCCTTTCGCCAACCTTGAACCTTTGCCTCTTCAGGAGGTCCTCACCTGCATTGCCCTCTTTCGTTTGATCAACCCCAGGGCTGTGATCCGGCTGGCTGGAGGACGAAGCGGGATAGGCGAGGAGCAGTACCGGTGCTTTACCGCGGGTGCCAATGGCGCCATCGTCGGGAACTATCTGACCACCGCCGGAAACAGTCTAGAGGAGGATCTCGCCACGATCCGCCGCTTGGGCTACACCTTCTAGCATGGCTGGACCAGGCTGGCCGGCAACAACACATCGTGAAAGCTCGTCATTTAGGCAAGGCAATGCCACCGTTCTGACGAGACTTTCATATTAAGGTACAGGATAGTGAAAACGAATCTGGATACACGGCAGATGCTGGATTTTGATAGACGATATATCTGGCATCCCTACACCTCCATCAATAATCCCCTGCCGGTCTATCCCGTGGAGTCGGCCGCCGGGGTACGTATCCGTCTGATGGACGGCCGGGAACTGATCGACGGGATGGCCTCCTGGTGGTCGGTGATCCACGGGTATAGCCACCCGGTGCTGACCCGGGCCCTGCAGGATCAGGCCGGCCGGCTCTCCCATGTGATGTTCGGCGGGCTGACCCATCAGCCGGCGGTGGAGCTGGCAAGGCTGCTGGTGGACGTGCTGCCCGATGGGCTGAATCGGGTCTTTTTGAGTGATTCCGGATCAGTGGCAGTTGAAGTGGCCATGAAGATGGCCCTTCAGTACTGGCAGGCCCTGGGGAGACCTGCGAAAAACCGGTTTCTGACCCTCCGTTCCGGATACCATGGCGATACCTTTCATGCGATGTCTGTCTGTGATCCCGTTACCGGCATGCATCATGTCTTCGCAGGGAATCTGCCGCTTTATCTCTTTGCCGATCGGCCCGAGGTAGGATTTCACGACCAGTGGGACGAGGCCGATATCGCCTCCTTTGCGGGTCTGATCGAAGGCCATCACCGGGAGCTGGGTGCGGTGATCCTGGAGCCCATCGTCCAGGGGGCCGGGGGGATGCGCTTCTATCATCCCGAGTACCTGCGCCGGGTCCGCAGCCTCTGCGACCGATATGATGTGCTGCTGATTGCCGATGAAATCGCCACAGGCTTTGGCCGAAGCGGCAGGCTTTTTGCCTGCGAGCATGCGGGGATTTCACCCGATATCATCTGTGTCGGCAAGGCGCTCACGGGCGGCACAATGACGCTTGCGGCAACCGTTGCCACTGAGAAGGTCGGCGACGGCATTTCCGGCGGCGATCCCGGCGTGTTCATGCATGGTCCCACCTTTATGGCGAATCCGCTGGCCTGCAGTGTGGCCGTGGCCTCGGTCAACCTGCTGCTTGCCTCGGACTGGCAGGCAAGGATCGCGACAATTGAGGGGCAGCTTGAGGCGGGGCTTTCTCCATGCAGGGAGATGGCCCACGTCAGGGAGGTGCGGGTGCTGGGCGCCATTGGTGTTGTTGAGCTGCGGAATCCTGTCAATATGGAGCGGATCCAGGCGGCCTTTGTAAAGCGGGGTGTCTGGGTGCGGCCCTTTGGACGGCTTGTTTATCTGATGCCGCCTTACTGTATGGAGGGCGCCGACCTGGCCACTCTGACATCCGCAGTGGTGGCCGTTATCGACGGGGAGAAAGAAGTGTGAGCATAGAGTATGACGAGTCCCTGGAGCATCTTCGCAGTTCTGGAAGATTCCGGGAGCTGCGGCCGCTTGCCGACCGCAAGGGCTGTCGGGTGACCTACAGGGACAAACGGTATCTGAACCTGACCTCCAACGATTACCTGGGGCTGGCCGGGAATACCCGGATCCTGCGGCAGTTTTACGGTGCTATCGGCAGGGATGATTTCATCGATATGTATGGGCTGGGTGCAGCCTCCTCCAGGCTGCTGACCGGCGATATTCCAGCTGCCCATAGGCTGGAAGAGGAGTTGATGCAGGCCTATGGCCGGCCGGCGGCGCTCCTCTTCAATTCCGGCTATCACGCCAATATCGGGATCCTGCCGGCCCTTCTGGGTAAGGGCGATCTGATTGTTTCGGATAAGCTGAACCATGCCTCCATCCATGACGGGATGCAGCTCAGCCGGGCCGAGCACAGGCGTTATCGTCACTGCGATTATGATCACCTGCAGGAGATCCTGGAGGAGTCCAGGGAGAAATACGGACGGATTGTCGTGGTCAGCGAGTCAGTCTTCAGCATGGATGGCGATGTGGCCGATCTGCCGCGGCTGGTGGCCCTGAAAAGACAGTACGGCGCCATGCTCTATGTGGACGAGGCACATGCCGTGGGCCTGTACGGCGACCGTGGTCTGGGAAAGGCTGAGGAGTTTGGTGTCATAGGCGAGATCGATCTGCTGGTGGGGACCTTCGGCAAGGCCTATGCCTCCGTCGGCGCCTTTGTCCTCTGCAATGGGGACATTCGCGACTATCTCATCAATCACAGCCGTTCACTTATCTTTACCACGGCCCTTCCTCCTGTGGTCACCCATTGGAATCTCTTTATCTTCAGGCTGATTCTGCAGATGGGGGAAGAACGTCAGCACCTTGCGGCCATCTCCGAAAAATTGCGGCGATCCCTGGTGGAAAACGATCTGAAGACCTGTGGCTCCACCAACATAGTGCCGGTCATGATCGGTGACAATCAGCGGTCCGTCGACCTGGCGGCCGCGATGCAGAACGAAGGCTATCTGATCTTCCCCGTTCGGCCTCCCACCGTTCCTGAAGGCACCTCCCGGTTCCGGCTCTCTCTCACCGCCGATATGCTCTGGCAGGATCTCGATACACTGGCGGGCCGCATCCGCGCTCATATGGATAATCGATAGGCGCAGCAGATCTTATGAAAACCCTTTGGCTCCATAAATACGATCGGGAGCGTCTGCTGGTCTTCTGCAACGGCTGGGGGATGGACGGGGCCCCCTTTGCGCCCCTGGCTGCGCGCGATGTGGACGTCATGATGTGTTACAACTACACCGATCTGGAGGTAACGGAAGATCTTGCTGCCCTGATCGGGGGCTATGCCGAGGCCCATCTGCTGGCTTGGTCCATGGGGGTATGGGCGGGACAGCATCTGTTCTCATCCATGGCAGAGGCCTTTCAGCGAAGGATTGCGGTTAACGGGACCCTTTGTCCCATCCATGACCGGCTGGGGATCCCAGTGGAAATTTTTTCTTCCACGCTGGCCCGTTTCGATGAGTCGGCGCGCCTGAAATTCTATCGCCGCATGTGCCGTGATCGCGCAGTCCTGGACCGTTTTCTTGCCCATCAGCCTGAGCGTCGGATCGATGATCAACGCCTGGAACTTGCCAGTTTGCTGGACCGGACTGACTGTCATGCCGCCGATACCGCAATCTATACGGACATTGTCGTTGCAGAAAAGGATCTGGTTCTGCCCACTGCCAATCAGAAACAGTTTTGGCAGCAGAGAGACATCCATCTTCTGGACGGGTATCATTTTCCTTTCTATGGGTGGCGGAGCTGGGATGATATCCTCCTTGATCGAAGTCTGGAAGGGAATCGGTGATAACCACCGAGGAAGGGAATACTGCTATAATGGAAGGACAAATGGATAAGGAAAGGGTTGCCCGGAGCTTTTTACGCGGCAAGGAGACCTATGATCAGCATGCCAAAGTGCAGCAGAAAGTAGGTCGGATTCTCATCGAAATGCTGGGCAATTATCCGAAGATGCGGTTTGACCGGGTCTTGGAGATCGGCTGCTGTACCGGGGTGATGACGGAACTCTTTTTACGGGAGCATCCCGCAGGAACCCTCTATCTCAATGATCTGGTGCCTGAATTCTATGAGATTGTATGCAAGCGTTTCGCCGATATGACCGATACACGTTTTGAGCCTCTTTTCGGCGATGTCGAGATGCTGGATCTCCCCTCCAATCTCGATCTGGTCCTGTCCAGTTCCACCCTGCAGTGGCTCGTCGATCTCCCCGGATTTTTTAAGAAGATTATTAATGCCTTGAACAGACAAGGGTATCTCGCCTTCACCATTTTTGGTCCCGGGACCCTTTCAGAGTTCAGGGAATTGACAGGGGTCGGCCTGCAGTATATCCCGCTGGGCCAGGTACTGGACCTGTTGCAGAAGGATTTTGTGCTGGAGTTTGTCGATACGGAAAAACACCAACTGTTCTTCCTCTCCCCGCGGGAGGTCCTCAGGCATCTTCAGGCCACGGGTGTGGGCGGAGTCGGAAATTTCCGCTGGACCAGCAGCAAGCTCCAGCGATTCGAGTCAGATTATAACCGGCGCTTCGGGTCTGCCGCTGGTGTCCCTGTCACCTATGTGACTTCATATGTGATTGCCTCCAGAAGGTAAGGAGAGATGCTATGGCTGATGGTATTGTCGTCGCGGTTACCGGAATTGACACGGATATTGGAAAGACGGTCGCTACCGGTCTTTTGGGGCGCTATCTGCTGGGGCAGGGCCACAGGGTCATTACCCAGAAGATAGCCCAGACCGGCTGCACGGAGATCAGCGAAGATATTATAAAACACCGTCATCTGATGGGTATTTCCCTGCAGGATGCCGATCGGCGCGGCCTTACCTGTCCTTATATCTTTCCCGTGCCCTGTTCGCCGCACCTGGCCGCATCGCTTGCGGGGGTCGAGATCGACTGCGGCAGGATTGCCGCCGCCACGGCAGAGCTGAGAAAGGCCTATGACTATGTGCTCCTTGAGGGGGTGGGTGGTCTGCTGGTCCCACTGCGCGATGACTGGACCCTGCTTGATTATCTGGAGACTGCCGGCCATCCGCTGATCCTGGTCAGCAGCCCTCGTCTCGGATCTATCAATCATACCCTGGCAGCCCTCGAGTTGGCTAAGAGAAGAGGCCTTACCGTGCTTGGCATTCTCTACAACCGTTATGGCGAGCAGGATACCGCGATTGCCGAGGATTCATCCAGGATATTTTCGATATACCTTCGGAGGCACGGATTTGCGGACACGGTGATAGACCTGTGGGATTATCAGGAGTATGCCACGGGCAAGGGGCCGGATTTCGGAAGGCTGTTCGATACGCTGAATGCGTGATCACGATACGAGAAGGATGACAGAACTGTGCAAAAGAAAACGAAGGCATGCCTCAGCTGCAAATATTTCAGGCTGGACGATATCCATTCCGGTGTCTGCCGGGTCGAAAAAAGCATTACCCCCTACCCGATGAAACTTCACGCCGATCTCTGTGATCTGTGGAAGGATTGCGGTCAGCAGTTTTATATCCGCACCGGTTGGATCAAAAGCCGTCTGGCGGCTGAAGAGGAAGGGGGAAAGTAGTCAGCCCTTCCGCCTGCAGGCTCCGGGATGGACTTGTCTGACGCATGACAAGGGTGTAAAATAGTTTGTGTAAATGGTCATTCAGGGGTAATTCAAAAAATGTTGCACTCAATTTAAAAACGTCATTATAATCAATGCATAACAACAATATCAAGAGGTGAGGCAGGTGCAGTGGCAATCAGGAACTTAGTGCCCCCGCTTCAACTTCATTCGTTAGTCAAAATTCCTGCCACGCAACCTGCCACCCTCTATGTAAGCATTGGGCATAGAAGAACGCCATGTTTGGCATCCACAACTATACGAGTTTTGTTTTGGCGATTGTCGCCTTCCAGATCATCCCCGGCCCCGGGACGTTATCTATCCTGAACGCCACAGCGCGACTCGGCATTCGTTCGGGAATGTGTGCGGTCTTCGGCACCCTCACAGGCGATTTCCTTTTTATGCTCGCTGCGGTCCTCGGTCTGGCGGCTGTGCTTGCGGCACACCCGGTCATATTATCCTCGTTGCAGTGGGTGGGCGTTGTTTATCTGTGCTGGTTGGGCTTGAAACTGCTCCTCGCAGCAGTTGCCGTCGACAGAGCCAATACGGTAAGGGTGCAAAATCATTGGACATGTTTTCGACAAGCGTTCGCTGTGTGTCTGACCAACCCGAAAGCCATCATGTTCTTTATGGCATTTTTCCCATTGTTTCTTGCCGCGGACTCGCACCCCCACACGCTGGTCGCGATGATGGCTCATGTGAGTCTGATCAGTCTGGCATATCAGACCGGTCTCGTGCTCGTCGGCAATGCGTTCGCGGTGAAGCTCTCACGGTTTCAACTCGTGAGCGTTTTGGCCAGGCGCTTGGTTGGGTTGGGGCTGCTTGGTTTTGGTATTAAACTGGCTATCAAGCGACAATAACACTGCCCAACATTTGACCGATAAAGGGTCATCTAATAATATTTGTTGAATATAGGGTATCACGAACATTTGTAAACGCTTGAACAACCGCATCTACCGGTCTGCACAGTAATCTGTCATAGTCCTCCGTAAATTCTACAAGGAGGAGGTGCTATGGAACCCAGGCTAAAGCAAATTCTTAGGTAGGACGAGGCGGGATCGAACAGTAAATTTTGGTAGACTCATGTGGAAGCCTGGCGGAAAAGCGGAAAAAGCCGGGCAGAATATTGTCGGCTTCATGATCCGTCTTATGACGCTCTCACCTACTGGGGGTAATCCCAACAACGGCACTACCAGGAATCATTTGTAAGTAATCGTCCAAAAAACGACCGTTAGGGAGATCTGCAAGATACTCAGAATCTCACGTGGGACATTTTATATTTATCTCAACAAATCCTCGCATCCATGACATGCAATTCAGCGAGGCTGACGTAATAATAGCTTATTCTTGGCTCCATAACAGATAAAAGAGTTAACCATGAATGATGAGTTGAGAAATGAATTAATAGCAATGGTTGATGAAGACCAGCAATTGCTAGAAAAATTATCGAATTCTGGTGAACTTGCTGATTGGAAAGATGACGTTCATCCAGAGTTAAAGAAAGTTTTTGAAAGGAATACAAAAAGAGCAAAAGAAATAATAGCTGACAATGGTTGGCCAGGAATAAGTAGTGTTGGATAAAAAGGATCAACTGCAATGTGGCTTATAGTTCAACACTCTGTTTTAGACGTAAATTTTATGCAGTCTTGTGTCCCTATTCTCGAAAGGCAGGTGAAAAACAATGAGGCAAAAGGTTGGCAATTAGCATTTCTGCAAGATAGAACATTAATGCAACAGGATAAGCCTCAAATCTATGGTACGCAACATATTGATGATAAAGACGGAGTAGTAAAACCTTATAAGATACAAGATCCTGAAAAAGTAGATGAATTTAGAAAAGAGTTGGGCATAGAGCCTTTAGTTGAAAGGACTGCATTGCTACAAGAAAGGCAAAATAGACTTTTAGAAGCAAATAAAAACAGATAGATAGGAAATGACTTACAAGTCAATCAATCTGACAGGTAAGCCTGCAGCTAAGTCCCCTCACTGAGTTCGGCTGCAGGTTATCTCAAACGTTAACCGACGGCGATCATCGATGAAATCAAACATGATTACCTCCGACCAATTTGCCGAAAACTGGCTTCTTCTTCCCGACGAACGGCCGCTTTTGACCAACCGTATGCCGCACGGTCGTTTAGGGGTGGCTCTCCTTTTGAAGTTCTTTCAGGAAATGGGGTATTTCCCCGACAAGCGTGGGGACATTCCAAAAGAGGCCGTCGACTATATGGCTGTTCAAATTGGAGTTTCTCCTAGTGCATGGTACGATCTGGCGTGGGAAGGTCCGACCATCAAATGACTTAGAGCCGAAATCCGGCAATGGCTCGGCTTTCGGGATGCGACCGTAGCCGATGACGAAGCGGCCGGAGCCTGGCTATTAGACGAAATTCTGGATCAAGAACATCTCACGGACCGTCTCAAGGACGTTGTGATCGAGAGGTGCCGGAAGCTTTGGATCGAACCTCCTGCCGCCGAACAAATCCGCCGACTGATCGGCTCTCCGTTAATGGCAAGGAAATGGTTGCTCCCCAGGGGGTAACCACAGCATGGCTGACATTGTGATTACACGGCAATCCCCTTTAAAGCACGCCGGATTTTTCTTGACATGATAGTATGGTTAATAATATATACTTTTATATATATAAAAAAGGAGATTGGAAATGTCCATTAAGTATGCCATCTTAGGGATCCTGGCAGAGAGAGATCTACATGGATATGAGCTTAAGACCAACTTTGATGACAAAGTAGGGGAATTTTGGAGTCTAAATTTCGGTCAGATATACTCTACACTAGATCGTCTTGAGAAGGATGGCTTGGTCACTCATGACCGACAAGCTCAGGATAAACGACCCGACAGAAAAATCTTCAGCATCACCAAGAAGGGCAGAATCATACTTACCCAATGGCTTTCAACGCCCATTTCGAAGGTACGGGCACTCCGGGATGAATTTTTTATCAAACTTGTTTTCATGGACAAGGACAATCCAGCCGCGGTGTTGGATCTCATTGAAAAGCAGAAGATGCTTCATTTGAAACACATGAATCGCTTGACCCGCCGCAAAGTAGCTTTGAAGAGCAAAATCTGTAATCGTGATACCCTGCCAACGGAACTGCTCCTGGATGCAGGATTGTTTCATGCCGAAGCGGATATCAAATGGCTGACACTCTGCGAGACAAAGATCAAGACCGAAATCAAGCGAAAAGAATAGCCATTCATGCATGGAGGTTTGAGGCTATGGACAGATCCGATGAAAAAACTGAGGAATTGACAATGATCGAGCTGAGACATGCAGGAAGGAAATTTAGACAGGGACTACGGGAAGTTAAGGCGCTAAGCGATGTAAGTCTCGTCATCCGGAAAGGAGAATTCCTGAGCATTATGGGCCCAAGCGGTTCCGGGAAGAGTACGCTTCTGAATCTGATAGGCGGCCTGGACCGGCCAACCGAAGGCGAGGTCATTCTCGACGGCAGACCGCTGCATGGCATCACCGACGATCAGGTCACCCTGCTACGGCGTCGGCACGTGGGCTATGTCTTCCAGTTCTTCAACCTGCTACCGTTGTTGACCGCTTGCGAGAACGTTGGCCTGCCGCTGTTGCTGGACGGTCTGCCGTTTTCCAAAGTTAAACAAAAGGCAGAGGCCCTGCTTGAGAAGGTTGGTTTGGCCGAACGGATCGAGCACCGGCCGGACCAGCTTTCGGGCGGCGAGATGCAACGGGTGGCCATCGCCCGGGCTCTCATTGCAGACCCTGCGGTGCTGCTGGCCGACGAACCCACCGGCAACCTGGATTCCCATACCGGTGAAGAGATATTCCTGTTGTTGAAATCATTAAACGACCGGGGCCAGACCATCGTTATGGTGACCCATGATCCGAAGGCTGCGGCCTATGGATCGCGTATCGTCACTCTGAAGGACGGGCATCCGGCTCAGGATATCTGCATTGGGGAGGACTAGCCATGAACCTTGCCAATTTGCTCCGCCATATCAGCCTGAAGCATGTCAAGCTGCAAAGGACCTACATGCTGCTGGCCGTCTCCGGAATCTGTCTGGGGGTGGCGGCCATGGTCTCCATTGACATCGTCAATAAAAGCGTCCTCCAGTCGTTTGCCGAATCCATTGATCATATCACCGGCAGGGCTGCCCTCGAGATCACAGGAGCCGAATCAGGTTTTCCTGAAGAGCTGTTGGAACGCGTGCAAAATGTCCCTGGGGTCGAATACGCGGTACCGGTGATAGAGGCAAGCGCGAACCTCTCGGGAGGAAGTGAGCGAGCTTTCATGATCTTGGGAGTCGATGTACTCCAGGACTATAAGATCCGAAGCTACAGCCTGAACGATGAGACCACCGATATCCCCGACCCTCTTCTCTTCCTGGCCAAAAAGGATTCCATCCTGCTCTCCCAGACCATGGCCAAACAAGAAGGAATCGTGATTGATCAAGAGATAGAGGTTCAGACTGTCCAAGGCATTAAGAAATTCAAAGTGCGCGGGCTGCTGAACCCCAAAGGCCCTGCAAAGGTAGCGGGAGGCGATATTGCGATCATGGATATCTTCGCCGCGCAGGCGGCCTTCGGCAACGCAGGAAGCATCGACCGGATCGACGTCAGCTTCCTGCCCGGAGAAAAACTCGATACGATGGAGGCACGCATCCGGAAGGTCCTGCCGGAAGGATACTCCCTCGACACCCCAACTGGCAGGACCAGACAGGTCGCCATCCTGCTGGACCGTTTCCAGAAGAGCATGCGGTTCATTGGTTTCATGGTCATGTTCGTTGGCATGTACCTGATCTATAACGCCGTCTCGATATCGATGGTGCAGCGCCGCAAAGAGATCGGTATCCTGCGGGCGCTCGGGGCCAAAGGAGGCGAAATCATTGCCCTGCTCTTCGCCGAGACCTGTGTCATATCGGCCGTGGCATCCGTGGTTGGCATTGGCATCGGCCTTGGGTTTGCAAAACTGAGCGTCGGTATCGTCGCCCAAAGTATCACCGACATGTATCTGAAGACATCGGTCACAGCCCTGACGTTCTCTTGGACAATATTATTCAGGGATGCAGCCTTCGGGATCCTGGCAAGTTTGATCGCCGCCGCCTATCCGGCCGTCTCTGGCGTTCGGTCCTCCCCGATTTCGATGATCTTGCCTCTAGCCCCCACTGTAAACGGCTTCAAACTGAGCCGAAAGCTTATGGCCGTCTCGGTCCTTCTTCTATTCCTCTCGTCTGTCATTCTTGCAGCCTACGGGATGGCCGCTTCAGATTCGGCGATCAGGACTACAGGTGCGATCTTCGCCTCGGCGCTTCTCCTGATCATCGGGATTTCCCTGCTGACACCTGCCTTTTTTTACAGATCCCTGCTTATTTTTCGCCATTTCCTTGCGCCCTGGCTCGGTGCTGGAGGCAGGCTTGCCTGCATTAACCTGCAGAAGAATGTCTCGCGGAACGGGGTTGCGGTGGCCGCGATCTTCTTTAGCATCGCCCTCTATGTTTGCTCGGCCAACGCTATGCACAGCTTGAGAGTCTCCATGTTCGACTGGATCGACTCCATCATCCGAGCCGATATCCTGATCAGCTCAGGTAACCCGTTGGTGGTCGGTGGGGCACAGAGTATCCCGATGCCTGAAAGCCTTGCCAAAGAGATTGAAAAAATTCCAGGCCTGCAGTCGGTAGAGCCGTTCCGGAAAAGTTCTCTCGATTACGGAGGGCGGAAAATTATGCTCGAGATCTTTGATGTAGCCCTCAGGATGGACTACTGTCCGGGCATGTTTGCCGAAGGGAGCAAGGAGGAAGTGGTCCAGTTGGTACCGGGCCAGGACAATATTATGGTCAACGAAGGGTTTGCCGCCAGATATCATATCAAACGAGGCGACACCCTTGTCCTGCCGACGCCTGACGGCCCAGTACGCTTTGGGGTAGCCGCGATTGTGGTCAGTTACACCTCGGATTCGGGTATCATCTGGATGGACATCAACACCTATCGGCGACTATGGCGAGACACCCTGGTGGATTGCTATGAGGTGCGAGTGAAAGAGAAAAAAGACATCCCAGCCGTACGCCAGGCGATCCTAGACCGTCTTGGAAAAAATCGGCATCTTTTCGCCCTGCCGGCCCTGGAATTCAGAAACGAGATCAAGAAGATCATGGAAAGCTCCTTTCTCATCACCCATGCGGTGAACATCATTGTTTTGATCATTGCCGGTTTCGGCATCGTCATCACCCAGCTGGCTTCAGTGCTGGAGCGCACCCGCGAGATCGGGGTCCTGCGCGCAATCGGGATGAAAAAAAACCAAGTAGCCGGTGTCGTGATCATTGAATCTGCGTTGATTGGGACGGTAGGGGGATTTCTCGGTGCAGCTGCAGGTTTGCTCTTGGGCTGGATAGAACTTGAAGGATTCTTCCGTCTCGACTATGGGGCGAGCATTGCCTATCATATTCACTACGCCTCAGTCGCCTGGGCCATTGTACTTTCGGCAGGACTTGCGGCGCTCGCTGGTTTTTATCCAGCGCGTCGAGCGGCGAGGATCAACATTGTGGAGGCCTTGACCAATGAATAGACTCTTTCTTTCCCTTTGTACGGTGATACTGCTGCTACCGAGCGTCTCACCCGCCATGACCGGCCGGGAGGTCTACGAAAAGGTCCATGAACTGCGGCAAAAGGCTCTGGACCGGCAGGTTACGGCGACCCTCGTCCTCTTCGACAAGGACGGTGCTACTCGAACTCGAAGCCTAATCGAATACAGCAAGAATGCGGATCCTGATGCCTACAAGGTCCTGGTAGTATTTCAGAGTCCTCCAGACTTAAGAGATGTCGGTCTCCTCGTCCATGCCAGGACCTTCTCGGACCGGGATATCTGGGCGTACTTCCCAGAGTTCCGGCGCGTCCGGCGGATTCCGACTAATTCGCAAGACGACTCGTTTTTTGGCACCGACTTTTCCTACGATGATTTTAGCGGCCCTCCCAATCTGGATGACTATACATTCACGATCCTGAAAGAGGAGGTTTTGGATGGAAAACCGTGTTATGTGGTGGAAGTCACGCCTAAAGTCCACAGGAAATGGAGCCGCTTTGTGGCATGGGTAGCTAAAGACCTCTGGATCCATCTGAAGATCACTTACTACCAGGGCGAGGAGCAGTATCGTGAAGGACTGTTCACAGATATACGAATTGTAGATACTATTCCAACATCTTTTAAGGCACGGATGGAAAACATCACAACAGGACATAAAACAGAACTAACAGTTGATAATATTCAATATCATACCCAGTTTCCAGATGATCTCTTCAGCCAACGCTCCCTTGAGCGAGCCGGGAAATGAAGCGTGTTGTATGTATTCTGTTACTCTCTCAGTTATTCAATAGTGTTTCCGTCTATGGCGCTGATTCAATTTCCACTACGGGTAGCCTCAGTCTTAGCGGAATAGAACAAATCGATCATGCAAGCCGGAGCGAGGCCCCGAGCCTCACCGCCCAAGTAGAGGCCAATGCGCAGGAATCCTCTTGGCGTCTTCACACACTCATTGAGGGAGGATGGGATGGCGCTAGCCCTGACCCGCAGCAGTATCATTCATTGGTTAAAGACTTTACCCATGTCTACCAGGACAATTCTCCCTTTGTGGAATTCAAGGAACTGTATTTGGAGGAGGGTGCGGGAGACATTCACTGCAGAATAGGGATTCAACGTTTTTCCTGGGGAAGGCTCGATGAATATCCGGCAAACGATCTGCTTAATCCGTGGGATTACAACCGGTTCATGATCAAGTCCATAGAGGATAGAAAGATAGGCGTGCCATCCGTTTCAATTGATATGAACAGATCAGAGTGGGGATATCAGATTGTTTGGGTACCATGGCTCGTTCCCTATCGCCTTCCAGATCCCAATACGCGATGGTCAATTGTTCCTGCAGGAAGTACCATCTTGAACAACCCTAATGCGCAGATCATCGCGCCTGAGCCTGATCTACCGGATCGAAATCTCGACAACGGCTCCATCGGTTTTCGTATGCAGCACGCCGGTCAGTTAGACTGGGCGCTTAATTTTTTTCATGGTTTTGATCCCCGCCCAGTGTTCAAAACTACGACCCTTGCAATCACCCAATCTGGCGACAAGTTTGTCACCGATCCGGGAGTTACCCCGTCCTTTAATAAAATCACCTCCATCGGCTCAGATGGGGCAATGGTCATAGGCGAGTGGAGCTTGAGGGCGGAGACGGCCTTTACCCTCGGAAGAACATTCAATATCCGTCAGGAACTCTGGGGATATCCGGAGGTGTTCGATCCAGGAGAGTACACACTGAATCCCGCAGTGGAGGTCAAACGAAACACCCTGGATTATGGGATCGGCGCCGATTACAGGCTGAAGGAGGATTGGCTGATCACCCTGCAGGTCCAACAGACCGAAATTTTCGACAGGCCCGACTCATTCTACGATGAAGAAAGAGAAACCCTGCTCTGGGCCAATTTCAAAATCTACTGGCTGAATCAAAAAATCGAGACGAACCTGAACATCGCCTATAATCCCGAACATGGCGCGAGCATGATCAGGCCAAGCATTTCGTACATTCTGACCGATAATTGGAAGGTCAGTATCAATGGCTTGTTCTTAGACGGTCCGTCACAGTCAATTTTCGGCAGATATGCCAATAATGATCAAGTCGAGATGATTTTGATCATTATGTGGTAAGGGTAACCGGAATACCAGAGAAACTCTGCTCCTCCCTTGTTAACAAAACGAATCATCTCTCCTTTGCAACGTCCCAGCCCGTAAATCACTGTCCCCTTGTCCGAGATGGTTGCAACGGCAATAGTCTCCGTGTCGTTGGAAAAGAGCTGTTTCGAATAACCGTTCCGCTGCTTTGCTCTCCAAACCCCAATAATGAGCGTTTCTGCACAAAGAATGATCGCGGCGGACAAGCGCGGCGGAGTCCAAACGGCTAGTATATTTGAAAACGAAATAATGGAGATGGAAGATGCGAAAATAACTATCAACCTTCTAATTAATAATGGAGATCGTCATGACAGCACTCGCCGCACCAGAATTTTCTCTGCATAGTTCCGACATCAAAAATGGAAAGTTCAGTAATGCGCAGTTCCTCAGTGAATCTTATGAATTCGGCTGTTCAGGTGGTAATCATTCCCCTCAGCTTTCATGGCAAAACGCCCCAGCCGGAACGAAAAGTTTTGTCTTGACTGTTTTCGATCGAGATGCCCCCACGGGTTTTGGTTGGATACATTGGGTCGTAGTTAATATCCCTGCGTCGATTAGCAGTCTTCCCCCCGGAATCACTCCCGCTGGAAAGAACCTTCCGTCTGGCGCACTACAGATAAGGACTGACTTCGGCGTGCCAGGCTACGGCGGTCCCTGCCCACCTCCTGGTTCCGAGCATCGGTATGAGATCACATTGATTGCCTTAAACATCGACAAGCTGCCGTCTGTGGTTACAGCTGATGCGACACCGGCTTTGGTGGGATTCTTCGCTAGGGCAAGTTCTTTGGGAGAAGTCAAATTGACCGTGACCCAGGGGCGTTAATGCAAATGATGGTGCAGCCGGATAACCCAAGGCGGGATTTATTATGCTGTAAAATTAGTGCGTTTCCGGCTGCACTAACGTAATATTACCATTTTTATGTTAAGATAATTGTCATGAAATTATGTCGGTATGGCGCAATTGGTCAAGAACACCCTGGTTTAGTCGATTCTGATAACAGGGTTCGAGATTTATCTGCATATGTGGATGATATTGGGACACAGACGCTTTCTCCAGAATCACTTGCGAGAATAGCTTCATTGCCGATCAGCGATATGCCTGTTGTATCAGGAGAGCCACGTTTCGGGGTTCCCGTTGCCGGTGTATCAAAAATCATCGCAATCGGGTTAAGTTACCGCGACCATGCAGATGAGGTCGACATGCCTATCCCAACGGAGCCAATTATTTTTTTGAAAGCCGCAACCTGCCTCTCCGGGCCCAATGATAATATTGTTAAACCTCCTCATTCAACCAAACTGGACTGTGAACTTGAACTGGGGGTCGTGATTGGCAGCAAAGCGCAGTATGTAGATGAGGTGAAAGCACTGGAGTATGTCGCTGGTTATTGCATAATGAACGACGTTTCGGAACGCAGTTTCCAGTTCCAAAGTTCACAGTGGGACAAAGGGAAGGGGTGTGATAGCTTTGGTCCGCTAGGTCCTTGGCTGGTTACCAAAGAAGAAGTTCCTGACCCGCAGGGCCTTGATATGTGGCTGGAAGTGAACGGCAAGCGTCGGCAGACAGGAAATACGGAAGTTATGATTTTCAGCATTGCTCAAATTGTTGCCTGTTGCAGCCGCTATATGACATTGCTCCCTGGAGATGTGATCTGCACAGGCACACCGCCGGGTGTTGGCATGGGGATGAAACCCGAACCTGTCTGGCTAAAAATGGATGATGTCGTCCATCTTTGGATTGATGGATTAGGTGAACAACAGCAAACAGTTGTTGCCTGGCCCGGCAGGAATTTCTAATTACAAGCAGATTACGAGCCCGTTAGCCAGTGTTTATTGCTCCCACATATTCTGGTTTTCACAATCGAATTAACCGTAAATGCAGATCTGTTAGCGGCTGAATAATTTTATGAAAAGAACTGTATCCTCTCGCAATGGCATTGGAGCAACAGCACATATTATACAGGCAAGAGAACTCTTGTCCGCACAAATCCATATTGATGAGCCAACGATCATTGTCGTTCGTGCTGGGAAGAAATGCTTGCGCTGGGCTGGAAATCAGCTTGTACTGTCACCAGGTGATACAATCGCAGTGGCAGATAATCAGTCTTTCGACGTCATCAATACTCCTTGCTGTCAGACTGGGATATATGAAGCTGACTGGTTGGTCTGTAATGATAGTATTATCTCAGCATTCCTGCTTAATCGTCCGCCAACCGGAAAGCTTATCCGTGATATGCTTGTTGTCAGTTCGAGAAATAAACCTTTTCTGGATTCTTTGGATCACGCGCGGAATGGCATTACAAATCAAGAAGGTGTTCCGGCAAACGTTGCTATTGCAAGAATCACAGAAATGTTGGTTTGGTTGGATCATTTCGGAGGGCATTTTAATTCTCCTTCCTCGTCGCGCAGCGTTAGCAGTTTGGTTCGTCAACATGTCAACTCTGATGTAAGCACTGTATGGACCTCTCGCATGGTGGCCAAAGAGTTGGGAATGAGTGAGGCGACGTTAAGACGTCGATTGGCTGATGAAAGGGCACAATTTCGATCATTGCTGATGGATGTGCGAATGACACGCGCGCTTACATTGCTTCAAGTCACCGATATGCCCATTACACAAATCTCATTCGATGTTGGCTACGATAGTCCTTCAAGGTTTACATCGCGCTTTAAGCAACGATTTGGTTTTAGGCCATCTGATGTGCGTATGTCAAAATGTTCTAAAATATTTCAATGTGGCTACCTTGACTCCGCAAAAATAATTGTATCGGATTAAAATATGAAAACCAGAAAGTTCATCGAGGAGTGAAAGAAATAATGAAAATGAATCGCATTCTTTTGATCACTGGCCTTTTTGCGGACATGTAAATAATTTTGTGTAAATGGCTTTTTATTCTTCTCAATAACCTGGGATTCTATCACCGAGCAGGATCGAAAAACGGTTCAGCGCAGCCTTCCAGTCCCTGATCGGCATCGTCCATTTCTTGGCAATATTGTTTAACGCCAGGAAAAAACAGTTTCCTCAGATAATTAAAAGGGCGGAGTGTGACTGAGGTCTCTGTCAGCATAATACTGCAAATCAATGTCAGGGGAAAGACGGAAGAATGATTACAGCTTCGAATTGTGTATTTCCCGCGATCGGGACAGGAAATTTACATTGCTGAAGGTTGCACAAGGGGCGCAGTCTCGGAATTGCGCACAGTTTCCAGATATGGGGGGAAAGACAGCGGAGCCGGATGCGGAAGATCCGCAGCCGGCTCCGGGAGGGCATGCAAATGATACTTATGCCTTTGCTGTAACCGCCTCCGGCCAACGATTTGCGGAAACCTCGTCGGTGGAATAGTCGGGCAGCAGGATCGGGGCAATCTCCGGATTGGTGATGCCTGCATCGGCC
>JARLHL010000069.1 GCA_031292275.1 Desulfocapsaceae bacterium | reverse complement strand
TATCATGTCGCTCAGCTGGCACGCAGGATCTTCGGCAAGTATATCCAGCCCCGCGCCCAGCACATCGTTTCCCGGGTCAAGGAAATCGAATCAGGCAAATATGATCAGATGCTGGCCGACCTGACCGCCATGGATCATGAAACACTCAAGAAAATATATGTAGAACGGGAACGTGAACCAGATCTTGCTCCTCTTGGAACATGGAAACCTAAAGAGACCCAGTATCTGTAATTAGAAATTCATTGACCATTAGGAAATAGGAGAATATACAATGGCTTACACACCCGAACTCAGAGAACTCATAAAGAAGGTCGAGGCTACTCGGCCAGCACGTCTGGCCATGGCCCGCCGTGGCGAGAATTACCCTGCCCTCTCTCTTGCGGAAAGAGAGGAGGTCCTCAGCAAATTCCATCCTGATTACCAGAAGGATGCAAAACGTATTGTCAGGGTCGGCCCGAACAAGGGTGATTCCCTGCAAGATCAGGTTGTCGGACTGCTTGAGTCACGGTCCATCATCCGTCCGGACAAGGTCAACCTCAGCAAGGTTCAGCATGAGACCGACGTCCTGGTCATTGGCGGCGGCGGTGCAGGTACCTCAGCAGCCCTGATGGCTGAGGCCGCAGGCTGCAAGGTTATCATCGCCAACAAGCTCCGTCACGGTGATTCCAACACCATCATGGCAGAGGGCGGAATCCAGGGTGCGACCCAGGAATGCGACTCGCCCTATTACCATTATCTTGATACCATCGGCGGCGGTCACTTCACCAACCAGCCTGACCTGGTGGCTGCCCTTGCCAAGGATGCACCCTTGTCCATAGCCTGGCTCGAATCCTTGGGAATGATGTTTTTGAAGCAGGATGACGGACGTGCCGTTACCCGTCACTTCGGTGGTTCCTCCCGTAAGCGTATGCACTCAGCCGGCGATATGACCGGTGCCGAGATCATGCGCGTTGTCCGTGACGAGGCAAGAAACCGCAGCAACATCACCGTCATGGAATTCAGCCCGGCTATTGAGCTGCTTCTGGATGAGGACGGAAAATGCGCCGGCGCAATCCTCTACAATATGGAGACACATGAATACTCCATCGTCAAGGCTAAAGCGGTAGTTATCTCCACCGGCGGTTTTGGCCGTCTTCATATCAAAGGATTCGCGACCACCAACCATTACGGCGCCACCATGGACGGTGTCGTCATGGCCTACCGTGCAGGCGTTGCCAATAAGCTGCTGTTCTCCACCCAGTACCATCCCACCGGTGTTGCCTATCCGGAGCAGAATGTCGGTCTGCTGATCACGGAGAAGGTCCGCGGCCTTGGCGCCCATGTTCTGAATATCAAGGGCGAGCAGTTCTGCTTCCCCCTGGAGCCGCGTGATGTTGAGTCCGCCGAGCTGATCTGCGAGGCCATGGAAAAGGGTCTTGGCATCATCACCCCGACAGGCCGCGTAGGACTCTGGCTTGATTCACCGATGATCGAGGAACTCCACGGACCCGGTTCTGTAAGGAAAGAGCTTCCGGCCAAGTTTATCCAGTTCGAGCGGCATGGAATCGATATCAGCAAGGATCCGATGCTGGTCTATCCGACCCTGCATTACCAGAACGGCGGTATCTGCGTGAATGGCAACTCCGAGACCGTTGTCCCCGGTCTCTATGCCGCAGGGGAGACCATCGGCGGTGTTCATGGGGAAAACCGTCTGATGGGTAACAGCCTTCAGGATATCATCACCTTCGGCCGCCGCGCCGGCAAGAACGCCGCAGCCTATGTTAAAGGCGGCGTTGATCTGAAGAAGCTGACCCTGGATCACGTGGTCAAGTTCGAGAAGGAACTGGCCGATGCAGGCATCACCAATCCGGAGATTGCCCCGATCCTGCTGCCCGACTATTCCACCGACGAGGTTTCCGCAAATCGTTGGCCGGAGGCGGTTACAGCAAAGGCATAAGTATCATTTGCATGCCCTCCCGGAGCCGG
>JARLHL010000068.1 GCA_031292275.1 Desulfocapsaceae bacterium | reverse complement strand
CCGATTCAATGCTCCTCAATTCGGTAAACGTGATTTAGCCAGCGTTTCTCAAGAAGAGGTGCTGGAATTCCTTCTTTCTTTGACCAAGAATAGCAAGCAGGCAACAAAGAGAAACCGGTACTCAGTACTCGCATCTTTCTATAATTTCAGCATCAATACAGGATTTCCTGCCCTCACCAAATCCCTGCAACAGTTCTGTTATCAGGAAGATATTCAAACGCCCTCAGGCTATTCAGTGGACCATTGTCGATAAGGAAACCATTGATGAGATCATTTTCCGGACTATGGATACCCGGAACAGGCTTATGCTGGAGCTCATGGCCCGGGGAGGAATGAGAGTCGGTGAAGTTTTAAACCTCACACGGCCGATATCCAGGAGAGGACACTGGCCATCAAGAATCCGAAAAGTGGTCGGGTTGGAGAAGCGGTTTATGTTCCATGCAAAATATTGGTAAGGTTAACCGACTATGTAAAAGCCAATGAAATCGGCAAAAGTGACCGAATTTTCCCCATTTCCTATGTCGCCGCATGGTCCATGGTCAAAAAATCCGGAAATCTAGTCAATATTGAGTTGCGTCCACATGGTCTGCAGCGGCACGCAGCAACATATGCATCGAGATCCGGAACCCCGATTGAAATTGTCAGCAAGGTCATCCTGCGGCATGCTGATCTATCAACGACACAGAGATACCTTGGCAAAGTGGGCGATTCTGCAGCGATCAGATGGATCGAGACTCTTTATGGGTAGATAAACCTGAAGAGGCGGGAGATTTCTCGCCCCTAAGAGCAATAGTAGGAAGTTAAACTTGAGGTTGATTAAAAATCTTCATATCTTGGATGTGGTAATATAAACGATTAAAGTCGGGGTGACTCCCATCCCGTTCCTGGTGCGGGGAAAAATTCCTGGCAGTGACCGAGTTGGGTTATTCATCCTCGTAGCCATTGTCGGCTGGGGCTTCATCGTCGTTATTTTTATCCTGAATGAATATCGTGTCTGACCGTGGGATACCTTGCGGTACCGGTTCGAATTCAACCGGTTGCGGAGTGGTTTTGGCGAGACTTTCTTCGATCTGTTTGGATAGGTAATAGACCGCTGCCATCACTCCGGTGGCTGGGTTTTCCATCAGATCTCGCCACATATCATCAAGAGCTGGGTTCAGGTTTTCCCGAATCAGAGCTTCCAATTTTGGGCGATCCCTCTCATTCTCAATCGCCCCAAAACCGGCCGCGCCCAAAGAAATGATCATGCCGGGTATGCCGCCGACCACTGCGGCTGCAGCGCTTGCGCCACCGCTTGTGATGAGCCGGGCTGCCAGTTTTTCACTGACCTGTTGCGCCATGGGAGATATCCTGTCCTCCGATGGCCCGGTTCCCCCGGCATCCTTGCGGATTTGCGCGATGAGGGCCTCATAGGCGGGCAGCCTGGCGATCGGATCGGCGTGGACAAGTTGGTAGAGCGAAGCAGTGTGGTCCGGATGAGGTGCCAGCGCGATCGCAAAAATGTCCTTGATCCGTCGGTCGAATTGATCGGAAGGAACACCGTAGCGCCGCTGGATTTCCTGAAGCTGTTTGTTGAGGTTCTGGACGTAATATTCCGTCGTCTGTTCCCTGATCACGTCGGGATCGATTTCCTTGGCGACGGGGGCCAGCACGCGCTCGTGATATTGCTCTCGCAAATACGCGGCCAGTTGTTTTACGGTCGGATCGGTCCCTTCTTCAGCGCCCAATTTATACCAGGCCATCTTGTAAGTCAGCCACTGCTGGGTCCAGTAACTGCCAAACCATGGAATGAAGTCGGCCTCGGTGTGCTCCTGGATGAGGCTTCTCCAGTGATCCAGGGAGACGCATGCGTAGTCCCGGGCCGATTCTGTCGCGGTTGATGACGCGTTGGCTATGTCGCTGTCGACTTGTTGCCAAGTGCGCTCCGAAATTTGAACCGGTGGCGCCGAGTCCGGGGGGCGTTCTGGCGTGGCGCATCCCGAACTCCCCACGATCAAGGCGACGAGAAGGGCGCGCAGCAGCAGGATCGCCGTTCCGTAAAAAGAGCCCGACTCAGGTCGCTCATCAGCCGTAGCATCGATTCGAATCGAGTCTTTCATTCTGCTCATACGGGTTTGTTTGTTCAATAGACAGAACCTTCCTGCTGACAGGAAGCATGCCGTGCTTTTGCAGTGTGGTCAGAATAGCCCGCCGAACGGAACATCCAACATGCCCCAAGGCAACAATCAAAATATAGATAAAGAAAGCGAGGATGAAAAAATATCATTCCCGTTTTTCAATGCGTTTTGTATCTGCCTTGTGGTTAATTATCGTTTGGAACAACTAATACTGCAACTTTTTTTAAAAATAGTTTTTCAGAGGCAGCAAGAATTGTTTGGACAAATCTTATTCGATTTTAAGTGGATATTCAAGGTGATATACTGCTTTAACCAGCGAGCATTGAGATGTACTTCGACAAGCTCAGATCTTGAGCTCGGCGCGCCGGTTGAGATGTTTCCAGAGTAAGCTAAACCTGAGGCGAAAATCAATTTTGATGAGGTCTGGTCTAGAAACATTAAAGTAAAAAGCATAGTTAATCTGGTGCATTGGGTTGTTGGTGAAACTCGGCTCTTGTGAAATGTCAACAAGTCAAGCTTTTATCCTTTTTGATCCAAATGTCGTGTTGTACTTGAATAGAATTCATTAATATCCTTTTTCAGAGAACAACAGCCTACAATATGAGCAAACACGTATTTTATAATTACCTCCTCCCTTGAAATTCCAGAACTTTTTACTGCAAGAGTCTCAGTACGGGTATGCAATCCATCCTTTCAGTTTGAGACCGACTGCTCCACACTCCGGACAATAGTTGCCAACCTCCAGACTAAGACGAAAAAGGTTCTTGCAGCAAGACGGACATTTCAATGCCGTACTGGCCAGATGTACAGGTGTTAAGGCAGGCAAGGGAATTACAAATAAACCAGTGAGCCAAAAGGCTTTCGCAATTGGGTGCTTCGATAGCGATAATCCAATGAAAAAATATATAACGAAGCAAATAAAAATAATTGAGCCACTTCTCTCTTATTTTTGATCTGCCAACCATAACCAGGGTGTATGGTCGGTATGGATTACCCCAGGAAGCCCACTTTAAAAAAAACCTTCTGATGTAAAATATTACAATTTCTAATTTAGACTATGTGAGCTCTAGGTATTATGTTGGGATTAATTTTGATTATTGATAATATTTTCAGAATTCTGCAATGATCCCATATACTCAAAGCAGAGATCTTGCCATTTTTTCAATTTATCGCCCATGCCGATTGTTTGAAGATATTCCTCATTAAATTCAGGCATTGCACCGATTATCTCTTCTTTGTAAAATCTATAATACAGCACATTGGCGATATGGACGGCTAAAGCCGGAGAGAAGGTGTCTGCCGGGTATTCTCCTAACTGATGGTGAAACCCTATTGCCTCAACGATATCGCTCTGAAATCCCCATAACCCGATCAGGTAGGCTCCCATATCACAATGCGTAGCCTTGAATATCTTTTTTTCTGCCTGCCGGAGTGAGATATGCTCCTTCTGGGCCAAGCATACGGCTTCTCTATAATATGCCTCCATTTTGAAGACAAGAATCAGCTTGCCAATATCGTGGAGGACTCCAGCGATATAACTGTTGTCGATTATATCTTTCGTGTCGGTCTCACTCTCGGCAATCATTTTTGCAAGTTTGCCAACGGTCATGCTATGCTTCCAAAGAGTTTGAACCGAAAAGAGGTCTTTCGGGACCTTCATGTCCGAGAAAATCTGCGAGATCAGCACCAAGGCCTTGATGGTATCTAAACCGAGGAGCTTCACAGCCCTAGCTGGGCTTTCAACCTTCTTATAAAGACCAAAAAATGCCGAATTCACAAGATGGAGAATCTTTGCGGTCATAGCAATATCCCGGCTGATTAGTTCTCCTATATCATCCAGAGATGCCTCCGGTTCCCTGATTTTTCTCAGTAATTTTTCATAGACGCTGGGGAGGCTCGGGAGTGTGTCAATACTCGAGATCATATCCTTGAGTTTGCCGTCAATCATCAGCCTGTGAAGGGAGCTCGCCCGAAGGAGGATACTTTTGAGTTTTTCGGGATCGCATGGCTTGGCGAGAAACTGATGAACAACCCCGATAGTCCTCAGCGTCGATTTCTCATCGGCTTGTCCTGTAAGCATGATCCGTATGGAATGCGGGTGTCTTTTCTGGACTTCGGTCAAAAGGTCTGCACCGTCCATCCCTGGCATGCGCATATCGGAAATCACCACGTCAAATTCATTCTGCTCCATCATCTTTAAAGCGTCTTGAGCATTTTCGGCAAAACAGAATTCAAATTCTTTACGCATGGACCGGAGCATTCGTTTGAGTCCATCAAGAAGGTTAGGCTCATCGTCTACAAATAGAAGTCTTCTTTTATCCATAATCTTCTCCAAATTATATGATGCCCATACCCAGTTTAAGAAGAGAAGTGGCTAAATTGTCTGAACAAGATTCAATACTATCCTCTGTCAGTTACGGGAAGGCATATAATAAAGGTTGCTCCTTGACCCATGATGCTTTCAATACCGATCGTACCGCCATGTTTAACCGTGATCACATCATGGACAATGGCTAGCCCTTGGCCAGACCCGCGCCCGACCTCCTTGGTTGTATAGAATGGATCAAAAATCCGGTGGCGGATGTCCTCTGGGATTCCGGTTCCAGTGTCACTGATATCGATCTCTGCCCAACCATCGCAATTCTTGGTCTTAATGGTGATTACACCTTTCCTGTTCTCCGGATTTCCCCCGATTTTTTCCTTAATGGCATGGGTAGCATTGATCAGCAGATTCAGTATTACCTGTCCGATTTCGTCCCTCATGCATAATACCAAAGGGAGATTTTTATCGAAATCTGTTACAACGTCGGCAACATACTTCCACTCGTTTCGAGCGACCAAAACCGTATTTTCAATGATATGAGCAAGGTCAGCCTCCTCTTTAACCTTGCTCCCCGGATGCGAAAATTCCTTCATTGCCCGAATGATGGAAGTGACCCGATGAAGACCTTCTCGACTTTGTTGGATTGAGGAAGGGATTTCCTCTTTCAGGTAATCCCAATCAGCATCGTCAAGAATCTCTTGGGCCGTTTCGATGTGGGTAAGCGACTGTGTCGGTTGCTCGACATGTTCCTGTGTGTTCTGGAAGCTCAATATAGCCTTACTGAGACTGGTAAAGGCTTCGGCAAGAAAATCTGTATTGGATGTCAGGTATTGGATTGGAGTATTGAGTTCATGGGCGATACCTGCTGCCAAGGTCCCTATCGCCTCCATTTTCTGAGCATGCAGCAAGAGAATCTGCGATTTATCGAGAGCCTGTTCCGCATGGCTCCGGGCATTGATCTGGCTTTGAAGCAATTCCGAAGCCTGCTTGAGTTGGGATTTACTGCGAATGGCGGTAAACAGATATGCGGCAAAAAGGGTGGTTCCCAGAAGTCCACCGAAAAAGAAAATCAGCGGCATATTGGTTTTTTGAGCAGCGATAAAACCCGGACCCGCAATGAATGTCATCCGCCACTCCCGGTCGGCCACATCGAACATGATGGGCTCGGAAAACTCGGCCGACCGCTCAAGGGACTCGTTGATCTGTTCCTGTCCGGTCCCCGAATGCTGCGCCCCGGAGAAGTAAAGCAGGCGTTCCTTTTCCGGAGCCGACATATCTTCAAGCACGATATCAATATCTTTGGGGTCAAGATAACCGATGGCTTTCTTGACCAGATCACCGATGCGAAATACCCCCAGCATGTAGCCTTCAAGCTTTGGGCTGAAAGGCTCCTGCCCTGCTTCCGGTCTCACCTGATACACCGGGAAGAAGAGCAAAAATCCATATTGCGTTGCTTTTTCCTGGACTAAGGTGATGCGGGCGGTGGCTGCCATTTTGCCGTTTTGACGACATGACTTCAAAGCCTGTTTGCGGGCCGGATTGGAGGCCAGATCAAACCCCAGGGCGATCTCATTGCCCTGATACGGTTCGACATAGTACACAGGATAATATTCATCACGTTCGCCGGCGGGCACCATTTGCCCCTGAACCTTGCGTTCGGTAATACTGAACTGGGGATAGCCGTCCTGATGGGCCTTCTGCTCATAGGCCACGCGTTCTGAAAGCGGCACCAGAGGAATCCACTCCAAGGCCTGAATTACGGTATTATTCTGCAGCAGCGGCTGAACAAACCGCTTGAAATTTTGACGTCCCATTGTCACGGTGCTGTCATCAAAGGCCGCCATCGACTCGAGAACCAGGTATGTCGCCTCCAGGCCTCTTTGTACTGCCAGATGACGTTCCTCCGCCGACCGTTTCAGTTCCAGTTTAATTCTTTCCGCTTCATACCCCTTCATGATCGTGCTTGAAAGGAATGCAAGGAGAATACCCACAATCAGAACGACGATGACGGGTAAGTATTTCACTGCATTATTATATTGCATCTCACCAGACCGATAATAAGTATTTTTTTTCGTTGGGCTTCATTCCCTGTCTGACTTAACCAATATTCAATTAAAGAGTATTGTATCAGAATTGTGTAAACAAGATTTTTTCATTATTCCGGCTGGAATTGCAGAAATAATGGACCATGCCAAATTATTTGTGATCAAATATCACTTGATCAGAATATTGAAAAGTGGAGGAGATCGGATTTCCAGGGACAATTTGACTGAAAATTTAAGGGAGCGGAGGATAATGCTAATTTGTTTTTAGTATCGCATCCGATAAGAATATTTAAGATCGGGGTAGAAATATTAAGAAAGAACGAGAGACCCTGCTTCCTTGCTGAGACAATTCTTTCAATCGGAAGGGTATATTTTCATGAACAAAGCAAACAATGATTCGAATGAAACCGTTATGCGGGAAAAATCTCACCTGCCGTCTACAGAGAAGCACACGGTCGATCCCTTTGAAACAGAGGCAGAAGAGTTTCTGCAGTTGGTTGAGGGCCTAAGGGAGTTGGCAATAATCGCAAAACTGAAGAAAATTCAACCTCCTCGAACTATACACTAAATAATTCGTTCCTATAATCCAGCCGATCTCTTTTTAGTATTTCCTTGCGATCCCCTTTGGTGACTCATCTTTCACCAGCAGGATAATCTTCGTTTTGCGATTCTTCCTCCCAAAAGCCCAGAACAATACGGGAAATATTCTGCAAGATGATTTTTTTCAGTTGTCTTTCTTTTCAGGTTTTTCCCCCTCTTCTTCGGTATGTAAATGATGCAGGATCGTTTATCAGCGGTGGTGACCGAAAAAAGCATTGTGGACGGAATCGGGCTCAACCGATATGTGGAGAGATGGCAGTTGAGGAATTTAGACAGCACTAAGATGCACCCCGATGAGGCGCCTCTTGCTCGGGCGATTCTGTTTGGCGAAACGTGCAGCAGAGAAATGATTGTCCGCAGAATCGACAATGAGGAATATCTCCAAAATTAAGAAAATGGTGACAACGAAAAATCAACAGGATAATCTTATATTGGCCGGTTATCGTTTAAGATTTACTGGATATCGGGAAACCAGATATCCTGCGGTTCGAAATTGAAAGATCGATATCATTCCTTCGTAACAAATTAATGAAGTAAACCTTACCGCCGGCAATCTAGAGGGTCTTTTCCGTAAGTATGCGGCAAGAGCAGATGCGGCATCATTGCTGATAAAGACACCCTTGTCCTTGTCGCCCTTGCCGCGTCTGATAAAAATCTGGCTCCGATTGTAATAGATGACTCCCAGAGTAAGATGGGCCACCTCATCACCCTGAGTCCGCAGCGCAGCATCAACATGAATATCGCTTTATCCCGGGGGGTCTTTACCTGTTGAAAAAGCGGGTAACTATAACAATTTGTATGAGCCGACCCCCGGTGTATAAAAAACAGGCACGTATTTTGCTTAAAACCCGCTGGGGCGGATTGGTAAAATCTATTAATTAGATATCATAATCTTGGTTAACTGATTGTGAGCAAGTGCATCTGGGATTGATTGAAAGTCCGAGGCGCTTCATTCAGCCCAATTGAGAAGCGAGTCTTTGATCGGGGCTACCTTGCAAACAGTGATCTGTGGCTTGAAAATTACGAAATCCATTTTTGCTGGGGAAAAACTTTATATTACAACAGGAGAATCAGATGAAAAAACGAGCTGGAAACATCGTTAAAACGAGTTTTATCGTTTCGGCGATTGCAGCCGGTCTTATCGCTCAGGCCCAGCTAGCTGCGGCGAATCCCTGGAACGACATGACCACCGTCGGAACCGCCGCCATCACCAGCAGCGGGAACCTGCAGCTTACCACTGACGGCAACTCTGAAACCGGTGCGGCCTGGCAGAATACGCCAGTCTCCACACTGCAGTCCTTTACCACAACCTTTAGCTTCAGCCTTATCTCGACCGCAAACCCGCAAGCGGATGGAATTGCTTTTGTGATGCAGGGACAAGGTAAGGGTGCGATAGGGGATGCCGGCGGCTATATCGGGGCAGACATCAGCAAGGCGGTTGGCTCTGAGATCCACACCTGGTATAATAATCAGGTGGGATTTTTTCAGAATGGCTCTCCCTATACCGCCAAGTCTGCTCCGTTCAATATGGCTGTAAATAATTCGTTGATCGGAACCGAAACCGTATCCTATAATGCGGCATCCAATCTTCTCACCATGACCGGCAATATCAATGGTAATTCTGTATCGGATTCCCTGGGCGTCAACCTCGATGCACTTTTCGGCTCAACCATGTATGTGGGCTTTACCGGCGGGACCGGCGGAAGTTATTCCGACCAGGAAATAACTGACTGGAGCGGTATAAATGCGGCGGTTCCTGAGCCTGCGACCATGCTTCTCCTCGGTGCCGGTTTGATCGGCCTTGGCGGAACGGTAAGACGAAAACGGGCCTGATCCTTTCGTCCGGAAAGCTTGAGCGAGGCAGAGTCATAGTGTGACTCTGCCTTTTTTTTGTCACAAATTGACCTTTTTTGTCATCAATCTTGCTTTTCCTGCGGCTTTCTCTGGGTTTTCCGACTCCTGGTTGAGGAGATATTTGCTTTTTTTTCAGGTAAGAAATGAATGGGGGCTTTGGAGTCAAATCTCTTTATTTCTTTGAGTCAGATGCCTTCCGTGTTCGTATGGTATTGTCTCCGTGTATTTTTTTTTGGAAACGTTTGTTTTTTCTTCTGGCATTCTGCTCGTGGGAATGGTCTTATTGTCCCCGGATATGAGAATGATGAAACACAACCGCCCTGGGCCAGCCGCGAACTGAACACGGGCACCAACATAACACCCCAAAAACGGAGATCATCATGACTTGGACATCAGCCCAAAACAACGACATTGAAATCAGGATAGACCTGGAACATCCAAAAAAACATGTTGAATATCGAAGAGATGGCGAGGATGGTTGGAATTCGACCCCTTTTCAGGGGTATAAATTCAACTGCGGAATAGATGAAGAGATTGCCGCGTTGATTTGCGTTGATAAATGGCATGAGTCGCAACCATAAGTGGTTATCGGGATAAGCGTTAGTAAATTATAAGAGCACCCTCCCCGGCGGCCCAGTCTGCCGGGGATTCAAAATTGCCTCCCGGGCCATGCAGGGAAAGCAGGTCTTTCCGCCCCGGCCCGGATGCGCTGCCGGCGGGTCCTTGGCATTCCAGGCAGTCGCACTTCAGTATTCCTGACAGATCATGAAATGGCCTGAGATGATTTTCCTCACGCGGGCAGGCCTGAGGGGTTTTTCTCCGTCACGGCAGGGCTTCGCCTGTATAGGCCCGGTTTGCCTCTTCGGAGGAATACAGGGGACGGTCCTTTCCCGTCTGCATGTCTTCGACAAGATTTTGATTGAACAGCATTGATTTGGCCGAGAGGACGATGTCGGCATCGAGAATGGCCTGATCGGCGGTTTTCCGGTTATGGATTTTTCCGCAAATGCAGAGCGGCAGGCTGGTCGCCTCTCTGGTCAGCCTGGCCATGTTTTTGTCCGTTCCAAAGGCCTTGTCGTTAAAATCGTAGGTGGACACGGAAAGGGTATCCAGCGGCTCGGCTGCCAGCAGGCGGATCAGGTCCTGCCATTCCTCGCTGCCGGAAAACAGCGATACGGACATGTCTGAAATGCCCCAATGGAAATCCTGAAAAAGAGGAGCGTATGTGCCGGTATGAAGGCTTTGACCGCCTGGATGATCTCCTCTCTGGCGAAACGAAATCTGTTTGCCAATGAGCCGCCGTATCTGTCGGTGCGTTTGTTGCTGTAAGAGGACAGAAACTGGCTGATGAGATGTCCATGAGCGCCGTGTATCTCAATGCCGTCAAAGCCCGCCGCCGCTGCACCCCGCGCCGATTCCGCAAAGCCGGTAATGACATGCTCGATATCGAAGGCGCTCATTTCCTCCGGCAGGGGATAGGGATCTCCGTTCAGCGGATTGACCTGCTGCGGGGCGAGGGGGCTGGGGGCGATCACCCTGCCGGCCGGATTGACGTCTTCCCAGGCCATTCGGCCGCAATGAAAGAGTTGCATAATCGATACAGCACCGGCTCTTTTAAGAGCGGCGGTCACCTGCTTCCAGGCGTCGATCTGCCTCTGGGTGGTAATCCGGGATTGGTTGGGATAGCCCTGGGCGCTTTCGTAATCGGTGACAATGGCCTCGGTATAGACCAGGCCGGCCCCGTTTTCCGCCCGCCGGACCAGGAAGTCGAGGACATCCTGATGGGGAATGGCGTCCCTGCCAGCCGCCATCCTGGTCATAGGCGCCACGCCCAGACGATTTCTGAAGGTGTGATTTTTTATGGTCAAAGGTGAGAAAAGCACATTGTCGTCGGTTTTCATCCTTACCTCCCCTTGCTGTTGTTAATTTGCTCCCGGTTCCGAGGCCTGTCCGAAAGTCGTATACCCGCATAAAGACATGTCTACACAGTAAAGCCGGAGAGGAATTTGGCAATTGCGGGACTCAACGTGTTTATCGAAGTCTTGGCACTGAGTGCCGCCGCCTGCCGTGTGTCCGCTTTTGCACGTGGGAAATCGGAGGAGTTCATGGCCGTGGTCTTTCGGCAATCCCTGTGAACGCACTGCCGGGGAAAGAGGGCATGCCGCCGGATAAAAACGTTGCCATGGGGCCGGTGGCAGGCTACAATTGCGCTTCGCAGGTGAGGCCGTATCAACCTTGTCATACGGCTGGAGCGGCTCTTTCTCAAGGCAATACCTTATCAATCTCTACACACCCCTACCTACCGTGGAAAATACCCTGGATCCCGCCGATTGGACAGAACTTCGCATCCAAGGACACCGCATGTTGGATGACATGATGGACTACCTGGAGAATATCCGCAGCCGCCCGGTCTGGCGGCCAATACCGGATGCAGTCCGACGGTGTTTCTGTGAGTCTCTGCCGCAGGAGGAGTGCGCCCTTGCAGACATTCACCGGGAATTCATGGACAATATCCTGCCCTATGCAGTAGGGAATGCGCATCCCGGTTTTATGGGCTGGGTTCATGGCGGCGGCACCCCCGTGGGGATGCTGGCAGAGATGCTTGCTGCCGGTCTGAATGCCAATCTCGGAGGACGCAACCAGATCCCTGTGGAGGTGGAGCGGCAGCTGACGGCCTGGATGCGGGAGCTCTTCGATTTTCCGGAGCAGGCCGGGGGGCTGTTTGTGACCGGGACCTCCATGGCCAATTTCCTTGCCGTCCTGGTGGCGCGCACCAGGGCCCTGGGCGTTGATGTCCGTCGGCTGGGGCTGGCCGGGATGTCGCCCCGACTGACGGCCTACACCTCGGTGGACGCCCATCGCTGCATCACCCAGGCCATGGAGATGGCAGGTCTTGGCCGGGATGCCCTGAGGCTGATCGATGTTGACGCGAATCATCGGCTGCGGCCCGATCTCCTGCAGGCTGCCATTGCCCGGGATCGCAGCGCCGGCTTTACCCCTTTTCTTCTTGCCGCCACCGCCGGTACCGTTGATGTCGGCGCCATTGACGATATTCCGGTGCTTGCCGATATTGCCGCCGAAAACAGTCTGTGGCTGCATATCGATGGGGCCTACGGTGCCCTCGGGCGCTTATCGCCGTATCTGTCGCCGCTGCTGAGCGGCATCGAGCGGGCCGATTCCATCGCCTTCGATTTTCATAAGTGGGGCCAGGTGCCCTACGATGCCGGTTTTGTCCTGGTCCGGGATGCCCAGCTGCTGCAGCAGACATTTGCCTCGCCGGTGGCCTATCTGCAAAAGGCAGCCAGGGGGCTGGCCGGAGGCGAGCCCTGGCCCTGCGACCTCGGCCCTGATCTGTCGCGGGGCTTTCGTGCCCTGAAGACCTGGTTTACCTTCAAGGCCTACGGTGTCCGGAGGATGGGAAACATGATCGCAGGTACCTGCTCTTTAGCGGCATATCTGAAGGCCAGGGTCGAGGCGAGTCCGGAGCTTGAGCTGCTGGCGCCGGTAGCTCTCAATATCGTGTGTTTTCGCTATCGATGTGCCGATGCTGATCGGGTTAATGCCGAAATCGTGGTGGCGATCCAGGAGTCCGGCATTGCCGCGCCCTCCACCACTACAATCAAGGGTTGCCTGGCGATTAGGGCTGCCCTCGTCAATCACCGGACCCGGCCCTCGGACATTGACGCGCTGATCGAGGCAAGCCTTCGCTTTGGCAGGGAACTGAGCAGGGCTGTGCCGAAGGCGTGAAATTCCGGCTAGGCCTTCGGTCCGTCCGATAAGCGAAAAAATAGCCTCAAGAACGGAGTTTCTCTCTTTTTTCCCGGTAAGTATTGTTGATCCGATAGACAAAGGCCAGCATCTCGGCAACGGTCTGGTAGAGTTCGACGGGGATCTCATCCCCGATGGGCACCTTGGAGAGCAACTCGATCAGGTTGGGATCTTCCTGGATATGAATACCGGCTTTTCTTGCGGTCTCGATGATATTCCTGGCGATGACCCCTTTCCCGCTGGCAATGACCTGTGGGGCAGTATTTTTGCTGTCGTCATAGAGAATGGCGACAGCCTTTTCCAGTGTCTTTTCTTTATTCATGCTGTGGTGTCCAGGATGGATGTCCCTTGAGGGAGAAGCTTTTGGATCAATTCTGTGGTCGGGTCCGTTGCGCTTTCAGAAAAGGTCAGCCCTAAGAGGGGAACGGTGGAGATGGACTGTTTCAGCTCGCCGCTCAAGGAGGAGACAAAATCAGATTTATCCTTTGATTCAGTGTTGAACCGGATGTAGAGTCCGTCCTGATATTGGAGAAATTCGATCCTGAGATTGCCGAGATCAGACAGGGTCAGGTGCAGGGAGAAACTCAGGGGATACTTTGTGTCGGTGGAGGTCCCCTTCTGCTGCCTACCGTAGTCGTCGACTGTCAGATATCCCTGTTTAATAAAGGGGAGGGGGAGCGGGGTGATAAAACTCCCTGTATTCTCCAGGTGCTGCTGAGCCAGTTGGTAGACCTCAAGGGTGCCGAGAAGACGATGCGTGGCCTCTGAGATTCCCGCAGAGTCCTTAAAAACATATGCTACCTCAAAAAGGGCTGCCTTCAGTGTCTTGGCAGCACCTTCGCTGTCGCCCTTGGCAAGCTGATTTTCCAAGGTCAGTCCGATCTTATCCACCAGCTGTTTCAGTACCTGGCCGCTGTCAGTTCCGGTCAGTTTATTCTGCTGCAGGGCATAGAAATCCGTTAGGGTGGCCTGGGTGGCGGCGTTCAGGCTTTCGAGAGGGGGGGGGCCGGACTGTTGCAGGATCGTCCATATATCTGCCGCAGTCTGACCGACAAGGGTAAGGGTCCCGCCAGCTGCCTGTTGCTGGGCATTGGCAACGATATGCAGCTGTGGCAGCGGGGAAGTCTCCACCTGCAGCTGCAGGCTCTGGCCCGGTGTCAGCGCCGTCCCGCTCCAGACCTGAAAACGGTTGCCTCCGATATCCAGGGTGTAGACGCCCTGGCCGTTGTCCCCGACAACGGTGGCCTGGACCGGCGACTGGAGAGAAGAGGCGCCAGGCTGCAGGGGGGGCATCAAAGGGCCGGCCTGATCGGTGCTGTCGCCAACAAGGGTAAGAGATGTCCCGGAAATCTGTTGCGGGTCGGTGACAATGAGACTCAGTTGGGTCTGCGGGTGGGGATCCATCTGGATCTGCAGGCTCTGGCCCGGATCGAGGGGGATATTGCTCTGGATCTCTATCTGTCTGCCGCCGATATCCACGGTGTACACACCGTTGCCTTTAGCTGCAAGAACGTTGGCTGTGGTCTGCCCCTGAAGGGGAGATGCACCATTTTGCCCAAGGGTTTCTATCAGACCGCCAAGACTGACGTTCTCGCCAATGAGGGTCAGGGAGCGGCCGAAGAACTGCTGCTGAGGGCTGGAGACAATCTGCAGTTCCACCTGGGGGGAGGAGGATATCGTCTGCAGCTGCAGGGTCTGTCCTGCTGAGAGAGGGGCCTGGCTTTGGGCGCTGATACGTACTCCATTGATATCGAGCAAAAATACGCCCTTGTCCTGAGCAGCAACGACGGTGGCTTTGAAAATCTCACCGGGCTGAAAGGTCGGTTGCGGATTCGATTGACTGCCGGAGCGGGATGTGGCCGAGCCGAGCCCCGTGGAGGAGGTAAGCGGAGAGATTGTATTCATAGCGTTTCATCGGCACACAGAGCTCGGTACAAACAAAGCCCTCAATGACGTCCTCCTGCAAAAATGCCATGGGGGAAGGGGTGTCTGCAAAGCGTTGGCCCGTCAAATCCTTTTTCAACCGCTTTGAAAAATTGGCCTTCAGAACAGGGCCCCGCCTGGGAGCTGAATAAAATCCCATGTGCGTTCGGGGTGCCGCTGCTCTTCTGCCTGCAATCTTGTCTGATGAAAACCCGTGGCGTCCCGGCGCAGGGATGTTTCTGGTCTTATTCCTTTACCCTGACTTTGAGGCGGAGAAGGATCCGTTGGAGAAAGAGACAGCAGCCGACTATCTTATCGCGATCCTCCGTTGAAATGTCATCAAACTGGTATGCAACTTCAAACTGATTGTCGTTGATCTTCTGCATCCGGACCGGATGGGCGATGACCGAGATGGTTTCAGGCTGCGGGGCGGGCAGCGTTATTTCCAGACGCGTCTGGGTATCCATGGGAGGGACCTGGGAGAAGGTGGCCAGCATGCCGCTGCCGCTGATGTCAATGGTCTTGCCCGTCAGGCTCCATGGAGTGTCCTGCTCACCGAAGAATTCGGGATGAAACGAGCTGCTGATGATATGTGCTGTGGCATCGATCCTGAAAAAATCCCGCATCTGTTCATGGCTGATGGATTTGCGGACGATCATGTTCAGCTGTTGGGGATCGGCAATTTCACTGATCATGGCCTCAACAGAGATACTCGGTCCGCCCAAGTCCACATTGACGATACAGGCTTGCTGCACATCAATTGCATCTACGGGCAGCGCCCCGGCCTTGAAGAGCAGGTTGAATCGGGGCGGTGTCGACTTCTGATACACGCCCTGCATCCTATAGCGCTCCTTGGAATGCAGGAGCGGGATAAAGATTCTTACCGGTTTGGCATCCGGGATGCTGTCAAGATCGTCTTTTTCAATAGCCATGGTGTATGGATAGCATAGGGGCTTATTTTTTTCTGGTTGCACCGGTTTCGTCGGCCTGAACTCCTTACTTATTTAATTTATCATCAAATATATACATCATCAATGCCTGAGAAGGGGAGAATTAAAATATTCTGATTCGGCAAGCGTGCAGCGTCCAGAGCTCAGAGGGCGTCCAGCAGCAGATCGATCTTGTCGAAGACGGAAAAAGCCCGCAGAATTATCCTGTCGGCATGGTTTTGGCCCTCGGCTGCCAGCCGGGCGCTTGCACACATACGGAGGGCACTGCCTCCGGTGCCGCAGCTGATGGGCTGTCCCAGGCTGCAGCGCAGGGCGGCGACGGGATGTGATGAAAGAGAGGAGAGATCCTTCTGCAGGAGGATATGGATACGACTGGTTTCCTCGACACTGAGACGGATTCCGTTTTTTCTCAGTCTGAAAGGAAAGATGGTCTGAAGTTGGTCCCAGCCGTTTTCATCAGGGAGTCGGCGGATGATCGGGACCGTCAGGGTCTCCAGATTCGTATCTGTTTCAAGGCGGCGGCGGATGGCCGCTGCAAATTTTTTCAGGAAATCTTTTATCTGTTGATCGGGGATGCCGCGAAAGGTGCGAAGCTCAGCCATTGCCGCCTCCCAGCGCAGGAGAAGTCCGAAATTGACTCCGATTCCGGAGAAACCGAAACGCATCCTCTCCGGCCATTCGAACCTGGAGGCGTAGGCTGTAAGGCCTGCCGGTGTTTTCTGCCTGCGGACCGTCCCCGGGATGAGCAGGGCCCCGGAGAAGGTCGGCCCGGTCAGGAATTTTGAGCCGGTGAGGGCCACCATAAAACCGCATTCAAGATAGGCTTTGAGTGTGGACGGTGCCATTCTGAACTGGCAGGCATCCACCAGGACGTCGACAAATTGAGGAAAACGCGCCTTGAGGTCTGCGGCGCAGGCCGGGCTCGGCGCAATCATCCCGCTTTTGGAGACATCGACGAGTACCAGCAGGATCCTTCTGCCGTTTTTTGCCAGTGTGCTGACCTGCTTTGCTATTTCATCATCAATTTCCTGCCCGCCTCTGGGCTCGCCGTCTGCCGTCCGGATACTGATCTCGGAGAGCCGGGCAGGAGCGGCGCCGGCCAGCGGCTCGCCTGCAGTAAGGCCTTCCGCATAGGGGGACCGGGTGCTGAAATGACGCCCGGCCAGGGCAGTGGCAACGCCCCGTCCCGTCTCGGCCCCTTCGACCATGATGATGTGGTCAGGGCCGGTGAGTCGGGAGGCGATCAGGTGGGTATCGGTTCCCGATGCGGTGAAGAGAAGCTCCAGTCTGTCGAGATCGCCAAGTCCGCAGAGTGAGGTCAATTCCCTGCGAATGCGCCCAAACTCGCGGTCATATACCGTCGCATCCGGTTTGGCGACGAGCCTCTGCCGCAGGGCGTCGGCGGCCGCAAATCCGGCAGGGGAAATGGTTGATGCCGTCGATGAGCCGAAGGTGTATATTTCGGAATCCGGACTGGGTCCGCAACCGTATTCATTGAACCCGGAAACAGTCAGGATTCTGGAATCCCCTCCTGTATGAAGCAGTTCCCGGGTATCCGGCAGGTGTCCGGTTTCGATGGGCTTATACGCTCTCGCATTCATAGGTGGCGCTCGCAAGCATATCGGAGAAGGCGGAAAATACCTTGCGCATCTGCGGGACCTTGTAGGGAAAAATATCCACCGGATCCATGGCATGCACGACTGCGCCCGTGTCCAGTTCAAAGACCAGCAGCTGTCCGTCCCGGGTCTCGGCACAATCGATGACCAGATAGTCGAGAT
>JARLHL010000067.1 GCA_031292275.1 Desulfocapsaceae bacterium | reverse complement strand
TATATGAACGAACCCCTGAAGAGCGCTGAAGCCTTTGCAGAAACCGCGGCAATCCCCGGCGCCCCGCCGATCTTCGGTCATCTGGCCGCAGTATTTTCTGCCCAGGGCGGCGATCTGACCGCCGGTCTTATCAGCCTCAAGACCTTATTGAATTCCGAGAAAGACGAAAATGTCCGCGCTCGCTATCAGGAAGAGATAGCCATCTTTGAAAAAGCCCTGGAGGTCAATGCCGCCCTGACCGCCTACCGGAAAAAATACAGCCGGCCGCCGGAGACCCTGCAGCAGCTTGTGCCCGAGTTCATCCCGGCAATCCCCGAGATCAAAGATGCCTTTGTCCTCGTCTACGAGCCGCCGACCCTGCGCCTCAAGCGGCCGGGTCGTGGAGACAAGTAGTTTTTGTACGATCGCAGAACTCACAGAATTTGCTAAAATTCCCGCCGGGAAAATGTCCCGCAAAACGGCCTGCGAAGGCAGCCTGCCTGAGGAAAGAGAAGGCCAGCCCGGAGTCTCCCAGGCTGCACCGCTGGCCGGTGCGGTCTCCAATAAAAAAAGGAGCGCCCTTCCTCACCGGAAAGACACTCCTTGATCATATTGCCGCCGCTGCAAAAACGCTTCAGCCCCTCCTGCAGTTCACCCGTTCGGAGCAGTCACCGTTGCAGTCCTCTGCTACTGCTGAGTCCCCAGTTCGAGGGCAGCGTTATCGGCAAAAACAGCCCCGCCGGCTCCGCCTTTAAAAACGCTCTCTCCTTCCTTGACGATTATCGCATGCTCCAGGACCTCGTCCATGTGCTCGACCAGGTTAATATTCAGGCTCTTCAGGATGTTGGCAGGGACATCATGCAGATTCCGCTCATTCTCCCTGGGGATAAGAACATCGGTGATATTTCCCCGTTTGGCCGCCAGCAGTTTCTCGGTCAGGCCGCCGATGGGCAGGACCCGACCGCGCAGGGTAATTTCTCCAGTCATGGCCAGCTTATGCCGGACCGGCGCCTTCAGAAGCGCGGAGACTAAAGTGGTTGCGATGGTAATGCCCGCCGATGGGCCGTCCTTAGGAATCGCGCCCTCGGGGACATGGATATGGATATCCAGCTTCTGATAGAAATCGGCCTCCAGGCCAAGCACGGCCGCGCGGGAGCGGACGTAGCTGAGGGCTGCTTGGGCGGACTCCTGCATCACATCCCCAAGTTTCCCGGTGATGATCAGCTTGCCGCCTCCCGGCATGAGGGTGGCCTCAATCTGCAGCAGCTCCCCGCCCACCTCGGTCCAGGCCAGCCCGGTGGTCAGGCCGACGGCATCGTTTTCCTCGGCCAGGCCGAAGCGGTATTTCGGTGTGCCGAGATATTTGACCATGGACTGAGCGCTAATCCGGTATTTCTTCTCCCTCTGCTCCTTCTTCAGACGATCGCGCGCCACCTTCCGGCAAATCGAGGCGATATTGCGTTCCAGGCTCCTAACCCCGGCCTCCCTGGTATAGCGCCTGATGATCTCAAGAATCGCGCCCTCGGTGAGACAGATGTCACCGGCCTTGAAGCCGTTGGCCTCAAGCTGCTTCGGGACCAGATACCCCTCGGCAATCTTTTGTTTTTCTTCTTCGGTATAGCCGTTTATCTGGATGATCTCCATCCGGTCCTGCAGGGGGACGGGAATACCGTGCAGGTTATTGGCGGTGGTGATGAAAAAGACCTCGGACAGATCGTAATCAATATCCAGGTAATGATCGTTGAAGGCGATATTCTGCTCCGGATCCAGGACCTCCAGCAGGGCCGAGGATGGATCGCCGCGGAAATCCATGGACATCTTATCGACCTCGTCAAGACAGAATACCGGATTGGAGACATTGGCCTTCTGCATCGCCTGGATAATCTTGCCGGGCATGGCGCCGATATAGGTCCGCCGATGGCCGCGGATCTCGGCCTCGTCCCGGACACCGCCCAGGGATAGCCGGACGAACTCCCGGTTCATCGCCCGGGCGATGGACTTGCAGATGGAGGTCTTGCCGACGCCGGGAGGACCGACCAGACAGAGAATCGGACCTTTGATCCTCTTTACCTGGGCCTGCACGGCCAGGTATTCCACGATCCTCTCCTTGGGTTTGCTGAGACCGTAATGATCCTCATCCAGGATGATCTCCGCCTTGTTGATATCAATTTCCGCCTTGCTCTTCTTCTTCCACGGCAAGCTGATGATGCAGTCGATATAGTTGCGCACCACGGTGGTTTCAGCGGACATCGGCGGCATGTTCTTGAGCTTTCTCAGCTCTTTGATCGCCTTGTCCCTGGCCAGCGCCGGCATCTTTTTCTTCTCGATGGTCTTTTCCAGCTCAGTGATTTCATCGAGGCCGTCATCACCATGCCCCATCTCGGACTGGATTTCGCGCACCTTCTCGCCAAGATAATAATTCCGCTGGGTCTTCCCCATCCGCATCTTGACCTTGGCGTTGATGGTCTTCTCCAACTCGGCCAGCTCAATCTCGCGATAAATGAATTCGAGGACGCCCTCTATTCGGGCGACCAGGGTCTCGCCCTCGAGGATCTTCTGTTTTTCCTCCGCCTTCAGCGGCAGGTGGGCGCAGATGATGTCAACCAGCTTGGACGGATCGTCAATATTGTTGACCGATTTGACCACCTCTTTGGAAATCTTTTTGTTGATCGTGGTGAACTCGTCAAAAAATTTCCGCAACTCCCGCTCATAGGCAAGAACTTCTCCTGTATTCTCTACAGTTTCAGGGAGTTCCATCACTTCAACCTGCAGGAAATTGTCGTTGGGGACATATGAAACTATTCTGCCCCGCCGCTTGCCCTCAATCAGGGCCTTGATAGTGCCGTCGGGCAGACGCAGCAGCTGCATGACCACCGCCAGGGTGCCGGTGGAGTAGATCTGATTCTTCTTCGGCTCATCGACGGAGGAATCTTTCTGGGTCACCAGGAAGATCTCGGTCCGCTTCTCCATGGCGTCTTCCAGGGCCTGAATCGACTTCCGCCTTCCCACCACCAAGGGCGCCACCATATGAGGAAAAATCACGATGTCCCGCAGCGGCATCAGCGGATATAATTTCGTCGTACTCTTCTCACTTTCCATTGCACAAACTCCCCGCCAAAGGTAAACCCTGTTCAAGCAGTCTTCAAGTTCTCTTCCGGCCTGTTCAAATATAAAATAACCGGATAATCTCCGTTAGTTATCACCTGTTCACTGATCACACATTCCTGGACGTCAGTCTTGGAAGGCAGATCGTACATCACATCAAGCATGGCCTTCTCCATGACCGACCGCAATCCCCGGGCACCCGACTTGCGTTCAAGCGCCTTTCTGGCAATCGCCGTCAGGGCCCCTTCCGTAAAGCGCAGCAGGATGTTTTCAAATTCAAATAATCTCTGGTACTGCTTGGTCAGCGCGTTTTTGGGCTCCCGCAGGATCCGGACCAGATCCTCCTCCAGCAGCTCTTCCATGGTGGCAATCACCGGAAGCCGGCCGACCAGTTCGGGGATCAGTCCGAATTTCAACAGGTCCTCCGGCTGGACAGAGGCCAGAAGCTCACCCAGCTTTATATTCTGGTCGCCCTCCACCTTGGCGCCGAAGCCGATGGATTTGGTGCCGAAACGCCGCTTCACCACACTTTCGAGTCCGACAAAGGCGCCGCCGCAGATAAAGAGGATATTGGTGGTATCAATTTTCACCAACTCCTGCTGGGGGTGTTTCCTGCCGCCCTTCGGGGGAATGGAGGCCACGGTGCCTTCGATTATTTTCAACAGGGCCTGCTGCACCCCCTCGCCGGACACGTCGCGGGTCAGGGACGGGCTGTCGGACTTCCGGGCGATCTTGTCGATTTCATCGATATAGATAATGCCGCGTTCAGCCTTTTCAATATCATAATCGGCGGCCTGCAGGAGACTGACCAGGATGTTTTCGACATCATCACCCACATAGCCGGCCTCGGTCAGGGTCGTTGCATCGGCCATGGAAAACGGGACATTGAGAATTCTGGCAAGTGTCTGGGCCATCAGGGTCTTGCCGGATCCGGTGGGGCCGATCAGGATGATATTGGATTTCTGCAACTCGACGGCGCCATCGTCAGGCGGGGCGTCTATCCGCTTATAATGGTTGTGAACGGCAACCGACAGGACCTTTTTAGCATACTCCTGACCAATGACATATTCATCAAGGCGCGCCTTCAAGTCCATCGGCTTCATCGAAGAGGCCTTAGGCCCCTGCTCTTCGACCGTATCAGCACCCGGGTCGTCAAGGACGATTTCGTTGCACAGCGCGATACATTCGTTACAGATGAACACATCCGGCCCGGCAATCAGTTTTTTCACTTCACCCTGACTCTTGCCGCAAAAAGAACAGTTGCAATCCGGTTCTTTTTTCTCAATGTCACTCATTTTTCTTTTTCCTCAACTAACTCTTCACGTTTCACAAGAACCTTGTCTATTATACCATATTTTAACGCTTCGGCAGCACTCATAAAATTGTCACGTTCCGTATCCACCTTGATTTTTTTAATCGTCTGCCTGGTATGCAGAGCGAGAATCTGGTTCAAATCCTCCCGCATCCGCAGAATCTCTCTGGCATGGATATCAACGTCGGAAGCCTGTCCCTGGTAGCCGCCTGTCGGCTGATGGATCATGATCCTGGCATTCGGCAGGGAGTACCGCTTCCCGTCGGCGCCGGCAGCAAGCAGCAAGGCCCCCATTGAGGCAGCCTGCCCCATGCAGAGCGTAGCGATATCATTCTTAACATATTGCATGGTATCGTAAATAGCCAGCCCTGCAGTGACCACCCCGCCGGGAGAATTAATATAAAAGGTGATATCCTTCTCGGCATCCTCAGCCTCAAGAAAAAGAAGCTGGGCGATAACGACATTCGCCACATCATCGTCCACAGCCGAACCCAGGAAGATGATGCGTTCCTTCAAGAGGCGTGAATAGATATCGTACGCCCGCTCTCCCCTGGGACTCTGCTCGACTACCATCGGAACAAGATTCATGTGAACTCCTTAAAATAACTCGACTGCAGTAAGCCCTCAAGCCCGCTGCAGTCGTCAATGTTATGTCACCCCGGCGCTCCTCCGGAGAACCCGGTCGGAGCAGCCATAGTAGTATTATAGTCTGGAAAGGAGGAGCAATCAAGCCTGCGCCGATCCTTCCTCTTCCTTCTTTTCTTCGACAGCGGTTGCTGCCGGCTCGACTATCCTGGCCTGTTCACGAAGAAAATGCAGGACCTTCTCATTGAGCATCTCGTTCATGAAGGGGAGGAGGTCATCACGATGCTGGAAAAATTCCTTCACCTTGGCAACCGGCATATTGTACTGGTCGCCGATTCGCTTGAAGCCCCGGTCCATATCCTCGTCATTCACCTTGATATTCTCGATCTCGGCGATTTTCTTCAGAATGAAATCACCGCGCACCCGCTGCATAGCCATGGGTTCGTTGTTCTCGGCCAGCATCTGCTTGCTCAAGCCGGCAGCCTCAAGGGTCATCCCCGATTTTTCGAATTGCTGCTCTGTCTGCTTGATCATCTCCTCGACTTCGAATCTGACCAGACGTTTTGGCACCTCGAACTCATTATTTTTCAAGAGTTTCTGCATAATTCGGTCAATGAGTTCACCGTCCGCAGCCTCATTTTTCTTCTTCTGGCTGCGATCCCGGATAGCGTTCTTCAATTCATCGAGAGTATTGAACTCCTTGCCGACATCCTTGGCAAACTCGTCGTCAAGCTCAGCCAAGACCCGTTCTTGGACATCCTTGATGGAGACCCGGAAATCAACTTTTTTGCCTGCCAGGATAGGATTGGGGTGCTTCTCCGGGAAATCGACCTGATGGGATGCCTCCTGCCCCTTCTGCATGCCGACAAGCTTTTCCTCAAACTCCGGCCCCATCTTGCCTGAGCCGACCTCCAGGGAGAAGTTTTCGTTCTTCACCTGCTTAATGGCGTTATCCTTGTGATATCCCTGATAATCAATAACAATTACATCACCTTTTTGTATCGGGCGGTCATCGACCGTACGCAGGGCTGCCATATTTTTCTGCATGACCTGCAACTCCCTGTCGATCTCCTCTTCAGCTACTGTGATATCAGGTTTCTCTACCTCAATACCTTTATAGTCTTTCAGCTCAAAATCCGGCTTGATATCGACATGGGCAACATACGTAAAGGTACCGTCCTGGCCAAAGACAGGCGCCGAGATCTCAGGATGGACCACAGGATCTATTTTCTCTTTTTCAAGGGCTTCAAAATAGGTGTCCTGAACGAGCTTTTCACCGACCTCGCCCTCAACCTGCGGCTTGTAGGACTTGACGATGATGGAACGCGGCACCTTGCCGCGCCGGAAACCCTTCATTTTGGATTCTTTCTGCAGCTTATCGTATGCCTCTGTCAGTTTCTTCTGGACATCTCCTTCAGGCAGAGTGATTGTCAACTTCCTTGTCAGAGCACTGATCTCTTCAACAATTACTTCCATCTGTTTTTATCCTTTTAATTGATATAGAAATATATTCGATTGTGCGCAATATCCATCAGCTCAGAACAATGAGCAAATCCGATTTCACGCGTGTATCATGGTACAATTAAAGCTAAGACAATCTTCCAAACCTTCAAGAAAGGCAGGTCAACGTCTAGCGAAAGACAATCTATTGATTTGATATTATTCAAGCAATTTCAGTACGGCAAGCAGTGGTCCATAGAGGGGATTTTACCTATCCTCAAAGAAAAAGAGATATAACAGATTTCTTTGACGGTTTCAAGCCCCCCTTTTTTTTCCTCCCTGAAACGGGAATTTCCGCCTGCCACTCTAATCAGGCTTGCTTCCTCACGAAACATTGCCGTGCGTTTTTTCTGCTAAAATATTTTCCTCTGAACCGGCACGGCATTATTTTTCTACGGCTGTGAGACCCAGACGGCAGACAGGCACAGATCTGCCCCCTCGGGCTGGCGCGGGGGCAAGGCGTATTGTTTAACGATGGCTCTGTTTAACAGGCAAGAGACGGCGGCCAATCGATCCGCCGGCCCCGAGCTCTACTCCGGCGGATGATCTGAGACTATTTGACGCAGCGGGGCGGCATCATGGAAGTGGGGGGCTGCAGCGGACGGTGGGGAGAAACAATCGTCATCCCAAGACCAGCGGGATATGAAAGCTGAGACAGCTCAAGACATAGTTTGCTCAGGAGAAGACATATCTGGGCTAAATTTCGACAATATAAAATGGAGAACCCCCATGCCTCCCCACATTATATTATCTCGACATCCCCTTATTTTTTTTCCACAACCCGATGCATGATCCACTCAGAAAACTGTCCATCCTCTCTATAACCTTTCATGGTGTCCGGTCCGGTGGGGGTGAAAATCAGGTTGCAGTTACTGATAGGTGATCTGAAAACCATCTTTCCGTCAATTATGGAATATGTTGACGTCGTATCATTATCCATCTGCGGCGCGAGCTTTCTTGTCGGGTCGATTGAATCGAGTATCGGATGCGCGGATTGATGATGATACGTCACTTCCTGCCCCTTTATCTTCAACGACATCGCCCCCCCTGCCCATGTCCCCTGCAGGTTTTTCATAATCTGTATGTCTTCCGCGGTAGTCGGCGGCGGCGGAGCGGCACAGCTTGCAAAAATCAGTGCCATTGCTGCAACAAGTACACGTGTCAGAAGAGATGAAGAGGGTAGTTTCATACTATATCCTTTCATAAGATTTTTGCAGAGCATTCATCTTTCCCTTCACCTTGCACCAATGTCGAAAAAAAACCGAGAAAGAATGAAAGCTTGCCCTGTGTTGATCGCCTCCAAACGAATGAAATCATGCAATTCATATTCCAAGGGAGCCAGACCATGAAATCATGGCAATATCAAAGGGATAAAAAAACAACACCTTGCAAATATTTCAGATTTCAGAACAATTTACTAAAAAATGCTCCTGAAATGCGGAATCCAGTCGCTGCCTTTGCGGCGTTAGACGATGAACGAAAATGGGGACAGATTTATTTTTTTCATTATTCTTCCTGCCTTCCGCCATTGGTTATTTTCCCGTGTGGTATTGTGTGGCAATGTTACAGCAACAGAGAGGGGAACAATGCAAGGTTAGATCTCGGCAAAAAAAATAAAAAAAGCCTGAAACCCTTATTTCTATTGGGGTTCAGGCTTTTTTTACTGCTGGTGCGAGGAAGGGGAGTCGAACCCCTATGCCCTAAGGCGTCAGATCCTAAGTCTGGTGCGTCTACCAGTTTCGCCACCCTCGCAAGGCTTTATCATTATAACCGCACTGCTTCTGCGCAGGGCAGACACAATTGCAGAGTCGAATGCCCAATATGGGGTAAAAGCAGCTCTCCAAAACCGAGACAAGAGTGTAATACATCACATCCTTTCACCCGTCAAGATCGTCCCCGAAAGGAAAAAGGTCCCAAAGAGCATTATACGTATCATCATAATAGGACTATGGTCATAAAATCTCCCCTGCCCTGATGATCCGGCAGCCCTGCTTAAGAGAAAGGTCGGCTTCTGAATATGTTTGCAGGGGAAAATCATTGGACTTTTGTTCCTGACTTGCAAAAAAGCCGCTCAATGACTATTATCGCTTACTCGTATTCTTAACGTTGATCAACGATTTACAAAGGTGGATTATCATAAGATCATGAGGTTTTTTTTGCACAAAAAGAGCGCGGCAGCCTTTGCTGCCTTGATGTTCTGCCTCTCGACGCAGCAGGTCCTGGCCGAGTCTCAGAAAAAGCCCCCCGCAAAACTCGATTGGCAGATTCAAAATGAATGGAAACTGCCAGCAAGCCCAATGGCAGTGGTCTATTCTCTTGATCGAAAACATATATTTATCCTGACAAACGAGCATCAGGTCCTCATTTACGACCCGGCGGGACAACTGGAAGGAAGCATTCCTGTTCCTGATGGAGTCATTGGCATGGATATAGCACCACGCGGTGAAAATCTCTATCTTGTCGATAGCGAAAAGCGTACCCTGACAACACTGGCCATAGACTATATTCAATCAATCAACATCGCCGGTTCGCCCTTTAGGGGGAAAGAGAACGCCCCGGTGACCATTGTGGAATTCTCCGACTTCGAATGTCCCTATTGCCAGCAGGCGGTGCCGCTTCTGGCTGAGATCCTGAAGAAAAACCCTGATACGGTAAAACTGGTCTTTAAGAATATGCCGCTCGGCTCGCACCAATATGCTGAATTGGCGGCAGGTGCCGCCCTTGCGGCAAAAGAGCAAGGGAAATTCTGGGAATTTCACGATGAACTCTTCGCCGCCAAGGAATTAAACGAGACGACAATCCAGACCATCGCCGGCAGACTGCACCTTGATATCGCCCGGTTTAAGGCGGATATGATTTCTGCAAAGACCCAGAAATCCCTTGAGCAGGATCTTGTGGATGCAGACTCCGCAGGGGTTGACGGCACCCCGGCCATCTTTGTCAACGGCCGGGCCTTAAAAAGCCGGTCCCTGCAGGCAATGCAGAAACTCATTGATGACGAATTAAAAAAGGGGAAGACAAGCAATTGAATATGCACAAACAACTCAGCCGCGATCTGCATTTCACCGACAATGCCCTGGCAGGGCTGCTTTACGGTGATTTGAACAAAAATCTGCAGATCGTCGAAAAGAGTTCAGGCGTCACGATCAATGTTCGCGGGAATTCCATCAATATCGCCGGCCGTGAACATGAGGTCAAGCTTGCGGCCGACCTCTTGCAGCAGCTCTACAATCTCATCGTCAAAGGCTACCCCGTCTATTCATCCGATTTTGCCTTTGGCCTGCGGATCCTCGAATCGACCCCCAATGCCGCCCTGGACAAAATCTTTCTGGACAAAGTCTACGTCACCACCCAGAACCGGGTAATCTCTCCGAAGACCCGGAACCAGAAACTCTATATCGATGCTATCCGCCAGAACGACATCGTCTTCGGCATTGGCCCTGCCGGCACAGGCAAGACCTATCTGGCCGTGGCCATGGCTGTATCGGCCTACGTCAGCGGTCAGGTCCGCTCAATCATCCTGACCAGGCCCGCGGTGGAGGCCGGCGAAAAGCTGGGCTTCCTGCCCGGCGACCTGGCCCAGAAGGTCAACCCCTACCTGCGCCCCCTGCATGATGCCCTCAACGACATGCTTGGTCCCGAAAAGAGTGAGGAATTGATAGAGAGAGGCGTAATCGAGATTGCCCCGCTGGCCTTCATGCGGGGCCGCACCCTGAGCAACGCCTTCATTATTCTCGATGAAGCCCAGAACACCACGCGCGAGCAGATGAAGATGTTTCTGACCAGAATAGGCTTCGACTCCCTGGCGGTCATCACCGGCGACAGCACCCAGGTTGATCTTCCCACCCCCAAGCAATCCGGACTGCTGGAGGCCCGGGACCTTCTGCACGCCATCAACGGCATCAAATTCTGCTCCTTTTCAACGGAAGATGTGGTCCGCCATCCCCTGGTGCAAAAAATTATTCAGGCATATGAAAATAAATAATTCCCCCCCAACATCCTTGCCCGGCCTCTCAGCCCCAAGCCATGCCCGTATACCTGACTGACCACAATACCGGGTCGAAGATATCCGTAGATACACGGCAGATGATCAGCCGCGCGGAACAGCTTCTGACCCTCTGCCAGGCCTCGGACCAGAACCTGAGCATCCTGCTGGTCGATGACGAGGAAATGACCACGATGAACTCCCGCTATCGGGGGAAAAATGTCCCGACCAACGTCCTGTCCTTTCCCTTTCTGGACGGGGCCGATGCCAGCCTTTCGGCACTACCGGTCAAAGAGCTGGGCGACATCATCATCTCGATCGACACAGCCCAAAGAGAGGCCGTGGCATACCGCCAGACCCTGTCGACACGGATCACCTGGCTTCTTACCCATGGCCTGCTGCACCTCATGGGTTATGATCATGAGCGCTCGGCGGAGGATGCGACCCTCATGGAAGAGAAGGAAGCTGAACTTTTATCGTGCATACACCCTGTCAGGAGCAAACACATGACCCATCTTGCCATCAATGTCGATCATATTGCCACTATCCGCCAGGCTCGGGGCACTGACGAACCCGACCCGATCACCGCCGCAGCCCTCTGCGAGCTTGCCGGCGCCGCGGGAATCGTGGTGCATCTGCGCGAGGACAGAAGACATATTCAGGACCGTGACGTCAGACTCCTCCGGCAGACCGTCAAGACAAAGCTCAATCTCGAAATGGGGGCCGCCAAAGAGATCATCGAGATCGCCCTGGATGTCAAACCGGATATGGTGACCCTGGTTCCGGAAAAGCGGCAGGAGCTGACGACGGAAGGCGGACTCAATGTCACCGGTCAGAAGAAGAAGCTTGCCGGTGTCATAGAACAGATGGGCAATGCGGGCATACCGGTCTCTCTCTTCATAGACCCCGACCTGAAGCAGATCAGGGCAGCTCAAGACATCGGCGCCACCTTTGTGGAGATCCATACCGGGAAATACTGCGATGCAACCAGCGAGGGAGAGCGCGAACAGGAGTTCCAACTCATTGCCGCCGCCGCCGGGGACGCATTTCAGAGGGGCTTGCACGTAAATGCCGGCCATGGCCTCGATTATCGGACCACCTCTCGCATCGCCGCGCTGGAGGCGATAGAGGAACTCTCCATCGGACATGCCGTGATCGCCCGGGCTGCCTATATCGGCCTGGAGAGGGCCGTGCGAGAGATGTTTGCCATCATCCAGGCCGCATCCCTCGGTTGATCAGACGCCGCATGCCCCTTCCGGGGAGTTGTAACCCCCCACGAGGACGTCATTCAGAGCGAAAGAGGAAAGCCATCCAGCCATAAGACAGGAATTCCGGGCGATCTTTCAGGTTGGACATCAATTCCAGCGTCTTACGGGCTGCCTTCGGGAACATGCAATCTGCCTGCGGCGGGATAAAGATTGGTCTTTGTCGATTGACAAGTTCAAATATCTTATGGTACAAACACCCCATCTGCCTTGGTGGTGGAACTGGTAGACACCCGGGACTTAAAATCCCGTTTCCGAAAGGAAGTGTCGGTTCGAATCCGACCCGAGGCACCAAATAAAAACAGGCACTTAATGATTAATCCTCTTTCGTGCCTGTT
>JARLHL010000066.1 GCA_031292275.1 Desulfocapsaceae bacterium | reverse complement strand
TTTTGCGATCGCGCAATCCTTCTTGAAAATGGCAGGCAGGTGTTTATCGGTTCTTCAGCAGAGGCGACCAAACATTATTATCTGCTTCACCAGACGAATGGAAGAGGGCCGGCAGCAGGTCCGGTTGATCAAGCCGCTGTTCCCGCGCTGAAGATCCCTGTGCCGGAAAAATCTTCGAGTTTCTGGCCGCAGGATGAAGCCTTTCAGAGTGCCTTGGAGCTTCCCCAGATCGGAAACGGCTGGGGAAAATGCGTGCGTTATACGGTCTGCGATGACTCAGGCGTTGCGCGCAACAGCTTTGCCCAGGGCGAGACAGCCGTGTTTTACTATGAATTTCTGCTGTCCAAGGCCATAGCCGTGCCTCTTGGCGGCATTGTTCTGCAGAATCATCGAGGCATCAATGTACACGGCAAGGGATCGCTGGAGTATGCCAGCGAGGCCCCGGATTTTCTGCCGGCCGGTTCGATCATCCGGTGCCGTCAGCATGTCGAGTTGAAGCTGGAGATAGGTGAGTATTCGTATGAGTTAGGGCTGGCCTCTATAGATCCGGAAGGGTATAGAGCATTATCGAAACTCAATCACGAACAGCTGTTCGGGCGCATTTTCCGAATATGTCATCTCCCCGGAGCGGGAGTGATCTCCATCGGCTGGCGCTCGGTTTGGAAGGGTGCGCACCTGACGCACCACGGGGTGGCAGATTTGCCCGGCAGGTTCGAATTTGAATTTGGAACAAATACAGCGGAATAACATGCAGATAAAAAGGCTCGCATCATCGGAAATACTAGAGGGCTACGACGCGGTCTGTGCTCTCTATCCCCACATACCCTCCCTCAGCCATTGGCGTGCATGGGAGTATGCAGCCTATCGGCATTATCGGTTGAGCGGCCGGATCCTTGATCTCGGCTGTGGCGATGGCCGTTATTTCAGGCTGATCTGGCCGGCTGCCGAAGAGGTGGTCGGGGTGGACATGGATTCCGATGTGGCCGAATTGGGACGGGAAAGTGGTGTCTATCGTGAAGTTCATATCGCACCTGCTCACAGGATCCCTGAACCTGATAACAGCTTCGACGCCGTTTTTGCAAACTGCTCTCTTGAACATATGGACTGTTTGGATGATGTCCTGGCCGAAATTTACCGCTGCCTCAAACCGGGAGGCACACTGCTGTGCAGCGTTGTGACGGACCGTTTCGTCCAATGGTCGCTGTTGCCCAATCTGGTTGGCATGGCCGGTTATGAAAAGGCGGCAGATTCGTTGCAGAAAGACTTTCTCGATTATCATCATCTTGCCAACCCCCTTCCTGTGAATGAATGGAAGATGAGTTTTGAGCGTGCAGGATTGGTTGCTGAGGAGCATATCCCCATCCTTCCCAAATACAACAGCGGCATATTTTTACTGATGGACAGTCTCTGGCATGTCAAGCAGACAGGGGGCGGTGAGATGGGAGATGTGATTTTCCCTTTCCTGTCTGCCAATGCCAATTTCCCGGCTGCCTTCCGGAAAGTGCTGTCCGGTCTGCTGGAAATGGAATCTGATTGGCAAAATTGTTGCGGTGCGGTGTTTTTTGTCCGTAAACCAAGGTGATAGCTGTGCGTGTTTCGGCAAAGATTTCTGAAGTCGTAATCGGAATTGAAAAGGGGTATTGATGAGAATCTGTTGGTGCGGTGCTGAAAACCTGTCGGCATTTAATCAAGATTATTCCGTCTGTCCGGAATGCGGCACACTGGTTTCACAGCAGAGTCTTACTGACGAGCAGTTGCTCGTTCAAAACGACGAGACTGATTTTTATGGCAAACAGTACTGGCTGGAGCACCAGAAACAGGATCTTGGCTTTTCCGATATCTATTCCCGGTCCCGCAGCGACCTTACAGAACGCAATCTGCACTGGCTGAAGACCTTGCTCACATACTGCCTGCCGCCTGCCGCGGTGCTGGAGGTGGGATGCTCGCACGGGAGTTTTGTCGCCCTGCTGCGGCAGGCCGGATACGATGCCACGGGGGTGGAGATGAGCCCCTGGGTGGTTGAGCTCGGCCAGAAAACCTTTGCTGTGCCGATTTCGGTGGGCCCTGTTGAAAATCTGGACATCCCCCACGGCAGCCTCGATGCCATCGTCCTGTTTGATGTGCTGGAACATCTGCCCGCCCCTGTTGCAACACTTGCCCAGTGCCTGAAACTGCTGAAGCCCGAGGGGCTGATGCTGGTGCAGACTCCTCAGTTCCGGGAAGGGATGGAGCATGCTGTACTGGTCGAGACTAAGGACCGTTTTCTTGAGATCCTGAAGGCCGACGAGCACCTGTACCTTTTCAGCGAACGTTCGGTGGGCCGGTTGTTTCACGACCTCGGCGTTGAGCATCTCCACTATGAACCGGCAATATTCGCGCACTACGATATGTTTTTTGTGGCGAGCCGATCGCCCTTTACGGTTCATTCCCGGCAGGATTGCGAACAGCGGCTGCTCGACACCCCCAATGGCCGTCTGGCGCAGGCCTTGATGGATTTGCGGGATCGGGAGCTGGAATTGGAGGAGAGGTTATCCGGGGCCGAAGCGGATAGTTGTGCCAGGCTGCACGATATCGAGAGCCTGACCCGGCTGCTTGAGGAGTCCGAGGCCGACCGACATGCCCGATGGGAGCAGATCCAGACCTTGACCCGGCTGCTTGAGGAGTCTGAAGCCGACCGGCAGAGCAAGGGGCTGCAGATTGAGCAACTGACCTTTCAGCTGGAAAAAGTGAGCCGCATCTTGGCCAGGCGCTTCTTATCATACTGTTCAAAACTGATGTCCCTTCTGGCCTGTATCACTGTAAGGTTGGCGGAACTCGTGAAAAAATCAAATTCTGTGCAAAAAAAGATGTGTAAGAAATCTTTAAAGACAATTGCCGTCGATCTGACTCCCGTGCTGCCGGGCGGGGAGAATGGAGGGGCGAAGGTCTTCGTTCTTGAGCTCCTGCGGCGCCTTGCCGTTCTCGCCCCGGAGACACAGTTTATCCTGCTGACCCAGGCGGCTTCTCATCAGGAACTGGCGGAGATGGACTGCGCCAATATATCCCGCCGTCTGGTTCTGGGACAGACCGCCGTTGCTCAAACGGTCCGCCCCCGCATGCGTGGACTTGCCAGGTTGATTCTGCCCCTTTTGCCCGCGCGGGTGCAGAGGATTGCCGGCGGCCTCGGCTACCGGCTTCAGAGCCACCTCAAGCGGGGCGGCTCGTCAAGCCTGTTGAGCGAATTGGGGGCCGATCTTCTGTTCTGCCCCTTCACCGCCCCGATTTATTACGAGACGGGTATTCCGACGGTCTGCACCATCTATGATCTCCAGTATAAAACCTATCCGGAGTTCTTCGCCCCCGAGGATGTTGCCCACAGGGATCGCACCTTTGTCGAGGCCTGCCGCCATGCTGCTGCCCTGACGGCGATTTCAGACTACTCCAGGGAAACTGCCCTGCAGCATGGCCAGCTGGCTTCGGATCGGATCCGCACGATCTACCTCCGTATGGCCCAGCGCGTGGCTTCGGTGCCGGGAGAGGGGGCGGATGTGCTGAAACAACGGGGGGTTGAGGCCGGCCGATACCTGATCTATCCCGCCAACTTCTGGAGGCATAAGAACCACGAAATGCTCTTCACCGCCTTCGGCATGGCCTGTCAGGCAGGCCTGGCAGGCGATATCAAGCTGGTCTGCACCGGGGCGCCGGGAGAGCGGCAGGAGTATCTGGCCAGAGCGGTGACCGGCATGGGGTTGGGGGATCGGATTGTCTTTCCCGGCTATATCCCCAGTGCAGAACTGGCAGCGCTGCTGGCCCATGCCCGGGGGATGGTCTTCCCGTCCCTTTACGAAGGCTTCGGGCTCCCTGTGATCGAGGCGATGGCGGCAGGGGTTCCTGTGGCCTGCAGCAACGCCACATCGCTCCCCGAGGTGGCCGCCGGCGCCACCATCCTCTTTGATCCGCGTGTCCCCACCCAGATTGCCGATGCCATGGTGAGCCTG
>JARLHL010000065.1 GCA_031292275.1 Desulfocapsaceae bacterium | reverse complement strand
CAGGTCCGCGCCGTCATACCAGCGGCCCGCGCCGTCAACCTTGAATTTCGATTCCATATCCGGAACCTGCTTGATACACACCAGTATATTCATTATCTTCCTCCTTAATTGGTGGTTAGATCTTTATCATTCATCCCCCTTGAGACAACCCGCACTCAGGGGCTCGGACTGCTCAGACCTCCAGACGCTCCGCCAGAACCTCCGCTCTATCACGCGCTCGCAATCTCCCCTCCAGGTCTGCTCCCCAAGTGCACGAGGGTAAAAAGCCCGGTGACATAAAATCATATCTCTTACGTAAAGGTCAAGTAAAATATACCCCAGGGAGGAAAGAACCAGACATGACCAGCAAATGTTGTTGTTTTTACGACATTAATGTTTTTACATTGACGGCCGGAGACAGCAATGCTATCATTCACAGTATATTACGTAAAGGTAAATGAACGAACTTCGGGAGGCGGCCCATCAGCCCTATCCTGGCTGAAGGCGACAGGTTGCAACACCCCTGATGCCGCAGCAGGCGGGGCATCGGCACCGCCCCCCCTCGGGCCTAACTCCTGACATCATAAATATGGGCGAAACATGAACGACAAAAAAAATGTACAGATAGGTGAACTGGCAAAACGACTCGGAATCACAACGCGAACCATCCGCTACTACGAAGAAATCGGTCTCATGGGGCCTCCGGAACGGCTCGGCGGCGGCACCCGGACCTTCAACAAGGATGACATCCTGCGTCTGAAGTTTATTCTCAAGCTTAAAGAGCTCGGAATATCCCTTAATGAAATGCAGGAACTCGCTGAACATTTCGACATCCACAAACAGGACTTCGACACCATCACCCCGAAGCTCATCGAGATTCTAGATCTGCACATTTCCAAAGTCGACGAAAAAATTGCCAATCTGTCGTCCCTGCGCCACGAAATCGTCGATTACCGGCTTCGGATCATGGATATCCTGAACAAAAAATAGTTATTCTGGTTGAATTATTCTGGTTGCGCCTTTCCTCTTCATACAGTAAATCGGAAATTCTGGAGCTATACCATTCAGTCAGGCATCAAAGATCTGCAATTCCGGTTCAGGAGGCTTTCTGGACCGGACATTCTCCTGGGGGAAAGTACCCGGGCTGCAACCTGGATATTTCAAGAAAAGACCCTCATGCAGAAGAAAAAGGGGAACGGGAGTCCCGAAGCCGGACTGGCGCGTTTTTCCAAAGTGTAATCATCCCTCAGGCAAGCTCAAGCTCCACATTTAGGCATCAATATTGCATACGCTTTTGATGGACTAACCACAAGATATGTTTGCGGCGACAGCCGAAAAATACCCATATTCCCCCAGAGGCTCTGTTATGAATTATACTGCCAAGGATCTCATGATGCCCTTCTCGGAATACGCGACAATCCCCGAGGGCTCCACGCTTTTTGAAGCTGTTTTGGCGCTGGAAAACACCAAAATCGAGCATGGTGGCGCCTTCTACTCGCACTGGATGGTTCTGGTCATGGGAAAGGATGGAAAGGTACTGGGCAAACTCAGTCAACTTGATATTCTCAGGGCGCTGGCTCCCAGAGATAAATTCACAGACAAGCTTGATGAAATGGGTAAATTCGGCTTCAGTTCCAATTTTATATCCACGATGCGGGAACAGTACCGGATGCAGAAGACTTCGCTTGAAAGCGGATTGATGCTGTCGGCATTGATCCACCTGTATCCTGAAGAATACCAGACCCACAAGTCGTCACTTGAGGAATTTTACGCCCAGCCGGGAACCTTGAACATGAAGGTGGAAGACTTCATGAAGACCATTGCCGAAAATGAATTCGTCGATGAAAATACGTCCCTGGATACGGCAGCACATATGATGTTCATGAAAAACAGACTCTCTCTGCTGGTGACACGGGAAGACCGATTTATAGGGGTTCTGCGCTTATCCGACGTATTTTCCGCCGTTCTCAACACCATGAAAGAAGCAGTTTCCGAGGAGAAGGCAATATGAGAGAAATAGAGAAATTGTATGACCGGATCATTCAGCGGGTCAATATCAACCTGCGCGAACTCGAATTCGACGTGAACCCCTATGCCCAGAAAATCATCCCCTTTGTGCAGATGGTCAAGTTCTATGCGTTTTACGGAATTTCCCCCCATCATCCCCTGAATTTTCAGTTTAGAAACTCGAACCTGGCAGGCAGCTATTTCCTCGGCAGATGCAAGGTAGTCAATTCGCTGCTCTACAAGAGCGACATCAGGGGCGACGAGCTGAAAAAGCAGGGCAGCCTTTTCCTCTATCAGGACTATGCAATTCCTGTCAGCGAAGACGAGGAAATCGACATCCAGGACAGCCTCCTCATCAAGACTCTGGTTCACAACTATTCTCATGATCCCGAAACACTGGAAAAATTTTTCATCACCGATACCATCTCGATGAACTATGCCAATATACACGGTTCACCATCCAATGGCTGTTTTCTCGGGGCATTTGCGACCGTTGATCTGACCACCATCCGCGACTGCGTGATCGGGAACTTCAGCTACGTTCAGGCGGGAGAAATCAGCCACCTCAACATTGAACCGGGGACCATCTGGGTCAGAAATCCCGGCAAGTTCAATTTCTTCTATCAGCACCAGAAGGAAAAGATGCAGGATTACATATATTTTACTGCAGGATCCCCGCCTCAGGGACTCTTCATGGACTTCATTGAGGACCGGAAGGAGGCCTTCCAGCGCATCTTTGACATGGTCAATATGGAGCACGCCATTCCGGTACCCAACAATGCCTCTCTGGACCGCTTCGCGGTAACCAAAGGGCAGACCCATATCGGTGAAAACGTTCTGGTCGCGCAGCGGGCCTTCATCCAGAATTCCTGGCTGGGCAAGGGATCCAATGCCCAGGAAAACTGTTTTATCATAAATTCACGGCTCGAAGGCTGCAACGTCACCGCCCATGGGACTAAAATCTGCGAAGCAGATCTTGGCAGGCATGTGTTTGTAGGCTTCAACAGCTTTCTCCGCGGCAGACCCGATGCCAGACTGCAAATCGGTGCAGACAGCATCATCATGCCCCATACCATTATTGATTCCAGGGAACCGCTGACCATCCCCGCCGGCCATTTGGTCTGGGGCATGATCAAGACCCCCAAAGACCTGGACACCAACAGTCTTTCCATCGAAAAATTCGAAGCGATCAATTCGCACACCGCCATCGGCGGCCTCTTCTTTGAGGGAAGCGGAGCGGAATTTATCTTGACCTTCAGAGACAGGATCGAACATATCCTCCAGGCCAACGGCGCCTTCTTCAACGGCAGCGACCAGAAGGGCCATGCCCAGAAGAATCAGTATATCTCCTTCAATACGATCCAACCCTATCCGGAGGGCATGAAGAAGGGCCTCTTCCCGACCATCATCATCGAGCCCTGAGAGACCCGGAGCACAGGTCGGGGGAATCGCCGGGGCAGACGGCCCTCCCCCGATCTACCCGTTCTCCGCAACAGGCCTGGAAGGTTGCAACCTGAGCAGGCTGTCTATTTCTGTACGGAATTTCTCCCTGTATCCGTTTACCCTTTCAGGATTATTCATAATCATATCCAACTGCCGGGCATGGAGGACGAGATATCCCAGGATTTTCAGGTACTGCAGCAGAAGATCCATGGGCCTCTTTTCAACCCTGGCGGTCAGGGCATCCCCCCTTAATTCAATCCTGAAACCGTATTTTTCAAGAATCTCGGCAAGAAACACGATCCGGGAGGCCTTGCGCTGGCCGTCGGCTGCCCCACCCTTAAAGGTGAAAGTGACATAACTCTCCGTCAGCAGATCGCTGAGATAGGCCTCGATCATTGCAAAATGATAGCCGAGACGGACACTGAGATTGCAAAAATTCCGGGAGATCAGGAAATAATTCTTTGCGGTCATGGGCGAGGCCACCGCAGGGTCCAGCCCGGGCTGCATGATAGATTGAAAGAGGATGGATCCCATGCCCTTCATATCCACGACCGGCGGCCCGCCCCAGGGAAAGGCGGAAATCCCCTCCCAGATCGCCAGCATTGGCCGCGACGCGATGGCGTTAATATGAACAAAATTCTTATCGACACCGGCATCATCGCGGAACCCGTCGGCCAGATTAATGACCCACCAGTCCAGCGGCACATCCCCCATCAGCCGTCTTGCAGCCCTTTCGCTGAAATGATACCGGCCGCCAAAGTCAAACATCTCGGTCACGGCCTTCTCATGACAGAATCGCGTTATGTCATGCAGTGTTTCACACCAGGACGACTTAAAAGTGGGAGAACGGGGGTCGGTCAGATTCAGCGGGGTCAGGCGCTCCAGGACCTGTTTCAGGACAGCCTGCACCGGACTGCCCGCCATCAGATCCGGCGGCGGGTTCACATTCAGGCGGAGAAGATCCTCACGGCGCCCGCGATAGATTCTTCGCCCCTTGCTGTCTACAGTCACCAGCGTCCCTTCCGCCAGTCCCCGGACAGAATCAGGCAGGCCGAAGAGGGCGGGAATGCCGAACTCCCGGGCCACCGTTGCCAGATGGCCGGCCTCACTGCCCGTGGTCGCCACCAGGGCTACGGCCCGGCTGAGAAGCGGCGCCCAGTCGGGCAGGGGATGCTCGACCACCAGGACCGCGTCTTGAGGAAACCTCAGGATATCAACCATGGAGGAGACGACAAAAACCGGGCCGCAGGCGATTCCTGGACTGGCAGTCACTTCTCCACGAAAGAGGATATCGGGATCCGCAGTCTCCGGAGCAGTCTCGGGGGTCCTGCTGCCGGCAGCAACCATCATGGGCCTGGTCTGCAGGACATAGATCTGCCCCTGCTTGTCAATGGACCACTCAATATCCTGCGGGGCGCCGAAGTGCCCTTCGAGGGTAATGGCAACCCGGGCCAGTTCTTCAATCAGGGCAGGCGACAAAAGACCTGCCAGCAGCGGTCCCGACAGAGCTTCCTGTTCGCCTTTCTCGGTCCCGTGATGCAGGACAATCCTCCGAGGATCCTGCCGGGAAACCAGGAGACGCCTGGTCATGACCGTCCCATCGACGACCTTGCGGGCCGCCCCGGCAACCACATTGATCACCAGCCAGCCACTGCCGGGATCGGTCGGTTCCCGCGTATAGGTCACCCCGCTGACCGAGGCCTCAATCATGGCCAGACAACCGACGCACATCTCGATATCAGCGTGACGATACCCCTTTTTCAGGCGGTAGAGAATGGCCCGGCTGGTAAATTTTGAGGCAACCACCTCCTTGTACGTATAGCCCAGGAACTCCCGGTCCACGTTCAGCTCGGTATGATACTGCCCGGCGAAGGAGGCTCCGGCCAGATCCTCCCCGGTGGCGCTGGACCGCATGGCCACCAGGATGCCCGGCTGGGTCTCTCCTTCAAGCCTCGCATAGGCCGACAGCATCAGCTCCTCCAGATCTCCGGGCATGCTGCTGCCGCTGATCAGCCCCTGTATGGCTGCGCTGCTGCTGTAGAGTTTTTCCAGATCCCCAGGGTCCAGCTGTTGCTCAAGGCGATTGATCTCCCGGCCCAGATCGCCAGCCGCCATCAGATAGCGGCCGGCACTGGCGGTCAGGACGAACCCTCCTGGCGTCCGAATGCCCGGCAGCCTTGCCGCCTCTCCCAGATTGGCCATTTTCTCCCCGACCTGATCCGCCATATCCCTGGTGATGTCGGCCAGGGGCAGGATCCATGGGCCTTCCCTCTCCGCTGGAGTCCGCTCGATGATGGCGTCCACCTCCTTGCTGATCCGCTCGAAGATCTTCTCCAGATCGCGGTACCGGCCGTCGGCCAGGGCAATCATGCTCTGCACCATTTTGTAAACGCTGACCAGGACAACGGTAGTCCTGGCCCGGACCAGCGCCAGGCTGTAGGTCTGCCCGGAAATCAAGGCCTGTTCAAGCTCGGCCATAGCGCCCAGGGCATTATTATTGGCGGTGAGAAGGGTGCGGAAGTGTTGGTACCGGACCCGGAAGAGCGACTCCAACTCCTCCGAAGAAAGAGAGGTCTTCAGGCTCGGAAAAAGAAGTTCCTTAATACGGCGCAGAATGGGATGCATGATCAGAAGGACTAAAAAATAGGTTGATGGCGATCATCCTCCGGCCTTTCCGGCAGCCCTCTCCCGGGCCAGGAGTACCTTTTCCAGCAACTCGTCAAAATCGATGGGCTTAAGACAGTAATCAAAGGCCCCTTTCTTCATGCCGACCAAACCTGTATTAACGGAAGCATGCCCGGTGAGAATTATGACCTCCATGTCGGGCCTGATCTTCTTTATTTCCGCCATGCACTCTATTCCGTCGAGCCCCGGCATGCTGACATCCATGATCACCACATCAAAGCTGTCCTGGCCGATCAGGTCCATGGCCTCCCTGCAACCAGCCGCCATTTCGAACTCAATCTTACGTCGTTTAAAAAATTTTCCCATGATTTCACGAAAATCCGCCTCATCATCGACCATCAGCAGTTTATTCGGCATAGCTGGACCTCCAGAGAGTTGACGGCGGACATCAGGAGAGCATTTTTTCGATATCCGTCAGAAATTTTTCTTTATATCGCTCAACCGCATTCGGCATATTCATGACCATATCAAGCTGACGGGCATGCAGGATCAGATAGCCGAGAATCTTCAAACGCCGCTCCAGAAATTCCGTCGGACGCTTCTTGACCCTGGCCAGCAGCGAATCTGAACGCAGCTCGACGCGGAACTCAAAGGTCTGCAGGATTTCGGCCAGGAGTCTGGCCCGAACAGCCTTGCGCTTCATGTCTGCCGCCCCGCCTTTAAAACGAAAGGTCACATAGCTCTCGGTCAACAGATCACTGATATAGGCCTCAATCATTGCGTAATGATACCCAAGACGTACGCTGAGATTACAGAAATTTTTCGAAACCAGAAAGTAATTTCTCGTCGTCAGTGCAGAAGCGACCGCCGGATCCAACTCCGGTCGCATGGTCGATTGAAAGATGATGGAGCCGAAGCCCCTGACGCTGACCCGCGGCGGGCCCTCCCAGGGAAAGGCAGATATCCCCTGCCATATGGCCAGCATCGGCACCGAAACAATATCCTCAATGCGGATGGTCTGACCCTGGGCATCGGCACCCGCCCTGAAACCGTCCGCCAGATCGACGACCCACCACTCCAGAGGCACCTCACCAACCAGCCTTTTGGCAGCCCCCTGATCAAACTTGTACTCCCGGCCGAAATTAAACATCTCATAGACCGATTTCTCATGGCAGAAGCGGGTGATATCATGCAGGGTCTCGCACCAGGAGGATTTGAATTGCGGGGCATTGGGGTCATTGAGATTAAGCGGCGTAATATACTGCAGGGCCTCGGTCAAAATCCTCTGCACCGGACTGCCCGCCATGATGTCCTTCCTGACTGCCCGCTGGGTGAGCAGATCCTGCCGGCACCCCAGATACACGCTTCGGGCCGAGGCATTGACGGTGATCGTCTCGCCATCGGCAAGGAGATCCATCGCCCCCGCCAGACTGAAGAGGGCCGGAATGGCAAATTCCCGCGATACCGTGGCCAGATGCCCGGCCTCGCTGCCGCTTTCGGCGATCACCGCCGCTGCCCTGCTGAGCAGGGGCGCCCATTCAGGCAGGGGATGCTCAAGCACCAGGACAGCGCCCATCGGGACATCAGGCATCTCTGACGCGGCATTGACCCGAAAAACCGTCCCACAGGCAATACCTGTACTGGCGCATATCCCGCCGAAAAGAATCGGCTGTTCCCCGTTCTCTGCCCGGGAGGACGGAGCAGCCTCCTCCTGCGCATTCTGCGGCTGACTGATCAGCATCGGCCTGCTCTGCAGGATTGTCAGCGCGCCCTGGTGATCGAACGACCATTCCATATCCTGGGGCTTGCCGAAATGCCCTTCGAGACGAAGCGCCATTTCGGCAAGCTTCCGAATCTGGCCATAGGTCAGGGAGGAGTCGGCACACTGGTCCGAAGCTTTGCCCTGCCCCTGGCGGATTTCCCGATACACGACGGCATGGGGTGTTTCCCGGCTGACCAGATAAAGATCCGTGGTCCGGGTGCCATCAACCACCCCCTTCGCTATACCCGAAAGGGCGTTGATGCGGACCACCTCGCTCTCTTCCTCGCTCGGATCCCTGGAATAGGTCACACCGCTGGTAAGGGCATCGACCATCACCAGACATCCGACACACATCTCAATATCTTCATGCCGATATCCCCTCTTCCGCCGGTATGCAATGGCCCTGGCCCCGTATTTGCTGGCAATTATCTCCTTGTACGCGGCAACCAGACCGTCCCCGTCCACATTCAGGATGGTACGGTAGAGACCGGCAAAGGAGACGCCGGCGGCATCCTCTCCCAGCGCACTTGAACGAACGGCCAGCCAGCAGCCGGGTCGACTGACCATCTCCAGCCGGGCATAATGGACATGGAGCAACTCCTCCAGATCCGGAGGCATAGGAATATCGAGGATATCTTTCCTGATCTCTGCACAGGTCCTGAGGAGTCCGTCGAGGTCATCGGGATCCAGCAGCTGCAGTCGCCGGTTGATCTCGGCGATATGATCAGCGGTCAGAAAATGCCGGGTGGCTGACGCCGTGATCACGAAGCCCTGCGGAACCACACAACCGGGAACCCGGACAATCTCTCCCAGATTTGCCATTTTTTCGCCAACCTGGGCCCTGTCCTTTTCTCCCACCTCCGCTAAGGGCAGAATAAATGGCCCCTGGGAAAAGCTGGGCTTCTTTTCAATTATTTTTTCAATTTCATGACTGATTTTCTCAAAAATGACTTCAAGATCTTTGTACCTTCCCCCCGACATTTCCAGGAGGCTGCTGATCATCTTATAGACATTGACAAGGATAGTGGTGGTCTTTGAACGAATGACTGCCATCCGGTAGGACTCACCGCTATAGTAGATTTTCTCAAGCTCGGCCATGGCCTGAAGGGCATTGTTATTGGCCGTCAGTAAGGCCCTGAAATTCCGGTATCGTTTTCTGAAGGCATCCTTCAGTTCAGCCGGAGTCATGGGAGGCGCGGAGGGAGGGGGTGAAAACAGTTCTTTAATAAAGGTGAGCATTCTCTGCATAAGGGCCCTTTAAAATAAAAAGCGGACTGCAACTGGAAAAACCATCCCCTCCGCAGTCCGCCATTCGTGTTACCGCATAAGGATTTAATGTCCGATCTTGAGACCGATTCCCTCAAAGAGATACAAAAGACCAAAACCATACCAAAGGGTATAGAAGACATAAAAGCCAAGTGCACAGACAATCAGGAAGATATTCTTCTCCCAGCTTTTGGCCTCTATGTTGTAATAGTTATAGGCAGGTTCAAGGGCCTTTTTCTGGACATTGGAAAAGGACTTGACCAGTTCAAAATTACTCTGGACGGTCAGCTCATTGCCGATGGCCTTAAATGCCACCCACCAGTCATACAAGGCCTTCCGCTCTGAGAATCCGTACTTATCGGCAATCGGCTTTCCATCGTTCTTGAACATGAAGTCGGCATCGGTGAGACAGCTCTTCAGAATATGGCCGGCATCTCCCTTGACAGCCAGCTCTTTACCGGTCACCTGAACCTGAGCACCTGCCTCCTGCAGAAGCTTTGCCGTGTCTGTCGCCTGCTGTTCATTTTCCATTTTGATTTTGAGGTCAATATTCTTTCCGACAAATTTCTCACTGTCCGTCATAGCCTTGGGAATAAAATAGGATGATCCTTTGGAGATGGTGTTAAAAAGATTATCCATATAATCCAAGCCATTGTTTTTTCCAGGAAAGATTGGAGAAAAGATCACCGCCAGGATTCCAAAGAAACTGATCAGCATCAGAATTCCTCTGATTTTCATTTTTTTCTGCACGCTCATATCAATGCCCCTCCGTTTTCAGTTCTTTTATATTACTGAAAAATGAATACAATACCCATACCGTGAAAGCCCCTATGATCACAAAGAACAGGCTGTTGCCAACGGTATTTAAAAGGGCCCCTATATCCTTTGAAATCGCAATCATCTTCAAACTCTGCAGTTTTTCAGGCAAGGCGAAAAATCGGTTGATGAAACCAGCCGTGACCGCCAGGGCGAAAAAGCCGCGGATCATGATCCCCGGCACGATCCTGGTCACCAATGAGCCGATCTGCACACCTATCAGCGAGCCCAGCAACATCCCCATTGCCAGGGTATAGAAAACAAAACCGAAGATGGCATACTGGCTGAGAGCACCGTAACCTGCTGTAAAAACGATTTGGAATATATCCGTGCCCACTGTGGTCATGGATGAAACGCCCAGCCCGTAAACAAAGATCGGGAAGGTCAGGAAGCCGCCGCCGACACCCATGATCGCAGCAGCCATACCGACAATGAAGCCGCTCAGGATCAGAAAAATCGCTGAGATCTTCCGGCCGCCCGGGGTAATGCCTTCATCAAAGGTCAGCATCGGAGGGATATTGACAGATTGAATTTTCTTCCCCATGGGCGGGATCGCTTCGGCCGCCCCGGCGCCGGGTGCAGATTCGGCAGCCTCCCCCTTTCTCGCCTTGTAGTAATCAATAAGGGCATAAAATGCGAGGAAACCCAAGATGATAACATAGACTACCGTGATAAAGAGGTCACTCAGCACCGGGTTCAGGTCATAGAGGTACCTGTTCAGCATACCGCCGAGGGTCGCACCCACTATGGAGCCGATAAGAAAGGTCACGGCCAGCGATACAGAGATATTACCCAGTTTTTTATGAAGGACACTGCCCATGATTGCCTTGGCAAAGATATGAAAAAGGTCAGTCCCCACCGCCAGGATACCCTTGACGCCGGCACTCATCAGGGCAGGGGCGATAATGAAACCGCCGCCGGCGCCGATACAACCGGTGATAAGCCCCGCGCACAGTCCGACAAAGATTGACGCAAAGAAAATAACCGGGGTATAAAATGATGGCATATACGCCGACTTGCCTCCGATAAGCTGGGGAAGATTGGAGCCATCGCCGCCGGCAATGGCGATACCGCCGAGAAAAACCGGGATCAGCAGCAGACCAAGGATAAACATCCTGCCGCGGCTGCGCAGGATATTGTCGGACATTTCCAACTCCCACCTGGCATGGGCCTGCGACCCTTTCATGAGTAAACAGTGTAAATCACGTAAAAACCTCATATTCTCCTCCTAAAATTCTCAAAATTATTCCTACATGTTTTCGTTAATCCACCTTATTTTCTATTTTTTTCCGTCAGGCCATCTAAGGAAGAAAAGACTGATACCCTTTCCCCCCCGCATAACCCAGCCGTCATGTGCTCGGGCCTTACAGGGCGCCGGAATTGTCATTCCGGATTGAATCCATGCTCTGCCGGCGCAAGACCTTCTTTTCATTGGCCTCCAGCAGTTTCTCGATCAGCGGTTCGAGCTCGATTGGTTTCATCAGATAATCGAAGGCACCCAATCTCATTCCTTCAATCCCCGACTCCACCGAGGCATGTCCGGTAAGCATGACGACCTCGATTTCGGGCTGTATCCGTTTAATCTCCCGCAAAGTCATGATCCCATCCATTCCCGGCATCTTGACATCGAGCAGCACCACGTCAATCTCTCGTTTTTCCACCTGTTCCAACGCCTCCATGCCATTCTCCGCCCCGAAGCACCTCAGGCCCCTCTTGTTCAGGCGCTTGATGGTCATCTCCCTGAACTCCTGTTCATCATCGACAATAAGAACGTTAAATGGTTCCATTGCGACCACTCCTTTCTCAGTAATCTTCCTGTAATTATACAATGTTATCTTCAATAACAGCCACAATGGGCAGGACCAGGGTAAAAACGGCGCCACCTTCCTTCCGGTTCTTCACCTGAAGATGGCCCCCCAGCTTCTGCATGATGTTGTAGCAGATCGACATACCGAGACCAGTCCCTTTACCCACCGGTTTAGTGGTAAAAAAGGGGTCGAAGATATGCTTCATGACCTCCTCCGTCATCCCCGGTCCGTTGTCGGAAAATTCTATTACGATATTGCTGGTATCCGATTTTGTGCTGATCTCAATCCTGCCGTTCTGAATCAGGGCATCCATGCCGTTGTTCAGGATGTTCAGCACCACCTGCTGCAATTGGGCGCCATCGGTCATGGTCAGGGGAACATCCTCACCCAGATCTCTTATAATCTCGATGCTGTTATTTTTTGCCTCATTCTCCACAAAGGAGATGGTCTCCTCAACGATCTCATTAACGTTGACGGTATTCCGCTGGCTGGCCATTTTCTTTGAAAATCCGAGGAGCCGGTGGGTGACAGTGCCGGCCCGCTGCACGTGATATTTGATCTTGGTGACGGACTCCAGATACTCCTCCCGGTTTTTCGACTGCCCGGGATCTTCCTCCTCAAGCAGTTCTTTGATCCAGCCCGCCTGGGTCGTGATCATCTGGAGAGGATTGTTTATCTCATGGGCAATGCCTGCCGCCAGCCGGCCAACCGTGGCCATCTTCTCCATCTGCACCATCTGCTGGTTAAAATTAGACCTCTCCCGCTCGGCCCGCTCCATTCTGACCACCATAAAATGGCTGACAAAAACAGCCACGGACAGGGCGACAACCGAGGTAACGGCAATGATGATCAGGTTGTTGTTCCGGCGCTCGTCATAGTGCCCCAGGGAATCCTCCACTTTGGACTTGACGACAAGGATCCACTGATCATCCTTCATCCAGGCTGTTGCATAAAGATACGAACCGATCCTGGAAATCGAAGTACCCTGGTGTCGCCTCACCAGTTCCTTCTCCCAGGGGTCCAGTTTATTCCCGCCACCCTTCAGGCTGGGCGTCTGAAATTCGGCAGCGGCGTTCAGAATAAAGGCATCTCCGTTGGAACCGATCCGGGCGTTATAGAGGAAACCATTGAAAATTTCCGAATTCAAGGTACTCCTCAGAATAATGCTCCGTGACGGATCCGTTACTGCCACAACCAGATGGGGAATATCCCTGTACCCCTGGAAAACATCGCTTATGTGTCTGCCGTCGACCAGTACCTCTTTGAACCAGGGGGCATCCTTATAATTTTTGCCGGCGACATTGACTCTATACGGCCCTACATAGGCAAGCTGCGTCCCCGATGCGTCAAGGACCTGCAGATCGACCAGATCCCCGGTTTTACTCATTGCCGCGAAGATGGCGCTGAGATTTTTCTGATCTTTGAGAACATCGGCAGGATAGAGACGTATCATAATAGCGAGCAGATCCTCCTGCTGCCTCAGGAAGAGTTCAATGACATCCTTCCGGTGTTCGACCAACTGAATTTCGGAGAATTCGATCTTGTCGATGGCCTCCTTTCTTGAACTCGTGGAAGTCACCCACACAATAATCAAGGTGGGGATAATGATCAGGACAAAGAAGGCGGAAGTCAGAATCTTCTGGAGTCTTATAAAATAATTGGCTTTTGCATTCATGCCTGTTCCCTTGAGAATCGCGCAGCATTGTGAAATGAAATCGCCCTGCCCCTTCTGCCCTCCCCAACCGCTCATGCCTTCCTTTGCTCCTCCAACTTCTGCCTCACAAAGATGCCGCATGCCTGTCCAACCCGGGAAAGACCTTTTTGCGACTAGTCACCACTAGCTTCTGCAACTTTTGAACCAGCTTTCACTGTTTCCGGGAATTAGACATTCAGAAACACAACGGAACAGAAAGGAACATTATGAAATGCAACGGTCATGTGAGGGAGAAATCTGAAACAAAAATGCAGCGCCAGGCATGCAGGAAGAACCGATTACGGCAGCACCTTTGGACTGGCAAAGGACTGCTTAGACAACGTCCGTCTTTCCTTCATGCAAGGCCGCGAAGATGGGGCCTCCATGGCCGTCACGCCCCAGCCTGGCATGAATTATGAGCTGCACGCAAGACAGGAAAACGGGCTTTTCTAGCCTTTCCTGGAAAACGAGGTGAAACACATTTTATAAAATGAAACACTTTTAGAACAAACAGAAACAAATATGGAGGCTGACAGGCTTTGCTCTCGACCTGAAAGCCGAAAAGAGGCAGGCGAGTGGCAGGCGCCCCTGAGGGCAGCCTGCCGGATCAAGGCAAACGGGTGTTGCGGTGCAAGTGGACGGCTCCATAGAGTTTAGTTAAAAACTCTATGGTTACAGAGGAGGGGGAAATAAACTCGACACCGTATATTTTCTTATCCGATCTCTTCACCCTTACCTTTTCTTTCATTTTAAAGTTTGCGCCAATGCTGCACGTAACAACGAGAAGATCATCAATTTCATATACATCCCGGGAGTGCAGCAGTAATCCGCCCGTACTCATATCCACGATAGTTGCCGTCCCGCTTTTCAGACGGCTGGCATTATAGCAATGGACACGGATATCCCCGTCAACGACATCCTTATGGTGTATCCGCCGGGACAGGCGCCTTTCTTTGATCTTCGGCTCGTATTCATCGACCCGGTCGGATTCGTTCATCAGGGAAAGATTGGCCGTCTCATGGAAGAAAAAAGGCTTATCATACTCTTCAATATGCCGGGTCAGCCAGTTTTCAAGAAAGGCCGAGGGTTCTTTTTCTCCGTCCTTTCTGTTATTTCTGAAATTAATAATGAACGTATTCAGTTCCTTAATCAGCTTGTAGTGTTCCAGACAATGCCGGGGATAATCGGGATGGTTCTTAAAATACTCCTCTTCGGTTTCAAAGTGCTTAAAGGCATAATTACGCACCACACTCAGCAGAGTATCCAGGACCTGCATGTTTGCTCCTGCACCGATCGAGCGGTTGATGTCCTTTATCAGGTCAAATATCACCTTGTGCTGGTTATCGACCCTGCTGGAACCCACCTGCATTCGCGGGCTCCATTGAATATTGGCATCCATAGCCTCCCCCCTAAATCACCAAATCCATTGCGCGTTTTCTCCTTTCTTGTCGTATTTTAGACATACTATCAGTGATAAATCAAAATTTATTTCATGAAAACAAGTCAGGGAAATTTGCTTATATTTGAGGAAAAACTCGATATTTCTCGACATATCCCGATGGCTTATAGCTATGCTTGGCCCGCCTCAGGCCATCGTCTCCAAGATCCTGCTCCCTGTTTATGGTGACATACATGTCAGGCAGGATGGAGGCAAAGGCCTGGTTGATGAACTGAAATAAGCCCTTATAACCCGATACGGCCTTTTCGAAGTGAATCACAAAGCTGGTCCCTTTCGCAAGCTCCTCTCCAAGGGTATAGGCGACGGGACGATTTTCCACATAGTAGATCCCCCCACAGAGCTGCAGGTCCCAGGACTTTTCCAGGGCCTCGCGGGCCGCAGCGTAATCCCCCGGGGTGTCGTGCGCCTGCCTCCAGTCCTCGAGGATCTGCAGGGCGTCACCCAGATATTCCTCGAGCAAAGGCCGTCCCTCATAATTATGGCTCTCGGCAAAGGCCTTGACCAGATTCCTCTTCTTGTGAAATTTTCTGCCGCTCAACTCGGCCAAATCCTTCCTGAGATAGAGATAATCAAAATTATCGCGGTCTTCGACAACGCGATAACCGAGATTCTCAAAGACGCTCTTCTGCTCTGCCGACACACATTTCATCTGACCGTGGTCACAAAACAGCCGATTCAGAACGGCGGCATCGGGCAGGCCAAAGGGTAGCATAAAAAAGGAGGCGCCGGCGTCTTTGCCGTGAATCACCGGCAGATCCTCGGCAAGCATGGAGATCTTATAGCCGTGAGCCTGCCGGAAGAGGAACATATTGGCAAAGGTAAACTCCGAAATCCCATCCGCCAGCATTTGAAACCGGGGATGCAGAAGCGGACGCAGCGCTAAAGTGATTTCAGCGGAGGCAGGGTAAACGGGAATCATGGTCTGTCAACCTCAATAAGGTTGGTGGTAAATGGTTGCTATTACAAGGTCCTTCTCAAGGCAAGAGCATCCCACAATTCCAGTAAAAGTGCAAAGAAAAAAGAGACTCTGCCCGGACGGTCCTCTACAGCGCCCCAGAGCCGGAGAGCCTGCTCAATCAGCTCGTCATTTCTGATTTACCACAGGCAAAACAGACCCGGATACTGACACGAAACGGCAGGAATAAGACGAACAGGAAGATCAAGTTGATCGTTTGAAGCAGAGCCCCCCTTGGAGGAGGGGGGGAAGTCGTAACACAAAAGCCCCGGTTCCTGACGGGGCCGGGGCTTCATGTTGGCGCCTGCCGTCCCACATTAGACAGGGCGGCAGGCTCATGGTAAAAAGGCCTGAAGGGCAAAATCAAAAGTCAATCACGAAACTGTAGACCCCCTCCTCGACTCTGTGGGTCACCTTAAGCCCCGAGTTCATAAAGATGGCGCGCATGCGCTTGTTGTCGCGGAGGACCTCGGCGGTAAATCCGGCGATTCCGTTCCGTTTGGCGATATCGACAAGCAGCTTGAAGACATGGGTGCCGATGCCGCGATCCTGCCACTCATCCCGGATGACAAAGGCAACCTCGGCCTTGTTGGTCTTCGCGTCGAGATAATAGCGGCCCACACAGATGATGGACTCGCCGTAAGACTCCGGCACCGTTCCGACGATGGCCACGTCCTTCCGGTGGTCGATATAGACGAAATTCTGGATCTGCTGGTGAGTGAACTTGCTCTGCTGGCTCATGAACCGGTAGTAAATCGTCTCCCGGGAGAGCTCATAGACCAGCCCCCGCATACTCGGCTCATCCGTCGGCCGGACCGAACGGAAATTGATCTGGCTGCCGTCATCGAGCAGCAGCATGCTCTTCATCGACTCGTCGCTGGACAGCAGGAATTTGGTGCTGACTTCAGCCATCTCCGGCCTGATGAAGTGGGCCTCGACGGCCTCCCTGCAGAGCTGCTCCCGGAATTTGGGGTGGGCGATTGAGATGAGCGCCATGACCCGTTCCTGGATGGACTTCCCGTACAGGTAAGCGACACCGTATTCGGTGACCACGAAATGGATCGCTCCGCGGGTAATGGTGACCCCGGCACCCACGGTCAGCTGGGGGACGATCAGGCTCTTCTGTTCATCCGCATCGGTAGAGGGGATGACAACAATAGTCCTGCCATCCCGGCATTTGGACGCCCCCCGGTTGAAATCCACCATGCCGCCGATGCCGGAATAGAACTTGCCGTCCATGGAGTCGGTGCTGACCTGGCCGGTGAGATCAATCTCCATGCCCATATTGATGGCCACCATCTTGGTCTGCTGGCGGATCACATTCGAATCGTTGACATACTCCGTCGGGCGGAAGCAGAACAGCGGATTGTTATCGACATAGTCGTACAACCTCTTCGTACCCATGCAGAAGCTGATCACAACCCTGCCGCGGTCAAAACTCTTGCGGGCGCCGTTGACCACCCCCGACTCGACCAGATCGATGATGGAATCGGTGACCATCTCGCTGTGGATGCCCAGGTCCTTCTTGTCCTTCAGAAACTCGATGGCGGCATGGGGGAGGCGTCCGAATCCGGGCATCCGGCCCAGACCGAATTGAACGGTGGAGCCGTCGGGCACCAGGGTGGCCACATTCCGGCCGATGGCGCGGCCCACATCGTTCAGCAGCTCCGTTTCCCTCTCCAGCAGCGGCGCATCGGCCGGCACCAGGATGTCGATATCGAAGATATCGATACAGCTGTCACAGAAGGTCCACGGCATCTGCGGATTCACCTGGGCGATGATCAGCGAGGCGTTTTCAATGGCGCTCTTGACGATATCCACGGAGATGCCGAGACTGACCTTGCCGTTTATATCGGGAGGGGTCACCTGAATCAGCGCCACATCCAGAGGAATACGTCCGGTATTGAACAGATGCGGGATGTTGGAAAGCAGGGTGGGGGTATAGCTGCCAAGCCCCTCCTGAATCATTCCCCTGACGTTCTGGCCGATGAAAAACGAATTGACCATGAAGCTGTCGGCAAATTTTTTCTGGGCATACAGCGCATCGCCCTTGGTGAAGAGCTGGACGATCTCCACATCGGCCAGCTCCCCGGCCCTGGCGGTCATCGCGTTGATAAGCTCCGTCGGTTCGGCGCAGCCTGTGCCGATAAAGACCCGCTGCCCTGAACGGATATGCCTGGCCGCCTTCTTCGGCGTGGTCACCATATCTTTATACTTTTCCTGCCAGTTACTGTCGAACTCCATATCTCTATCCTTCTCTATTACAGGTGATTAATTATAGAACAGCAAAATCATACAATAAATTTCTCGTCGGCAGGGGCAAGGGTGATCCTGGCATCGGCCACAACCGGCTCAGAGCCGAATTCTCCGACAATAAAGGGGTTGATATCCAGTTCGGTGATCTGCGGGAAATCCGTGGTCAACTGGCTGATGCGCTGCAGGCCGCTGGCGATGGCCGCGATATCCACTCCCTGCCGCCCCCTTCGTCCTTCAAGCATCCCGTAGGAGCGGGTCGATTTGAGCATTTGGACGGCCTCGTCGTGGGTGATGGGGGCCAGATGGAAGGTCACGTCCTTCATGACCTCGACGAAGATTCCGCCCAGGCCGAACATCAGCATCGGACCGAACTGCGGATCCCTGGTCATGCCGAGGATGACCTCGAGGCCGGGGTCACCCATCTTCTCCATATAGATGCCTTCAATACGGGCATTGGGGACCCGCTGCCGGATCCGCATCATCATCAGGTCGAATGCATCCCTGACCTGCTGGGCGCTGGAAAGGTTGAGCTTTACCCCGCCCATATCGGATTTATGAATGATATCGGGGGAGACGATCTTGATCGCCACGGGATAGCCGATCCGCCGTGACAGTTCCACAGCCTCATCGGCAAAGGTCACCAGACGGCCCGGCAGGACATTGAACCCATAGGCGTCAAGGATCTTCTTGGCTTTGACCTCGTTGAGCTGCAGGATATTGTTGCGCTGGCTGCGGGCGATGATCCGGCAGGCCCGCCTGCGGTTGACCCGGAAGCGGGTGACGATCCGGGGCGGTCGCCTAAGCCAGGTCGCATACTCGTACATGACCTTGAGGGCCGCCACCGCCCGTTCGGGAGATTCATAATCGGGAAGCCCCGCGGAGGTTAGTTCCTGGCGGCCGGGGAGGACTTCCTTGCCGCCCATGAAGGAGGCAAGCACAGGCTTGCTGCCGTTGAGCGCCTGGGCGATGGCCCGGGCGGCCTCCGTGGGATTGGTCATGGCCTGCGGGGTCAGGATGACGATGATGGCATCCACCGACGCATCGTCCTGGGCGGCCTTCAACGCCTCGGCATAGCGTTCCGGAGGGGCGTCTCCCAGGACATCCACCGGATTGCCGACGCTGGCGGCCTCGGGCAGCTTGTCCCTGAGGGCCGCGGCGGTGTTGGTATCCAGTTCGGCCACTGTCATGCCCGAGTGCTCCACCGCATCGGCGGCCATGGTGCCGGGGCCGCCGGCGTTGGTAATGATCAGGACCCGGTCGCCATTGGGCAGCGGCTGCATGGAAAGGGCCGAGGCATAATCAAACAGGGCCTCGAAGGTATCGGCCCGGATCACGCCGGATCGCTTAAAGGCGGCGCCGTAGGCGGTATCCGCCCCGGCAAGCACACCGGTATGGCTGGCCGCGGCCTTCTGCCCGGCCTTGCTGGTTCCCGACTTGAGGATGACCACAGGTTTCTTCGAACAGGCGGCATCGGCAACCTTGATGAATTTATCGCCGGTGACGATGTTCTCCAGATAGCCTACGATCACCTTGGTCTCCTCGTCCTTGGCAAAATAGGACAGCAGATCATTCTCGTTGATATCGGCCTTGTTGCCGATGCTGACAAGCTTGGACAGGCCGAGATGACGGCCGGCGGCCAGATCGAGGATCGATGTGCACAGGGCCCCCGATTGCGACATGACAGCTATATTGCCGGCCTGAGGAAGATCGCCGGCAAAGGAACTGTTCAGGCCATTTTTGGTGTTCAGCAGGCCAAGGCAGTTCGGTCCGAGGAGGCGGATGCCGCCGCGTTTGCACAGGCCGATGACCTCGTTCTCCAGAGCCAGGCCTTCGGCGCCGGACTCCTTGAAGCCTGCGGTGATCATAATGATGTTCTTTGCCTTTTTGGCAATGGCGTCCTTGACGTTGGCAATAATGGCGCTCTTGGGGACAGCCAGGATCACCTGGTCTATTGTGCCGTCATAGCTTGAGAGGTTGGCGTAGACGGGAAGCCCCAGCAAGGTCCCTCCCGCAGGATTTACCGGAATTATCTTTCCTGTAAATCCTCCCTTTACCAGGTTTGCGAGAATATCATGGCCTACCTTGCCGGGTTTGTGCGAAGCGCCGACAATGGCGACACTTTCCGGAGAAAAAAGATGTTCTAACATGTGTGCATGAGTCCTTTTGTAATACGGGTGTAAGGGGAGTGAAAATCAAGATATTTCTTTCATTGTATATATTTGATGTGGAAAATCAAGTAGCGATCCGTATCCCGAGGCATCGCCTATCCAAGAAAAGGAGAGCGGATCAGATACCTGCAGGGTCGCCCCCGCAGGTATCTCCACTGACACGCCTCCCCATATGGGGAGCATTCTCCTCCGATGGTTTTAAGCAAAATCCATGCCGACGGCGGATAAGAACAAGCGCAGCCGGGAAATCAGCCCCAGGGCTTACTTCAGCCGCTCGGCCAGGACCTCGGAAAGGTGTCTGACGGCAAGATCCCTGCCCTGCATCAGTGCCCCGCCCCGGAGTTGCATGATGCAGCCCGGGCATTCGGTGACAAGAAGGCCGGCCCCGGTGCTGACTGCATCTTCAAGCTTCTTCTCCAGTATCTGCGAAGAGACTGTCGGGAACTTTCCGGTATAGGTCCCGCCGAAACCGCAGCAGGTCTCCTCCTCGGCCGCGGGACGGAAATCGAAACCCGCTGCCCGGATCAGGGCGTGCGGCTGCTCTCTGACCCCCAGGCCACGGCAGAGATGACAGGGTGAATGGTAGGTTGCAGGCGTCGGCTCCCCCTGAAAATCATCTGCGGTCATCCCGGCCACATCATGGAGGAATTGAGAAAAGGACATGGCTTTGGCTGCAAGCGCCTTCGCCTCCTGAGCCACGTTGGTATCCGCCAGAATCCGCGGATAGGCGTGCTTCAGGTGAGAGACGCAGGAGGCGCAGAGGGAGATGACGTAATCGAAGTCTGCATGCATAGCCTTGACATTCTGCAGGGCCACCTCCCTGGCGGCCGCGGTTTCCCCCATCATCTCCGCCGGCAGGCCGCAGCAGCCCTGATCCATCGGAAACTCGACGGCGATGGATTTTCCGGCCAGCAGCTTTACCGCCGCCGCCAGCTGTTCGGGGTAGACAAAATCCTGCACGCAACCTGAGAAAAGGGCAATCCGGCAGACGGGATTGTGCACCACCGGTTTGATTTCCTGCCAGAGATCGCGGAAGGGCCTGGCGGCGATGGCCGGCAGCTGCCGGAAATTATGTTCCGGGAAAAAGACCATGGGCAGATGCCGCAGATAGGGCGTCCCGCCGGTGACCGGCCTCTGGGCAAACCTGCCGATGCGGAGCATCTTATGGAAGAGGCTTCTGTTTTTCAGGATCTTGCCCAGCATGATCGCCTGCAGCGGATGGCCGGTGTTGTCCTGGATGCGGGTGAAGACCACCTTGATCAGACGCGGCAGATCGATGCCCGCGGCGCAGACGGATTTGCAGGCGCCGCAGTTGATGCAGTTCTGAACCAGGTTTTTGGCATCGTCGCCGCCATGGAAAAAGTAGGTCAGTATCAGGCCGATGGCCCCGATATAGATATGGCCGAAGGCATGGCCGCCGACCATGCGGTAGACCGGGCAGACATTGGCACAGGCGCCGCAGCGGACACAGCGGAGCACCTGGGCGAAATCGGGATCCGCGGCCATTTTCATCCTGCCGTTATCAAGAAAGACGATATGCATGACCTTCCTCTTCCCCGGCGCCGATTCACAGGGGTTGGCTCCTGTAATCCAGGTGACGTAGGAGGTGATGGCCTGGCCAGTGGCGTTTCGGGGCAGGATTCGGACAATTTTAAGGGCATCTTCCAGAGTCGGCACCAGTTTTTCGAGACCGACCAGGGCGACATGCACGGGCGGCACGGTCGTGACCAGGCGGGCATTGCCCTCGTTGGTGACCAGCCCCATGGTTCCGCTCTGGGCAATGGCGAAATTGGCCCCGCTTATCCCCATATCGGCCTCGATGAATTTGGTCCTCAGTTCCTTTCTGGCCACCTTCACCAGCTTTTCGATCTCATTATCCTGCTGTTTCCTTGTCACACCGGTAAAAAGCTCCGCCACCTGATTCCGGGAAAGATGGATGGCCGGCATGACCATATGGGAGGGTTTCTCATGACGCAGCTGGATGATCCATTCGCCGAGATCGGTCTCGGTGACCTCAAACCCATTTTTTTCCAGATGGCTGTTGAGATGGGTCTCCTCGGCGGTCATGGATTTCGACTTGATGACCCGTTTCACCTTGTTGGCACGGCCGATCTCGGCGATGATCTGGTTGGCCTCCTCGGCTGTTCCGGCCAGATGGACCCTGATCCCCTTTGCCTCGGCATTCCTCTTGAATTCCTCATAGAGGGCCATCAGGCGGACCGAAGCCGAATCCTTGAAGGCGGCAATCTCTCCGGCCAGCTCGTCGAAATCGATCTCGGCGAAGGTCTTTTTCCGGCCGTCCCGATAGGCAACGGCAAAATTATCCATGGCCTTCCGAAGAAAGACGTTATCGAGGGACTCTTTGATATTCTTCTGATAGGATTTCATATCCTGGGTGTTCAACATTGCGTCTCCTCCAAAAGAAGAATATGCAGTTCCAGCGGTCCGTGGACGCCGATGGCCAGCACCCGCTCAATATCGGCTGTGCGGCTCGGGCCGGTAATGAAGGTGGTATAGTTTTCAGGGCCGGCCAGGTATCCGCGCAGATCCGCGATGATGTCCCGATCGTCGGCCCGCAGACCCGACACCGGCAGGATGGCCAGATGGATATCGCTGATCATGGTGGCCAGGCGCAGGTTTTCGCTGGTGGAGTTGATCACCAGACTGCCGGTCTCGGCTATCCCCAGATCGGCATAGGTGACTCCCACGTCGATACCCTGGAGGTTGCTGCGCAGATTCTCTCTGAAAAGATTTATCCCCCTGACATCGCAAATATTTTTCAATTGTGCAAAATCCGCTGGCGACAGGGCCGGGGCCGCCATGGCCGGTGGCGGGGCCAGGCCTTCTTTCTTTCCGTTCCTCCAGCACAAGTCCGCGGCGTAATCCAGGGCCTGCTGCATGGTCCTCACCCGTTCGACGGTGGCGGAGGCTATCCGGGCCTTTTCTGTAAAAATTCGAGCAGTATCGATATCTGTAGTCATGTTTTCCCCTGCGGTGATCAGGTTGATGTACGGCTTGATTGTACTGTGCTGGCATCCATAAGGATATGTCGCCATCGGGGCCGGAGTGCCTGACCCCGACGGCTGGGTGCGATGCAATCAGTGGAAATGAATTGAGTCGCTGCCCTCCTGTACCTCAATCATCTTGCCCATTGCCATCGACAGAAGGGTTATTGCCAGGGCGATAACGAAGGTGCCGACAAGATAGTCGGTCCCGTTGGCTGCCGGCGACTGTGCAGCTGCCTTGACAACAGCCGGTGCGGCAGCAGCTACCTTTTGATAGACAGGAATAATCCATTTGACTGCATAGGCCTGCAAGGCGACCATGACGCCGACAACAGCCGTCAGAATAATTGAATGTTTCAGCGTAAAGCGGAATATATCGCTCTCCTTGCCGACCAGGCCTGTGGCGGATGTGGCAACGGCGATGGATTGCGGGGAGATCATCTTGCCGCAGACGCCGCCCGATGAATTAGCGGCAACCAAAACCACCGGGTCCACCCCGATCTGCTGAGCAGTAACCACATGCAGCTTGGAAAAGAAGGCATTGGACGAGGTGTCCGATCCGGTCATAAAGACGCCCAGCCAGCCCAGGAAGGGCGCAAAGAAGGGGAAGAACACTCCCGTGGCGGCAAAGGCATTCCCCAGGGTGACGACCATACCGGAAAAGTTGAAGATATAGGCGAATCCCAGGATCAGGGCGATGGTTACTATGGGCCATTTCAGCTTATTGACCGTATCACCTGCCACCCACAGCGCGGTCCCCAGGCTTGCACCCATGACCGGAATCGAGAAAACCCCGGCAAAGAGAATGGCAGTCCCCGCTGCGGAAAGCAGGTTCAGGGCGTAGACGGCCGGCAGGGGCGAGGTGCCTTTGAGAACCATATTATGAAGTCCATCAATCTGGAATTTGACCAGGAAGAGTTTATCAAGGGCAACTTTAATACAAGGGACCCCCCACGCAGCGACAAAGATGGACAGAATGATGAACGGGGCCCATGCCCTGAAAACCTGACCACCAGTATACCTCAGTTGCTCCCGGCCAATACTTACCTTTTCTTCAGAAAAATGCCAGCTTTCTTTTGGATGCCACACCTTCAGAAAGAGTACGACGGAAATGATAGAGGCGATGGAGGCAAGGATATCCGGAAGCAAAGGGCCAAGATAATTTGCACTCAAGAACTGGACCAGGGCAAAGGAGACACCGCAGACCAGACAGGCCGGCCAGACCTCAAGACCCTTCTTCCAACCCGACATCAGGATGGTCAGATAGAGCGGAATCACCACACTCAGAAACGGCAGGGTCCGCCCGACCATCTGGCTGATGGCAAAATCGGGAATTCCGGAGACCTGTCCGGCAACGACAATGGGTATGCCAATGGCGCCAAAGGCGACAGGCGCGGTATTGGCAATCAGGCAGACGCCTGCCGCATAGAGGGGATTGAAGCCGAGTCCGGTCAACATGGCGGCGGTAATCGCAACAGGCGTTCCAAAGCCTGCGGCACCCTCAAGAAATGCGCCGAAGGAAAAAGCGATGAGCAGGGCCTGCATGCGCCGGTCATCGGTGATGGAGGCCAGAGAATTTTTGATGATCTCGAACTGCCCGGTTTTGACGGACAGATTATAGATGAACAGCGCCGTGACAATAATCCAGCATACGGGGAAAATACCGAAGAGCCCCCCGTTCAATGTGGCAAGGAGGGCCAGTTTCGCAGGCATTCCATACACGAGGACCGCCACCCCGATAGCCAGCACAACGGCCCCCAGAGCGGCCCAGTGTCCTTTCATTCTCATCCAGGCCAGCGCCCAGAAGAGAAAGATCACCGGAATTCCTGCCACAAGGGCAGAGAGCCCTATGTTTCCTAACGGGTCAACCACCTGTGTCCACATGTTGTCTTCCTCCGCAATGCTGATTGTTATGCACCACTTTTAACTGATGCTTCTCTTCGTGCCGCCCGGTCAGGAGCGGAGACTGCCCCAGAGACGGACGATTCGATTGCCGATCAGGCAGGGGACATACGCCATATCAGTCGTACGGGCCCTATCAGGTGAAGAATGCGTCACTTTTTCCTGGGAAACATCTGCGACCCTGCCCTCTGCGAGAGGTATCTGCAACCGGTATGCCAAGGAGAAAAAACATATTTATATTAATAATTACATCATATTATACAGGACGACACACGAACCTCGTGATGCAACGGGAAGTCAGTACGAAAAAAAGGACAGGACAGAGGAATACAAAGGTGAGGAAAAAAAAGACTGAAGCCGAAAAGAACGGGATTTTTTTGATATGATCCTTATATCACACACGATATTTCTTGTCTGAAAAATCAGACGGCAGGGCCGCAGGCCAGGCGGGGTCCTTTTTGATCATTCGATCTGGATGGAGAGACCGTATTTCTTCAGGAGGGCGTAGAGGTGAGAGCGGGACAGGCCCGACGTAGAGAGAATGCGTGTGATATCGCCATCACATTGTCTTATAAGTTCACCGAGATAGATTTTCTCCGAAGTGCCCTTGAAAGCCTTCAGGGACGGGAGGGGACGATCAAAGATATCCTGGAAGATCTCTTGTCCGATTTTTCGGACTTCCTCATTAACCACCTCGCTCCCGTCCTCCGAGAGGATCGAGGAACCGGTGATTTTCCGGATCTGCTCCTTGGCAACCTGGATACGCAGATGCCTGGGCAGATGCATGGCGAAAAGATTTTTTTCCGCACCGGCGGCGACAAGAGATCGTTCAATGATATTGAAGAGTTCTCTGACGTTGCCCGGCCAGTCATAGCTTTCCAGAATCTCAAGGAAATCCTCATCCACGGTCTTCTCGGGCATGCCATACCGGGTGCAGAGCTGCGAAAGCTTGAAGAGGGCCAGATCTTTAATATCCTCAGGACGTTGCCGAAGAGAAGGCAAGGGCAGGCGCATGGTGGTGATCCGGAACAGGAGATCGCTCCGGAAGGCCTGTCTGACCACCATGTCGTCAAGGTCGCGGTTGGTGGCGGCCAGGAGCCGGAAGTCGCTGGTCTGCTCCTGGGTGTCTCCCACGGCCCTGAAGGAACGCTCCTGCAGGACCCGCAGGAAGGACTTCTGGATCGAAAGCGGCATCTCTCCGACCTCATCGAGGAAAAGTGTGCCCTTGTCGGCAAGCTTGATGAGCCCGATGCGGCTGTCCTGGGCCCCGGTAAAAGCCCCTTTCCGATATCCGAAAAGGGTTGACTCGACCAGAGATTCAGTCAGGGAGGCGCAATCGACGAAGACGAATTTGCCGGCGGCACGACTGCTGTTTTCGTGGATGGTCCGGGCCACCAGTTCCTTGCCGGTGCCGGTCTCGCCGACGATCAGCACATTGGAGTCGGAACGGGTTGCCTGGGCCATGAGCTTGAAGCAGGTCTTCATCTGCGGACTTGAACCCACGACCTTGCTGATATTCAGGATATCCTTCTCTGCCTGTCCCTTTTTTTCCTCCCGATATTTCAAGGCGCGGTTCAAGGTCAGGCTTATTTCCCGGATGCTTGAGGGCTTGAGGATATAACCCCAGGCCCCGCCCTGAATGGCCAGTTCAGCGCCATCCGGATCTCCCTTGCCGGTAAGGATGATGACTTCCGGCGGATCGACCATTTCCATCAGCTCCTGCAAAAGATCCAGGCCGTTGCCGTCGGGGAGGCGGACGTCCAGAAAGAGGACGTCAAAGGAGGTCTTCCGCACGGCCAGACGGCCATCAGTAAGAGAATAGGCTGAACGGCAGTCGTGAAAAAGCCGTGTCCCCAGGCTGCTCAGGGTCGCACAGATCTCCTGATCATCATCGATTATCAAGATATTTGCCATAGAGCTCGTCCTTCTCCAGAATGGTATTGATGGTAGCGGTCAGGTCAATGGTGTTGTAGGGCTTGATGAAGACCCGGCGGATCGTGGGAATGGCCTGGGCGGCCCTGATTGCATCCTCCCGGCCGGAAATAAGGATGGATGGAATTTTCGGGTTGACCGCATGAATCCGCTGGATCAACTCGATGCCGTTGATCAGCGGCATATCATAGTCGGTGATCAGCAGCTCGAATCGCCCCGGTTCGGCCACCACCAGAGCAAGGGCTTCCTGCGGCAGCCCCGTGGCAGTGACGGAGTATCCGACATTTCTCAAAATCCGCGGGGTAGTCAGGAGCTGATCCTCATCGTCTTCGATGAAGAGGATGGTGCCGCCCCGACTGCCGGAGACAGCCTTCTCCGGTAGCCGGGGCAGATCGTCTTCAGCCTGGATCCGCGGGAATAAAAGCCTGAAGGTGGTCCCCCGCCCCTCTTCACTGTCCACCCGTAGTCCGCCCTGGTGGGCCTTGACGATGCCGTGCACCACCGACAGGCCGAGCCCGGTCCCCTCCGTCTTGTCCTTGGTGGAGAAAAAGGGATCGAAGATCTTGTCGATAATCGCAGACGGGATCCCCGGCCCATCGTCGGCCACCGTCAGGATGATATAGGTTCCTCCCTCAAGATTATAAGCACCTGCCTCCTCCCCGGTCAGGTTCTTTTCCTCAAGTCCGACCTCCAGCAGGCCTCCAGCAGGCCGCAGGGCCTGGAAGGCATTGGTGCAGAGATTCATGATCGCCTGGTAGATCTGAGTCGGGTCAGCCAGGATGCTGCCGATACCGGGTGCGATAGAGGAACGCATCTCGATGTTCCCGGGCAGGGATACCTCCAGCAGGCCGACGACCTCAGTCAGCACGGTACTTATATCAGTGGGACGAAATCCCTCCTGAGAGGGTTTGCTGAAGGTCAATATCTGTTTGACGACCCGACCGCCGCGTCGGGCGGCCTTGAGCACCCGCTCCAGATCCTTGGCAGTCTGGGATCCCTGATCCACATCCCCGATGGCAAGTTCCGTCGAGTTGATGATCGATGTCAATATATTATTGAAGTCATGGGCAATACCTCCGGCGAGAGTGCCGATGGCCTCCATTTTCTGGGACTGCAGCAGCTGCTTTTCGAGGTCGAGTTCCCGAGTGATGTTCTCTGCGGTGCTGAGGATGCCGACAATCTTTCCGGTCTGATCCCTGAGCGGCACCTTGTTGACCTCCAGCCAGGCCACCTGACTCTTGAAATCGGTGACCTTCTTTCTCACCTTGCGAAAGGCCATCCGGTTATTGACCACGGCAACATCGGCGCCTTTATCCCAAAGCACGTAGTCAGGATCATGGACCACATCACCGATGGTCTTTGAGATCACCTCGCCGGGATCATTCAGACCGAAAAATCCGGCAAAGGCACGGTTGGCTCCAAGATATTTATATTCCAGATTCTTCCAGGAGACCAGCTGCGGATTGGTGTCCATCAGGGTCTCCAGAAAAGTAAGCTGATCTTTGATCCTGCGTTCGACCTGCCTTCTGCCGAGCATGGTCAGCACCAGAAAGACCAGGGTGACCAGCAGAAGCAGTAGGCTGGTAATGATGGTCCAGAAGAGTTCCTTGGGCAGTTCATAGAAGGCCTTGGGAGAATTGATGATAATACTGCCGGCAGGGAGCAGATTCTCCCGAATGCCAAGATGGCGCATCACCTTGTAATCAAACATATACGTTCCGGCAGGATCCCTGACCACCGGGATGGAGTCGGCGGGGGTGCCATCAAGAATCTTCAAGGCCATGGCGGCCGCCTCCTGCCCGTGCTTCTGACCGGAGAGCATGCTGCCTCCGATGGCGCCGTGCCCCAGCAGAAATTCCCAGGAGGTGTAGATCGGAACCCGAGAATGCTCATAGAGTGCGGCCATCACCTCCTCGGCAGTATACGTACGATTGCCCAAAACCTGATAATAGGGGAAAAAGAAGAGGAAGGTGTCGTCGGGCAGGGTCTGAACCCGCCTTTGCGCCTCGGGGAGGGAGATATGGGTCCAATAGTCCACCTGCAAGAAATCTTTATAGCGGGGAATAACGGCTTCTATCTGTTTTTTTATGGCCCGTCCGGTGGTCGATTCATCGCCGATGACAACCATCCGCCGCTTCTCCGGATGCAGCCTGAGGGCCACATCGATCGTTCCGCCCAGATCGAAGTTCTCCACGACGCCGGTCAGATTTCCCTGGGCCATCTGATCATCCCGCAGATCGTTGACCCCGCAGAAGACGATGGGGACTCCGGGAAAGAGCGCGGAGCGGAAGCGCAGGGCAAAGATCAAGGCATCGTCGTCCGAGACGATGACCACATCAAAGTCCTCGTCGGCGAATTTTTTCTTAAAAACCTGAAAAAGCCCCTGGATAACAGGCTCAACATTGTACTTCTTGGCATCAAGATATTCGACCTGCAGATCGATCTCGTAGGGACCGCTGTGCAGCATGGAGGAGATGCCCTCGAATTCCTGATCCGACCACCTGTAGCCATTATGATAGGAGTTGATGAAGAGTACGTTTTTTTTCACCCCCTCGCCCTTTCCCCATCCGGGTACAAGCAGGATGAGCAGGACGAGAAGGAGGAGATGGGGCCTTCTGCCGGGCATGCATTTCATATTCATACCTATAATCCTGCAATTTACGAACCATCCAGGGAACTGACGCCTGCGGCAAACCATCCGGAAGGATGGCTGGATCAGGGACAGCGCCTTATCTGAAAAAATACAAGCAGCCTGCGTATAAAGGATGCTCTCTCCTCCTCCGAAAGATCCGCCCCTCAAGTCAAGGTGTCTCCGGGCAATGGCACCCGAAGACACACATTTTAAATTGCAATAGAGCGATCTATCACGTAAAATCATTATTTAATATGATGTGATCATGTAGAAAACGTTCGTTCCTCCCCTTACTCACTGTTTTCTACCATGAAGGGGTGGAATTCACAATATGACGTCGCTGGAGGCTGGATAAAGAAAAAAGGAAACTATGAATCTGAAACCGATAAAACCAAAAAAAATATCAGACCAAGTTTTCGAACAAATCCGTGAGCTTATTTTTAAAGGAGAATTCAAACCGGGCAAGCAGATCCTCCCCGAACGTGATCTCGCCACCACCATGCAGGTCAGCAGGACTTCCGTTCGCAGCGCAATCAACAGACTGGTGACCATTGGACTGCTTGAACACAAACAGGGCCAGGGCACCTTTGTCGCTTCGCCGGACAGCCGGCGCGGGAATCCCCTGGCCGTGGCCATGGATACTGAAGATGCGACCCTGGATGATCTCCTGGAAGTCCGCCTGGGTTACGAATGCAACGCCGCTGAACTTGCCGCCCTGCGGGCAACGGAACAGGATCTCCTTTCCATGGGCAAGACCTTGAAAGAGATGGAGGAGGACCTCAGCGCCACGGACCGGATCAGCACCGAGGCCGATGCCGCCTTCCATATGGGCATCGCCTTCGCGACCAAAAACCCGGTCATCGTTCATCTGATGCGGAATTTTTACGATTTTCTCTTTATCAGCATCAGGAAGAATCTGGCGCACATGTATGAAGACCAGAATTTACTGCAGGATGTCATGAAGCAGCACAACACCATCTTTGAGTGCATAAAGGACAGGAAGTCCGTTGAAGCAGGCATGGCGATGCGCCATCACATCAATTTCGTACAGAATTATTTTAGAAACCGCTAACGGGCCGTTTTCCTGCCGGATGCTCCCCGCGCCGTCAAAGTATCGTCTTGCCGAAAAGAGAGGCCATCAGAGAGACCGCCGTCTGGGCAGTCTGGTTGCAGTGGTCGAGGATCGGATTGATCTCCATCACATCCACCGACTGGAGTTTTTCGGTTTCGGCAAGGGTCTCCATGATCAGCTGTGCCTCCCTGTACGTCAGACCGCCGGGCGAAGGAGTGCCGACCCCGGGGGCCTCACGGGGATCGATCGCATCCATATCCAGACTCAGGTGAATGGACGGCAGGTGGCCGATGGCGCCTAAGGCCTCCCGCAGGACTCTGTGCATTCCCAGCTCATCAATATCCCGCATGGTATAAACCGAGCAGCCGGAATCCTTCAACAGGATCTTTTCCTCGCGATCCAGATCACGGACACCGAGCAGAACCACATTTTCAGGCAAGACCTTGGGACCCCTCCGCCCCACATTTACAAGCTCCTGCTGCCCCTTCCCCAGCAGGATGGACAGGGACATGCCGTGAATGTTCCCGGTATTCGAGGTCTCGGGGGTATTGGAGTCGCCATGGGCATCCACCCAGATCAGACCGCAGGGCCCGGCATGGGTGACCCCGCCCACCGTGCCGATGGAAGCCGAATGATCTCCGCCGAGAAAAACAGGGATCTCGCCTTTTTCCCTGGCATCCCGCCCCAGCGCATAGGCCCTGCAGCAGGCCCGGCGGATCAGAATGATCCTCTCGCTCAACCGGGTATCGGGAAGTGTGTAATGGCCGGGAATATTGATATTCCCGGCATCCCAGGTCTGATAGCCCAGGCCCTGGAGGCTCTGAGCCAGTCCCGCATACCGTATCGCGACGGGGCCCATGTCCACGCCGCGGTGCCTCTGCCCCAGATCCATGGGAATGCCGATAATGCGAATAAGTCCCTTCATTGATGTTCTCTGAGGTTGTTCCATAGGTTGACGATAAAGTCCTGGGCGTTGGTGAGGATGGCCTGGGCCTGGGCCGAACCGCGGTTGGCCAGCTTGTCGGCGCTGAATTCAGACATGTCGACAACATAAAAAAAGACCGGCCTGACCGTGCCGTCGGCCAGGATCCGGTAACTCGGAGTCATATTGCCGAAGGCGATGGAGTGAAGCTGGGTCGCCATGGTGATCACCGTTGTCGCCAGACGGGCATGGTCCCGCATGCGGTCCTGGGACAGGTAGACGTCGGCAATGGTCTCGGGCAATGGTCCGTCATCGCGGATCGAGCCGGCCAGCACATAGGGCACGCCTGTCTTCTCACAGGCCCGGATGATGCCGTTGCCGACCCCCAGCACCTGCAGGCCGGCACTGATCGAACCGGCCCTTCTGACCTCGTTGAGGATGTCCAGATGGTTGTAGTGCCCCATGGCCTGCAGTTCCTGGGTATAGATATCCTGGCCCAGACCGGTACCGAAATAGCCGGCCTCGATATCATGGGTGGCCAGGGCGTTTCCGGCCATCAGCGCATGACAGTATCCATTTTCGATCAGTCCCTGCATGGCATCCCGGCTGTCCTTGTCAAAGGCCACGGCAGGGCCCAGCACCCAGACGATATACCCGTGATCGCGATCGTGCTTGAGAGTGGCGTACAACTCGTCATAGGACCGGGAAAAGGGAGTTTCCCGCGTACCTCTGGAACGAAAGGCGAACTTGTCGGCGCTGGCCTCAGGACGGCTGAACCCGTCGGCATGGACCAGGATCCCCTCTTCACCATTCTCCGTCCGGCCGACCACGACCATGTCGCCTTTTTTCAGGCGGCGGGCCTCCCGCACCTCCACCTCTTCACCGTTCACCAGCAGGACCGCATCCATGCGGCTCTGCGGGGCAAGGGTCCAGCCCTGGCCGGGAAGGTTGATATACTCCGGAAAATTCGAGGTGGCATGAAAACGGGAGGGGGCGATACCGTCGGCAGGTGCCGGCAGCAGGCGCGCATGAGGACTGCCGGCGTACTCAGGGCGGTTGAAATCAGGTGGCATATAGGTGAGATTCAGGCCCATGCTATCCTCCGTATCACGATTCAGGGGAATGTGACGCATCGCAGGATATCCCTCTGACCGGGATCAGATCCGAGGCCCCGTCCGCGGACTGTCCCTGGCTGTGATCCCCCCCGACTCAAGGTATCCTCTGTGTTTCTTTCTGTCAGGGTAGTGGAATTTGGAGAGAATTTCAAATTATTAATAATCAGCCGGTTTGACTGGCGTATTACCGTCCGGCCCTCACACCGGCTCTGCACCGGCCAATACCGTGAAATCAGAAAGAAGAGCCCTTGACCTCTGCCTGAAGTCCCCATATACTCAACGGAGTTGACTAGATTTTCTCATCCCCCACCACAACATTCATGAATCGATCGGCATATTTCACTGCAGGCCTCGCCATCAAGACCCTCTCCAGCCTTTCCAAGGCTGACATTGTCGTCTACGGCCAGGAAAATATCCCCAAGGGGCCGATCATCTTCGTTGTCAACCACTTCACCAGAATAGAGACGCTGCTGCTTCCCTGCTTTGTGTACAATCTGACGGCAAAACCCGTGGGCTCGCTCGCCGATGCGGGTCTGTTCAAAGGCGGCCTGCAAAAAATCTTCGATATGGTCGGGGCGATCTCCACCAGGGACCCGCAGCGCGACCAGCTTATCCTGCACGGCCTGCTCACCGGAGAGACGGATTGGATCATCTATCCTGAAGGAAATATGGTCAAGACCAAGAAGACCATAACCAAAGGGGAGTTCATGGTCTCCTCAACCCATGGAGAGCACAGACCGCATACGGGAGCGGCTTCACTGGCCCTGCGTGCCGAACTGCTCCGCAGACGTCTGCTGATGCAGATGCAGACCTCTCCAACCGAGGTGCTGAAAATCCTTGCCGAACTCTCCATCGACTCAATCGAGGCCCTGCAAGGGAAATCCGCCTTTATCGTGCCGGTCAATCTGACCTATTATCCCATCCGGGCACGGGAAAACATTGCCTCGACCCTGGCGGCCAAGCTGGTCAGGGACCTGTCTGAAAGGGCAGTGGAAGAGATCATGACCGAAGGGACGATGCTCCTTTCAGGAGTTGACCTGGATATCCGGTTTGGAAAATCCATCCGAGTGGACAGCTATCTGCAGGAAGCGGAGATACAAAGGGAGCTGACGGCACCCCTGTCTCAAGGCCTGGAGACGCCTGCGGGGCTTGAAGACCTCCTGCGAGGCCAGGCCAGGGTGATCATGGAACGGTATATGGAAGACATTTACAACATGACCACCGTTAACCACGAACACCTCTTTGCCTCATTTCTGAGGCTCTACCCGCGCAAGAGGATGCGGGAGAGCGACTTGAAGCGCCGGGTCTTCCTGGCCGCGACCCGCCTCAGCAACCGTCAGGAGTCGGGAATCAACCTGCACAAATCCCTGCGGAACGACCAGGTCAACCTTCTGATTGATGACCGCTTCGGCAAGTATCGAAACTTTCTCGACCTTGCGATGGAAACCGGGATTATCAGGCAGGAGAGGAACCGGCTGGTAAAAGAACACGGGAACCTGTCGGCTCTAATCAGCTTTCATCGGGGCAGAATCGATAATCCCGTTGAAGTCATAGCCAACGAGGTCGAACCGCTCAGAAGGCTGCAGAGGCTGATCTTCTCCCTGGCCTGGCAGCCTGATTTCCTCATCAAGGCCTTCGTGGTCCATTCCCTGCTGCGCCGGGAGACACAGCGTTTCCAGCAGGATTTTGCAGCCCATGCAGTTCAGGACAAATCAGCCTTGAAAACCAGCCAGCCCTTTCTGCTCCATGGTTCGACGCGAAAGTTCGGCGTGGTCCTGGTGCACAGTTATCTGGCCAGCCCGGATCAGATGCGGCAGCTCGCTGCATCTCTGGCCAGACGAGGAATCTGGGTTTATGTTCCCCGTTTGGCCGGACACGGCACCAGTCCTGAAGATCTGGCTGATCGGACCTACGAGGAGTGGCTGCAATCGGTGGAAGCCGGTTACGCAATTATCAGCAATATCTGCGAAAAGGTGGTTCTGGGCGGCTTGTCCGTGGGCGGATTGCTGGCCTTTGAACTCGCGTCCCGGATCCCGAAACTCAGCGGAGTGTTTGCAATCTGTCCGCCCTACTCCCTGCGGGATTTTTCGATAAAAATCATGCCCAATGTCGATGTATGGAATCGTATCCTGACCAAGATCAAAGGCAATACCCCGGAGGATCGTTTTCTCGATCTCGCGCCCGACACCTCCGGCATGTACTATACCCGCAATCCGGTCTTCGGGGTGACCGAGGTCAACAGGCTGTTACACACTCTGCGGGGAAAGCTTGGGCGCATTCACCAGCCGGCGCTGATCCTGCAGGCCAGCGACAACCCCGTCGTCGATCGGCAGGGTTCACGGCAGTTCTTTGACAAGCTGGGTTCAAAAAAGAAATACTACTGTCAAGTCGAGAGCCCGGAGCATATTATCATCCATTGCGAAAAGGCCGGCAGGGTCCACCGGATGGTGGTAAATTTTATCAGGGATCTTTAGCGCCTGCTTCCCCGAAGGGCATCGGACTATACATTATGTCCAATTTTACCAGCATGGCTGAACCAGACTGACCACATGAAAGCGCATCATTATGCGGCAAGGAGAGTCCGCTGCTTCCGTGATGCCCTGCATAGAAACCAAAGAGAAAGGAGAAATCGATGAAGACCATTTTGATAACAGGGGCCACCTCCGGTTTTGGCAAGGCCTGCGCTGAGCTGTTTGCCTCGAATGGCTGGCGGCTGATTCTCTGCGGCAGAAGGGAAGAACGGCTGACGGAACTGGCGGCAGGGCTGGCGGTGCCTGTCCACATCGCGGTCTTTGATGTCCGGGACAATGAGCAGGTGCAGAAGATGTTTGCAGCGATTCCGGCGGACTTCCGGACAATCGACGTCCTGCTCAATAACGCCGGCCTGGCCCTGGGAATGCTGCCGGCACAGAGCGCGGACCTGGCCGACTGGGAGGCCATGGTCGACACCAACATCAAAGGCCTTATGTATATGACCCGGATGATCCTGCCCGACATGGCCCGGCAAAAATCAGGGCATATAATCAACCTGGGCTCAGTGGCTGGAAACTGGCCCTATCCCGGCGGCAACGCCTACGGCGGGACCAAGGCCTTTGTCAAACAGTTTTCCAGGAACCTGCGCGCCGATCTCCACGGGACCGGGGTCCGGGTAACCAATATTGAGCCGGGGCTGGCTGAGACCGAGTTTTCCGTGGTCCGTTTTCATGGAGACAAGACCCAGGCCGGTTTGGTCTATGCCGGGATGACGCCGTTGTGCGCCGCCGACATTGCCGAAACCATCTATTGGGCAGCGAACAGGCCAGCCCATGTCAATATCAATTCCATCGAGGTCATGCCTGTGAGCCAAAGCTGGGGACCCTTCCCGATCTACAGGGAGGAAGAAAAATAACCGGCGGACCTGAAAAAGCAGCAGGCATCCAATGCAGCGGCGGAGGAAAAAAAATATTGACACCACAACCGCACCTGTTTATATTCACGCGCTACAAGAGCCTGGCAACCATCACCCCGTCCAGCGGGGTATGCACAAAAATACATGTATGTCAGATTCTTTATCATCCTCGGTAGCTCAGTAGGTAGAGCAGGTGGCTGTTAACCACCTTGTCGGCGGTTCGAGCCCGTCCCGGGGAGCCATCAAATCCAAGCCCGATTTTCTAATCGGGCTTTTTTCTTGTCTAATGTCGGGGCGTAGCGCAGCCTGGTTAGCGCGCCTGCCTTGGGAGCAGGAGGTCGTAGGTTCGAATCCTACCGCCCCGACCATATTAATATAATAAAAACGGGTATTTATAATATCAATACCAATTGTATTTGGTTCCAAAAAGTGATTCTTGATATTGATAGTAGGAAGCTCAAATTGAAGCGTTGATAAAATATAT
>JARLHL010000064.1 GCA_031292275.1 Desulfocapsaceae bacterium | reverse complement strand
GCTGCTGGCGGTGCTGGAGACCATCCTGAAGCTCATCCACCCGATTACCCCCTTCGTCACCGAGGAGATATGGAGCGTGTTGCCGGGGACGAGGAAGGTCCTTGCCACCACCGCCTATCCGGAGGTGCGCGAGGACTGGCTCCATCCGGCCGCCGAGTCCCGGATGGAACTGCTGATGGGCGTCATTACCGGCATCCGCAATATCCGCTCGGAGGCGGAGATCCATCCGTCCATGAAGATTGAGGTCTTCGTGGTCTGTCCGGACCGGGAAAAGGCGGCGCTCCTGGAGCAGTTCGCCCCGGCCATTACCGACATGACCCGGCTGGCGGACTTCACCGTCCAGACCGAAAGCACCAGGCCCGACGACGCCGCGACCTTTATTGCCGGCGATATGGAGATCTATGTCCCCTTGCGGGGCTTGATCGATGTGGAGGCTGAACTTGCCAAGCTGGGAAAAGAGCGGGAAAAGGTGGAGGCCAAGCTGAACCAGATAAACGGCAAGCTGGGCAACGCAAAATTCCTCGCCAATGCTCCTGCGGATGTGGTGGACAAGGAAAAGGAGAAGAAGTCCGAGTTGGATGCCCGATTGGCAAAAATCGCCGAGACGGAAGAAAAACTCAAAAATATCGGTGCTTGAGCATCAGAAAGGCTATAGCCGCTAAAGAATCTCATGGATAAAAACCAAATACATGCCCTGATCCGCTCCTTCCTGGCCGAGGATATCGGCAGGGGGGATCTGACCAGCGAGTCGATCTTCGACGCATCCCAGGCGGGGCAGGCCCGACTGATCGCCAGAGAGGCCTGCATTGCCGCCGGCGCAGGCCTTGTCGCAGCCGAGGTCTTCAAGGTCCAGAACCCGGAAATTGAGACTGCAAGCGCCGTTGAGGACGGCACCGCCGTGCAGCCCGGAGACAGTATGCTGACCATCGCGGGTCCGGTGGTGGACATGCTCAAGGCCGAGCGGGTCGCTCTCAATCTGCTCCAGCGACTCTGCGGCATAGCCACCCTGACCCGGCGGTTTGTGGAAAAGATCACGCCGCTTCCGGCCCGGATCACCGATACCCGGAAGACCACCCCCGGTCTGCGGGTCTTTGAAAAATATGCGGTGCAGGTGGGCGGCGGCTGCAACCATCGCTTCAATCTCACCGACGGGGTGCTGATCAAGGACAATCATATCGCCGCCTGCGGTTCCATTACCGCGGCGGTGGAGAAGGTGCGGAAGAAGATCCCGCATACCACCCGGATCGAGGTGGAGACCGATACCCTGGTCCAGGTGCAGGAATGTCTGGCCTGCGGGGTGGATATCATCATGCTGGATAATATGGATCTGCAGACGATGCGGCAGGCGGTGGAGCAGATAGGCCGCCGCGCCCTGGTTGAGGCCTCGGGCGGGGTCAATCTCGGATCTGTGTCGGCAATTGCCGGCACCGGCGTCGATATCATCTCGGTTGGGGCCCTGACACATTCGGCGCCGTCCTGCGATATCGGCATGGACTGGGTCTGATGTTTCGCAGATTAAACGCGGTCTAAGGTCTTCTGATTAAAAAATATTTCTTGCTTGTTGAAGACAAAATATGCAATACTTGCCCTATATCAGTGAGAAGGCTTTGTCTTGCCTGTTCCGGCAATATCTGTGAAATACGTTGAATTAAAGAAAGGAAATCTGTATGCGTTGCCCAAAATGCGGGTATATCTCGTTCGATCATCTGGCTACCTGCCTGAATTGCAGCAAGGATTTTTCAGAGAGTTCCCTGTCTGCACTGGGTACAACCTATTCCTCGACGGCTCCGTCCTTTCTGCAATTTTCCCGAAGGGAAGAGGCGCAGGAGGATTACGGCGGGCCGGCGCGGCATGATCAGGATGAAGGTCTGGATATTGTCGATCCGGATCTGGATATCCTGCTCAAGGAAGAGGAGGAGGGCGGATTTGGTTCCGATGACCTGTCCTTGAAAGATGAATTCGGCAGCTCCGGCGAGGATTTTGCCTTCCCTTCCGATGATGAGGGACGGGAAGCGGAGAGCCCGGGCGGGGCGCCGGAAATCGATTTGAGTCAGTTTGAGGAGGTGCATCCGGATAGCGGTATGGGTGATGCCGGAGATGAAAAGTTCATGATCTCGATGCCTGATGAGCTGACGGATCTCTCGGATCTGGGCCCGCCTGCTTCATTGCAGCCGGGACTGTCCGCAGACGCGGGGCAGGACAGCCATGACGAGGTAATGAACTTTGACTCCCTCGACCTGGATCTCAGGCTGGATGGCCTTGATGCGGATTTCCCGGCAACTTCCCCGGAAAAGGGCCGGGCAGAAGAGGGGATTACCGATCTTTCCCTGGAAGATATCGATGCGTCTGTCTTTGGCGAGGAGACTAAACCTGCGCCTGCTCAGGCCCCTAAGGCGGCATCTGCTGCAAGGTCTGACGAGATGGATATGGACGCCGACCTGGATTTCGAGCTTGATCTTGGCGGTTTGAGCATCCCAAGAAAATGAAACTATGCCGAAATAGAGGCAGAAAAGGTATTGACACTGGTAATGTTGTCGTGTAAATAACCCTCTTCAAAGAAGTGCCGAGATAGCTCAGTAGGTAGAGCAACGGACTGAAAATCCGTGTGTCCCTGGTTCGATTCCTGGTCTCGGCACCACCTTATATGATTATAGAATAAGGAGTTACAGATTTCTGTGGCTCCTTATTTTTTTCATTTTCCCCCGTTTAACTAATCCACCGGAGGGCCGCACGGGTGCCTGCCGGAAGATTCATGTAGAGGGCAGCAGCCATGAACAAAGATTTAACGAAGGTCCGTAACATCGGTATCAGCGCGCATATTGATTCCGGAAAGACAACCCTGACTGAACGAATCCTTTTTTATACCAACAGGATTCATGCAATCCATGAGGTCCGCGGCAAAGACGGCGTCGGCGCCAAGATGGACTCCATGGAGCTTGAGAAGGAGCGTGGAATCACCATCCAGTCGGCGGCCACATACTGCAGCTGGAAGGATATTGATATCAATATCATTGATACCCCCGGGCACGTGGACTTCACCATCGAGGTGGAGAGGGCCCTGCGTGTTCTGGACGGTGCCGTTCTTATTCTCTGTTCCGTCGGCGGCGTGCAGTCGCAGTCTATCACCGTCAACCGGCAGATGACCCGCTATAAGGTGCCGCGCATCGCCTTCGTCAATAAGTGCGACCGGACCGGCGCCAATCCCCAGCGTGTGACCCAGCAGCTTCGCGACAAGCTGGAGCTGAACGCCCATATGATGCAGATGCCCATCGGACTCGAGAGCGAGCTCGCAGGCGTGGTCGATCTGGTGACGATGAAGGCCGTCTATTTTGAGGGAGAGAACGGCGAGAAGATCCGGATTGCCGATATCCCGGCGGATATGGCCGACGAGGCCAAGGCTAAACGCGAGGCCCTGCTGGAAGAGGTGTCGATGTTTTCCGACGAGCTCATGGAGGTCATGGTCGAGGAGGGTGAAATCGATACCCAGCTGATTTACGATGCAGTCCGCAAGGGGACCCTGGCCTTGGAGTTCACCCCGGTCTTTATCGGTTCAGCCTACAAGAACAAGGGCATCCAATCGCTGCTTGACGCCGTTCAGGCATATCTTCCCTGTCCGATGGATGTCGAGAACTTCGCCCTGGACCTGAAAAAGGAAGAGGCGGAGGTTAAGGTGACCAACAACCCGGACGATCCGCTGGTCGCCCTGGCATTCAAGCTTGAAGACGGCCGCTACGGCCAGCTTACCTATGTCCGTACCTATCAGGGCGTCCTGCAGAAGGGCGACACCATCTTCAACAGCCGCACCGGCAAGAAGGTGAAAGTCGGCCGACTGGTCCGGATGCACGCTGACGAGATGGAGGAGATCGAGTCCTGCGGCTCCGGCGATATTGTCGCCATGTTCGGGATCGACTGCGCCTCAGGTGATACCTTTACCGACGACCGCATCTCCTACTCCATGACCTCCATGCACATCCCCGAGCCGGTTATTTCCCTGGCGGTCATCCCGGTGGACAACAAGGCCCAGATCAATATGTCCAAGGCCTTGAATCGCTTCACCAAGGAGGACCCGACCTTCAGGGCCTTCGTCGACCACGAGACGGGTGAGACCATCGTCTCCGGCATGGGCGAACTTCATCTCGAGGTCTATATCGAGCGGATGAAGCGGGAGTATAAGGCCGAGGTGCAGGTGGGCGCACCCCAGGTCGCCTACCGCGAGACCATCACGGCCCGGGCCGAGTTCAATTACACCCACAAGAAGCAGACCGGCGGTTCCGGTCAGTTTGGCCGGGTAGGCGGGTATATCGAGCCCCTGGAAGAGGGCGATTATGAATTTGTCGACAATATCGTCGGCGGTGTGATTCCGCGCGAGTACATCCCCTCCTGCGATAAGGGCTTTCAGAAATGCCTGGAGAAGGGGTCCCTGTCCGGGGCCACCGTCACCGGGGTCCGCTGCGTCATCAACGACGGCGCCTTCCATGCGGTCGACTCTTCCGATATCGCCTTCCAGCTTGCCTCCATCGGCGGATTCAAGGAAGGCTATATGAAGGCCAAACCCGTGATCATGGAGCCCATCATGAAGGTGGCTGTTGAAGGGCCCACTGAATTTCAGGGCGCGGTCATGGGCAGCATCAACCAGCGCCGCGGCATGATTATCGGGACCACCGACGAGGGCAACTACACGGTGATCGAGGCGGAAGTGCCGCTTTCCGAGATGTTCGGCTATTCTACGGCCCTGCGTTCACTGACCCAGGGGAAGGCTGAATTTACTATGGAATTCGCAACGTTCAAGCAAGTTCCGCGCGGTGTCAGTGAAGAGCTCATCAAAAAATACCAGCAGGAAAAGAGTAAGGGCTAAAGGGCTGCAGGGATGGTATGCAACCGTCTGCCGGGGCTTTGCCGGTGATGAGCTGCTTGCAATATGATGGATTCGTAATACGTCCCAAACCCCGCAAGGGCAATACGATAATTCAACAAGTTACAGCGTTTGACCGTCGGCGGAGCCGGGTTAATGCGAGGCCGACGAATAAACGAATAGTGAAAGAGGTGTGATGCCATGGGAAAAGAGGAATTGGTACTGAATAACCCGTTACGGGCGCTGGGGCTGGAAGAAAAGATTAAAGGGGATGAGCAGAGCATGGGGCTGGTCATGTCCCGCGCCGGCACCGGCAAGACCGCCATCCTGGTGCAGATCGCGCTGGATTCCATGCTGCGCGGCAACAAGGTCCTGCATGTTTCCATCGGTGAGTCCATAGATAAGGCCAGGAGCTGGTATAACGACATCCTGTCCCTGCTGACCAAGGGGAAGAAGATCGAGAATATCCATGAGGTGATCTCAGAGATCCTGAGAAACCGGATGATCATGACCTTCAAGGAAACCTCCTTCAGCCCGATAAAGCTTGAGGAACGCCTTGATGATATCGTCAAGCAGAATATCTATAAGCCTGAATGCCTTATCATTGACGGGTATGATTTCAATGAGAGTAGCCGTGACGATTTGATCAGTCTCAGAAAATTCATGAAGGAGCAGGGGCTGAAGATGGTCTGGTTCTCCGCCGTCAGCCATCGCGAAGACAACCGCGTCAGCGCCGACGGGGTGCCTGCCCCCTGCCATGAGGTCGATGACCTGTTTGAGACCGTGCTGATCATCAAACCGGACAATCAGAATATCCTGCTGGATATTGTAAAATGCGCCTCCTGCGCTGTCCGTGCGGGCATGACCCTGGCCCTCGATCCTTCGACGATGCTGATCATGAAGGCGTGACGGCGGTTTGAGGAAATCTCCTCTTGCACGGTGTGCGATGACGAAAGCGGATTACTCATTCTGATGGGTAATCCGCTTTTTTTTTGATCCGGGATATCCGGGAGAAATGCGGTGCAGCCTTTCCTGCGCCGTTTCCGATAATTTTCAGCCAGTCCGACACCCATGAAATTTCGACCATGTATCGATCTGCATAAAGGTGAGGTCAAGCAGATCGTCGGTTCAAGCCTCAGCGATAAGGATCCGGCGATGCTGAAGACCAACTTCACCGCCGACAAGCCGTCCTCCTGGTATGCCGAAATGTACCGCGACGACAATCTCACCGGCGGTCATATCATCATGCTGGGGGAGGGCAATGAGCAGGCAGCCTCCGAGGCGCTGGCCGCCTGGCCCGGCGGCCTGCAGATAGGCGGCGGGATAAGCCCGGATAACGCCCGGCTCTGGCTGGACAGAGGGGCCTCGCATGTCATTGTCACCTCCTGCGTCTTCAAGGCGGGCAGGATCGATCGCGACTGCCTGGCCAGACTGGTCAGAACGGTGGGGAAAAATCGGCTGGTGCTGGATCTCAGCTGCCGGAAGAGGGGGGATGACTATTACATCGTTACCGATCGCTGGCAGAAGTTCACCGAGGTGGCCATCACCGCCAAAAGCCTGGCCGAATTCGGCAGGAGCTGCGATGAATTTCTGATCCATGCCGCCGATGTCGAGGGGAAATGCGAAGGCGTCGAGGTCGGGCTGCTCGAAAAATTGTCGGCCTGGGCCGATTGTCCGACCACGTACGCAGGCGGAGTCCGGCACCTGGCCGACCTGGAGCTCATCGACAGGCTTGGCCGTGGCCGGCTGGACGTGACCATCGGCAGCGCCTTGGATATCTTCGGCGGCAGCGGCATCACCTACCGCCAGGCGGTGGCCTTTCATAGGGCCAAATCCGGTCAGGCGGGCAGCAGCTGACGGGCCTTGAGTCCTTGACCTGAAGTGGATCTTTGGATACAATGAAAAAGGATTCTCCATGAATCTGATATGATTGGTATGTTGGAACAATCTGGCGGTATTCTCGTGGGCGCGGGCGAATGATGCAAGATAAACACAAACAGAGGCAGCAGATAGAGAAGTTCATCAGGAAGATGCCCAGCCTGTCGACAACTGTTGGCAAGGTCCTGGAGATCTGCAGCCGGACGGATGCCTCGCCCAACGAACTGAATAAAGTGATATCCCTGGATCCGGTGCTGACCGGCCAGGTGCTGAAACTGATCAACTCCGCCTACTACTCCCTGCTCAATAAGATCACCTCCCTGACCCGGGCCATCACCATGCTGGGCATGAATACCGTCAAAAACATGGCCCTGAGTACCGCCATCATCCGGACGGTTTCCAGCACCAATAAATCCAAGGTCCTGCCCACGGCGCAGTTCTGGCAGCACTCCATCGGGGTCGGCGTCAGCGCCAAGCTGCTGGCCATTGCCAGCAATCTGCCTATCAGTGAGCGGGAGGAGGCCTTCATCGCCGGTCTGCTGCACGATCTGGGAAAGGTCCCCTTCGGGGATGAATATATAGAGGTTCTGAATCTGGCCAGAAAGGAGCAGCGGCCCCTGCTCGAGGTCGAACAGGAACTTATGGGCATCGATCACCAGGAAGTGGGGCTGATGATTGCCGAAAAATGGAAGCTCAACGAGGTGATCACCCTCTGTGTCAGCGGCCACCATCAGGCCGGCGAGGTGGCGGAGGTCGCTCGCCGTCAGGTGGCCTTCGTGGCCCTCGGCAATATGTATATCAATATCCTTGATATCGGTTATGCCGGAGATCCTTTCCCGGATGTGGCCGGCCTGGAAGACCTGCTTGATATTGCGGGGCTGAGCTGGGAGGAGTATGGCGCCATCGGCGGTGATGTGGAAAAGGAAATCGAAAAAGCCCAGATTTTCCTGCAGATATAAGGGAGAAACAATGAAACTGAAATTTTGGGGTGTGAGGGGATCCATTCCCTGCCCTGGTCCGCGTACCCAGAAGTATGGCGGCAACGGTGCCTGTATGGAGTTGCGGGTTGGCGAAAAGAACAGGATCGTCATCATTGATGCCGGTTCCGGCATCAGGGAGTTGGGGAACTCGCTGATGCAGAATGACCTGCCCCGCGGGCCCATCAACGTCGATATCTTTCTCTCCCATACCCACTGGGACCACATCATGGGATTTCCGTATTTTACCCCGATCTATGTCCCCGGCACCAAGCTCAGGGTCTATGGACCGGTTACCTTTGAGGAGGATACTCTGGAGGATGTGGTGGGCGGCCAGATGAAATACCGGTATTTTCCCGTCAATGTCGGCGAACTCGCCTCGGATATCGATTACCGCAGGCTTCTGGAGGCCCCGCGCATGGATCTCGGCGACGGGCTGCTGCTCTCGACCAAGAATCTCAACCATCCCATCACTGCCCTGGGATATCGCTTCGAGCATCAGGGCAAGGTCCTCTGCACCTGCTATGATACCGAACCCTTCAGGAACCTTTTTATAACCGATCCCGCCCATCCCGATTATGACGAAGGGATGGCGCTGGAGGGCGAGGAGGTGGCGCGGGAACAGAATCTTGCCATCGAGACCTTTTTTGCGGGAGCGGATCTGCTGGTCCACGACAGCCAGTATACGGCGGCGGAATATGAAAAGGGCAGGATCGGCTGGGGGCATACACCCATCGAGCATGCCATTGCCGCCGCCAACCGGGCCGGGGTTAAGAAACTGGCCCTCTTCCATCATGACCCGGATCGGACCGATGACCAGATGGATGAACTGGCAAAGACTTACTGTGCACCGGGGCGGTACGGCAAAACCGAGGTGTTTTTTGCCCGGGAGGGGATGGAAATTATTCTCTGATCGGCTTCGGCAGATAAGCCCTGAGCGATCCTCCTAGCGCAGGGCTGCCCGGCGTAAACGCTCCACACACTCCATGTCGGGCCGGTAGGGGATGCAGGCTGGCTCGGGCGCAGGAATCGCGAGTTTTCGGGCAAAAGGCGTGACGGCGATATTCCTGTTATAGGCCTCCACAAGAAGCCTCTCCAGATTCACCGTATCTTCAATATTGTAGGCAAGCAGGGTCTCGAGGGCCTTGTCGCTGCCGGTTCTTTCATACTCCCGCCAGAGCAGGACGGCGAAGAATCCGTCGACGCCGTCCAGTGATCCCCTGTCAATACCCAGCTGTTTCTCGCATCCCTTCAGGCCGCCTTTCAAACCGAGCCTGGCCAGGACGTAGCGAAGATCGATATGGGCATGGTCCAGCCTGATCCTGAAATGCCTTTCCAGAAAGGGGACGTCAAAGCCTTTGCCGTTGTAGCTGACGAGCACCGTGTAGGCAAAGATGTCGGCGACAAAATCATCGAGGTTGCGTCCGTTGACATAGGTCCGCACCGTGCTGCCGTCATAGAGGGCGATGGTGGTGATCCGGGCGTCCGCGTCCAGGCCGGTCGTTTCGATATCGATGAAGGCGGTCCGGGCGCGGAAATGAGGAAAGATGCGCCAGATATCGGCAGCGGCCAGATAGGGGGTGAAGAAGTTCGGTCTGTCTGAATCAAGGGCCTGGCGGGAGGCCTCCAGAAAGACCGGGATGTCCCTGACCCTGCTGTTGGCAAGCGGGAAGGGCGGTGGATTGCGCCACCCTTCCCAGGAAAGGATTCCTGCCTCCCAGAGCCTTCTTTCGGTCTTCAGACCGATACCCGGGATGTGACAGAAGGTCTGGTGCAGCATGGATCAGGCGTGATGAACAGTCGGAACCATGCCCTTCCTCTGCCCCTTGCGGCGGATCCGTTTGCCTTCGGGCAGCGGGGCCCGCTCAGGCTGAGGAGGACGGCTGTCCGTTCTCTTGCCGTTTTGGCGGGGGGCGCTGTCCAGCCTGCTGATCTTCAGCATCCGCTCATTGATTCTGACCTTCTTTAAGAGGTGAAGGATGTCCTCGGGCATGCCGAAAGGAAGATCGATAGTGCTGTGATCGTCAAAGATCGAGATCCTGCCGATGTGCTCGCTGCTGATTTCTGCCTCATTGGCTATCGCGCCGACGATATTGCCGGGCCTGACGCCATGGGTCTGGCCGACCTCGATACGATAGCGGTCCATGCCCGGTTCGGGTTCGCTGGGCGCCCGTTTCCTCACAGGCCGGTTGCCCGTACCGGTGTCTGCGGCGTGCCGGCTCTTGCCGGTCTCCCTCCTGACGTCCTGTTTGTCCATCCGCTTCTCGACTGCGGATTCCTTCAGGAAGAAGGGCTTGTCCCCCTGAGCGATCCTGGCCAGGGCTGCGGCCAGATCGGCTGCCGGGACCTGAGTCTCCTGCAGGTATTCGTCAATCATATTGCGGAAAAAGGCGAAGTCGTTGCCGTTTAAGGTCGTGGTGATCCGCTCCTTGAAGGCTGCTATCCTTCTGCCATTTATCTCCCTGACAGTCGGCAGTGCCATCATCTCGATTTTCTGGCGCGTCAGGGCCTCGATGGAGTGCAGCATCCGTTTTTCGCGGGGGTGGATGAAGAGGATGGCCTCGCCTTTTCTGCCGGCCCTGCCGGTACGGCCGATGCGATGGATGTAGGCCTCGTTGTCGAAGGGAATATCGAAATTGATCACGTGGCTGATCCGCTCCACGTCCAGACCGCGGGCGGCAACATCGGTTGCCACAAGGATGTCCAGCTTGCCGCTCTTGAGCTGTTCGACGGTCCGCAGCCTCTGATTCTGGGGGATGTCGCCGCAGAGAGGCGCGCAGGCATAGCCAAGGCCCGAGAGCTTTTCCGCCAGTTCCACGGTCTGGATCTTGGTCCGGACGAAGATCAGGACCCCGCCCCAGGCCTCCATCTCTAAGACCCGGCCCAAGGCTTCGATCTTTTTGGTAAATCCGTCTGTGAGGATGTATCGCTGATGGATGGTGGTGGCGGTGGCGGTGCGTGACTTGATGGTGATCTCTACGGGGTCCGTCAGGTATTTTTTGGCCATGCTGCGGATGCTTGCAGGCATGGTGGCGGAAAAAAGAGAGATCTGCCGTTTTTCCGGCAGCTGGGTCAGGACCCACTCGACATCGTCGATAAAGCCCATGTTGAGCATCTCATCGGCCTCGTCCAGGACCAGGCTGACGATATTATCCATCTTCAGGCTCTGCCGGCGGATATGATCCATGACTCGTCCCGGTGTGCCGACAATCACCTGGGGGCCGCGCTTGAGGGCGGAAATCTGGGTGGTGTAATCCTGGCCGCCAAAGATGGCTGCGATCTTCAGGTTTTTCAGATGGGCGCCGTAGGTCTGGAAGGCCTCGGCCACCTGGAGGGCCAACTCCCGGGTAGGGGCCAGCACCAGGACCTGGGGATGATTGCGGCGCAGATCGATATTGGCGAGCAGGGGCAGCGCGAATGCCGCGGTCTTGCCGGTGCCTGTCTGGGCCTGACCGACCACATCGCGGCCTGCCATGACATGAGGGATCATCTCTATCTGGATAGGCGTCGGGGATTCGTATCCGGCATCGTCCAGGGCCTGCAAAAGGGGTTGACTGAGGTTGAAATCGGAAAAAAGAGGGGCCTGGGTATCAAAAGACATAGCAATTCCTGTATATGAAACTGGGTTTATCCCGGCAGACTAAAAGGGCTTCCGTCCGGGCTGTGGGGTGTCTGCCAGTTCCATATACTCTCTCCGCAATCCCGCAATCGGGGGGAGAGTTCTGTATTTCCTCTATCCTGGTCTGACACATACGGCCTGCAAAGAACGGGCTCTCCGCTTGAAATCAAAAAATGAATCACGGGCTGAACAAGAGGGAAAACTGAACGCCGGAAGAAACAGTGATCGGAAACGGGTGAGCCATCTTTGGAAAAGGCACTGACTAAGCTGAAAGTCATTACCAGGTCCGGCCGGATTGCGCAAGCTTTTTATATCGGAAAAGGGGGCGAGGAAAGGGGGCCGGATCTGTTTTTTGTGCGCTCTGCAGGTAAAAAGGAATCTGCCTGCACGGTACAGGAATGATGCGCTTTTATGATTTGTTGCGGCCAGACAGTCCGGTCCAGCCATGCCGGTTCCTCGACGGCTGGCAGCAGCAGGGTCAGCAGACTTTCTTGCGCAGGATCTTCGTCCGGCTGTGCAGGGTCTTCCGGTCCAGTCTTTTTTTCTGTGAGGTGGCCGACGGCCGGGTGGGCCTGCGCTTCTTGCGGATCAGGGTGACGCCGCGGATGATCTGGGCCAGCCGTGCCAACGCATCCTCCTTATTGCTCTCAAAGGTCCGGTATTGCTGGGCCTTGATCACGATGGCGCCGTCTTTGGTCAGTCGCTGATCCTGCATGTCCAGAAGCCGTCCTTTGAGGATCTGGGGCAGGGAGGATTTGCTGATATCGAAGCGGAGATGGACAGCGCTTGCGACCTTGTTGACGTTCTGCCCTCCTGCCCCCTGGGCCCGAATCTGGCTGATTTCAATCTCGTGCAGCGGCACTGCTATGATTCCTGTGATCCGTAGCATGGGCGTTTGTCAGTTTTCGTTATGAGAAGGATGGTTGTCGGCGAAACCGAGGTAATCGGTGACAAGGCCTATCTGGCCGGTAGCCTGGGTGTCGATCGCGGAGATCCTGCCGGCCAGCCAGATCCTGTCGCCGGGTCGGGAGGAGAGTATGCCCGGGTATTTCTTCAGGCTGATGTCGGTGACGACAATGACTCCGAATCCGTTTTCCGAGGCGTCCAGCATCACTCTGGCCGTCTCCTGGTCGCGTTTCATGATGGAGAAGAAGTATAAGGGCCAGACGATCTGGAGGTCTTTGAGCTTGTCTTCCTCCGCTTTACGTCCATAGCTGTCCGTCCCCTCGATCCTGCCGGTCACCTCGGAGGGAGAGGGCTGGCGTACATAAAGGGGAATCTCTTTCTCGGGGATCATTTCGGGCGGCAGATCGGCGGGGGGGCTGTCTGCGGTCTTCTGTGTTTTCTGGGCGGCCCTTTCGGCAATGTCAGCTGCAACCTTCACCGCCATTGCCTCCTCCTGTACCTGTTGCCTTCGATGCTGCAGATGCAGCGTCACCGAGAAGAACATGAAAATCAGGATTGAGGCCAGGCCGGTGGGAATGAGCCATCTCTTGTGAGTCGTGAGCCAGTTCAGCATTGTGGTGTATTCGGTGAAGTCGCTATGCGCCGATAAATCCCCGGAAATTGTGAAAGATATGCAGGTAGGATATAGCCGGGGGCGGGAATATGCAACGGGAAACTGGGACGTGGTGGCAGAAAAGCAGCCCTCTATTCAGTCAGGTCTGCTTCCTCGGTCTACCCGGGCCCTTATGGGGCGGCGGCGGATCGGCCGGCCAGCCAGCCGGTGGAGAATGCCGCCTGGAGATTGTAGCCGCCGGTGTCGCCCTGGATGTCGAGGATTTCTCCGGCGAGATAGAGCCCGGCGGTCCGCCGGGATTCCATGGTCCGCGGATCGATCTCCCCGAGGTCCACGCCGCCGGCGGTGACGATGGCCTCGGCCAGCGGCCTGTGGCCGGTGATCTCCAGCCGGAAGTCCTTGATCCAGATGCGCAGACCCCTGCGCTCCCGGGCTGTGATCTCGCCGGCCGGGCGCTGGGGCGGGATGCCGGTGGCATCCAGGCAGATCTGCACCAACTGACGCGGCAGCAGGCCGCGCAGGACGCTGTCAAAACGCTCCTTGGTGCGGGCGGTGAAATCGCGCAGGAGGCGGGCATCGAGTTTGGCTTCGTCCAGGGCCGGCTTCAGGTCGATGGAGAAGGCCACCTTCCTGCCCTCCCGCAGGGCGTCGACCACAGTACCGCTGAAGGTCAGGGTGAGGGGCCCGCTCAGGCCGGTTTCCGTGAAGGCGATCTCCCCGAAGGCCTGTTGTCTTTTCTTGCCGTCAATGAGCAGCCGGATCCCGATATTGCGCAGTTCAAGTCCCGCCATAGAGCAGGTGCCGCCAGTCGCCGTCTCCAGCGGTACCAGGGCCGGTCTGACGGGGACCATGGTATGGCCTGCGCTTTCGGCCAGCAGGTATCCCGCGCCGGTCGAGCCGGTGGCCGGATAAGAGGCGCCGCCGGTGGCGACAATCACCGCATCTCCTGCAATCTCCCGGCCGCAGCAGAGTACGCCGCCTATCCTGCCGGCCTTGATGATGAGGCCCTCCACCGGCGAGTTGCACCTGATGACTGCCCCGCAGGCGGTGATCCAGTGCTGCAGGACCTTGAGAACGTCCGGGGCCTTGCCGCTGGCGGGAAAGACCCGTCCTCCCCTCTCTGTTACCAGTTCCAGGCCAAGCCCGGAGAGAAAGTCCATGAGCTCTTTGGTGAAGAACCGGGCGAAGGCCTGCCGGAGAAACTGTCCGTTCCTCCCGAAATGGATGAGGAAATCAGGAAGTTCCGCTGTATTTGTCAGATTGCAGCGCCCCTTGCCGGTGATGCAGAGTTTTCGCCCCGGGCGCTGCATTTTCTCCAGCAGCATGACCTGGGCTCCATTGATGGCCGCCTGGCCCGCCGCCATCAGACCGGCCGGCCCGCCGCCGACGACGAGTACCGTTTTCATGGGATCATTTTTAAGACTGCCTTGAAGGAGTATTCCCCGGCCTGCCGAAAACAATCGGCCCCGGAGCGTACCGCCTGGCCGTCCGGGAGAGACTCGATCTCTGCAGGCCATGGCGGTACGGGTGCAGATATAGCCGTTTTCAAGGAGAATTACTACGGGTATTCACCAGGGCCGGATGTTTTGATGTTTGACTTTTATTTTTCCGGAAGCGTATAATTTTAGTGATCTCTGAACAAGAGTGGGCTTGTATAGGCGGATCTGTCGATCTGTCGATCTGTTCTGTATCTGATGGGAAAACGGTTGTTTTTTGTCTTTTTTGGAGGACTGTATGTCAATAAGGCGTAAGATTCTGCTGACAACCCTGCCGTTCTTTCTCCTCTTCGGTCTGATCAGTATGGGGATATGCATAAGGGCATTGCAAAATGAAGGATCACAGAGCATTGACCGGGTCCATTCCATCATGGTCAACGATAAAAACGAAAAGCTGAATGATCTGGTCCGCAATACCTTCGAGATCATGGCCACCCAGTACCGGGCCGCCCACGACCCGGCCCAGGTTGCCCAGGCCTATAAGCAGGAACTGCAGTCGGTGGTCGATCTGGCCTATTCATCCATTGAGGATGTCTATGCAAAAAAAGACCTGACCGATGCCGAGAAGCAGAAAATGGCCGCCGCAATTGTTGAGAAGATGCGCTATGCCGACGGAAATTATCTGTGGATCAATGACATGCAGCCCGTCATGGTGATGCACCCCATAAAACCGGAGCTGGACGGCAAGAACGTTTCCGATGCCAGGGATCCCAACGGCACCAGACTGTTTGTCGAGATGGTCAAGGTCTGCCAGAAGGACGGGCAGGGGTTTGTGGAGTATATGTGGCCCAAGCCGGGCGAGGAAAAGCCGGTGGCCAAGCTCTCCTATGTCCGCCTCTTCAAACCCTGGAACTGGATAATTGGCACCGGTGTGTATATGCAGGCGGCGGAAGAGCGTTTTATGGACGAGGCCAAGCGGCAGATCGGCAGTCTTCGTTTCGGTCCTGACAATCAGGACTATTTTTTCATCATCGATACCGGAGCCAGGATTGTCATGCATCCGATCAAGCCTGAGCTGGACGGCAAGGACATGAGCGATTTTCAGGATCCGCAGGGTAAGAAATTCTTTGCTGAAATGGCCAGGTTGGGCAAGGAAAACGGTGATGGCTATATAGAATATATGTGGCCGAAGCCGGGCGAAAAAGATCCTGTCAGGAAAATCTCCTATGTCAGGCTGTTCAAACAGTGGAACTGGATTGTCGGCACCGGGATCTATGCCGACGACATCGATAAGGCCTTGCTGGCCCAGCAGCGGGGGATGCAGGCGAGCATTACCCGGCAGGGGGTGTGGATCGCCGGCTGCAGCGCGGTGCTGATTGCGGTGGTCGGCTGTATTGTGACCTTTCTGGCCAACAGGATATCCTCCCCGATCCGTTCTGCCAGCCTGATGCTGCGTGATATCGCCGAGGGTGAAGGGGATCTGACCCGCAGGCTGAAGGTCTCCTCCGGAGACGAACTGGGAGATCTGGCCAAGTGGTTTAATGTCTTCGTCGAAAAATTGCAGAATATCATCAAGGACATTGCCGATGACGGCAAGGCGCTGAACACCTCGGTGGACTCCCTGTCCCGGATCGCCGGGGAAATGTCCAAAGGGGCCGAGGAGACCTCCGGCAGGGCGAATACCGTTTCGGCTGCCGTTGAAGAGATGTCTGCCAATATGTCGTCGGTGGCCTCCTCCATGGGGGAGACCACTGCCAATGTAGACATGGTGGCAGCCGCAGTCGAGGAGATGAATGCGACCATCAAGGAGATTGCCCAGACCTCCGAGAAGGCCAGGGTCATCACCGATCAGGCTGTGGGCGAGGCGGCCAGGTCCTCCGCCCAGGTGGACGCCCTGGGGAAATCGGCCCAGGAGATCGCCAAGGTCCTGGAAACCATATCCGATATTTCGGACCAGGTTGACCTGTTGGCCCTGAACGCGACCATTGAGGCGGCAAGGGCCGGTGATGCGGGGAAGGGATTCGCGGTAGTAGCCAGTGAAATCAAGGAGCTGGCTCGGCAGACCGCCGCTGCGACGAATGTGATCAGAGACCTGATCGAAGAGATCCAGAAAACCACCAGGGACACCATCGTTGAAATCGGCAGCATCAGCAAGGTGGTGAGTCAGAACAGTTCCATCGTCAATACCATCGCCACCGCCGTCGAGGAGCAGGCTGTGACTGTCGACCAGATTTCCCAGAACATCTCCCATATCTCCCAGGGCATCCAGGAGATCAACGAGAATGTGTCGCAGAGTTCCTCTGTCTCCATTCAGATTGCCGGGGATATTGCCGATGTCAACAGGGCGGCCCAGGAGATGAGTGAAAATTCCAATAAGGTCAATACCAACACCGGAAGTCTGCATGAACTCTCCGCCGGCCTTACCAAGCTGGTCGGAACCTTCAAGGTATAAGCCCCCTCTTCCGATTGATGCCGGCCTGGTTCTTTGCCGGTACCAATCGGAAGGACAGTATGCTATAGTGTTTTCTTTTTTATCGCGGCGCCGGGCGAATCGGCGTCCACTCATAATAAAGGAGACGGAATGGCAGCTGCAAAAAAGGGCGATACAGTCAAAATACACTATACAGGGACACTGGCCGACGGCACGACGTTTGATTCCTCGGCAGGGCATGATCCGCTGAGCTTTCAGATTGGCGGCGAGCAGGTCATCGCAGGATTCGAAGAGGCCGTCCTCGGCATGAGCGTGGGCGAGTCGAAAACCGTCACCATCCCTGCCGAGAAGGCCTACGGCGCATACGATGAGGCCCTGATCATCAAGGCCCCGCGGGAGCATATTCCGCCGGACCTGGACCCCCAGGTCGGCCAGAGGCTGCAGATGGGAGGGCCGGGGGGAGAACTGGTGCAGGTGGTGGTCACCGAGATCGGTCCCTCGCACGTGAGCCTGGATGCCAACCCCCCCCTGGCCGGCAAGGATCTCACCTTTCAGATAGAGTTGGTAGCCATCGGTTAATCCGGCGCCTCCTTTCCCTGCGGAGCCGTATAGCAGAAGAAGGGGGCGTGGTTGGAGGTGAAGAGGGGCGGATCATTTCGCAGGATCGGGGCGATCTGCGGATGGCGGCGGAACTCCTGGTCGAGAAACCTGCGGACCTCCTTCCGGTCCCAGCCCAGAGGATGCCTGAAGTCAGTGTAGAGAGAGAGGTCGCCTTCAGAAAAGCCGCTGGTCTCCAGGCCGGCTGCCTCCCTGCTGCAGACCGGCATATTGAAGATCGCCAGGTTCAGGAAGGTGATGGCCTCATGGTGCCGGGCCACAAAGGACAGCGTCCTGCGGGCCTGGGGCAGTGATTCCGCAGGCGTGCCGAAGAGCAGATAGACATAGGTGGCGATTCCTGCCGCCTGCAGCGCCGTCAGGGCCCTGGACATCATGTCCAGATCGATTCCCTTATCCATGGCGTCCAGGACAGACTGGTCGCCCGATTCGATTCCCAGCTTCAGCATCCTGCAGCCTGACCGGCGCAGGCCCCGACAAAAGTCGGTATCGGTCAGGGCCGCATGGACCCTGGCAAAGCTGTACCACGGGATATCGAATCCTTCATTGATCAGGGCCTGCATCAGGGCCGGGCTCATGGCATTATCGAGAAAGTGCAGCAGGACGGGGGCGGTGGCCGCGGTCAGGAAACGGAGATCTTCCATGGTTTTCTCGGTCGAAACGGAGCGGTAGGGAGTCTCTTCGGCATTCTCGGGGCAGAAGGAACACCTGCGCCAGGCACAGCCGGAGGATGCCGGATAGGGGAGGATGAAGCCCGGAGCCAGATAGGCATCTCGCGGCAGGCCGCTGAAGTCGGGGCGGCCATGGCCGTGGTCCTGCCGCTGCAGCAGCCTGAGCAGGGGGCCCTCGCCTCTGCCGGCGATGAGGTGATCCACCAGGCCGGCAAAGGGATTCTTCCAGGCGGGATTGCTCATCCAGGAGGTCACCAGGCCACCGCCCAGGATGATGGGCAGCCCGGGATGCTGCTCCTTCAGCCATCCCATCATCGCAAAGGCGGTTATGGCCTGACTGAGGTAATTCAGCGAAAAGCCGACGAAGGCGGGTTTGCTGTCTTCAAGGATCGTGGTCAGACGGCCTGAAAACCAGGGAAAGAAAATATTATCCTCCGGTCGGGCCGCGGCCCGGAGCAGATCGTGGCTCTTCAGGGGCGAAAGGTGATCCTGGTAGTTGGCCAGACTGATATCGAGATCACGCCGCCGGCCGGCCTGATCCAGCAGGTGGTTGACATCCGCTACAGCCCGCCGGTAGCGGGCAGGGTTGGTGTACAGTGCGGGCGAACGCAGGCTGGCGAGATTGCGCGCCATATTGCGCTGCGCCCTCCTGCCCCAGGTGTCTTGTGCAGGCCCGGCAGTCGTGAGCAGATAGAGCAGGCCCTCCAGGTTGGCGTCGAACAGGGTGCAGGGCAAACCGTGGGCGCGCAGGGCGCCGGCAAGAGAGGCGATACCCGCCGGAGGTTCGCAGGGTTTGGCTGCCGGTGGAAAAATCAGAAGCATAGGAACTGTTCGATCTGAAGAGACGGGCCGGAACGCAGTGCGGCGGCTGCTGAAGCGGCCAGAGAAAAGCCCTTTTCAGACACCATCAGCGGGTCGGAAAAGGGCTGCCGATTGTACTGGTCGCCCACCGGCGCCCCGGGTGCGGGGCAGCAGGCGGCAGGCGGTCTCAGGAGGGTGGCCTATTTGTCCTGGTAGATGGCATCTCCCGGAAATTTTTTGGCTATATCTGAGGCGGTGACATCGTACATGCCGCTGCCGACAACATAGTTCTTGTCGCCGTGCTTGACCAGAATGACGTAGGAGACCTTGGGGGAGCTCTCCTTCTGGCCCGGTTTCGGCCAGGCGTAAGGGACCCAGCCCTCGCCCTTATCCTGGACCAGATCATTCATGGCGGCAAAGAGATAGACACCGTTGACGTCCCGCATATCCAAAAGGTTTGAACCGTTCAGGGACGGCTTGATCGGATGCATGACCATCTTTCCCTCCAGATTATGAACCCACACATATCCTTCGCCGTCTCCGAATATGAATTCGCCCTTCGGATCTTTAAGCTTGTCGAAGGCCGCCTCCCCTTCGGCCTTAACCAGCGCAGCAGCGGCTTTCGCCTTCTGTTTGCAGAGTTCGGGCGTCAGCTGCTCGGCGGAGCCTTGCGGCGTAAAGGCGAATAACATAACAGCTGCGATGATGATTGTGTAGATTTTTCTGGTCATAGGTCTTCTCCTGTTCGGGTGTTGAGAGATTATGGTTTGTGGTGCAGGCCTTCCCTCCGGATGCGGGACATTGTTCGGGCAGCACCGCTGGACGTCTGCAGAGTGGGAATAAAGCCCCCCGATCTGCCCGGGAGGTCTTGCGGACCGTCATGCCGGATCAGGACTGGCGCCCGGGGCCTCTGAGCCGGTCAGAGACTGAATTTTCCCACCAGGGACTGGAGTTCCTCCGCCAGGTTTTTCAGGTCTGCGGCGCTTTGCTTGATCTGGGCGCTCCCGTTTTGCACCTGGTTGCTGGTTACATTGACCACCCCGATATCCTCGGAGACCGACCCCATGATCTCCGTGGCCGAGGTGACATGCCTGTTCATATCCTCAATCCCTGTCGAGACCGAGCCGATATCCTGGGTGATCTGGGCGGTGGTCACTGCCTGCTCTTCAACGGCCCCGGCAATAACGACAACGATTGAATTGATGTTGTTGATGACCTGGGATATCTCGTTGATGGCGGTGATGGTCATGTCGCTGGATTGCTGGATGGCGGTGATCTTCTGCCTGATATCCTCCGTGGCCTGGTTGGTCTGGCTCGCCAGTTCCTTGACCTCGTTGGCGACTACGGCAAATCCCTTTCCCGCGTCCCCGGCCCTGGCCGCCTCTATGGTGGCGTTGAGAGAGAGAAGGTTGGTCTGGTTGGCAATATTGACTATGACATCGGCAACTTTTCCGACCTCTTTGGCTGCGCAGGACAATTCCGTCATCTTTTGGGTGGTGTTTTCGACAGTGATAACGGCCTTTGCCGTCACCGCCCTGGCCTGCTCGGCGTTGTGGGCAATCTCATTGATGGTGGAGCTCATCTCCTCGGTGGCCATGGCCACGCTCTGGACTTTTTCCATGGAATCGTTGGCAATTGCTGATATGTCCAGGATAGAGGAAGACATCTCTCCCGTGGCCCGGGAGGCCTCTGTGGATTTGGTGTTCAGATCCTGGGCATTATTATGGAGGTCGAGCGAGACGCCTCCGAGGCCGGTGGAGGAATCCGACAGATTGCCCGAAAAATTGCGGATCCGGCCGATTATATCCCGAAGATTGTCAATCATCGAGTTTGTATCGCAGGCCAGCGATCCCAGTTCGTCGCTGGAGGTCACCTGCACTTTTTTTCGGAGATTGCCGCCGGCGATATCCCTGGTGGTATCGGCCAGAGAGCGGATCCGGCCGGTCAGGTATCGGCTGATCAGCGTCCCCAGGACTGCGGCAGTGATGACTGCGGCCAGGGTCAGGAGGATCAGGGTCGTGGTCCCTCTGGTCTTCACCGCGTCGGAGACACGCAGGGCCTCCTTCATCTCCATGTCTGCCCCGGTTATCAGGTCGTCCAACTCCTTGTTGATTACGCTTTCGGAGGCCGCCATCGCCAGCTGTTTGGTCTGTTCGGTTGTCTCCAGATTTTGGTAGAGGGTCTCGCTAAGACTGTGCAGTTCCCTGAAATAGCGCTCGATTCTGGATGTGATGGTGATCGTGCGATTAAAACCCATGGTCTTGTCCGCTGCCGAACTCATCTTGTTGATCTCGGTTGCCTGGGCCCTGATTTTTTCCGTCTGGCCGGCGAGCTGTTCGACCAGCTTCATCAGATCCTTGTTTTCCACCCTGTAGGTGGCAAGCCACTCGCCCATCAGTCCTGCCCCGGGGGAGGTCTCTCCGGCAAAAACGGCCTCCATGGCAGCGGCGTCCTTGAGCTGCTGGACCCATTCCGACTGGAGCCGCTGGGTGAGATCGAGAAAAGAGGGCAGGGAATAGATCTTCTTGTCCTTGGTGATCACCGCATACGATGCGTATTCCTGATGGGCCCGGATCAGATCGGCGGTGTTGCCCCTGAGATTGGCGCTTTCCTGCATGATGCCCTGGGTGACCTGCTGGATCTTCTCGGAACCTTTCGGGGTGACGACTCCTGTCCCCTTCCGGGCATAAATCCTGCCGAATGTGCTGTCCTTAAACTCTTTGGATTCCGTGCCGAAACGCAGCATGGAGATCCACATGTCGAATTCATCGAGAGAGGCGATGAGCTTGCCCTCCAGGACCTGGAGGCCGGTGGTGGCGCCGTTGTACTCAATCGAATATTTCTGGACCGTCTCCAGGGCAAGGGCGGCGTTCATCACTACGTATTGGACGGGGGCTTTGTTCTTGCCGACGATATCTGCGGAATCAGTCACCTTGTACAGGATTATCATGCCCACAACGCCTGACAGCAGGACGAGTATCGCCAGCCCCAGGAAACTGGTGTACAGTTTCTTGCCGAGAGTCATTTTCATCTGATTCCTCACAAATTATTATATGTTGTCGCACGTCGTCACCTGAGGTGCAGTCCGGAGGCTGGCTGGTTGGCTGAAGGCCCGGATGTACCCCTGACGAGTCGCCGTTCAAACCATCTGGAATCCTGTGTATGCTTGATTATCGTGGAAGAGAGATAAGGAGCAGGGGAGGGATCTGTCGCATTCCTGGGAACTGCTGGTAAAAGGATTCATAGGGCAGCGCTCCTGCATTTATCGAAGATCTTCTGCATGCTGAAAAAATTCTATAATGGGAGAAGGGGCTTTGTCAAATCCGGTGCAAAGAAAATCCCTGCAGAACCCCCATTGCGGGTGCCGGCCGACCGGTTTCTGCCGGAACAATCGGATAGGAAAAATGGGCTATTTTGACTTTTTTGTTCACTTTGTGCATGACAAGTGCCCCGTGAATGGCTATTTCTTCTTGGATGCTTTATCTTGATACGTTTATCAACCTTTACCCTGCAGAAGTGACCATGAGTATAAAAAACATAGTGCCCCTTGCCCTTGTTCTGTTGACCTGTTTCCTGTTTGAGGCCGGGATGTCGGCGCAGTATGCCGAGGCCCGCTCCGGTTCGGGCGGAAGATCCTACAGCCGGCCATCCCCGCGGCAATCTCCCACCCCCAGCTATCAGCCTCCTCTCAACAACCAGACCGGCAGCTTTTCCCGCGGACTGGCAGGAGGGCTTCTGGGCGGGGCCCTGGGCGGGATGCTGTTCGGCTCCATGTTCGGCGGCCACGGCGGCGGCGGAATCGGCATCCTGCCCATTCTGATTCTGGGAGGGATTGGGTATTACCTCTACAAGAAGTTTTCCAACCGTTCTTCCGGAGGGGGATTCCCTCCGTTTTCGAATCAGAATCAGTATGGCGACGGCGGTCCGGCATCCTTCGGCGGTTCGGGTGCTTTCGGCGGTTCGGGGCCGCCCCCCTCTGCCGTTTCTTCCGGCGGGCTTGAACAGGGGCTTGCCGATATCCGCAGGATGGACCCATCCTTCGACCCGAAATATTTTACGGAGATAGCCTCGGATGTCTTCTTCCAGGTCCAGGCCGGATGGATGCACCGGGATCTGAACTCCTATCGCCATCTTCTCGGCTCACAGCTGGCCGGCGAATATGAAGCCCGTTTTGCCGAGATGCGCCAGCGCGGACATATCAACAAGCTGGAGAGCATCGCAATCCGCAAGGTTGAACTGGTGGATGCGGGTGTCGACGGAAACGAGGATTTCGCCACCGTCCTCTTTTCCGCCAACCTGCTTGATTATACCGTGGACGACAAGACGGGCAGCCTGGTCGAAGGATCCATGACCGTGCCGGTCAAATTTGAGGAAGAATGGACCTGGGCGCGTCCCACCGGGACAGACAGCTGGAAACTGGAGGGAGTCAAAGTCGTGGGCGGCTGAGCCGCAGGCTCGATTGCCTGTTATCAGCAGTGATGGGCCCTTGCAGGAGGGCCCCTCTTTTTCGGGGGAGCAGGGGGGGATTTCCGCCTTTGTTCTCCTCTTTGCGTTTTGGCCTGAGAGGCCTGGAGTTATTTGAGGTTTATTTTGGATATCAGTCATTTTCGACGCGACTACCTGAAAGGCGGTCTGCAGCGCGAGGCCCTCAACCCCGATCCGATTCTTCAGTTCAGTTCCTGGTTCGAACAGGCCAGAAAAACCAATATCGCCGATCCCACTGCGATGGTCCTGGCAACGGTCAGCAGCGAGGGGCAGCCCAGCCAGCGTACCGTCCTCCTGAAGTATTTTGACGCCGGCGGTTTTGTCTTCTTCACCAATTACGGCAGCAAAAAGGCCACTGAAATCTCCGGCAATGCCAGGGTCAGTCTGCTCTTCGTCTGGCTGGAGCTGGAGAGGCAGGTCAGTATCTCCGGGATCGCAAGCCGTATCTCCACCGCCGACTCGGCCCGCTATTTCATGTCCCGGCCCAAGGACAGCCAGGTGGCCGCCTGGGTGTCCAGCCAGAGCCACCCCCTCTCTTCGCGGCAGATGCTGCTGCAGAAGTTTCATGAGATGAAGACCAAGTTCGGCGAGGGGAAAATCCCCCTGCCGTCCTTCTGGGGCGGGTTTAAAGTGGCGCCGAGCGCAATCGAATTCTGGCAGGGGCGCGAGAACCGGCTCCACGACCGTTTCTGCTATACCCCTTCAGGGGATGGCTGGAAGATCGAGCGGCTGGCCCCTTAAACAGGGCGGTGGCAGAACTCTCAGCCTTTGATCACCGCCAGGGGCTGCAGATTGACCAGCACCTCGATGAGGTCGGTCTGGGCCTCCAGGACCTTGCCGATGTCCTTGTAGGCGCCTGCGGCCTCGTCAAGATCCTTTCTGCCCCTGATTCCATGGATGACGCCCTGGGCGTCGAGTCTTCTGATCTCTGCCTGCAGGTCCAGTTGCCGCTGGGCCTGCTTCCTTCCCATTATCCTGCCGGCACCGTGTGAGCATGAGGTGAAGCTGTCGGCATTGCCCAGGCCGCGGACGATGCAGCTCCGTGTCCCCTGGGAGCCGGGGATTATGCCGGTTTCCCCCAGCCGGGCGCTGGTCGCTCCCTTTCGGTGGACCAGCACCTCCCTGCCGAAATGATGCTCCAGCCTGGCATAGTTGTGGGCAATATTGACCGGATCGGCAAAGGTCGCAAAGGGGTACCCGGAGGCGAAGATATCCTGGATCCGCTCCATCATCAGTTGTCGGTTGGCCAAGGCGAATTCGACGCAGAACTGCATTTCGGCCAGGTACTGCCTGCCGGTCTCGGAGGACAACGGCAGATGAGCCAGCTGCCAGGCGGACGGGACGGCGGATTTGTGTCTGGCGTTCAGATCGATGGCCAGCCTGTTGTAATGGTTCGCCACCCGGAAGCCGATATTGCGGCTGCCCGAATGGATCATGATCCAGATATGCCCGTCGTCTCCCCGCTGGATCTCGATGAAATGGTTGCCGCCTCCCAGGGTGCCGAGCTGGCGCAGGCCGTTTTCGTATTCCCTCTCAACCATAGGCAGGCCCGAGGAAGGCTTGTCCGCAGGCGCAAGGGGCATCAGGCTCTGGTCCTGCGGTCGGCTGTGGTGCTTGAAGCCCACCGGGATCTCGCCCCGGATCCGCCGCATGATCGTTTTCAGGTCTTCGGGGAGGATCCGGTCGAGGGAGGTCCTTACCGCGCACATCCCGCAGCCGATATCCGCGCCCACCGCGTTGGGGATAATGACATCCTCGGTGGCCAGAACACCGCCGATGGGCATGCCGTAGCCCAAGTGGGCATCGGCCATGATCGCCACATGCCTGAAGGTGAAGGGCAGGTTTGCCAGGTTCTTGGCCTGGGCCAGGGCCCCCTCCTCAATGTCGTCCAGCCACAGCTTGATCGGCTTTTTTTCTGAGGTGATGGTCCTGATCATAGCTTCAGTCCGCGGTCTCTCCGCAGGAAATCACCATCAGGGTGTCTGTGAGGATCTTGTGCAGGAGCCTTTTCTGGATGTCTTGTCTGGCCTCATCCCCCTTTCTGACGGCCTGAAAATAGTCGCGGCAGACCTTCAGCGAGGCACCCGGCCATTGACCGCTGCAGATTCCCTGAGGCAGGGAATCCGGCGCGCCGGTTTGCCTCTGATCTGCGGAATAGTCCCGCCGCCCATGGGCCCAGTTGATGATATGGGCATAGAAGAGCAGGGCCCGGTCAAGCAGGATATGGAAGAACTGGATTGAGTCGCCCATGCCCACCTGCATCTGCTCCCCTCCCAGTCCCACGCCCAAAAGCCGGGCCCTGGTGGACAGGCTCCTGCCGCCCAGAAGGGCGCCTGCGGTGCCGATGGCCCCGCCCAGCGCGGCATAGATGCCCAGGCTCAGACCGGCGTGGGCGATATCGATCCCCGCTCCCACCGCGGCCCCGCTCAGGCCTCCGGCCAAGGCCATCTGGCCTCGGCTCAGGCCCAGAAACTGCCAGGTCTTCTCGTTGAAAAGGTCCGCATGCAGGATTGAGCAGGGCGGCAGGTCATAGTTGAAGATATTGTGTTTGAACAGACCGCGGATCTGCCGGTGGGTCTTCTTTTCTTTGGTCCGGATGGCGTCGGCGTAGGTCCGGGCCAGCCGGGCCCTCAGGGCGGTCTCGTCCATCCCGGCCTCAAGGTCTCCGGCGGCCGTGAAGGTCAGGCAATCGGTGAGCAGGTTCAGGATCAGCTCCGCCGTCCGGTCGTTGCGGGCTGCCCAGTCCTTCTTGAAGCCGGACACCACCAGGTCGAGCGGTCCATGCCAGTCCTGATCGATATTCTTCAGTGCCTCCAGCAGCAGGATCCGCTCGGCGTAGGTGGCTCGGTGGGCGTTGAATATCCGGTTGGCGTTGAAGGTCTTGCGAAATTCTTCCCGCCAGTCGCCGAGATGAGCGGTTCCTTCATCCTTGCAGTTGATGACGGCCATGCGGGGTCTGCCGGTCAGACGCAGGATTTCCATCTCTGCCCGGTCGATGTTTCTTACGGGACGGGACCCGTCGACCACATAGATGATCCCGGCGCCCCGGGCCACCGGCAGCAGGAGCTCGCAGTCGTGCCGGAGTTCGGCTACCGATGCGAAAGTCTCCCTGAACCGGCCAATCATGCCGGGGCCGGTGAAATGCTGCAGCTCGTGCAGCACCCGCCTGGGGTGCTGAAAGCCCGGGGTATCGGTGAAGCGGAGGACCTCGACGCCGTCAATGACCACCGGAAAGGTGCGGCACTCCGTGGTCTCGCCGGGCGTTGGACTGATCCGGACGGAGTCGTCTTCGGCGAGAGTGGAGAGTACCGAGGATTTGCCCTCGTTGGGGTGACCGATTATGGCGAATTCAGGGATCATGGCATCATGGGGGGGGCGGGAGACTCTGATGTTCATGTCTGCACGAAGGCATCTTTATAGGGTATTTGAAGAGTATCATAAAACCTCAAATCTGTCCTGCGAGACTTTCAACGGCGAGATAGGGATCGCCCAGGGCGGCTGTTTTCTGTCGCCATACCTTCATCGCGGCGGGGTCCACCGGGGTGAAGATGGTGGTCTGATCCGGTCTGCCCAGCAGGCCGATTCGGATGAATGTCTTTCCCCTCAGGGCCAGGCGCAGGTCCTGGACGAAGACCAGCAGGTCGGCGATGGGCGGCATCCAGGCCTCAGCCAGGATCAGGACATCCCTCTGTTCCGTTGAGGCGGCGAGATCTGCCAGGATCTGCCGGTCGGAGCCGTAGTCCTCCCCCATCCTGATTCTGCCGGCCAGCGACTTTCCCTCTCGGGCAAGGATGGCGGCAAGCTCCGTCTCATGGCAGCGGTCGAAGATCTCGTCGGGGACCAGCGCCACCAGGCCCGTGCCGGGGCCAGGGGGCTGCTGGATAGCCGTCGGTCCGGACTCCGCCTCCCGTCCTCTGTCTTCCGGCCTTGCCTGACTTGAGACCAGCGGGGTCTGCATCCGGACCAGAAGCCGGTCGAATACGGCCTGATCGAAGGTAAGGCCCGCGAGGCAGCTTTTTCTCCTGAACCAGGCGGTTGCCAGCAGCAGGATCCGGGGCAAGAGGCCATATACGGTCAGGGCCAGACAGAGAAAGGGCCACCAGGAGGTCAGATCGCCGGTGGCGAGATGATAGATGCCGTCCTTCAGGATGATCCGGCTCCCTTCAATCTGCTCCGGCGTGGGGAAGGCCGTACCGCTGTCCAGGCACCAGGACCAGGGGAGTGCCAGCGACCGGACCAGACGGAAGACCGCCTCGCCGCTGAACTGGATGGTGGATTGCCAGCCGAAGGCGATGTCGGTGGAGGCGATTTTGAAAAGGGTCAGGGCCAGCACTCCCATATTGAAACCGACGGCAAAGAGCTGGATGAGCCAGAAAACCGACCAGAAGAGCAGGGCTGAATACTGCCGCTTTGCCTTCAGCGTGCCGAGCACGGCCTGAAATCCGTTCTTCCTCTCGGCCGGGATTTCGGCCAGGAGCCGCCGGGCGGCCGTCCGGGACAGTCTGATAAGCAGAGAGGCCACAAGGGATGCGATCAGGGACGGCGGTGGCGAGGGGCCTTTCAGTCTGAGGGCAAGCGAGCAGATCAAAAGCAGCAGGATCGCCAGCTGAAGGAAGACAAAGGCCGCCAGATAATGAAAGACGTTGAGCGGAGCCGTCCCCGTGTAGGTAAAGAAGGACAGGGACGAGCCTGTGCCGATCAGAAGGCCGGCAAGCCAGAACAGGAGCTGGGTCCTGTCATAGATCTCCTGGCTGAGCTGTCCCGGCAGGATCCGGTTTCCCGCAGCCTCTTCCTGCTGCCTTCGGGCCCGCAGCCACAGTCCGGGCAGGAGACTGCGGTCAGGCAGGCGCTCATGCCCGCGGCATGCCTCCTGGTATATGAACCTGTCCCGTTCCCGGATCTCCTGCAGCTTTTCAGGAGTACTCTCTGCCTGATCCTGATAGAAAAAATACTCGAGATCGATGATGTCCTGAAGGCGCCAAGTGGATTTCATATACCCAGTATAACAGAAATCTGCCGTGGGGCAAGTGGCAGAGGCCGGATGCTGCTGCACCGGGAGGAGGTCATTTCAATAAGTTCAGCCCCCCCATATTTTGAAGTCCCCGCTCCGGCATGCTGGTGTTTCCGGGGAGCTTGCACAAAAAGGGCAGCGGCAGCCGGGCCGCTGCTGCCGGTTGCGTCAATGGGTCTCGACCGTGCCGCAGATCGAGTCGTAATACTCGGTTATGAGATCTTTTTTGTCAGATTCCATCACTGCCATGGCCGTGCGGGGGTGCTGGTTCATGACCCCGGTCACCATATAGGGCACCGAATAGCCCCATTCTATCTTTTCCCGCCAGGGGAAGATCTCCTCTTCAATGCATTTGATAATGGGCCTGACCTTGAACTTGGGATTTTTCAGGAAGGAGAGGAGCAGCTCCAGGGGGCAGTTTCCGGCCCCCCGGCCTATGCCGTAGAGGGTCGCGTCGAGGAAGTTGACGCCGTTGATGATGGCGGAGATGGTGTTGGCAAAGGCCAGCTGCTGGTTGTTGTGGAAGTGGCCGCCGATGGTCTTGCCGGGCAGCCGCTCCTGGTATTTCTGGGCCAGGGTGTCGATGTCCTCCGAGTAGAAGGCCCCGAAGGAGTCGACCAGGTAAATTATCGGCACCTGACTCTTATTCAGGTCTTCCAGGCATTCGTTGAGCTCCCTGAGGCCGACAGTGGACACCGCCATCAGGTTGATGGTGGTCTCATAGCCTTTTTCTATGCAATGATGGGCAAGGGCGATGGCCGAATCGACCTGATGGGCATAGCAGGCAACCCTGACCATGTCCAGCGAGCTTTCATCGCATGGGGGGATATCGTCGTATTCGATCCGGCCGATATCGGCCATGGCCGACAGTTTGAGCCTCTTTTCCCCATTGCCGATGATCGTGCGCAGGTCCTCCTCAAAACAGAACTTCCACGGTCCGTGGGTCTTGCGGTCGAAGGCGTCCTTGGAACTCAGGTAGCCGATTTCCATATAGTCCACACCGGCGTCGGCCAGTGCGTTGTAGACATTGCGGACGAATTTTTCCGTGAATTGCCATTTGTTCATCAGGCCGCCGTCACGGACCGTGCAGTCGATGACCTTTATTTCTTTTTTATACATGTCATTGCCCCGCAGGCAGGATTGGCTGCCTGGTACCTGTTGCAGGCCATTCTGATCAATCGCCGGCGGCGCCTGCCGCCTGTCTCCGGGCGGGTGCAGTCTTACGCCAGGGGAGTCTCAGGGAAAAACGGTGATTATTCCGCAGGCCTAAAAAGTGTGTCGGTCGGGAATCCGGCGCTGAAAACCGATTCCCGATCGGAAAAAACAATAACTAACAATAAAAATTACAAAGAATCAAGGATTGGCTGCATATCAGGGGGCGCAACGGATTATTTCTTGCGGCTGAACTCCTCGCGCATCCTCTGCACCTCTGCGTCTTCAATATAGTCGTCGTAGGGCATCATCCGGTCGATGGTCCCTCCCGGCAGGATCTCGATGATCCGGTTGGCCACTGTGGCCACCAGGGTATGATCGTGGGAGGAAAAGAGGATGATCTCTGGGAAGGCGCTCAGCCCGTTATTCAGGGCGGTGATCGATTCGAGGTCCAGGTGGTTGGTCGGTTCGTCCAGGATCAGGGAGTTGGCGTCGCTGAGCATCATCCGGGACAGCATGCAGCGGACCTTCTCGCCGCCGGATAGCACGCTGGTCTTCTTGAGGGCCTCGTCGCCTGAGAACAGCATCTTGCCCAGGAAACCGCGGGAGAAACTCTCGCCCTCGGTGGGTGGGGCATATTGACCCAGCCATTCCACCAGATTTATGTCATTTTCAAAGAAGCTCCCGTTTTCTTTTGGGAAATAGGATGTGGACATCGTTACTCCCCAGCGAAACTTGCCTCCGTCGGGCTGCAGCTCACCCATCAGGATCCTGAACAGGACGGTCTTGGGGACGCCGTTGGTGCCGACAAAGGCGATCTTCTCGCCCTTGTTGACGGTGAGATTGAAGTCATGCAGCAGCTCGACGCCGTCTGCGGACTTGCAGAGCCCTTCGATTTCCAGGATCACATCGCCGCTGGGCCGGCCCGGCTTGAAGACGATGAAGGGGTATTTCCGGGACGAGGCCGGGAGGTCTTCGACGTTCAATTTTTCCAGCAGCTTCTTTCTCGAAGTGGCCTGCCGGGCCTTCGAGGCATTGGAGGAAAAGCGCTGGATGAACTCCTTCAGTTCCTTGGCCTTGGCGGCATCCTTGCGGCTCTGGTCTTGCTTCTGCTTCTGCATCAGCTGACTGGCCTGATACCAGAAATCGTAGTTGCCGGTATAGACGGTAATCCGGCCGAAATCGATGTCGGCCATGTGGGTGCAGACCTGGTTCAGAAAATGGCGGTCATGGGAGACAATGATGACGGTGTTCTGGAACCGCTCGAGAAATCCTTCCAGCCAGGCTATGGAACGCAGGTCCAGATTGTTGGTGGGCTCATCCAGCAGCAGGATGTCGGGATTGCCGAAGAGGGCCTGGGCCAGCAGGACCCGGACCTTCTCGCCGCCGCTCAGTTCCTTCATCTTCTTGCCCCGGATTTCTTCGGGAATACCCAGGCCCGAAAGCAGGACGGCGGCCTCGGACTCGATGTCGTAGCCGTTCATTTCGGCGAATTCAGCCTCGAGTTCGCCGCTTCTGATGCCGTCCGCCTCGGTGAACTCGCTCTTGGCATAGATGGCCTCTCTTTCCTTCATCACCTCATAGAGGCGTTTGTGGCCGATGAGGACGGTGTCGGCCGCGGTCTCCTCATCGAAGGCGAACTGGTCCTGGCTGAGCACCGCGATCCGCTCGCCGGTGCCGATGGAGACCTCTCCTCTGTCGGCGTCAAACTGGCCTGCCAGGATCCTCAGGAAGGTGGTCTTGCCGGCGCCGTTGGCCCCGATGACACCGTAACAGTTCCCGGCGGTGAATTTAATGTTGACGTCTTTGAAAATAACCCTCTTGCCATAGGCAAGGGAGATGTTGGATGCCTGTATCATGTTTTGATCCTGGGATATGTGCCTGTGCGGGAATGCGTTGATTTTTTCTTGTGATATCCTGTCGCTGTCGATGCCGAAGGAGGTGAGCCAGGGCCAGCGGCAGGGCCTAGGGGCCGGGGCCGGCAGCGCGCCGCCGTATCGCATGAAGGTGCAGTGGAGTCAGCTGGAGACAGTATGAAGATTGGAGAATCTAGCATGAGGCCGGTATCATGGCAAGGAAATTGCGCCCCCGAAGGCAAGATAAGGGTGGAAAAACCACCGTGAACGGTCTATATAGGGATGATGCCGCTCAATTAAAAGTCGGCAGGGTGATTTTCCATACCGCTCAAAATACAATGTAACGGCAGGGAGAGGCGCGCAGCACGGTCGCAGACCCTGCAAGCCATGGTGGTCCGGCATGATAATCGACATCCATACCCACGTTTTCCCGGTTGCGGTCTGCACTGACCGGGCCCGCTTTTTTGAGGATGAACCGGCCTTTCGCCTCCTCTATGATTCGCCCGGTTCGCAGCTGGTGGGGGCTGCAGACACCCTGGCGATGATGGATGCGCAGGGCGTCGACAAGAGTGTGATCTTCGGTTTTCCCTGGCGGAACATCGAGACCTGCAGACAGAACAACGACGCCATCCTGGAGGCTGTGACCCGGCACCCTGACAGGCTTCTGGGCTTCTGCTGCGTAGATCCTCTGCACCCCGGGGCGGCAGACGAGGTGGAACGCTGCCTGCAGGCGGGGCTGCATGGGATCGGCGAGCTGGCCTTCTATACCTCGGGCATCGATGGCCGCTGTCTGGACAGCCTGGCGCCGATCATGGCCCTGGCCCGCCGGTTCGACCGCCCGGTGATGCTGCATACCAACGAGCCCGTCGGCCATCAGTATCCCGGCAAGAGCCCCAATACCCTGGCTCAGATCTATGCCCTGGTCCGGCGGTTTTTCGACAATCGTCTGATCCTGGCCCATTGGGGCGGCGGCATCTTCTTTTACGCCCTGCTGAAAAAAGAGGTCCGGGAGGCCCTGGCCAATGTCTGGTTCGATACCGCAGCCTCTCCTTATCTCTATCGGCCGCAGATCTATTCCCAGGCTCTGGACCTGGCCGGAGAGGAGAAGATCCTGATGGGGTCCGATTTTCCGCTGTTGCAGCCTGAACGGTATTTCAAGGAGATGGATCAGGCCGGTCTGTCCGCGGCCCGAAAGCGGTCCGTCTGCGGCGCCAATGCCGCACGGCTGCTGGGCCTGGAATAAGCAGACTATTGCCCAGGATGAGACATCCGGCCAGGATGCCGTTGATCGAACGGCTGTCGCAGGCCTGCAGGAAGAAGCCCTCTCTGAAGAGCGCGGCGGGCACAACGAGCAGGGCGCGGGGATCAAAGCCGTATGTCACGAGCAGCAGCAGGACCAGCAGGACCTCCAGCCCGAGAATGCAGCTCCGTTTCCTGCGGGCGGGGAAGCCCGTCAGGATGGTGCAGACAGCGGCCAGGGGCAGCAGAAGTCCTGTGTTGATGCGCATCTCCAGCCAGATGGACCGGCTGGCGAGCAGCGACAGGATCAGGCCGGCCACAAGGCCCGCGAAGGCCGATTGCAGGATCTTCATCAAGGCTGTTTTCTCCCCTTCCTCCTTTTCGCTTCTCCGCAGCAGATCACAGGAGCTGCAGGGTGACGATGACCGTGGTACCGTCCGGGGGCAGGACCGCTTTGTTCCCCCGCATCTCCACCTCGCCCCTCTTCTCTATGGCCCCGTAAGTATATTGGGAGTTGCTGACAATCCCCACCGGACAGCTGTCCAGGCAGAGCAGACAGCCGGTATTCATTTTTTTGGCGTTTGCCAGATTGCCGCCGAATTTCATCTGGATGGGCTTCTTGTTGGAGTCGATGACCACCTCGTCAATGCCGTAGGGCCGGTCTGCCCCCTCCCAGCTGACACGTACGGTGAAGGCAGAGCCCTGGACATGGGTGACCTCCTTGTTCTCCGGGCTCATATTTTCGCCGGCGACAGCGCCTATTTCCAGAAGGGCATTGTGAAAATCGATAGCGGAGACAAGCCCGCGCAGGATGGCCTTATCCCCGTTGCTGCCGGAGGCCGAAACGGCAAAATGCCGGGTGGGTTGATAAAAATACTTGCCGTTGACCTGGGCCAGAAACGATACAGTCCGGGCTGCCTTGTCACAGACGATGGGTGTATCCTTGGTTGGCAGTGGCGGCGTTTCCGAAAAGGCGGAGCGTGTCGGCAGCAACAGCAGCAGAGCGATCATGGGCATCAGCATCTTCATAGGCGTTCTCCTGAATTTTTTTTGTCTGTGTCCCCGGAGCGGTGACAGGCCCGACCTGGGCCCGGTCTGGTCGCAGAATTGATACTGTGTAGCAAGAATAATTAAATAAAACAAATAGAAAAAAACTATAGATCGCAGGATATGGATAGGGCCGTGTTTCAGCGCACTTCCCTGTGACTGTACTTGACACCAGCCGATGTCATGTCCTATCATGCGCATATACCCGGTGCCGCCGCACCGCGGTGGGAATCTCAACCGGGTCGACGGCGCGTCCGACTGGCACCGGAAGGATAAAAGAGGAGACAGATATGACACGTTCACTATACTGGGCGGATGGCTATAGGGAAAAACTGATGACGGCTGCTGAGGCGATCGCCCTGATTCGTCCCGGCAAGCGGGTCTTCATCGGCTCGGCCTGCGGTGAGCCGCAGGAACTGGTCAGAGCCTTGTCCGAGGCGGCCTCCTGGGTCAACGGGCTGGAGATCGTCAGGATGATGAGTCGGGAGACGACCTCGCTTTCCGCCATAGCCGACAAGACGAAAGATCACAGTCTCTCCATTCGGACCCTCTATCTCGGTTCCACGGAAAACGAGCAGATAGCCCGGCATATGCGCTTTATCACCCCGGTCAACATGTCGGAGATCCCCGACCTCTTCCTCTCCCGGAAGCTTCCCTTGCATGTGGCGCTGGTCCAGGTGTCGCCGCCTGATGATTTCGGTTGGATGAGCCTGGGGATTTCCGTCGATGTGACCCTGGCGGCAGCTCAGAGTGCCGATCTGGTCATCGCCCAGGTCAATCCGATGATGCCGCGGACCATGGGGCAGAGCTTCATCCATGTCAACAATGTTCATGCCATTGTGGAGTATACCGAACCGCTCCTGTCCACCCCCATGCGGGACCAGATCCCGGTAACGGAATGGATCGGTAAGCATATCGCCCGTTTTATTGAGGATGGCTCGACCATTCAGATCGGTCTGGACGCGGCCTCCAAGGCCACGGTCAAGGCCCTGGATGAGAAGAATGACCTGGGCTTTCATTCGCAGTATATCACCGATGACGTCATGCATCTCTTTGCCTCAGGCGCCATCACCAACCGAAAAAAAGGCTTGAATAACGGAAAACTGGTGGCCTCCTGCGGGATCGGCAGCCCCAATCTCTACGAGTTCCTGAATGACAACCCCGGGGTGGAATTCCGGCCCTCAAACTATGTCAACGACCCCTTTATCATTTCCCAGCATAACCGGATGGTCAGTCTGAACGTGGCCAAGTCCATAGATCTGACCGGGCAGGTCTCGGCCGAGGCCTCGGAGCATACTTTTTTCGCCGGCGTTTCAGGCATCCCGGATTTTGTCCGCGGCGCCAAGCGGTCAAAGGGCGGCAAGTCCATCATGATGCTTTATTCCTCCTCCCGTGACGGCAAGGAGAGCAATATCGTCACCTCCCTGAAGGATACCGCCGTGGTGCTGCCCCGGGCCGATACCCATTATGTCGCCACCGAATACGGGGTCGTCAACCTCTTTGGCAAAAGCCTGCAGGAGCGGGTCCTGGCCCTGATTGAGATCGCGCACCCTGATCATCGCGAGCGTCTCTTCGAAGAGGCAAAAGAGGCCAGGCTCATCGGTCGGGAGAGAAAACTGCGCGATGCGATCCGCGGGATCTACCCGGTGCATCTGGAGGAAACCATCATCCGGGATGGAGAGGAAATCACCATTCGGCCATCCAAACCGGTGGATGAGCGCAGGATCCAGGAGCACTATTACAGCCTGGAGCGGAGCGATATCCAGCGCCGGTTTTTTCATGACAAGGCGAGCTTCGGCCGCAACGATGTGGAGCCTGCGTCCCAGGTGGACTACATCAAGGACCTGACCCTGGTGGCCGTGGTGGGGGAGTTCGGTTTCGGGAGGGTCGTCGGGGTCGGCGAATACCTGCTGCTGGTCGACTGCAATCTGGCCGAGGTGGCCTTCTCGATCTCCAGCGACTATCAGGGCAAGGGGATCGGCTCGCTGTTGATCCGCAAACTGGCCCGGGCTGCACGCTATAACGGTATCTCGGGTCTGCTTGCCTATACCTCTCCCCAGAACCGGGGGATGATCAGCCTGTTCAAGTCCCTGCCTTACCGGGTCAACACCTCCTTTGACGGTGAATCGCTGACGCTCTCCTGCCGTTTCGACGAGATGGCCGATTCCGACACTGTCAAAAAATAACGGGGGCGGTGCGGGACGCCCGGATTACTCCACGATCACTGCCGGGAACTGCGGAGTTTTTTGCTCGACTCTGCCGATGGCGGCGCTGGCGGGGTAGCCTGCGGACTGCAACGCACAGGTGATTGCCCCAACCTGCTCAGGCGGGCAGCAGAGGAGCAGCCCGCCTGAGGTCTGGGCATCCACCAGCAGCATCTTCAGGTTGTAATCCAGGCCCCGGGAGAAATGGACCAGGGAGTCCACATACCGCAGATTCCTGAAGGATGCCCCGGGAATGCAGCCCATGTCGGTCAGGTCGTAGGCCCTTTCCAGCAGGGGGACTGCGGTGCCTGCAATCCGTATGGTCACGGCGCTGCCGACGGCCATCTCGCAGATGTGTCCCAGCAGGCCGAAGCCGGTGATGTCGGTGGCGCAGCGGATCCCGTGGGCCTGCATGACCTCCGCTCCCTTTCCATTGAGTACTTTCATCCCGTCCAGTGCCGCCTGATAGTGTGCGGCCGAGACCTTGCCGATGCGTTGGCCGGCGATAATGGTTCCGGTGCCGATGGGCTTGGCCAGGACCAGGACCTCACCCGGCAGAGCCCTGCGGTTGGTGATGATCCGGTCCGGATGCACGGTTCCCGTTACCGCCAGACCGTATTTGGGAGGGTAATCGTCGATGGTGTGACCGCCGGCCAGGGCCGCGCCGGCCTCCGCTACCTTGTCGGCGCCCCCGAGCAGGATCTCCTTCAGGACGGCAATATCGATCTTGGAGGAGGGGAACATGACCAGATTCAGGGCCATTATGGCGGTGCCGCCCATGGCGAAAACGTCGGAGAGGGCGTTGGCCGCGGCGATCTGGCCGAATTCGAAGGGGTCGGAACAGAGAGGAGGGAAAAAGTCGGTGGTGCTGATGATGGCCGTATCCGCATCCACCTTCCAGACAGCCGCATCGTCGTGGGTATCGCTGCCCACCAGGAGTTCCTTCCTGTTTAAGACCGGAATGCCTTTGACAAGGGTATCCAGCAGCTGGGCCGGCAGTTTTGCTGAGCAGCCTCCCTGTTCCACGGTCTGGAGGAGATCAAAGGGCGCTTTCATGCATCACTCTCCGGTATAAAGATATGATAGCGCTTACCAGCCTCTCCCCCTTCTGAGGAAGTTTCCGGAAATACGCTGGAATCGAGGATCCCGACGGCTGCTTCGGCATGCTCGGCAGGGATTTCCAGGGCCATGCCGCACTGGGAGGAGATCGAGCGGGGTACCGGGATCACCCGGCGGGGTATCCCCCGCTGCCGCAGGGCCTTTTCCGAGATGATCACATCGTGGGTCGATTGAAAGAGCAGCAGCATGTCAGCCTCGTGTGGAGATGGCGGTCAGGGCGGCCAGCAGGATGTCAAAGTCCCGGGGCCGGTGATAGATCGAGGGCGAGATCCGGACCGTGCCCCGGGGGAAGGTTCCCAGATGGCGGTGGGCCAGCGGCGCACAATGCAGCCCCAGTCTGGTCTCGATCCCCTTCTCGTAGAGGCGCATCCCCAGAGTGGAACTCTCCATGGCCGTGGAGGTTATCGAAAAGAGCTCCCCCTGGTGTTCCGCCGAAGCTGCCGCCAGGACTTGAATCCCCGGCAGTCGGCGCAAAGCCTGCATGAGATTCAGGAAATCGTCTCTGGAATGGGCCGCCGCCGGCCTGTGCAGCAGGGCGGCTCGAAGACCGAAGATCCCGGCGATGTTGGGGGTCCCTGCCTCAAACCTGTCGGGGAGAAAGTCCGGCATGGCGCTGCTCTCCGAACGGCTGCCCGTCCCTCCTTCAATCAGCGGTTTCAGCAGGTGATCGGCAAGATAGAGCCCGCCTGTTCCCGTGGGCCCCAGCAGTCCCTTGTGGCCGGTGAAGGCCACAAAGTCGATTCCGGAGCCTTCAACATCGATGGACTGGTGGCCCAGCGACTGGGCCGCGTCCACCAGAACGGGGATGTCGCCGGCCTGTTTTTTGATCTCGTCGATAGGCTGGATGACTCCGTTCACATTGCTCTGGTGATTGACGACGATGAGTCCGGTCCGCCGGGAGAAGCATCCGGCCAGCCTTTCCGGTATGACCCTGCCGTCGGCTGCGGCCGGCAGAAACCGGACCCTGATCCGCCCCTCCTGTTTCAGCCTGCGCAGGGGGCGTGCCACGGCATTATGTTCAAGCGGGCTGATCCAGATCTCCCTGCCCGTCAGGGCAAGTCCTTTTAGGACAATATTGACGGCATGTGTGGCATTGTGAGTGAAAATAAGGTTTTCGGGGCGCCTGGCCTTCAGCAGGGCGGCCAGCAGGGACCGGGTCTCCTCCACCAGTCCCGAGACCTCAATGGCCCTGTGGTAAAAGCTCCGGCCATAGGGACCGCCGACCTTGTCGAGATACCGGCTCATCTCGCGGGCCACCTCCCGAGGTTTCGGGAAAGAGGTGGCCCCGCAGTCAAAATAGCCGTTCAGACGGTGGAAGGAGGACGCTGGCGACATCAGGGGGAGATCACGTGACCGGCCCGGGATAAGGTCTCCAGGATGGTGTACATATTGGATATAGATCCGACGCTGACCTGCTCTTTTATCTGAAAAAAATTGGCGCAGGTCCCGCAGACAAGGATGGATACCCCTGATTTTTCCAGAGCCTGGAGGGCCTGGAGGACAGGTGAATCATCTGTGGTCAGCCTGACGCCGCTGTTGTAGAAAACCAGTGCCGCCGGGCGTGGCTCCACCTCCCTGATGGTGTTGATGCAGGCCTGAATCAGGATCTGGCCCAGCTCTGCCGGGCCGCTGCCCATCTGGTCGCCGGTGAAGCAGTAGACATGGCGGCCGGAAAGCCCGCCTGCGGGCCGGCAAAAGTCTTCCGCCTCCGGGTGGTCCAACTCCTCCAGGGGTTTGGTGATCAGAATGGAGGAGGTGTCCCCTTGCCGGGAGGTCTGAAACATTATCCGGTTATCGCTCAGGAATCTCTCTACATTTTCTTTGGAGGTGTCGTTGTCGACAAGGAGAACGAAGGTCTCGGCGGGAGGCGTCTCCTGCAGCTGTTTTCTGGTCAGGATCAATGGCTTCGGGCAGACTGTGCCTCGAGCGTCTATTACTATGCGTTTCATGTATTTTCCCGATTAATATTTTGCGTATTCGTTATTAAATACATAGTATTAAATTTTGAAGGGAAAGGTCATGTCATTGGGAATGATGAAGATCGGTGGCTAGCCTATCAGGTTCATCTGCGGTTTTCAATCTCTTTCGGCTGCCGGTCTTGGCGATCGGCCCGTATTCTTCCAGGTCAACGGGCCTGGGGCGCTATTGTCTCTTGATAGGGGGAATAGCATTGAAAATCAGGGGCCTCCATGTTAGAATTCTTCAAGAGATTCTGACAGATCTGTTTGTTGAGCCATGTGAAGAAAGGCCGCTCTGCACGATGAGGATGTACAAACGAGACAGGCGGAAAAAAGCACCGCAGACGAAACGCTACCCGGGGCCAAATTTCTTGATACCAAAGTGCGTGGACGAACGAGTAAGCCTTCCTGGTAATCTGGTGCCATCCTATGGAACAGTTCATACTACATCCTGACGCCTCCGCAGAATATGTGGAGTCGGTGAGCAATCCGCTTGTTCTGGCCGACTTCATGAATGCGCTGCAGCGTCTGTTCAGGATAGGGGTCTATTATCCGTCCGGCCACATCATCCTCGATCAGGCCACGGATCGATTTCTGACCCTCTTGGCCGCTGTTGCCCAGCAGAAGCATTTTGTCCGTATTGAGGAGGATGGAGACGATCTCCTGCTGGAAAAGATCAAGCTTGATGCCTCCCAGTCCTTTGTCGTTGAATTCAAAAAACTGATGGCCTCCCTGAATGTGGTGGCCATGGAGATCAACCGGAGTATAACCCGGGAGGAACTGCGCCTCTTCGTCCAGAAGATGATCGCCATCCGGTCCCTGGGGGCCAATTCCAAACAGTTTGCCCTGATCGAGATCTCTGATCTTCCCGCATCGGTCTCGATTACCCATAAGCAGTTTCTGGCCCCCGAGAACGATTCTGAAGACGGGCGGCTGGACAACGCGGGCCGGAGCCTGACCGCCTTTTTTGATGCCCTTGCCAGCCACGGATTATCAGAGGACCAGATTAACGAATGTCGCCGTCTGCTTGCCTCGCTGCCCAGGCAGATGGGGAAGATCGCGCTCAAGTCAGCTGATCTGCCCTTCGCCAACTGGAATGATGTCGCTGCCCTGCTGGCCCAGGCTGTTCAGGGCAAACCCCTGAGCAGCAGGAGCTCTTCCCACGGCAATCTTGATATGCTGGCCTCAATCCTGAGTAATCTGGAAAGGGATACCCAGGATAGAAAAGCCCGGGAGGCCATAAATCTGCTGGTCTCGATCATCAGGAAGCCAGCTCTGATTGAAGAGAGTAAAGAGGAGGTGCCAGCGGCGCGGCAGAGGGACATCATTGATGCCTCTGTGTCGGAATTGCAGGATTTTACAAATAAAAACATGCTGTCTGCGGCGATTTTGCTGAAGATTCAGGATATCCCCGCTGCCTATGAAACCCTCTCCGTGCTGCTGCAGCTGGCCCAGGACAGGCAGTCCGTACAGAACCAGACACAAATGCTGCAGTTCTTGAACGACATCCTGATCGCCCCTCCTAATGACAGGATATGGGAGATCCTCACCCACGGCCTGTATGATATTGTCAGGAGTGGAAACCGGATGAATCTTTCTGTGGCGATCCGGCTGATCATCGAACCTCTGAGGCGCCTGGGGCGGGATGACTCTCTGGTCCTGTTTCTGAAGACCATAGCGCTTTGTAAAGAGACCGAAGTCAATATCCTCTGGCCCTTCGCCCTCAACGAGCTGCTCATCTGCGGCAGCAGCGGCAATATCGACACCTATCGGCAGATCTATATCCATCTGGCCGGGCTGCCCTGGAAGGATATGGTGCGATCCCTGCCGGTGCTGCAGGGGCTCGATGCGTTTACGCGGGGGGTGGTCGCCGCAGATGTTTTTACGGAGATCAGCCCATCCTGCTATCCTCTCTGCGCCTTTCTGCTGCGCACCTCCATCGGGCCCCAGATCGGGGGACATGTGATCGCCGGTTTGAGGAATTCGTCCTCGGATATGCGGATCCAGGCTGTCGCCCTGCTCCTTGATCCGACTTTAGCAGAACATAAAACCTTTCTTGACAGCTACTTGCGGCATTCCCGGCAGGGGGCGCTCGACGAAGGCGTCAAGCTTATGGCGGGGAATATCATTGTCAAGGGATTGGCTGCTCTGTCCCAGGAACAACGGGGCCAGCCATGGGTTCCGGATACCATCAGCTTTATCGCCGATCTGCCGGCGGAGGGCGGGCGGGAGCTTCTGCGGCAGATTGAAAACAATAAACGGTTACTTGTGATCCCGGAATGGCCTGCAGCCTGCCGTAAGTCTGCCAGGGAGGCCGCCAGGAAAATGATCCGCAGAGACAGGACTGCAAAGGCACCCCGGAAATGATAGAAAAACTCAACACCATCCTGCTCATTCTGTGTCGGAGCATCTCCACCAGGAAGCTGTATTTCCCGAGTCATCCCAAGGTGATGGAGTTTTCTCGAGAATTCATGACCTCTCTTGAAGACTTCTGCAGGGAGAGCGAGAGCAAGAGGCTGTTCGTAGGCGTCGTCAAGGGCGAGCTGGTCTACGAGGGTAAGATTCTGGTCGGCCCCTCGATTATCGGCCGTCAGCTCATTGACTTTGCCGACCGCCTTCACTGCGGCGGCTTTTCCTTTTCGCGTCAGGTCACGGAGAGGGAGTTCGGGGAACTGCTGAATCTGACCTCAGAGCTGACCCAGCCGGTGGCCGGGCTGGGCGAGGCCAGAGAGCTGCTGCGGTCGCGGGGAATCACCAATATTGAAATAGCCGGCTACTATATCGGCAGCTCAGACCCGGAAGACGAGCAGGAGGCCTGGCGGGGGCAGGATACCGGCGAGGTTCTGCAGTCGCCGACACTGGTCTATCAGGCGCTCTTCGATGCGGTGTCCAGAGCCCATACCAGTGTAGCCAGCGGGGATGATATCGATGTGGACAGGGCCCGCAGCGTCAGCGAATATCTGCTGCATTTTACCAAAACACGGTTTTCCGACGTGATGCAGTACGTCCATTATCCGGATTATGACAGCTATACCGTCGGCCATTCGGTCCGGGTGGCCACCCTGGCGGTCTTTGTTGCCTGGGCCTTCGGCTGGAACAGGGACCTGCTGCTGGCCCTGGGGACGGCGGGACTGCTGCACGATGTCGGAAAGGGAATGATGCCCCAGGAGATACTGTTTAAAAAGGGGCGGCTGACCGATGAGGAGATGGGAGTGATCAAATCCCACCCCCGGCTGGGGGCCGAGATCCTGCTGGCCCAGAAACATACGACTCCGCTCGATATTGCCGCCGCCTGGGGACACCATATCCGGCATGATGGCGGCGGCTATCCGCCGCAGGCCCCGTGGATGGTCCGGCACCCGATCATCGCCCTGCTGCAGATCTGCGATGTCTTCGAGGCCCTGACGGCGGCGCGGCCCTATAAGGTCCAGCTCACCCCCAGTGATGCCTTCGGAATCATGATGGCCGATCTGTCGGCCTTTCAGCCCTCGCTTCTGGCCTCCTTCATCCATGTGATCGGCATCTATCCCCCGGGAAACACTGTTGTCCTTTCCGATGGCAGCCGCGGCAACGTCGCCTGGGTCGGGGCGCAGATCGACAGGCCCACCGTCGAGATCACCCATGATCCGTCGGGCCGGGAACTCCTGTCTAACGAGCCCCTGCAGGTTGATCTTTCCTCTGAACGCTACAGGCATCTGTCGGTAGTCGAGTTGCTGGTATAATCACAGGGAGACTTTGAAATGGGATGGACCGGACGGGCGTCGGGGTGGCGCCGGGCAGTCAAGACGGAGAGAAACGGGGGCGTGGGGACGGGATGCGATTTCTGATTTTCGGGGCCGGGGCGCTGGGCCAGGCCCTGGGCTGCATGCTCGCCGCGGCCGGACATCATGTGGATCTGGTTCTCAGGCGGCGATATATCGATGTCCTGAAAAAGCAGGGGCTGCGAGTGTCGGGGATCTTTGGCGACTTTGCTGCGGCCGCCGGAAGGATCGGCCTGCTGGAGGATATTTCGGCGGCCTGTGTTCCCTATGATTTCATACTGATAACCACGAAGGCCTATGATACCGGCCGGGCGGTTGCAGCCATAGGCTCACTCTCCGGCTGTACTTGCCCTGTGGTCTCCATGCAGAATGGTTGCGGCAATGTCGAGCAGGTCCTCGGGCGTTTCGGCGCTGAGCGAAGTCTGGGGGCCCGGGTGATAACCGGATTTGAGATAGTGGCTCCGGGACATATCGCCGTCACCGTCACCGCCGATCAGGTCCATGTGGGGGGAGCCGTCAGCGGCCCCGTGCCTCCGGCCGCCGAGGTGCTGGCCGGGCTTATAGCCCAGGCCGGACTTCCTTGCTGCACCGTTTCCGACATCCACCAGGATCTCTATGCCAAGCTTTTATATAACTGCACCTTGAATCCCCTTGGGGCGATCCTCGGGGTGCGTTACGGGGCTTTGGCCGAGGACGAGGGGACGCGAGCCATTATGGACGGTATCATTGAGGAGACCCTGGCTGTCATCCGGGCGATCGGCGGCAAGACGCCCTGGCCCGACTCAGGCCGGTATAAGGAAGTGTTTTACGGCCGGCTGGTGCCTGCGACCGCCAACCACCGCCCGTCCATGCTGCAGGATCTGGAAAACAGGAAGCCCACTGAGATTGAGGCCCTGCTGGGTTTTGTCTCGGCCAGGGGGCGGGAGGCGGCAGTACCCACGCATGTCTGCGATCTGGTGGCTGATCTGGTGCGTTTCAAAGAACGTCTGGCGCATCCCCGTCCTGCCGCGGATGCCGCTCTGCCCGTCAGGCCTGGCGGGGCACGGGCTTGAGGCGGCCGGATTCCTTGTTCGGTCCTGTATTGTGGGTTGTGCCGGTCTTTGCGGGGCGGCTTTTGAAGACTATGAAAAACGAGAGTGGAAGGTATCATGCAGAAACATACATCTGAACCCGGCGGCGAACTCGTACTCAGGACCCTGGCCATGCCGGCGGACACCAACCCCCGGGGAGATATCTTTGGCGGCTGGATCATGTCGCAGATGGATATCGCTGGCGGGATCATGGCCAATGAGATCTCCAGGTCTCGTGTCGTCACCGTGGCGGTGGACTCGATCACCTTCATCAAGCCTGTCCATGTGGGAGATGTTGTGGGGTGTTACGGCCAGGTCACGAAGATCGGCCGAACATCCATTGCCATCAATCTCGAGGTCTGGGTCAAACCCGCCCAAACCCGAGGGGAGGGGGTGATCCCCATGCTTAAGGTGACCCAGGCCGTCTTTACCTATGTGGCTGTGGATGACGAAGGCAGGAAACATCCCGTCTTGCGAGACACTGGCAGCGTCCTTTAAACCGGCATGGCCGGACCGTACCTGCCTGCCACAACGAATGATCAAGGAGTCTTATTCCCTCAACCGGCAGGCCGGTTCATTTTTTACAGAGTGCACAAGGGTGCTCTTCGTGGGGACAGAATTCAACCCTGCCCCCATCTAACCAAGAATGTCCCCTTTTCGGCATAGCAGGGGCGCTGTGACGCTGGCCGGGCGCAAGGGCTACTTCATGGCCTGCAGGAAATGTTCGTTGACCTTTTCCCAGTTGACGATATGGAAAAAGGCGGCGACATAATCCGGTCTGCGGTTCTGATAGAGCAGATAGTAGGCGTGCTCCCATACATCAAGGCCCAGAAGGGGGATCTTGCCCGTGCTGCGCGGATTGTCCTGATTGGGCGTGGTCTCGATCTCCAGTTTTCCCTTATGCATGACCAACCAGACCCAGCCGCTGCCGAATAGCCTGACTGCCGCCTTGGCAAAGTCGTCCTTGAACCTGTCCAGGCTGCCGAAACTCAAGGCGATTGCATCCAGGGCAGGGCCTGAAGGCGCGACGCCTTTCTTGAGCAGAGGCCAGAAAAAAGAGTGGTTGGCGTGGCCGCCTCCCTGGTTTCGTACTGCACGACGGAGAGTTTCGGGGATCTCCTTCAGGTTGCGGATAAGCTGCTCGACGCTCAATTTTTCGAGCCTGGGCTGGTCCTTGAGGGCGGCATTGAGATTGTTGACGTAGCCCTGATGATGTTTCGTGTGATGGATTTCCATGGTGCGGGCATCAATATAGGGCTCCAACGCATCATAGGAATAGGGAAGTGCTGGCAATGTGTGGCTCATGGTATACCTCCTGAGACTGTCTGGACGGTGCATCGCGGAGAGATGAGTCCGGAAGAGGTCACTGCGGCCGGAGGGGAACATCCTGATGTGTGAGAGGATGCAGACATCTGCGTAGAGGGCTGGTCGGACCTTTTCGGCCTCATATCGCTGTAGATACAATAAGCAGGCGCCGGCGCTGCGTCAATTGCGTTGCGCGCAGCCCAAGGCGTTCGGGAGCAGAGCGGCAACGGCCTGATCCTCTCAATCCCTTGCCGCGGCCGAGCATCTGCCCCGAGCAGGGAGCTTTCCTCGCCGATATCGAGGGAGGACTGGGGCAATTTAACGGAATCAGGTCGGAAAACCTTGAGCGTCGCGGCCCCTTATGGTATGCATACGGTCATACCATCCGATTGTGAAGCATTGCATATTCCCCTGTAGTCTCAGATGATTATGTCGTATACCTGATAATAATTCACCACCAACGAGGAACACGCATGATAAGCGCACTGGCCGGCCCCTATGGCCGCAACTTTCTGGGGGATGCCCCTTCCTGGTACAAGCTGTCGATCCTTGCCTTCCTGATTGCCAACCCCATCCTGCTGTACACGGCCGGTCCCTTTATCACCGGCTGGCTGCTGATAGCCGAGTTTATCTTCAGCCTGGCCATGGCCCTGAAGTGTTATCCGCTGCCGGCGGGAGGTCTTTTGGCCCTTGAGGCCGTGGTCCTGGGCATGACCAGTCCGGAGATGGTCTATAAGGAGGTCCTGGCCAATTTTGAAGTCATCCTTCTGTTGATCTTCATGGTGGCAGGCATTTATTTTATGAAGGATTTCCTGGAGTTTGTTTTTACCCGGATTCTGCTTCGGGTTCGATCAAAGTGGATGATATCGCTTCTTTTCTGCTTTCTTGGCGCCTTCCTTTCCGCCTTTCTCGATGCCCTGACGGTGACGGCGGTGATCATGGCCGTTGCCTATGCCTTTTACAATATCTATCACCGGTATGTCTCGGGCCGGGACCTGCAGGCAGTCCATGATCTGTCCTGCGATCAGACCCTCAAGGACCAGCAGCGGGATGAGCTCAAACAGTATCGGGGCTTTCTCAGGAATCTTGTGATGCACGGGGCCGTCGGTACGGCCTTGGGCGGAGTCTGCACGCTGGTGGGTGAACCGCAGAACCTGCTGATCAGCGGCGAGATGGGCTGGCATTTCTCTGAGTTCTTTATGGAGGTGGCGCCGGTTTCGATGCCGGTGCTGGCTGTGGGGCTGTTGACCTGCCTGCTGGTCGAGAAAGCAGGGCTCTTCGGGTATGGATTCAAGATTCCTGAAAATATCCGCTCCTATCTTATCGAGGTGACGGAGAGAATGGATGCGGAGCGCAGCAGGCGGGGAACGGCCAAGCTGGTCGTGCAGGGACTGGCGGGGGTCTGGCTCATCATTGCCTTAGCCTTTCATCTGGGGGCCGTCGGCCTGATCGGCCTGTCGGTGATTATCCTGCTGACCGCTCTGAACGGGACCATCGAGGAACATCGGCTCGGCCATGCCTTCGAGGAGGCCCTGCCTTTCACCGCCCTGTTGGTGGTCTTTTTTGCCGTGGTTGCGATCATTCATGACCAGCATCTCTTCAAACCGGTGGTGGAGTATGTCCTCAGCCTGCAGGGCCAGGGCCAGCTGGCGGCCTATTATATCGCCAATGGCCTCCTGTCCATGATCTCCGACAATGTCTTTGTCGCCACGGTCTATATTGCTCAGACCAAGGTCCATTTTGTCCAGGTCCTTGACCAGCTGCCCGGTATCGGCATGACCGGCGCCGAGCTGATGGCGAAACTGACCGTGGTGAGCCAGAGCCGTACCGATGTGTACGCCTCCCTGCCCGGAGATGTCGCCCTGCAGGTCAAGGCCGTCATGGACCAGTTTGATAAACTGGCGGTGGCAATTAATGCCGGCACCAATATTCCCAGCGTCGCCACGCCCAATGGACAGGCTGCCTTTCTCTTTCTCCTGACTTCGGCCCTGGCCCCGGTCATCCGCCTGAGCTATGGCCGGATGGTGATGCTGGCCCTGCCCTACACCATTACCCTGAGTATCACAGGCCTCCTGGCCACGTATCTCTTTCTGTGACCCGAACAGGCGGTGGCATGCCTTGGCTTTCCTCTGTAATAGTTGAAAAAAACCGTATCATGAGTACTATTGAAAGAGGGCGGAAAAAGGGCCTTCCGTTCAGGTATCCTTTTGAGGAAAGCCGTTCTCTGGCTTTCTTCTCAGTATGAAACGTCTAATACAGGAGCCTCTCATGCCACGAACACCTCTTGCTCTTGCTACAAGCATCGATTCTCTTTCCATACTGGATGAAACGGGGCAGCTTGACGCCGGCCTGGAGCCGGATATCTCTGGAGAAATGCTGCTCAAACTCTACCGCGCCATGCTTCTGGGCCGCAGGTTTGACGAGCGTTTGCTGGATCTGCAGCGGCAGGGGCGCATCGGCACCTTTCCGCCTGTGAAGGGACAGGAGGCCGCCCAGATCGGGGCGGTGTCCCATCTGCGGTCCGACGACTGGTTTGTGCCTTCCTTTCGGGAAACCGCGGCAGAACTCTGGCGCGGGCGATCCCTGGAGAGCGTGATCATCTGCAACAACGGATTCAGCGAAGGCGCCCGGGGCCTGCAGGGGCACAATGACCTGCCGGTTTCTGTGCCGGTGGGCTCCCAGGTCCTGCATGCGGTCGGTCTGGGCTGGGCCGCCAGTTATCGCAAGACAGACGAGATCGTCATGACCTTTTTCGGCGACGGGGCCACCTCCGAGGGCGATTTTCATGAAGGTATGAATTTCGGGGCGGTGTTTCAGGCTCCGGTGGTCTTCGTCTGCCAGAACAACCAGTGGGCCATCTCTACGCCCCTCTTTCGGCAGACCCGCTCCGCGACCCTCGCCCAAAAGGCCGTGGCCTACGGGATGCCGGGGATCCGCGTGGACGGCAACGACATCCTGGCAGTCTGGTCGGCGGCCAAGGAGGCCGCGGACAGGGCCCGGGCCGGCGATGGCCCGACCTTCATAGAGTGTCTCACCTACCGGGTGATGATGCATACCACCGCCGACGACCCCAAACGGTACCGCACCGACGCCGAGGTGGAGGTCTGGCGGCAGCGGGATCCTCTGCCCCGGTTTCAGCGCTATCTGCTGGGTAAGGGCGTGCTCTCCGGGGCTGAGCAGAAGGAACTTGAAGAAGAGGTGCTTCAGCAGATCCAGGCCGCCGTCGAAAATGCCGAAAAACAGATGCAGTCCATGGGCGATCCGCTGGAGATGTTCGATCATTTCTATGCCGAGCTGCCGCCATCCCTCGCTGCCCAGAAGGAAGAGCTGGCCCGTGAGCTGGCCTCAGGCGGGGAGGTTCGATCATGACCAAAATGACCATGGTCCAGGCGCTGAACCTGGCCCTGAGGCAGGAAATGGAGAAGGATGACAGCATTGTCCTTCTGGGCGAGGATGTGGGGCGTGACGGCGGCGTTTTCCGGGTGACCGAAGGGCTTGCCGACCAATTCGGCGAACAGCGGGTGGTGGACACGCCTCTGGCCGAGTCGGGCATAGTCGGCATGTCCATCGGCATGGCGGCCTACGGCCTGAAGCCGGTCTGCGAGATCCAGTTCTCCGGCTTTTCCTATCATAATTTTCACCAGATCGAAAACCACGCCGCCCGTCTGCGCTGGCGCTCCCAGGGCAGGTATCCGGTATCCATGGTGCTGCGGGCCCCCTACGGTGGCGGGGTGCGGGCCCTGGAACATCACTCCGAGAGCCGGGAGGCTTACTGGGCCCATACGCCGGGGTTGAAGATGGTCATTCCCTCGGGGCCGCGCAATGCCAGGGCCCTGATGGTGAGTGCCATTCGCGATCCCGATCCGGTGATCTTCTACGAGGCCAAGGCCCTCTACCGGGCCTTCCGGGAGGAGGTCCCGGATGAGGAGGAGACCCTGCCTATCGGGCGGCCGCAGGTGGTGCGGGAGGGCGGCGGTCTGACCATGATCGCCTACGGGGCCATGCTCCGCCCGACCCTTGAGGCTGCCGATGTCTTGCGGGAACAGGACGGGGTGGAGGCCGAGGTGATCGATCTTCTGACCCTCTCGCCGCTGGATGAGGGGCCGCTGGTGCAGTCCGTGCAGAAGACCGGCAGGGCGGTGATCGTCCATGAGGCCCCCCGCAGCTTTGGTCCCGGGGCCGAGATCGTCTCCCGAATCATGGAAAAGGCCTTCTATTTTCTGCAGGCCCCCCTTGAACGGGTTGCGGGCTTTGATGTCGTCATCCCGCTTTTCGCCAGGGAAAAGAGCTATCTTCCGGGCCTTGAACGAATTGTCGCCGCTGCCAGAAGGACGCTGAAAAACTGAGCTTTGCAGAGGTAATCAGATTATAATTATTTATACTGTCCATATGCTGCTGTAATAACACAGAGGAGGGGAGATGAGCAGAGCGTTTACACTGCCGGATCTGGGGGAAGGGGTGCACGAGGCTGAGGTCCTGGCCGTCCATGTCGATGTGGGGCAGCAGGTCCGGGAGGGGGATCCCCTGCTGGAGGTGGAGACTGATAAGGCTGCGGTGGAGATCCCGTCTCCGTTCACCGGTACGGTTGCCGAGGTCCTGGTCAAGGAGGGCGATTCCGCCAGGGTCGGCGAGGTGATGATCGTCTTTGCCGAGGGTAAAGCGGCGGAGACTCCCGGACCTAAGACCCCGGCTGTATCGTCTGCGGCTCCCGCTGCTCATGCTGCCGCATCCCCGCCGGGCAAACCGTCGGGCAATATCCCGGCCTCGCCTGCCACCCGCCGGCTGGCCAGGGAAATGGGTGTTGACCTGCAGAGGGTCACGCCCACCGGCGCGGCAGGACTGGTGACCGCCGAGGATGTCCGGGCTGCTGCCGCGGGTTCACAGGTGGCGGCGGTCGTGGAGACCGCTCCTGCCCCCTTGCCTTTCGAGCCGTTTGCCCTGCCGGTACCGGTGCTGCCCGATTTTTCCCAATGGGGGGAGGTGGAGCGCAGGCCTTTTCGTTCCATACGACGGGCCACAGCCAGGCAGATGGTCACCGCCTGGAGCCAGATACCTCATGTAACTGCCCAGGATCTGGTGGATATCACCAGACTTGAAAGCTTCCGTCAGAAGCATAAGGAGGAGATAAAGGCGGCGGGGGGGCGTTTGACCCTGACTGTCTTTGCGATGAAGGCGGCGGCCACGGCGCTGAAGGCCTATCCGATGTTCAACTCCAGCCTGGATCTTGTCAGCCAGGAGATCGTGGTCAAGAAATATTTCAATATCGGCGTGGCGGTGGATACCGAGGACGGCCTCATCGTGCCGGTGATCCGCGATGTGGACCGCAAGAGCATCAGGGAGCTTGCCGTTGAGCTGCATGCATGCGTCCAGCGGACCCGGTCTCGCAAAGCCGCCCTCGATGACCTGCTGGGCGGCACCTTCACCATCACCAATGCCGGCGCCATGGGAGGGGGATTCTTCACCCCCATCATCAACTTTCCCCAGGTGGCGATCCTGGGCTTCGGCCATGGGCGCATGCAGCCCGCGGCTGTGCCGATGGAGGGCAACGGTTACGAAATTGCTCCCCGCCTGCTCATGCCCGTGGTCCTCTGCTTCGATCACCGGGTGGTGGACGGGGCTGATTCCATCCGCTTCATGAAAGTTGTGATCGAGGCCCTGCAGGATCCGGAAGAGCTGCTGATGTCCATGATTTGAGGCAGGGCGAAAAGGAGATATGCCATGGTTATGGGTGAGCTGGAACAGGAGACCGGGCTGCTTGTTATCGGCAGCGGACCAGGCGGCTATGCCGCGGCCTTCAGGGCGGCGGATCTGGGCCTGGATGTGACCATGGTCGATCCCCAGCCGCAGCCGGGCGGGGTCTGCCTTTTTTCGGGCTGCATTCCGTCAAAGACCCTGCTCTTTCTCTCGGAACTGATTCACGATGCGGCGCGGTCCGAGCATATGGGGGTCGCCTTTGGTCCGCCGCGCATCGACCTTGCCGCCCTGCGCGGGTGGAAGGCCGAGGTGATCGGCTCAATGGCAGGCGGTTTGACGAGCCTCTGCAGGCAGCGAGGCATCCAGCTCCTGCAGGGACGGGCCAGATTTGAAGGCTCGCACACCGTCCGCCTTCAGGATTCGGAGCTGCGCCGCGTCACGTTCAAACACGCCGTTATCGCCACCGGCTCCGAGACCATCCCCTATCCGGGCCGGCCCTTTGTGCCGGGGGGGCGGATCATGGATTCCGCCGGGGCCCTGGCCCTGGCCGATATCCCGGAGACGCTGCTCATCATCGGCGGCGGCTATGTGGGGCTGGAACTGGGGACCGCCTTTGCCGCCCTGGGCAGCCGGGTGACCGTGGTGGAGATGGCGCAGACGCTCTTGCCTGGTGTGGATAGGGATCTGGTGGCTCCCCTGCAGCGCCGGCTCCAGGCCTTTGTCCATATCCATCTTCAGACCAGGGTTGCGGCCTTACAGGAACGGGATGACGGGGTGGATGTCCTGTTCGAGGGTCCCGGCATCCAGGCGGAGCAGCGGTTTGACCGGGTGCTGGTGGCCATCGGCCGCAGGCCCGCAAGCACAGAGCTGGACCTCGCCAGGACCGGGGTGACCACCGATGAGCGCGGTTTCATCCTGGTGGATGAGCAGCTCCGCACCGCCGATCCCGCTATCTTTGCGGTGGGCGATGTGGCGGGCGGCATGATGCTTGCCAACAAGGCCAGCCGGGAAGGGAAGGTGGCCGCCGAGGCGATTGCAGGTAAATCGTCGGCCTATGATGTCAGATCGATCCCGGCGATCATCTATACCGACCCGCAGATCGCCTGGTGCGGTCTGACCGAGGATCAGGCCCGCGCCGCCGGCATTGACGTCAAGGTCCTGCGATTTCCATGGAAATTTTCAGGCCGGGCTCACACCATGGGGGCGCCGGAGGGATTGACCAAGCTCATTGCAGACCCGGAGACCGGGCGGATTGTGGGGGTCGGCGCCGTCGGCCGCGGGGCGGAAGGGCTGATCTCCGAGGGGAGTCTGGCCGTGGAAATGGGGGTCCTTGCCGAGGATATGGCCTTGAGTCTTCATCCCCATCCGACCCTTTCCGAGACCGAAGGCGAGGCTGCGGAGCTCTATCTTGGCAGTTCAACCCATATTCTGGCCCGAAAGGCCTGAGAGCCCCGCACGCTCTTTTCTTTTGCCCTTTATATAAACGTCTCCTCAGAGCGGCGGCATTGCGGGGCCGAAGTGAGGATCTTTCATGATATGTCGTGGCCGGGGATGCTGATCCGGCCATGCCGGTTTAGGTCATCATATGGATACATACAAAAAGACAATGGGCATTTTCTCCCTTCGGAACCGCATCCTGCTGTTTGCTGTTCTGGTGACGCTGGTCCCCTCCTTCGGGATGGGACGGCTGTTTTACCTGATGGCCTACCGGGCGACGGCCGACATGACCGAGCAGAAGCTGAAGGCCTCGGTGGACAGGGTCGGATATACGGTGGGCCTGTGGTTGAAGGAGCGGCACCATGACCTGCACATCTTTGCATCTTCTTTTATCATCAGCAATAACCTGACCCAGTATTATGCACAGGTCGGCAAGGGCGGGGGGGCAACTTCCCTGAAGCGGATTGTCGCCTATCTGAATCTGATAAAGAGCCAATATATAGATTATGATTCCCTGGTCCTGCTGGATGCGGAAGGGAAGGTCATTGCCGCCTCAGACTCTTTCGGAGCCGATCATCCCCTGAGCCTGCCTGCCGACTGGAAACGCCAGATTCAGACGTTTGACCGGTTTGTCGGCGCGGCGTCCTCTCCCGAAGGCGGTCCGGCGCCGGTGATAGTGATTGGTATTCCATTGCCTGCGGGGCCGGCGGTCCCGCCCTGCCTGCTCGCCATGGAGGTCAGCCCCGAGGCGCTGAAGCCGCTCTTGAAAACCGTCCTGGTCGACATGGAAGGAGGAATCGGCGAGATTCTGTTTGTTCAGGAAGACGGTCGCCTCATGCTCACGGTCGCCCAGCCTGAAGGCGGGAAGGTTATGCTGCTGGAACCGGGGCGGAAGACCCAGCTGTTGGCCAAGCCGTACAAAATGCAAAAGTTTCTGGGGGAGGATCGAACTGTCGGCCTTGCCGTCTGGTTCAAAGATTTTCCCTGGGGATGCCTGATCGCAAGGGATTATGACACAGCCTTTGCCGGTGTGATGCAATTACAGGATCAGATCACCCTGGCCGCCATCCTCTTCTCCCTGGTCATAGGGGTCTGCGCCTCCATCGTGGCCGGGCAGATCATCCTGCCGTTGAAGACCTTGACCCGCGGAGTGCTGCGTGTGGGCAGCGGCGAACTGGATGTCTCCCTGCCGGTGCGGAGAAACGATGAATTCGGTATCGTCACCGGCATGTTCAACCAGATGGTGATACGGCTCAAGAAGAATCAGTGCGAACTAGAACAGCTGGCCACGACCGATTCTCTCACCGGCTTGGTCAATCGCAAGCAGATCATGACGGTTTTAAACACCCACATTGAGCAGTACAGGAGATACGCCTCGGAGTTCTCCCTCCTGATGATAGATATTGACCACTTCAAAGTGATCAACGACAGCCATGGACATCTGGTGGGAGACCAGGTCCTCTCCCGGATCGGGCAGATCTTCAGGCATGTACTGCGGACCATGGATGTGGCCGGCCGTTACGGTGGCGAGGAATTCATGATTATCCTGGGAAAGACGGACAGTGAAGAGGCCATGGCCACCGCCGAGAGGATCAGGCAGGCCGTTGAGGCCTATCCCTTTATGAACGAGGATCTGCGTATCTCCGTTACCATCAGCATCGGCGTGGTTGAGATCCTGGGTAAGGAGGATACGGAGGCCAGTCTGATCGGACGGGCCGACAACGCCCTTTACGAGGCGAAGGCTCAGGGACGGAACCGGGCGGTGTTGGGAGGCCCTGCCTCGAGGATCGTCTCCTGACAGGGCTTCTTTTCGCCCTTCCTGTTATTTTTGGACCTCGGCGACTAATGTCTGGTGTATCCATCCGGTCTGCTTCCGGTCCGTCAGGATGATCCTGATCCAGCGCCCCTGCCGGCCGGTGGCTGTAACCACTGCTTCCGGGTTGAGGATGCACACCGTTTCGGCCTTGATGCCGGGAAGTTTCCGGATGTGGCTTTTTTTGAGTATCCGCACGGCAAGCGGAAAATGGGAAGGCGCTCCGGCCTTTTTCCGGTTCCGGGCGACCCAATTCAGCTGTATTGGCTGGATGATCTCCATGGCCTTGCCTGCCAGTGCGCTTGCCTCCGTGTAATTGCCCTGGCCGAGTTCGGTCCTGGCCTGGGCAATCAGCTGATCGGCCGTTTCGAAGGCCTGCCTGCTGTCGGCCGGGGCTTGTTCCCTGACCTCGGCGATATCGGTCTCGACTCCGGCCAGCAGGGAGACTGCCTCGGCCTTGTTCTTCGGGGTAAGCACCTTGGTCTTGGAGCGTATGACCTCCTGGCTGAGATGGTTCTTCATTGCCTTGAGGGCGCCGATCTCCGCATTCTTTTCGCTGATCTTCTTCTGCAGTTTGACCGTCAGGGCGTTTTTGGCCTCAATTTCTTTTACGAGTTCCCTCTTCTCCTGCGTCAGGGCGGCGTTCTGCCTGCTCATCTCCATGTCTTTCTGGGGTTCCTCGGTCGGAGCGCAACTGAAAAGCAGGAGGCTTGCACCGATAAGAAACACGATCGTGGGAGGATTGTATCGCACTGTTGCCGACCGAATTGGAGGTTTCGTGTCCGGGGCTGTCCCGGCTTTCTGTAAAAAAGAGTACTATCTCTATTTAACGGTATATGTTTATTATCGGAATAATAAATAACATCAAAAGTAAAAAAAATTTTGATCCACGCTTGGCGGGAGGGCTTTTCCAAGGCGCGCTGACTTTTTTCCGATCGGCGAAAAGGCCGGCGGGAATACCGGTTGCCAAGTGGAGAGACAGGGGCTAGAGTAAGCTGTTCTGGGGAGGGCCTGGGCCGCCGGTCCCGGCATATCCATCCCGAGGGGCGCCGCCCATGATTCCGAGGCCACAAAAATATGAAAATCTTCCGTTCACTGCAGATTCGCCACAAATTGCTGTTCAGCTATTCCCTGGTCTTCGTCATCGCGATGTCCCTGGGCTTTGCCGCGCTCTACTCGATTGTACGAAAAAATATCGTGGCCAATATTGAGAGTGAACTGCAGAATACCACCACCTCCATCCTGAACCTGGTCAAGGCCTCGGCCACAGTTTCCATCAAGAATTATCTGCGGGGCATTGCCGAAAAGGACGCCGAGATCGTCAGTTTTTATTATGACCAGTATCGCTCAGGGAAACTCACTGAAAAAGAGGCGAAGAAGCTGGCCTCGAGCGTCCTGTTGAGTCAGACCATCGGCGATTCGGGATATATTTACTGCCTGGACAGCAGCGGCAAGGTGGTGGTTCACCCTCGGTCGGCCCTGCTGGACGCGGATGTCTCGGGCCATGATTTTGTCCAGGAGATGGTAAAGAGAAAAAAAGGCTATATGGAGTATGACTGGAAAAATCCGGGAGAAAGCGAAGAACAGCCTAAGGCCCTGTATATGCTCTATTTCGCTCCCTGGGACTGGATTATCGCCGTGTCCTCGTACCGAAAGGAGTTTAAGGGGCTGGTGCGGGTCGAGGATTTTGAAGAGAGTGTCCTGGCCCTGCATTTCAGCGAGACCGGATATTCCTTCGTCCTCGACAGCAGCGGCAATGCGGTGATTCATCCCAAACTGAAGGGGGTCAATGTCCTGGCTGAAAACCTCTTTCCCCGCCGGTTTCTACAGGAGATGCTTGAACGCAAGACGGGCCAGCTGGTCTATGCATGGCAGAATCCCGGTGACTTGGAACCACGGCTTAAGCTCTGTATTTTCAATTATATTCCCGAGTATGACTGGATCGTCGCTTCCTCCAGCTACGAGTCGGAATTTTTAAAACCCCTCACCACTATCAACAAGCTCATCATCACGATATTCACTGTCACCCTCCTGATGGTCCTGACGCTGACCTATGGGATCAGTAACTCCATCACCCGTCCCCTGCAGAGGTTGCGACAGCACTTTGAAAATGCCAGCTCCGGCGATTTCTCCCAGCGCATGATCACCTCCTCAATGGATGAGATCGGCCAGCTGTCGCAGTATTTCAACAGATTTATGGAGCAATTGACTACGTATAGCGATGATCTGAAAAAGCAGATCCAGGTCCGCAGGGAGGTGGAAAATACCCTCTGCGAGAGCGAGGAACGATACCGTTCAATCATGGAGGCCGCAGCCGACCCCATCATCATCTATGATATGGGCGGCAGGGTGATTTATTTCAATCCGGCCTTCACCAGGGTCTTCGGCTGGGAGCTTGCCGAATGCCAGGGGCGGAAGATGGACTATTTCGTCCCCCAGGAAAGCTGGGAGGAGACGGGGGTGATGATCAGGACCATCCTTTCAGGCGAGACAGTGCCTGCAACGGAGACCCTGCGCTACACCAAAAACGGCAGCGTCCTGAATGTCAGCGTCAGCGGCGCCGTCTATCGGGACAGCAGCCAGGAACTGGCGGGGAGTGTCATCATCCTGAGGGATATCACTGAGAATAAGCGCCTGACCAGGCAGCTGATGGATATCGGCGACCGGGTCCGGCAGAATATCGGTCAGGACCTCCACGACGATCTCTGCCCGCATCTCATCGGCATTGCCGGGCTTACCGCCGTCCTCGAGTCTAATCTGGGAAAGGACTCTCCGCAAAATTCCGTCCTGGCGGGGAAGATAGAGCACCTGATCGAAGAGGCCACGGGCAAGGCCAGGGACCTGGCCCGGGGACTGTGTCCCGTCCATCTGGTCTCCCATGGGCTGCAGTCGGCGCTCAGGGAGATAGCTGCCAAGACCGAACAGATGTCGGGGCTGACCTGCCGCTTCAACGGCGACGATAAAGTTGACATTGACGACAATACGGTGGCGACCCATTTGTTTTATATTGCTCAGGAGGCGGTCAACAATGCGGTGAAACACGCGCAGGCTGATCTAATTGATTTGTCTTTATACCAGAAAGACGGGTATATTCATCTTGACATCAGCGATGACGGCAGGGGGCTTGGCGTCGGATCGCCTTCGCATGGCATCGGCATGCTGATCATGAAGTATCGAGCCAGTGTGATCGGTGCCAGCATGGAGATCAAAGCGGGCCAAGCCGCGGGGACCGCGATCCACGTCTTTTTAAAGGGTCAGAAATGATGGTTTTGTCAAGGGTCGGAAAACGCTCTGCCCTCGGAGTCAAGCATATAAACGGGACTTGGGTGATCTGATGAAACAGGGAGAGAAGTACAGGGTCTTGATAGTCGACGATCATCCCATATTCTGTCTGGGGATGAGTGAGCTTATCAACAAAGAGAGCGATCTCTTCGTCTGCGGCAGCGTCGAGAGCGCCAAGAAGGCCTGCGAGGCCATCAGCACGCTGAATCCCGATCTGGCCATTGTCGATATTTCTCTGCAGGACGGCAACGGCATTGATCTGGTGGAGAAAATAAAGATTCATTTCGCCGGTCTGCCGGTCCTGGTCCTGTCCATGTATGACGAGTCGCTCTACGCCGAACGGGCCCTGATGGCCGGAGGCCGGGGATATATCATGAAGCAGGAGGCGGTGGGCTCAGTGGTGAAGGCCATCCGGACGGTTCTGGCAGGGGATGTCTATGCCAGCGCCGCAGTCAAGGAAAAGGTCTTTCAACGTCTGACTTCTCCCCAGTTTACCTCCGCCAAATCCCCCCTTGATGTCCTTACCAACAGGGAACTGGAGGTCTTCCGCCTGGTGGGCGAGGGGCTGTCCACCAAGGAAATCGCTGAACGTCTGCATCTCAGCATCAAGACCATCGGCACGTATCGGGAGAATATCAAAGAGAAGTTGAATCTTAAGCATTTTACTGAGTTGGTTAAGTTTGCCGTCCACTGGTCGGACAGGATTCAGCGGTGACAGTCTGCAGACTACGGACCTGACAGAAAATCGTCTATCCCCTTGCGTATTTCTGCCAGAGCCTCTTCAAAGGCGAAATCCTGGGAGGCCCTGGCGCAGGTATGTATCGCCTGGGCCCGTTCCGCCATGGCGGCGAATCCGCATTGGAGCAGGATCCCTTTCAGCTTGTGGGCCTGATTGCCGAGAGCGGCCCTGTTGTTCTCCAGCAGGGCCTTTTCAGCATTTCCCAGGATTTCCACGAGGTTCCTCCTGGCAATGGCCATTAGCCGGGGAATATGATCATCGGCAAGCTCAGTGGTTTTTTTAATATACTGGAAGACCATCATGGTCGAGTCGGTTGCGGCGGGGTCAGCCACCCTGCTCCTGGCCTTGCGCCCTGAGGATTGCACCAATGAATCTATGGTGTCAATGATTTGGTCATACTGGAAAGGCTTGCTAATATAATCGTCCATGCCCGCAGCCAGACACCGTTTCCTGTCCTCGTCCATGGCCTGGGCAGTCATGGCAACAATCGGCACATGCCGGCCGTTGAGCCTGTTTTCGAGAAGGTCGCGGATGTCTTTGGGGAGCATCCCGGATACAGAGGCCCCCTTCTCCAGGGTGCGGATGATGGAGGTTGCCCGCAGGCCGTCCATTTCCGGCATCTGTACGTCCATGAAGATGAGGTCGAAGGCGTTTTTCGACAGCGCTCTCAAGGCCTCGATGCCGCTCCTGGCGGTGGTGACCAGATGGTCCCGCTCGAGCATCAGGCAGGCCACTTCGCGGTTCATTTCGTTATCGTCGACAAGCAGAATGTTCAGGCCCCTGGGTCTCGCCTCCGGATCGTTTCCCGTTGCAGGGGTCTTGGCTGCCGGTTCTTCCAGGCTGGGCGGCAACCTGATGATGAAGTGGAAAGAGCTGCCTGAATCCATTAGGCTTTCAACCCAGATATGTCCCCCCATCAGGGCCACCAGCTGCCTGCAGATGGACAGTCCCAGGCCTGAACCTCCGTACTGCCTGGCATGGGAAGTATCGGTCTGTTCGAAACTGTTGAAGATCAGCGCAAGTTTTTCCGGTGGAATGCCGATGCCTGTATCGGTTACGACGAAATGCAACGGGATCTTCCCGTTTGCCTCTTCCTCCCGCGTGACGGCAATGGTGACGGAGCCCTGATTGGTGAATTTGACGGCATTGCCGACAAGATTGAGGAGAATCTGCCGCAGCCGCATATCGTCTCCGATAAAGGCCGGAGGAAGGATGTCAGGCAGGGCTGTCTGAAGATCCAGTCCTTTCTCCCCTGCCAGGACACCTACTGTGGATATGATGCCCTCCAGCAGCTGGTGCAGGTCGAAAGAGACGTTGCTCAGATGGAGTTGGCCGGCCTCCATTTTTGAAATATCAAGAATGTCATCAATTATGCCGAGAAGATGGTTGGCAGAGATATTGACCTTCTCAATATAATTGCGCTGCCTGGAGTCCAGATCGGTCTGCAGTGCCAGATAGGACATGCCCATGATAGCGTTCATCGGCGTGCGGATTTCGTGGGACATGTTTGCGAGAAACTGGCTCTTGGCCTGATTGGCGGTTTCAGCCGTTCGCTTCGCCTTCATCAGGGCTAGCTCTGTTCGTTTTCTCTTTGTTATATTAATGCAATACTCAATTATTTGCGTCAGCTCTCCTGCCTCGTTGTAGATCGGTGAGCCATGGATTTCAACAATTTCTTTCATTCCCTCTGCATCCAGGTGGGAGTGCTCAACCACGACGGCTGCGCCGTTCTTTCTAATCTCCATGATAGGGCAGGGATGCTCGTTGCCCTGGCAGGGTTGCCTTTTGCCATGGGTGAGCCAGTGGCAGGAATGCGGCGGTCCGGAAGGATTGAAATCTGCGGCTTTGTTGGCAAGAACAATCTCATAGGATGTAACATCGATCACATAGAAGGGATGGGGGAATGAATCAATCACTGAGCCCAGGAAATGGTTCTGCCGGGCAAATTCTTTTTTTGAATCAACAAGGGACTGATTCAGGTCGTTGAGTTGCCGGGTCCGTCTGTCAACCTGATTTTCCAGGTCGCTCTGCAGGTTCTTCACGGTAAGGAGGGTATGGCTGATCAGCAAAATGATGCTGTAAACAAAGACGGATCCTCCCAGAAAAATAGCACTGATCAGAGTGTCTTGAGAAAAACCGGTGGTCGTGAGCTGTATCGCGAGATAGCTGCAATACCCGAAGGCGAAGCAGCAGATGAGAAGGGTCAGGACGAACCATTTCGACTTTAATGCGGGAGGAACGATATGCTGCAGATGCCGGCAGGAATACACCGATACAATGAGTATCAGGGCTCCTGTGGCGACCATAACCGCGTTTATTGCATTCATATCGTGGTATTGTTGATGGCTTTTAATGGGAGGAATGTACAGATTTTTCTTTAAAATCGTGGGAGGAGAAGGACGGCTGTCTCTGCGCCCCGCTTCATTTTCTTCGATAGCGCTATCATCAATCATTCTGCCGCCGGGGTCAAGAAAAACCAGGCCTGGTTTAAAAAAATATAGGGTCCAATATCTGGAATTTTTTTATGAAATCCAGACAGGTGCCTACGACAGGGTGGTATTTATAGGCATCCGCAGCCCTGCCTGTGGTGCGAAAGGCCTCCAGGATCTTCCCTCCGGGGCGTGCAAAGGGATCCTTACCTTGACAAAACCAGGGGATAACATATAAAGTTTAACGATGCGGAGTGATTGGATGAGGAGACGATCTGTGATATACGCCATGCATGCCGGGATTGGACGGTCGATGCCATGTCGGAGCAGCAGCTCGGCCTCGTCCGGGCAACCCCTGGCGGTATTCTCGTTCCTGCAGGAGTGCTGGCGCGCCCTGTGGCAGGGCCTGGATCAGAAGGTGTATAGAACAGGAGGAATTCGTGTATGGGGTCAAAATTATGTCTCTGAGGCGATGCAAGGAATGCGGGCATCTGATAAATGTATCTGCCGGAGAGTGCCCCTATTGCGGCGGGACACAGTTGCCGTCCTTTCGATACCTGATAGCGATTGCTGCAGGGGTCGTTTTCATCTTGCTGGCGGTCTATCTGATGTCCCCTTTGTCGAGATGATCCGTACGGGGGGAGGGGCGCAGCCGGACAGTCCGATGAGAGGGACGGCCCGTCAAGGAGGTCCGAATGCACGAGTCGCTTGAGAAGTTGAAGGCACGCCTGGCCGAAATCAACGATCTCAACATGGCTGCCGCCCTGCTCTCCTGGGATCAGCACACCTTCATGCCTTCCGGGGGAGCTCCTGCCCGCGGCCGCCAGCTGGCGACCCTCGCCAGGATCTCCCAGGAAAAATTTATCGATCCAGCCGTAGGCAGATTGCTTGATGATCTGCTCCCTTATGGCCAGAGCCTTCCCTCTGACTCCGACGAGGCCAGCCTCATTCGTATCGCCCGCCGTGACTATGAACTGGCCCTTAAGGTCCCGCCGCAGTTTCTGGCGGAATTCAATATCCATATCGCCGATTCCTACCAGGTCTGGGCGCAGGCGCGGCCAGCGGGTGATTTCTCCATGGTCCGGCCGCTGCTGGAAAGGACGCTTGATTTCAGTCGCAGGTATGCCGATTTTTTCCCGGGCTACGCGCATATCGCCGACCCGCTCATCAACCTGTCCGATTACGGGGTCACTGTCTCGGCCTTGCGCGGCCTGTTTTCTCAATTGCGTGCCCGGTTGGTGCCCATGGTCAGGACCATCACGGCCCAGGAGCCTGCAGACGATTCCTGTTTGCGCCTCCACTATCCCGAGGCACGGCAGCTGGCGTTTGCCGAAGAGGTGGTCCGCCGTCTGGGCTACGACTTCTCCCGCGGTCGCATCGACAAGACCCGCCATCCCTTCATGACCAAGTTTTCCCTGGGCGATGTCCGTATCGCCACCCGGGTCAGGGAAGATTTTCTGGGCGAGGCCCTCTTCAGCACTATACATGAGGCGGGGCATGCCATTTATGAGCAGGGGATTGCCCAGGTCTATGAGGCCGGACCTTTGGGGGAAGGGGCCTCTTCGGGCCTGCATGAAAGTCAGTCGCGGACCTGGGAGAACCTGGTCGGACGCAGCCGCGATTTCTGGGAGTATTTCTATCCCCGGCTCCAGTCGGTCTTCCCCGATCAGCTGACTGCGGTTTCGCCGGAACAGTTTTACCGGGCTGTGAACAGGGTGGAACGCTCACTTATCCGTACCGATGCCGATGAGGTGACCTATAACCTGCACGTCATGCTGCGCTTCGATTTCGAGCTGGCCCTCCTGGAGGGCTCAATGGAGGTCGCCGATCTTCCTGAGGCCTGGCGCCAGCGGTTTTATAATGATTTCGGAATGGTGCCTGAGGACGACCGTGACGGTGTCCTCCAGGATGTGCATTGGTATGGGGGGACCATCGGCGGCGCTTTTCAGGGCTATACCCTGGGCAATATCATGAGTGCGCAGTTTTATGAGGCGGCGCTTGGGGCCCGTCCCGAGATCCCGTCAGAAATGCGGGCCGGCATGTTCGGCGGGCTGCAGGTCTGGCTGACGGAGAACATCTACCGTCACGGCCGCAAATTTACCGCCGGAGAGGTCGTGGAGCTGGCCACTGGCCGCCCGCTTGCCATCGACCCTTATATTCGCTATCTGCAGAAAAAATATGGGGAACTCTACGATTTAAACTGAGGCTCTTCTTCGCGGGCCTCACCTGCCTGCAAATCCAGGTGAGGCGAGGCCTCTTGTCCCTGCCTGTCAGTGCCGGCCCCCTGAGAGGCCCGCCGGCCGTAGATCATTCCCAGCTTCTTCATCTTCTTGCGCAGGGTGGAGGGGTGGACGTTCAGCCGTCTGGCGGCGCCGTTTTCGCCCTCAACCCGTCCGTGGCACAGGGCCAGGACTCTCTGGATGTGACGGCTGACGAAGGTGTCCAGCTCAAGGACGCCTCCTGCGTTTTCCGCAGCCGGTTCGGGCTTTCCTTCCGCAGCCGTCTGGAGCTTGAACTCCAGGTCGCCGAAGGAGAGCAGGTTTCCCTTGCTGACAATCAATTCCCGTTCCACCGCATTCTCCAGTTCCCGTACGTTGCCGGGCCAGCTATACTGCATCAGACGGTTCAGGGCGCCGGGGGCAAGTGAGGGGATGCGTGCGGCCTTCATCTCCAGCGATTTCTTCTGGATGAAGTGCTGGGCGAGAACGGGGATGTCCTCCGGGCGCTGGCGCAGGGGCGGAATGGTGATGGGGAAGACCCGCAGGCGGAAGTAGATGTCCTTGCGAAAACGGCCTTCATCCAGCATTTTCTCAAGATTGCGGTGTGTCGCGGCGATGACCCTGATGTCCACCTGGATGGTCTCGGTTCCGCCCACCCGCTCGATCTCCTTTTCCTGCAGGACCCGCAGGAGACGGACCTGGGCCTCCGGGGGCAGTTCACCGATCTCATCGAGAAAGATCGTGCCGCGGTCGGCCCGTTCGAACCTCCCTCGTTTTTGAAACAGGGCCCCCGTAAAGGCCCCCTTTTCATGACCAAAGAGCTCACTGTCCATCAGGGTCGGCGGAATGGCCCCGCAGTTCACCCGGATGAAGGGCCCGTTGGAGCGCAGCGAGAGATTGTGGATGGCGTTGGCGATGACCTCCTTGCCGACGCCGGTCTCCCCCATGAGGAGAACCGGGCTCTTCAGCGGCGCTACCTGCCGGACCATATCCATGACCCGCTTCAGGCCGAATTCGGCCCCGATCACCTCGCCGCCGGAGAGGGTGCGCAGTTCGTCCTGGAGATAGCGGTTGTCGTCGGCAAGGATGTCGCGCAGGGTCTGGAGTTCGCGGTAGCGCAGGCTGTTGGTCAGGGCGATTGCGAAGGGCTTGTTGAGCAGGGAGAGCAGGCCTACATGGTGGCGGTTGAACTTGATGTCCGGTTCGCTGAAGACCGAGAGTGTCCCGACGAATTTGCCTTCCAGGGCCAGATCAAGGAGGAGACCGGGATGGTCGGTGATGCCCAGCTGGCGGACCACCGGGCCAGCCACCGCGTCGTCCCCCGAGCGTTCCATGAGCTTGGCCCGGTTGGAGCGCTGTTCTTCCACCTGTCGCCTGCCGCGGGCGGACAGCGGGGTCCGCAGCGACATGGCCCGGCAGCTGTCAAGGGTGGCCATGGCGATGGTCTCGACAATACCCAGCTCACGGTCGTAAATATGGAAGGACATACTGGTGGCAGGCAGATACCGGGTAAGGTACTGCAGGCACTGCTGCATGGCGCTTTCAATCTCGAGACTGCCGCAGATGCGCAGGGTTGCCTCGCGGAAAAACTCGCTCTCGTCAATGGTCATGATGGATTCCTCCTCTTAAACCGGATTATATTCCAGAATGGCATATTTCTGTCCTATAGTCCAGTTTAAAACTGTTCCAAGGGGTAGAAACGAAATCGTGTATTTGTAAGATTGCTGAATTGCAACGTATTTAAAACTTGCATGATTCTTGCTTTAAAGCAGGGGATATTTATGAACAATGCATGCAGATGCACAGACAAGGGGGTTTTTCATGAGAGATGTGGTTATAGCAAGTGCCTGCCGAACGGCAATCGGCGCCTTTGGCGGGACATTAAAGAGTATGAACGGTCCGCAGCTGGCTGCGGTGACCATGGCGGAGGCTGTCAAAAGGGCCGGGATCAATCCGGCCGTCATCGATGATGTCCGCTATGGCTGCTGTATGGAGCATCATGACAACCTCAACGTCACCAGGGTGGCGGCCCTGCTGGCCGGAATCCCGGAGACGGTACCGGCGGCGACTGTCAACCGGGTCTGCATCTCGGGAATGGAGGCAGTGATTTCCGGCATGGCCATGATCCAGGCAGGCATGGCGGAGACCATCCTGGCCGGCGGTGTAGAACACATGTCCGGCGTGCCGTATACCGTGCCCAGTGCCCGTTGGGGCGCCAGGCTTCAGGACCAGGGCTTCATCGATGCTATGATCCATGCCCTGCACTGCGGCTCCTATATGCTGCCCTTGGGGACTGATGCCCCTCTGGAAACCGGTGAGGCCCCGGCATCGGCATTCCTCGGCAAACCGTATATCATGGGGCACACGGCAGAATTCGTTGCCCAGAAGCTGGGGATCAGCAGGGAGGAGATGGATGAGGTCGCCCTGCGCAGTCAGAATAATGCCGAAAGGGCCACCAACGACGGTTCTTTTGTCGAGGAGATTGTACCGGTCGCGATCCCGCGCCGGAAAAACGAACCGCTTATCTTCGACAAGGATGAGCATTTCCGGCCGGGGCTGACCATGGACCAGCTGCGCAAACTGCCGCCGGCTTTTGTGCCGGAGACCGGCAAGGTCACAGCCGGTAACGCCAGCGGTCTCAATGACGGTTCCGCTGCCATGATGATCATGTCGGCGGACAAGGCGCGGGAGTTGGGCGTCAAACCCCTGGCCAGGATCCGGGCCGTGGGCCGCGGCGCCTGCCATCCCGCCTTAATGGGCCTCTCTCCTGTGCCTGCCGTCCGCGATCTCCTGACCCGCAGCGGTCTGAGCATCGGCGATTTTGACATGGTGGAGGTCAATGAGGCCTTTGCGGCCCAGTACATCGGCTGTGAACGTGAGCTTGGCCTGAAACGGGAGATTACCAATGTCAACGGCTCAGGCATCGGCCTGGGACATCCCGTGGGGGCCACCGGCTGCCGGATCATGGTTACTCTCCTGTCTGCCATGAAAAAAAGAGGCAAGGGATTGGGGCTTGCCACCCTCTGCGGCGGCGGCGGTGTCTCCATGGCCTGCGCGCTGGAGATTCTCTAAAAGTATGTGCAATTTCATGAGCTTGATCGATTGAGTCCGTGGGCGGAGATATTTCGCCCTGATTTTTTGCTCGGAATCGTCTGAGGACTGCGGTAAAATTTCTCGGCTGTCTTGCGCGTCGGTTTTCACCATCCAGGGCAGTCGGGCAGAAGCAATATCCGTGTCTTCCCGGCAAGGGGATGTCTCGTAACGGGGGGGCGGGGAAGATCGGCATTATTGAGGTCAGTCACCTGATAAGGAGTTTGCTCATGAGTCTTCCACATGTTAATTACGAGTTGCTGACACCAGTGAATTTCGTCAAGCGCAGCGCCGAGGTTTATCCTGCAAAGCTTGCGGTGGTCAACGGTGATAAGCGATATACCTACAGGGAGCATTACGCCCGCATCAATCGTCTGGCCAGTGCCCTGAAGAAGCTGGGCGTCGGCCGCGGCGACAAGGTTGCCTTTCTCTCTCCCAATACCGCGCCAATGCTTGAGGCCCATTTCGCCGTGCCTATGATCGGTGCGGCCCTGGTTCCGGTCAACATTCGCCTTTCGGGGCCGGAGGTCTCCTACATTCTCAATCATTCCGACGCGAAAGTCTGTTTTGTCGATAATGAGTTCGCGGAGCCCATTCTGGCCGAGCTTGACGATCTGAGCGGTATCGGCACCTTTGTCAACATCTGTGATGCCAGTGACGACTGTCCGCTTCAGGGGACCGATTACGAGTCTCTGCTCCTGACCGGCAGCCCCGACCCCATGGACATCGACATAGAGGATGAGCGAGCGGTCTGCTCAATCAACTATACCAGCGGCACCACCGGCCGGCCCAAAGGGGTCATGTATCATCATCGCGGCGCCTATCTGAACAGTCTGGGGGACTGCCTGGAGACCGGCATGACCAGCGAGTCCGTCTACCTGTGGACCCTGCCCATGTTCCACTGCAACGGCTGGTGCTTCCCCTGGGCCGTCACGGCGGCCGGGGCCACCCATATCTGCCTGCGTAAGGTGGTGCCGGACAATATCCTCAGGTTGGTCGTGGCCGAAAAGGTGAGCCACATGTGTGCCGCGCCCATCATCCTGATCGGCATGGCCAATCATCCGGATTTTGACGGTCTGAAACTTGCAAGAAGGCTGAAAATTGCCGTGGGCGGTGCCCCGCCGTCTCCCACCATCATCCAGAAGATGGAATCCATCGGCGCCGAGGTGAATCACGTTTACGGTCTCACCGAGGTCTACGGCCCCTATACGATCTGCGCCTGGCAGGAGGAGTGGAATGCCCTGCCGGCAAGCGAGCAGGCCTCGATCCGTTCGCATCAGGGCGTGGCCTATACGGTTAGCCAATTCCTCGATGTCTTTGACCAGACGACCATGGAGCCGGTGCCCCGGGACAGCAAGACCATCGGCGAGGTGGTTATGCGCGGCAATATTGTCATGCTCGGCTACTATAAGGATCCCGAGGCCACAGCCAAGGCCTTCCGGGGCGACTGGTTTCACACCGGGGATCTGGCAGTGATGCACCCCAATAATTACATCCAGATCCTTGACCGTGAGAAGGATATCATCATCTCCGGCGGTGAGAATATCTCCACGGTGGAAGTGGAAAACGTGCTCTATCGCCATCCCGAGGTAATGGAGGTGGCGGTGGTGGCGGTGCCTGACGAAAAATGGGGAGAGGTCCCCAAGGCCTTCGTTACACCCAAGCCCGGCTGCAATCCCACGGCTGAAGAGCTGATTGCCTTCTGCAAGGAGAATCTGGCCCGGTTCAAGGCCCCTAAATCCATTGAGTTTGTCGATCTGCCCAAGACCTCCACCGGCAAGGTCCAGAAGTTCGTGCTGCGCCGCAAGGAATGGGAAGGGCGGGACAAAAAGGTTAACTGATCCCGTTTGTCCGGGATCGGCGAGGGGAAAGAATTCTAGGTTATTAACCTGGCGCCTTTCAGATTATCGGGCAATTAAATATCGGCTTTCCTCCGATTGAAGAAGAGGGGGCGGTCACATATTATCTGCACGCGCGAAGTCCGGGCCGGTCAGCTGGGTAGGCCGACGGCAGCCGCGTCCAGGCCCAGTCCGGTTTCCGCCTTTCGGGGCGGTTCCCTTATCCCTTAAACCTCTTCAGGAGAAAAGCGTGGCATATTCAACTCTTCAATGTACGATTGAGGACGGCATCGCAACTATCACTATCAGCCGTCCGCAGGCCCTTAACGCCTTGAACTCCCTGACGCTGGAAGAATTATCCCAGGCTGTTGACCAGATTGCCTCAAACCAGGAAGTCCGGGTGCTGATTCTGACCGGAAGCGGAGAAAAGGCCTTCGTCGCCGGGGCCGACATCAGCGAAATGGCGACTTTCACCCCGCTCCAGGCCAAGGCCTTTGCCGGCAAGGGGCAGGCGGTTATCAGCAGGCTGCAGGGCCTGGCCATTCCGGTGATCGCGGCGGTAAACGGCTACGCCCTGGGCGGCGGCTGCGAATTGGCCCTGGCCTGTGATTTCATTTATGCCTCCGAGAAGGCCACCTTCGGCCTTCCTGAGATCAGCCTGGGGCTGATTCCCGGATTCGGCGGCACCCAGCGTCTGCCTCGACTCATAGGTCCCCATGCAGCCAAAGAGATGATCCTGACCGGCAAGTATGTCGCAGCCTCCGAGGCCTGTCGCATCGGGCTGGTTTCCCAGGTCTTTGCGCCTCAGGAACTTATGGGCGGCGCCCTGGCAACTGCGAAAATCATGGCCTCCAGGGGCAAAGCCGCCCTGCGGGCCGCCAAACAGGCGGTCAACCAGGGGCTGAATACGGATCTTGCTACTGGGTTGGTCATCGAATGCGATGCCTTCGCCCTCTGCATGGCGAGTCCCGATGCCCGGGAGGGGACCAAAGCCTTTCTGGAGAAGCGCAAACCGGTCTTTACAGGGGCCTTGAACGGCTGAGATGCGGGCATCTCTCTTTGGGCCTTTCCGGGCGGCGAAATCGTGATATCGAAAAAAACAGGGATTGTCGAAAATAACTTGAGATTATAAGGAGATATGATCATGAACAAGGCTGTAATCGTGAGCGGAAGCCGAACCGCAGTGGGGGCCTTCGGTGGGGCTCTGAAAGATGTGCCGGCTATGCAACTTGGCGCCACCGTCCTCCGGGAGACCCTTAGAAAGGCAGGCCTCAGGCCGGCTGCCAGCAAGACGATGGTCATGGCCGGACCGGACAGGTTGCAGGGGCAGGGGCCGATTGCCCTGGAGATTCAGCACAATTCCTGGGATAAGGCCACGGTGCCGGTAACCATCGACGAGGTTATCATGGGGAACGTCCTGCAGGCAGGACAGGGCCAGAATCCGGCCAGGCAGGCCATGATCACGGCAGGAATCCCCAAGGAGACTCCGGCCGTGACCATCAACAAGATCTGCGGTTCCGGCCTTAAGGCTATTGCCCTGGGCGCCCAGGCCATCATGGCAGGTCAGGCGGAAGTCATCCTGGCCGGTGGAATGGAGAACATGAGTCGGGCCCCGCTGGCCCTTCCCAAGGCCCGCTGGGGCTACCGTATGGAGTTGTCGGGCAAAGGCGAGATTTCCGACCTGATGGTCTTCGATGCCCTCTACGAAATCTTCTACGGCTATCACATGGGCGTGACCGCCGAAAACATTGCCAAGCTCTATGCCATCAGCCGGGAGGATCAGGACAAGCTCAGCGTCTTGAGCCATGCCCGGGCCTGCAGAGGCATGGCCGAAGGAATCTTTACCCCGGAAATAGTGCCGGTCAAGATAAAATCACGGAAAGAGGAGATCCAGTTCATCACCGACGAGCGGCCCATGGATACCAATATGGAGAAGATGGCGCGGCTGAAGCCCGCTTTCGATCCTGCCGGCACCGTTACTGCAGGCAACGCCTCCGGCATCAATGACGGTGCTGCCTCAGTCCTGATGATGAGTGAGGCCAAGGCCAGCGAACTGGGGCTTACGCCTATCGTCACCATTGAGGGTTTCGCCTCGGGCGGGCTTGATCCGGCATATATGGGACTCGGTCCGGTACCGGCGGTCCGCAAGGTACTGGGGCAGCTGAAGATGACCGTCGCGGATCTGGACATGATCGAACTCAACGAGGCCTTTGCGTCCCAGGCCATCGGCTGCATGCTGGAACTGGGTATCGATATTGAAAAGCCCAATGAGCTGGGCAGCGGCATTTCCATGGGGCATCCGGTGGGAGCAACGGGCGCCCGGCAGATGGTCACCGGCATGTATCAGATGCAGCGCAAAGGCTATGGGACCGGCCTGGTTAGCATGTGTATCGGCGGCGGTATGGGTATGGCCATGGTGGTGAGTCGGTAGACGTGATTGGTAAGAGATTGAATTTCAAATTATTTTATTAATTCGACGGAGCGTGTGACGTTATGGAAATACAAACATTCGGTGTCATTGGGGCCGGCCAGATGGGTGGCGGAATTGCTCAGGTCGCTGCGGCCAGCGGCCTTCAGGTCATTCTGCATGATATTAAGACCGAGTTCGTCGAAGCCGGGTTTGGCCGGATTGGCGACAACCTGCAGCGGCTGGTGGAGAAAGGCCGCCTTTCGGCGGAGGAGAAGGCCCAGATCCTGGGACGCATCACCACCTCTATCGATTTGAAGAAGATGGCCGCCGCCGATTTTGTGGTCGAGGCTGCTTCAGAAAACGAGGACATCAAGTTCAAGCTCTTTGAAACCCTGGATAAAGTATGCGCCCCGCACACGATTCTGGCCTCCAATACCTCGTCCATTCCCATAGGCAGGATCGCCGCCAGGACCGGGAGGCAGGAGAAGGTCATCGGCATGCATTTTATGAACCCGGTGCCGGTGATGCAGCTGGTTGAGATCATCCGGGGCCTGGCCACCTCCGACGAGACCTATGCGGTCACCAGGGACCTGACCCTGAAATTCAGCAAGACTCCCGCTCAGTCCCATGATTTTCCAGGCTTTATCGCCAATAGAATCCTGCTGCCGATGATCAACGAGGCCATCTTTTGCCTCTATCACGGGGTAGGCAGTCGTGAGGATATCGACACGGTGATGAAGCTCGGCATGAACCATCCCATGGGGCCGCTGGCCCTGGCCGACCTCATCGGCCTTGATACCTGCCTGGCGATCATGAACACCCTCCAGCAGGGACTGGGCGACCCGAAATACCGTCCCTGTCCGATGTTGCGTCAGTATGTGGAGGCCGGATGGCTGGGCCGCAAGTCTGGCCGTGGTTTTTACACCTATCTGAAATAGACCCGGGGGCGAAGATGACTGAAAAGGCCTTTCAGGATCACTATCCCGCTGAATTTGCCAACTGCTATGGTTGCGGCAGGCTCAATGCGCGCGGTCTGCAGATCAAGAGCTATTGGGATGGCGATGAGACGGTCTGTCATTACACCCCTGACTCTCGATATACAGGAGGATTTCCAGGCTTTCTCTATGGAGGAATGATAGCCTCCCTTATTGACTGTCATGGGGCGGCGACAGCTTCGGCCGCCAAGGCCCGGGCTGAGGGAAGGCCGCTGGCCCGGTTTGTAACCGCCTCCCTGCAGGTGGACTTCCGGGCTCCGACCCCCATCGATACCGAGCTTGAGATCCGGGGCAGGGCCACGGAGATCAAAGGGCGAAAAGTGTTGGTTGCTCTGACGCTGTCAGCTGGCGGCAGGCTGTGTGCCGAGGGGAGGGCGGTGATGGTCCAGATCCCCGACGGGCCTGCGCCCGAAAAAGAGAATATATGATCCTCATTCATAAATAGATTGTCCATACTTTAAAAAGGAGTCATTGCAATGAATTTCGAACTTACAGAAGAACAGAATCTTATCAGGGAGATGGTCCGTGAATTTGCAGAGAAAGAGGTGGCCCCTTCGGCTGCCCAGCGTGATGAAGAGGAGCATTTCGACCGGGCGCTGATGTTCGACCGCCTGGCAGAGCTGGGACTCACCGGGATTGTCTTTCCCGAGCAGTACGGCGGGGCAGGCGCCGATTACATCAGCTATGCCATTGCCGTGGAAGAACTGTCGCGGGTCTGCGCCTCCACCGGTGTGACCCTGTCGGCGCATCTGTCCCTGGGGGCCAATCCCATCTATCTCTTCGGGAATGAAGAACAGAAGATGCAATACCTGGCTCCCCTGGCCCAGGGCCAGAAGATGGGCGCCTTCGGACTGACCGAACCTTCAGCCGGTTCGGATGCCGGCGGCACCAAGACCACCGCCGTCCGCGATGGTAACGACTGGGTCCTGAACGGGACCAAGATCTTTATAACCAACGCCGGCGAGGCCGATACCTATGTGGTCTTTGCCCGCACCGACAAGAACGCCCAGAAACACCATGGCATCAGTGCCTTTATTGTCGAGAAGGGGACTCCCGGTTTTACCTTCGGCAAGAAGGAAAAGAAGATGGGGATCCGTTCGTCGCCGACCATGGAGCTGGTCTTCGAGGGTTGCCGGATACCCAAGGAGAACCTGCTGGGCGAGGAAGGAAAGGGATTCAAGGTTGCGATGAAGACCCTGGACGGCGGCAGGATCGGTATCGGATCGCAGGCCCTGGGGATTGCCCAGGGCGCGCTGGACGCGGCCATCGCCTATACTAAGGAGCGCAAACAGTTTGATGTCAGTATCGCCACTTTCCAGGGCGTGCAGTTTCAGCTGGCCGATATGGCCACCCAGGTGGAGGCCGCGCGGCTGCTGATCTATAATGCCGCCTACCGGGCCAGTGCCGGACTTGCCTATTCCCAGGAATCGGCCATGGCCAAATTGATGGCAAGCGAGACCGCGATGCGGGTCACCACCCAGTCGGTGCAGCTCCACGGCGGTTACGGCTATACCCGCGAATTCCCCGTTGAGAGAATGATGCGGGATGCCAAGATCACCGAGATCTATGAGGGCACCAGCGAGGTCCAGAGGATTGTCATCGGTACTGCGCTGACCCGCTGATCTGCGGTATGGCAATCCACCCCGGCGCTGCCGGGGTGGATTGCCGGAGAGGGAAAAGACGGTCATAGCGTCAGAATCGTGCGAGCCTGCTTTCGTCAGAGGGGGGCAATCATCCAGGGAATCCATGGTTTTTTCGTCGAATTTTGATGCATTTGCCGATAATCACTGTTAATCAGCATAGCTGAATCAAGCTCACTGCGCATTGTCGAAGTTTTTCTCTCCGGTATGGCCAGAGCCAGCTTTTCAGGGGCTTTTTCGAACCTGCATGGCTGGACCGTACTGGCCGGCCACAACGTGAAATGAAAGCGCATCACTTTGGCAGGGCGAGGCTGTTGCTTCCGGGGAGTTTTTATATAAACAATGAGCATGTCGCCGGACGCGGGACGCGGAGCTGGCAGGGCGTCCTGAGGAGTCAGGAATGAGTTGATACTGCAGGCAGGAAGAAAAGAAACAGGAGGGAAAAATGGAAGCGAGTCGTGAAATTTATTGGAATATCGGTCATGGATGGGCCACGCTCTTGCCGATGTATCTGCTGGCCTTCGGGGCTATTGGAGTACTGGTGTACGGCTTTATGCGAGGGGTGAAGGTCTACAGGCAGGGCAAGGCCGTTAACCGGATCGATCGTCCGGTTGAGCGGCTGGTGCTGGCGCTGAAGTCCGTCCTTTTCCAGAGCAAAGTGATCCGGGTGCGCTGGCCGGGGCTGGCCCACGGGCTGTTTTTCTGGGCCTTCTTCCTGCTCTTCATCGGCACCCTGCTGATCATGGGGCAGGCGGACTTCATGGACCTGCTCTTTGGAATAAAATTCCTGAAGGGGACTTTCTATCTGCTTTTCTCTGTGGTGCTCGACATCGCCGGGCTTGCCGCCATTGTCAGCATGGGGGCCATGTTTGTACGCCGCTACGTATTGAGGCCCGAAGGCCTGGAGACCAGTTGGGAGGATGCCTTCATGCACGGCATGCTCTTCGTGATCCTGTTCACCGGCTTTATTATTGAGGGGGCCCGGATGGCGGTCACCGAACTGGGGACGCCGCTGTCGTATTGGTCGCCGGTGGGGCTTATCTTTGCCAAGGCCATGGCCGGGATGGGAGAGGATGGACTGCGGGCCCTGCATGCCGGGACCTGGTGGTTCCATCTGCTGCTGGCCGTGACGTTTATCGCCTCCATTCCCTACACGAAGTTTCGGCATATCTTCACCACCAGCGCCAACATGTTCCTGGTTGATCTTGGACCCACCGGCAAGCTGACCACCATCGATATGGAGAATGAGGAGGCGGAGAGTTTCGGGGCCGTGCAGGTGGCTGACCTCACCTGGAAGGACATTTTCGATACCGATGCCTGCACCAAGTGCAAACGCTGCCAGGACCGCTGCCCGGCCTGGGCCACCGATAAGCCGCTGTCGCCTATGAAGGTCATCAACCAGATCGGTCAGGTGGCCTTCCAGAGTCCGGAGGCCAGCCTGATTGAGACCATCGGCAAGGACGCGCTTTGGTCCTGTACCACCTGTCGGGCCTGCCAGGACATCTGTCCTGCGGGGATCGAACATGTGAATAAGATCATCGAGATGCGCAGGAATATGGTCCTGATGGAAGGGGAGTTTCCCGGAGAAGAGGTGATGACCGCCATGGAGCAGACCGAGGTCAACGGCAATCCGCTGGGCGTCGGCTATGCCTCCCGGGGAGAGTGGGCCGAGAAACTCGGGGTCAAGACCCTGGCCGAGGATCCGGAGGTAGACATCCTTTACTTTGTAGGTTGTTACTCTTCCTTCGACAAGCGCAATATCGCGGTGGCTACCAGCTTCATCGCCCTCTGCCGGGCTGCGGGGATCAAGGTCGGGATTCTGGGCAAGGAGGAGAAGTGCTGTGGTGAGCCGATGCGGAAGATGGGCAACGAGTATCTTTATCAGACCATGGCAGCCGAAAACATCGAGATGATCAAGGGCTACGGAGTGAAGAAGATCGTCACCACCTGCCCGCATTGCTACAACACCCTGGCCAAGGACTATCGGGATCTGGGGTTGGAGACTGAAGTCGAATCCTATGTGGTCTTCCTGACCGGTTTGCTCAGAGCGGGCAAGCTGAAGGTCAAGGCCCAGGACCTCTCCTGTACCTACCATGATTCCTGCTATCTGGGACGGCATAACGCCATCTATAATGAGCCCCGGGAACTGATTGCCGCAGCCGGCGGGCGGATTACTGAGATGGAGAGGTGTGCCGACCAGTCGTTCTGCTGCAGCGCCGGCGGCGGCCGGATCCTGGCTGAGGAGAAACTGGGGAACCGCATCAATATTAAACGGGTGCAGATGGCGGCCGAGACCCGGGCCGAGACTCTGATTTCCAACTGCCCCTTCTGTCTGACCATGTTCGAAGACGGAGTGAAGGGGGCAGACCTGGAGGGGAGGTTGCGTGCGCGTGACATAGCGGAGGTTCTGGCGGAGCGTCTGGAGGTCTGAGCAGTCCGAGCCCCTGAGTGCGGGTTGTCTTAAGGGGGATGAATGATAAAGATCTAACCACCAATTAAGGAGGAAGATAATGAATATACTGGTGTGTATCAAGCAGGTTCCGGATATGGAATCGAAATTCAAGGTTGACGGCGCGGGCCGCTGGTATGACGGCGCGGACCTG
>JARLHL010000063.1 GCA_031292275.1 Desulfocapsaceae bacterium | reverse complement strand
TTCCGGAACGTCGTGCCTGTAGAGTTCTGGGGCAATCAAGATCCAGTCAGCGCTATTGCAGTTTGCCCTGAGATGATGAAGAGCCTCTGGTTGCAAGGATAGTGGCATTGGCCAGCCAGTATGGTCGCTATGGATATCGGAAGATAACCGGTTTGCTAAGGCTGGAGGGGTGGCAAGTGAACCATAATCGGGTGGATAGAATCTGGCGCAAAGAGGGATTGAAGGTTCCTAAGAAACAACCCAGGCGCAGGAGATTATGGCTCAATGACGGTTCCTGTGTCAGGCTCAGGCCAGAGCATAAGAACCATGTCTGGAGTTATGACTTTGTCATGGCAAGAACGAGTAATGGTAGACTGTTACGGATGCTGAACATCATCTATGACTATACGAGAGAATGCCTGTGTATCAAGGTGGCCAGGAAGATAACGGCCCAGGATGTACTGGAGTAACTGTTTGATCTGATTGTCGAGAAAGGTCCACCCGATCATATACGATCAGACAATGGTCCCGAGTTCACTGCAAAAGTAGTCAGAGAATGGTTAAGCAGAATTGGTGTGAAGACACTATTCATAGAGCCAGGTAGCCCTTGGGAGAACGGTAATATCGAATCTTTTAATGGCAATCTTCGCGATGAATTGTTGGACGGGGAAATCTTTACACACTCTTCTCAAGCAAGAGTCTTGCTTGAGAACTGGCGGCGAGAGTATACTCATATCCGCCCGCATAGTTCATTGGGGTATCGTCCGCCAGCACCACAAGCAATCCGTTCAATAGAATTTAAATGGTCATTTATGCCATTACAACTTCCTGAGAGACTAACTCAAAATCTGGTATATTCAACTGGAGCAGGTCAGGGACCTGCTGCCTTGTTGGAAATATGACAATAGACTTGGAGCACCTGCAGTCTTTTTGGGCATTGATATTGATCAATTATCCTATATCGAGCTTCCAATGAAAAATATTCGCATAATCACTGTGACTGAATCAAAAGGTCAATGACGGTAAAGGCTCAAGAAATTTTCAAAAGCAGGAAGGAGAAATATCATGAGAATCATGCCGAATAAGATAGTTACCTCCATTCTTTTTATCCTGATCATATTGGGAGTTAATGGAAGATATGCGCTGGCTTCCGATCAGCGATTGAAATGTGTGTTTTTGGATGGTACCGTTCAAGACGTTGAAAATACAAAATTTATATATACGTGGTTTTACGAAAGTGAAAAGAAATATCTCAATCATCCATTATATAAAACAAAATCTGATGATTTTCATTACCTTGATAGAGTCAACGGGGTATCATTAGACTGGGAAATCCCCGGTAATACGATTAAAAAAATCGAACTGGCGTGGAAAAAGAACTATTCATGGTATGAGCCGACAGCCATAACGGTTACTTTGAAAGCCGGAAAGAAAATCATCATTCCGAACTCGGTGAATAATAAGATAAATGTTACCTCGACTTTCTTGCAAAATATACCCCTTGAAGCAGTAAAGGATGAATCCAACTTTGTTGAACTCGTGATTGAAGGAATCGCTACGGTTGAAAATCAACAAGGAAAATTTTCAGGAAGTATTACTGATTCCACCAACTCTAACGGATTACACACGGATAAATTAATCAAGGAAATTATTTTTCCGTAATAGGAGTGTAAGCCCTAAACGCCGAAATTTCCGCGAGGCTTCACCCACACATCTAATGCATTGAAAAATATATGTATGCTAAAAGGTCGAGTAGACCGGGGAAGGTGGTGTCAAACCCCCAACATTCGTGCAACCAAGTGCAAAAGTATTACCGCCTCTGTCTTGTTTGCGAATGCTTGTGTTTTTGTGAGTTTTCGTTTTTCCCGCTTCTAGCCCCATAGGAAAACCAGGCTATGTGTCATCTACTACACCTTGTCTTGTTCAGTAAGTATGGGCCGCGTTTTTCAGCGCTTCTGTGGCCCATTGATTAAGGCTTTTGGGAAGCCTTGGCAGCAACAAGCACCGCATCATGGACCTCTGGCGGCACTCGCAACATGATCTTACCGGACACCGGTTTTTCCGGCGCAATCCCATAACAGGCCTCCCTCCGCGCATTATTCGTGAGGGCAAGGTGACAAAGCCCGCGCCAATAAAAAAAGGCAGGAACCATTTCTGCCCCTGCCTTTTACCTTCTGCTATTCAATCAGTTTTATGCTTTTTTTCTCAGCCTCAATCCGGCAAAACCGGCAAGCCCGAACCCGAAGAGCACCATGGTCGCCGGCTCAGGGGTTGGGGTTATGGGAGCCTGGATAACCTCGGGAAATCCATTTGCCGCCCCATAAAACAGTTCGAACGAATACACTCCGGCGGTATTACCAAGATAAGTAGTCTCCGCAGTGGTTTCACTACCGTTCAGAATCGTTAAGTCCACATGATGTGTTGTTGGATCCAGTAATATTATCGAAAACCCATCATCGTGAGTTATCCCGGTGTCGGCCGCAAAGTATGCCGTCCCGGTAAACTCGAAAGCAGTCCCGGTAGAGGTGCTGGAGACAATCGTAGAATTCTGAATTGAACCACCAGTTAACCAGGTTACATTCGAAGGACCTCCGAGAAAAGTCTCATACGTTGCAGAGCTATTGAAGTAAGCATTGATGGAATTGACTGTGAAAGTGGCTGTGGGAGTACCCAAGACACTGAAATTTGTCGGAGTAGCGTTATCGGCAGCAGTTGTAGCGGCAGATGTTCCCTCCCAAAGCTGACCTTGGAAAGGATCTGCGTTTGCTCCAGCGACACAACCTAACAGCATCAACCCCGTTGCTAATCCTACCACATATCCCTTTTTCATTTTCCCCCCCCTCTCTCTAAGAATTAACATCTCATGTTGTCTTCAAAAACATGATCCCCTCATGTAAGCACATATCGTCCAAGCTTATGGCCACTCGAACTTACCCCTTTCATTCAAAAATCGGACCCATTTGAAATTACTATCAATGTTTTTAATAATACTCTGTTATAACACAATATTTTTTAGGTTAAGCAGACCAGGTTAATCATTTTAAACGTCACTCAATCATACGTTTTTCCGAAATTCAAAGAAATTTTTCCAGTTTACAGGAATAGAGATCGACAAGTATGCCTATCTACACTTTTCAGTTTCAAAGTAACATGAAGCGGGCGGCATTCTATAACCGCCAGGGAAGCCATATTCCCAGAGGCGGCGGGTGGACCAAAAGCAGAACGCCAATCTCTATTTATACAGGAAAGTATGCAAAACCCTGGGGAAAACATCTAAAGAAGGTGATCGCTCATTAGAGCCGGAAGGCGATATACAAAAATAAATCTCTTTATATATCGGTGAGATGTTCTTGATTGAAGTTCCAGAAGGCACCTTGGCTGCTAAAACCGGCAAGACCATCCAATACCATGATGGAACGGTATGCCCGGCCTTCGGCACCCCAGATCCCGGAGTCCGGGTTCAATGCCATTCACTCTGAACCTGCATGGCCAAACCAGATTGACCGATCCAAAAAAGCATGAGATCTCATTATTTCAGCATGGCAAGGCCGCCGCGCAAAGGAGACATTCATATCAAAAATCCGCAAAAACGGAAGGACAGCCAGCGATGCAGTCTCCACCATTCCCGGCATGAATCCCGAAGGAAGAAAAACAGGCACTGATCACTCTCCTTCGGAATACACAGGTGCCGATTTCCGGCGTCAGCTCCCGACGGATCGTCCAGGCCGGTGGTACACGATATCCCGGTTCGCCTGCGTCAGCTGTCTCAAGATTTTCCATAAGGGTATCGAGGCTCTTTTTCCGAAATTTGATGTTGATCTGCGTGGTCTGCAAATCCGCAATGCCCTGAAATATGTCGAGTCGAAGAACCAGCAGGAAGGCATGGCGGGTTTAAAACCTATTCACAAGGCAGGCAATACTACGGGCAGCAGCGGAAAAGCCTGGCATTCTGCCATGAAAGCGGGACGGCAAAGAGTCAATTGTGATCTCATCCTGGCGAAAGAGCAGTGAGCGGTGAGCCAACCCCAGACATCCGGGAGATCTTCATAGAGAAAATACCATTACGGGCAGCGCTCCGTCAGCTTCGGCAGCTGACCAAAACCAAAGGAGGAACTGTCCCAACCAGGAGAGCCTGTGTGCACTCCTGGTTGGAGGATTTCAGTCTGCCCGCAAAAGATGAATAATACCGGCCTCGAACCGGCATTTCCCGTCTCTCGGCTGACAAGATTTTTTACAGGAAGGCTGGTGAAGGAAATTAAAGAAAATGGCACGCTGAGCGTGGAGCCGATAACGAAAAGCCGTTCCTCATGCATCCGCTCCGGTAGACGACGATCTCTCCGACCAGTATCTATGAGGTCCCATCATCGGACCATACGCCTGCTTCCGCTCAGCCCAGGTAAGTACCGACAGACAGAGACGTACCGACAGAGGCGTTCTGAACTTGAATTTTCCTGACCATCCGGGCCAACCCATAGGGGGGGCATCCCGGTCAAGAGGATTCTTCAGCACATCTTAGAGGGCCTTCTGCGTATATCCAACGGCTCCGGAGAATTGTGCTTCCTCAACTATCGCCTTGTCCATATCGGCATCGGTCAGATCGGCACCGGACAGATTGGCCTTATACAACTCCGCCCCGGTCAGATTGGCCCGCTTGAGGTTGGAATTATTCAGCAGCGCGCCCTTCAGATTGGCCTTTTTCAGATTTGCGTTTTCCAGATTGCATCCCTGCAGATCGGCACCTTCCAGGTCGGCTTCCTTCAGATTTTTATCGGACAGATCAAGGCCGGCCAGGTCGCACTGATAGCATTTTTGGGTCTTCAGCAGCCTGGTAAGGTTACTGGCTTTATCATGCGGCATCTCTTTTGGCTTAGCTGCATCAGCCACCTTAACATCCTGTTTCCCCTGTACTGCATTCTTTTCTGCCGCGGCTTTTTCCGGGCCGGCCGATGCCTTGGCAGCAGCTGGTCCATCCGCTGTCATGCCATCGGCCGGGGTGCTTCCTCCCTCCTGGCTGGTGGAAGAGGCCTGACCCTGCTGCTCGCCTGCAGTTGTCGTTTTGCCTTCTCTTTGAGCGGAAGCGGAGCCCCCTTGCTTCTCAGAATCAGCACTGACATTCTGGCTTGGCACAGGACTTTCGGAAACCTCGCTCTTCTTCACTGGCTCATCAGCCTTTACAGAACTGCCAGCGGCCTGCATACTGTCACCGCCAGTCTGCGCAAGCGGTTTTTCAGTCTTAGACGGCCTGTCCCCGGTCGTATTTTTATCCGCCGGGGATGAAGTATCCGCCCCATTCCCGGTAAGCGCGCCATCGGACTTCACCCCTTCCAGGTAGGCGCCATTAAATTGCGCTCCTTGCGTATCCGCCCCGCTCAGGTTGGCGCCGGTGAGATCGGCACCGCCGAAATTCGCCCCTTTCAGGCGGGCACCCTGCAAATTGGCCCCGCTGAGATTGACAAGGAATACCTTGGCTCCGGTAAGATCGGCGCCATGCAGATCCGCCCCGGATAAATCCATCCTCGTAAGGTCCGCACCTGACAAATCACAAGCGGGACAAGTCTTGGTTTTTTCAAGTGTCTGTATATTTTCCTTCACCTTATCGCTGTCGGCCCACGCAGCCGACTGCCCTCCTGCAAGCAGCAGAAGCCCCACCAGCACCCCACGCCCGAATACGGTATAGTTACTCATTTCTCTCATCCGATTATGTTAAATACTGTTTTCGATAATCCATACGGACCACAGCCTGTCTCTGCCTACAGGGCGTCCGGCCTTCACCGACAAAAACTCTTTATATCATGATGTCCTCTGCAATGCATCAGCGATCATGCATTCGTCTCCACTGCCAGGGGGGCACAGGACTTTGATCGGCCCAGAGGCCCCTATGCTCCGAAGAGGCAATTTGCTGCAAGCTCTTCCAAACCTCACATACAGGCTCATTACAGAAGTACGGGTAGACCCAGGCATAACCGGCTCGGACCAGCGCTTCGTTTACGCTCACACCCTCCACAAAAATAACCGCGACAAGCCTGCCATATTTATCATGATCTTTAGGCACAACCTGAACTTCCCTGCCGAAAATCAAATTTCTGGCAAATCCGCAGGACTGCGGTCCGTAAGGCTGACTCCATTCCGGGGCGTCAATGCCCCAGATCCGAATCCTGATATTCTTTTTTTCCCGCCGAACCTCAAGGGTGTCGCCGTCAACAACCCGAACCACCTTGGCATGAAAGGCCGGTTGATCCGCAAATGCCACCCCTTGACCAACGGGCAGGAAGAGAAGCCAGAAGATAAAAATCCACCACCGAATCCCCGCTCCGGCAGGACAGATCCCACCAGGCCTCCGTGGCCTTCTCCGGTGCGGTGGGTGTGGGATGCCAGTAAATCCGACCAATGTTGTCTCTCCTATCTGCGGTATTGTTTTGATCCCGCTCTACTCTATCAGTATGTAATTAACAGGAACCTCACCGGAAGTCTATATCCAGAATCAGGAGAGGGGACATTTTCCGTCCATCCCATGAAAGACGTGACTGGCGGACCACTCCCGGCTCTTCATACTTCCTGGCCGAAACCTGTTAATTCGTTTCGAATTGTGGTACAATCATACTATGAGCCGTCTCTTTAAGGCAGTTTTTTTCATTACGCTCTGCCGGCCTCGCCGAGAGAAAATCTGCCGGAGATGGATTGCGGCACACTCCATCTAAAATTCCAATAACCCTCCAATTTCAAAATACATTTTCAGTGGCGAATCTTTCTCAAAAGAATATTTTAACTTTCATTTTTGATATGATATAGTAATGCCAGAGAAAGTGTTTTAAGTAGAACCACCTGTTTTCTATTTATTTTTTCTATTGATATCAAATCTGATAATGCGCAACGACCCCCAAGACCAACTGACGGATTCGGAAGAAGATACCCACAATTTCCTCGTGAATCTGCCGCTTTTTGACAGTTTCAATGTCGATGAGATATCGGTTCTTGCCAAGTACATGAGTTATGTTCATTTGCACAGGGGTGAATACCTCTTCGTGGAAGGTGACAAAGGCAATTTCATGGGTTTTGTTGTCAGAGGCGTCCTCGAGGTCTTAAAAAAATCTGAAACAGGCGAGAATATTGTTATTGCCAGATTGACCAAGGGAAGCTCTATCGGAGAGATGGCGCTCATTGACAAATCACCCCGATCCGCCACCATCATTGCCAAGCAGCCTACGACCCTGGTCACGTTAACGGCCAAGGGCCTTGAGCTCCTGGCGGAAAAATCTCCGACTATGGGCATTAAGGTTATCCAGAAAGTGGCGAGGCTTCTCAGTCTCAATATGCGCCGAACATCAAGCAAGCTGGCAGATCTTCTTCAAACAAAGTCATGATGCCCTCCATCCCGCGGGGCAGGATGGGGGAATCCTTTACTGAAACGGTTGGTTGATTTTCCCGGGTCGACAGAGATGCCAGGCTCGGCGCTTGCGGATATATCCGCCGGCAGATCGCGATGAGGCCCATGAGGATCAGATCGTGGCGCCCCGTATACACAATATTTTGCTCGAGACGCATTCCCCTCTTTGAGCCTGCGCTGTCCAGGTTTGCATATTGAAAGAAACAGAGAATCGTAGCCCGCAAGCAGCATAACGCCAGGACACGGAATTCTCTTCTTTATTTAACTTTTTCCTTATTGATTTCTTGTATGCAGCGTTTTCCCACCATAGTCCTTGCCGAATCAAACCGCGAGGATCTCGAGAGTACAACAAAGTACATTCGTACGGTCTTTGACAACGATCCGGGCTGCGTCATTATCCAGGCAGGCGATGAGGCGGCCCTGCTCTCATGCCTAAAAAATAAATCTTACGATATTATAGTATTAAACGTTGAATTTCCAAATTCAGGCAGGGGATTGGCCTTGTTTGAAAACCTGCAGCGGCAGCATCCATGCACCGTAATCATCCCGGTGATCCCCGTTGGCAATGATGATCTGATTAAATATATCCTGCAGCTCGGCACCTCTTATTATCTCAGAAAACCCTACAATCCCGCTGAAATCGAGTTCGTGCTGAAAAGGGCTCATGAAAAAATGCTGCATGCGCCTCCTTCACCGGCACCCCCTTCATCATGTGATGAACAATCGAATTTTTATGGCATCATCGGCAAGACTCCCTGTATGAAGCGTCTGTTTGATCTCATCACCAGGATTGCAGAGGATGACTTCTCCAATGTATTGATACGTGGCGAATCGGGCACAGGCAAGGAGCTGGTGGCCAAGGCCATCCACTCGCACAGCAAAAGGAGAAATCACAATTTCGTGCCGGTAAACTGCGCCGCCATCCCCGATGATCTTCTCGAAAGCGAACTGTTCGGTCACACCAAAGGGGCTTTTACCGGAGCGACGCAGAACAAGATCGGCAGGATTCAATATGCCGACGGCGGGACCTTGTTTCTGGACGAAATCGGAGACATGAAAGGCACCCTGCAGGCAAAACTGCTGCGCGTCCTCCAGGAAAAAGAATTCGAACCGGTCGGCGCCTTGAAGTCGATTCCGGTTGACACCAGAATACTTGCGGCAACCCACTGCGACCTCGAACAGCTCGTCAGCGAAGGCAGGTTCAGAGAAGACCTATACTATCGACTCAGCGTCATCCCGCTCAATGTCCCGCCCCTGAAGGGCCGGAAAGAAGATATCCCCCTCCTTCTCGACTATTTTATTGAGGCCTATACCAGAAAACGAGGGAGGGATCCGATACGCTTTTCCGGACAGGCCCTCACTGCTCTCCTCCATTATGAATGGCGAGGCAATGTCAGGGAACTGGAAAATTTCGTCCAGCACATGTGCATCCTCTTCAGCGGTAAAAAAATTGAGCGCGAAGACCTGCCCGAGAAATTTCTTGCCGCCCTCGCCGATATCCCTGAAACAGAGGATGGGGCTGCCGGGTCGAGCCAACCTGCTTTTGATTCCCTGGACCTGATCGCTCAAGGCCCGATAAATATTTCCGGATTGCAGTGGGATGACGGCCAGATCGACTTCAACAAGCTCATCAATGATTTTGAGACCCAACTTATCCTGCAGGCCTTGAGGGTCTCCGGCGGCAATAAAAAAGAGGCGGCCCGCCTTCTGAATCTGAAGAGGACGACTCTGCTCGAGAAAATGAAAAAGAAGGAATTGACAGTCCTGCCGGATGATTCATCCGAAAATGATGCCCCGCAATAAAAGGCTGATCCATCCCAACCGGCAAGGGCGGAACAGGTCCTGGGGCGGGACGCTGAGAGCACACCGCCTGGCTGTCACAGGCAATTGTTTCAAGCCGCAAGCTTGACCAGATTATTGTCTATCTTCTCTTGGATATCCTGCGCCGAAGCCGGAGTGAGGAGGATATCACTGACGCCGTACTTTACGGCCTTGATAACCTTTGAGCGAGTCCATTCCGGCCCGGCCGCAATCAGAGGCACGGAACACGCGGAACTGATCTTGATTGCAACGCCGAAAGCCTGTTCATCGACTTCCTGCATGATCAGGAATACAGCCTTCAGGCTGTCGGATATATAATTATTTACATTATTTTTAAAGGAAAGGGTCCGAGCTTTGTAGCCGGCGCCCTCAAGAACGGACAATATTTTTTCAGCCTCTCTGTTGTCATCATTTATGAGCAGGATATCATCGCCTCTCCTGGTGTCCTGAACCTCCTCTTTTTGCGGGGAGACAGAGGATGTTTTTGCGGCCTGCTTACCGGCCAGGCTCGCCGCAGCGCGTACCTGCCCCTGCTGCTGGTCCTTGGGAGCCTGGATTTGACTCAGCCCTTCTAATTGAAGAAGCGTCATTGGAATGAGCATCTGCACCTTGCCCAGGATCGTTCCTTCAATTGCTATATTGCTGCTGCTCATATAGTAGATCTGATCCGGGATCGGCTCATCCGATTCCGTTTCGACCTTCAACGGGACAACTTGTTCTACCTCCGTTCTGACAAACCGCAGACTCTTTGTGTAATTTTCCTCAAAAAATCCTGTATATACACCAGAAATAATATTAGCGATCTCATTATAGGCATCCGCTGCGTCGTCGGTAAATTCCTCCTCGGCCACCGCAGCCTCAAGTTCGGTGGGAGGAAGCATGATTAAGATTCCACCGATGCGGATGGCATCCTTCAGGCCGACAAAGAGGAAACTCTCCCCTTCTAAGTCTCCCGACACCTTCAAATGGGCGAGAACCTGCTTGCCGGAAACCTCATCCATGAAGAAGTCTTCTTTGCTGACCGGGCGATTTTCCAGGTTGCTGAGCTGAAGATCCACGCCCAACATGGCGCTGACCTCTTCCTTCATCTTCGCCTGGCACTGACTCAGGAGGGAATCGACACGCTTTTTATGCTTGTCCAGGTCAACGGCCGGTCCCCCGGCCTTCTCCTCTTCAGCAGGGACAGTCTCTTCCTGTACCTCCTCCCTGACTGACTCTTCGACTTTCTCCTTTTTCTCTTCCTGGCTTGCAGCCGGTCGGGGGGCCTCTTCCTGCTCAAGGCCGAAAGCGGCAGCAGGGAGGAGGACTGTAAGGTCTCCCATTTCAGTATCGCCCAGTCGCATGGTGGAGGAGACCTGATATAAAAGCTGATTTGCAACAGGCTGGTCAGACTCAATGTCGACCTTCATCGGGATCAGGATCTCTTGTTCCTTGCGGACGAACCGGCAGGGATCAGGATACATCTCTTCAAAGACCTTGGTATAGGATCCTGCGATTATATTCGCAATTTCCCCAAAGGAGTCCTTGGTTTCTTCACTGTAATCCTCGCTGCTTATGACCTTTTCAAGTTCATGCTGGGGAAGCATGATGAGGGTGCCGCCAAGACGAATCGCATCCTTTATGCCCACCAGCAGGCAGGCGGTGCAGTCCACATTACCGGTTACTTCCAGTTTCACAGCTATCTGCTTGCCGGATACCTGATCAAAAAAATCCTCCTTCGCTGTAAAAATGTTATGAGAATCTGACAGGATAAGGGCAGTCCCTATTAAACCGGTAACCTCATCTGCGATCCTGCTGGTTACGGATTCAATGATCTTGTCTAATTTCTGCTGGGCTTTCATAGCGTCTCAGGACAGGGTTTTCAGGACGACTCATGCGAACTGCCGTTCTTATGGATATGTGTATTCATCTATCGGCAGGTTGATAAAAATATTTAAGGAAGCGCTCCTTCTCATCTACCCGTTCAACATATATTTCAATTCAATCCAGAACGGACCGTCAGTGCTGACAAAGGGGACCGCAATCCGGCATGCACCGAACAAGCCGCTGGCATGATACGATTCACCTATAACGGAAGTAGGAATTGCCAACTTGACATCCATGTCAAATGCAGCCAGATGAATTTTCAGGTTTCCTGCAATCATATTGGCGAGTTCCCCTATTGCATCTTTGACATCGTCGTTCAAAGCCTCGACCTCCATCCCAATGAAGGCTCCGGTAATGCCTCTGGCCACATCCGCCGGGCAATGGATGGCCAATATTCCCCGAACGTCCCCCCCCAGCCCCAGCATACTTGAAATATTTGACTGTATTTCACCACCCTTTCCGACAACAGGGCAACCATCCTCTAACTCCATCATCACCATGGTTGAAAAAACATCCTTGGTGGCAGTTACTATCCCCTGTTCAAGCTTGAAATCATCATTTTTCATGGCAGAGCTATTGGGTGTTAAGGTCAGGAAGAAGGATACAGAGACAGGAACCAGTGTTATTTTTCCAATTGCAGTTCAACCAAAAACGAACCGCCGCCTGTCCGGAATCGGATGAGCACCTTATCAACATCCTTTGACGGCTGTAACTGATACGAAGCGCCGGAAATGGTAGATGGCAGAGAAAGATCTATATCGCGGCCGTTTTCCGCCAGGACCGCCTTGATGTTCCCCCCCAGCATATTGGCAAGTTCGCCCACTGCATCTTCAACATCTTCATTTATCTCATCGACATCCATGCCGAGGAAACTACTGGTAATTGCGATTGCCACCTGATGAGGGATATGAATGGCAAGAACCCCCTTGTGGGTACCGGCCAGACCGATCAGTCCGGTAATGGCATCATGGAGTTTCCCGCTATCTGCAACATCTCTCTCTTCGACAGAGATATCCATCATCACCATGGTGGAGAAAATTTCTATCGTAGATTCGATGATTTTTTCTGAAATATCCACTAATTTCTCCATTTTGTCATAAGTAAATTAAAGGAGTGGCCCAAGGATCTCATTGACTTTATCAGGGGTGAAAGGTTTTTTAATCGAACCGACCGCGCCGAGCGATTTCGCCTCTCCTATGATGTCATCACCAGTCTCAGTGGAGATCATCAGTACAGGGATATTTTTGATATTGCTCCTATTTGCCTTTTCTCTTAAAAATGAGATCCCGTCCATATTCGGCATATTAATATCACTTAAAACGATATCGACCTTTTCCTTTTCAAGGACAGCCAGGGCCTCAAGGCCATCACCTGCCTCGAAGATGTTGTCAAATTCAATCCCGGCCTGACGCAGAGACCTGCCGATAATTTTCCGCATTGTGCTGGAGTCATCAACCAGCAAGACATTTTTTCCCATTCTGTCCTCCCATAAACAAAATATTCAAATACCTATAATACAAATCCAATAGTCAGATCATCATACGCCCTTCAAGTACGGCAATACAATTGCAATCCCAGGAGGGTGCCGCCCGAAACATCACAGGGCCTTCGGAAACGTCTTCCGGAAAGAAACACCTTCGGCTAAATATTATCAGGAGTCTGTCATAAAAATCAAACACCTTGTATCCTTTTCTGCATTTAAGATGCTATTTCTTTTCTTTTCGGAGAAGATTTTCTCCCCCCGCAAGGAAAGTCATTATTTTGGCACAGATCATTTCGCAGTCCAGACAGATATTGTTCAGACAAGAGATAGAAAATCGCATTAAATTCCAGGGTACTGCAGAAAAACACCAGATCCTGGAAATAATTCCGGACCCGCTATCGGCAATGGAACTATTTTTGCATGATTATAACAAATTCAAACTTTTCCCTGTAGCCATGAAAAAAATCATCCTCATATACGCACTTATTGTCATCTCAACGACGCTACAGGCCTATGCCCACTCCACAATTCTTGGGATTTCAGAAGAAAAATACAGTGATAACATAGAAATAAATCTAAAATTCGACAGACCTCCACCTTATTCGATTAAACAGTCAGGAAGACGCATCGACCTCACGCTGGAAGAGACGATTATAGCTGACGCAGCCCTGAATTTTTCGACTGACGACAAGATAGTCAAATTTTTGCCATCGGTCGGCGAGGACCAGGCCGTACTCTCCTTTTTTCTCAGATACACACCGAAGAAGGCAAGGATCGTCCCAGGCCAGGACAATACCCTCAGCCTTGTCATTGATGTTGACAATTTTGTTTTAAAAACACGGACAGATATCGTTTCTGATTTACAAAGAGCGACGAAGGGATCCATTGCCGGGAAAAATATCTCCAACCCCCTGGTCGGCACCCCCTATGTGAATGACTGGCGATTATTTTTTTCACGATACGAACCGGAGGTGGCAATTAAAGCCCCTGTTCAATTCACCTTCCCGCCTTTTCCCCTCATCGCATTCCTGCCGCCGGACAGGGAAAAAAATCTTCCGCTCATCCCGGGGGAAGTAAACAGTCTGGCAGCGACAGGACAATGGAACGCCATGGAACCCATGGTCTCTGACCTGGTCAAAAAGGAGAAGGATGTTGAAACAAAAAAGAAACTGGCACTCACCTACGGCGAAGTCCTGTTCCGGGCTGGGGATTTTAGCGGAGCATATAAACAGCTTTATCTGCTTAATCAGACCTATCCCAACGAACCCATAGCCTTTTTTGCAAAATTCCTCCTCGCAGGCCTGGAGGCGAAATACGACAATCCCTATGTTGGCGATTACAAACTCCATGAACTTGAGCCTTTACTTGATGCGGACAGCCCGCTGACCCCGTATTTCACCCTTCTCCAGATCGAGACAGCCCTGGCCACAAACCAGCTCGACAAGATGCGGACGCTCCTGAACCGGGACAATATCTCCTTTCCGGATACAATTATCAGAATCAAGGAATTGCGAATTGCAGACTACTGGTATGCCAACAAGGACCTCATCAAATCTTTTGTCCGCTATCAGCTGCTCAATAGTCCGGCCCTGCTCGAGAGCCATTACTACTCCCTGAATGGCTATTGCGATACCCTGTATCACCAGAAAAACTTTCCTGATGCAGCGCAATGCTACCAGAAACTGGCCCCCCATATTACTGACAGGTCCCAGCTTGGCCTGGTCATGTATCGCAAGGCCATGGCGCAGCTGCATTTCAGGCAGGCTATAGATATGATCTCGGACTTTTCAACAATTGCAGATGCCTTTCCGGAGACCGATGCAGGCTATAAGGCAGGTATAAAAAGAGCAGATATCCAGTTCATATCCAAGAAGCGCTCGGACATGCAAAGCATCAATGCCTATGGAGTGATCGCTGAGAGGGCTATAAACAGGGAGACGGCTGAAGAAGCTGCCTTAAAGGAGGCGCTGGTCTACAAAATTGCAGATAAGAGGGCAAAAAGCATTGATCTCCTGATGACCTTTCTCCGCAACTTCAGGACCGGCCCCCTGGTCGAAACAGCCCAGGCGGCACTCCTTGACGCACTTCCTGATGAGTTGCAGCATCTAATGCAGCAGAAAGATTACATGAAGGTCTTGGTCCTGGCCAAACAGAATCAGATGTTCTTTGAAAAGAAATGGCTGGATTACCGGATCCTGGCAGATGTGGCCCTGGCCTACCAGCAGTTGAACCTCTTTGATGACTCCGAAAATACCTATCGCTACCTGATGGAGGTGGGCGGGGCCAAGGCTGAAGAAAACTATGCCCTTCCCTATATTAAAGTCCTTTTCCATCAAGGCAATTTCGACGAAGTTGAGACTCATGCGCTGCAGTATCTGCAGAGATATCCGGCCGGAAAAGATAAAGAACAGGTCGTGCTCTTCCGTCTGAAGGCCCTGCTTGCCGCCGGCAGAGGTGATCGGGCAATCGCTCTTCTGCCGACCCCTACTCCCGACAGCCCGGAATTTCAGGAGCTTGCGGCGGCCCTGTATTTTCAAAAAAATGACTTCAAGCAGGTGACTGAAATCCTGTCACCGCTTTGGGAGAAGCAGCATTCCCTCCCCGATGATGCGCGGTTTCTGCTGGCTGAAAGCCTGTACAGACAAGACCTTTTTGACAAGGCTGAAGATTTTTTCGTTACCGTACAGGACACCCCCTCCTTTCAGGATCAGTCCCTGTTCAGGCTTGCGGATATCCGGTTAAAGAAGGGACAGACGGAAAAGGCGGTAAAGCTCCTGCAACAAATTGTCGACAAAGGGAAAGACCCGCTCTGGCAGAACCTGGCCAGAAAACAGCTGGACTATACCGCTACCATTTCGAAATAATGATATGATGCTCAACAATACCTGCGCCGGCCACTCTGCTGCGGACGGCGGACATCTCAGTAATCACATTACACAAGGAGGACGCCCATGAATCCCATAGGGCTCTTTGACCCGAGCATGAATCTTCTCGGCAAGGCGCTGGACCTCCGGGCCGCCAACGAGAGGATCATCAGTTCCAATATCGCCAATGCGGAGACCCCGGGCTACACCCCGGCCCGCTTTGAATTCGAGCAGGAACTGCGCCAAGCCGTCAGCAGGACCGCCTCTCCGCTTGCAACCACGCAACCCGCCCACATCCCGACGGGAAACGCCGGCCTGGAATCGGTCACCGGCACAGTCATCAAAACCCCTGACAAAACCGGTATCGGCGACAAGAACGGTGTCAAGGTGGATCAGGAGATGATTGCATTATCAAAAAACGAACTCATGTATGAATCCGCGGCCCAGATCCTGCAAAAAAAGATAACTCTTTTAGGATATGTCATTCAAGGCGGCCAGTAAACAACACCACCGGTTCACCCTTTACGACGAGGTTACATTATGGATATTTTTTCTTCTCTCCAGGTCAGCGCATCGGCATTGACGGCTCAGACCATCCGTCTGGACACCATCAGTTCCAATCTCGCTAATGTTGAAACGACCTCAACCCCGGAAGGCGGACCTTACAAGAGAAAATCCGTCTATTTTCAAAGCAAGCCGATGTCCTTCAAAGACCATCTGGACAGCAGCGGCAAAAAAGCGATTCAGGGTGTTGAAGTAACTAAGATTCTTGAGGATCAAGACCCTCCCCGCAAGGTCTACGACCCCTCGCACCCCGATGCGGACAAAGACGGCTATGTAGCGATGCCCAACATCAGCGTCTTAAAAGAGATGGTGGATATGATGTCTGCGACCCGATCCTACGAGGCCAATGTCACCGTCGTCAAATCTGCAAAAAGAATGATCCAGAAGGCTATGGCCATCTAACCAGCATGGCTGGACCGGACTTGCCAGCCGCAATGATATAGGAACGAAAAACTATGACAACCATTCCCGCTCTTACCAGCCAGCCCCCCCTTGCCCCAACCCAGCCGGTGAGCCAAGTGTCGCAGGCGCAGAATACGTTCTCCGACTATCTGAACTCCACGCTGGACCAGGTCAACAAGGCGCAGCAGGCAGGCGATACCGCTGTTCAGCAGCTCAACACGGGGGAGGCAAAAAATATGCACGAGGTCATGATCGCCGTTGAACAGGCAGACCTCTCTCTCCGCATGCTGGTTCAAGTCCGGAACAAGGCGCTCCAGGCCTATAATGATATTATGGGTATGCAGATTTAGAGCGTGATCATTATGACAACATATGAAAAAATAGGTATTATGGACTGCAGTTTATCATTTTCTGAATTCACCAAATGAAAAGGAATTTTCTTCATGGCGGAAGAACGTACCCCAGGCGGAACCGTTGACGGAACCGACAGTACACCGATTCAACGGAAGAGCCTTACCACACTGATCAAGGAGTGGCCCCTGTCGAGGAAAATCGCCACGGGGGCAGTGGTGGCAATCTCGGTTGCCCTTTTCGCCGTTCTGATCATTCAGGCAAGGACTGCTGACTACCAGCTTCTCTACGCAAACCTCAATGAAAATGATGCAGCCCCCATCGTCAACTGGCTGAAGGCCCAGAGAATCCCCTATCAGCTGAAGAATGATGGAAAAAATATCTGGGTACCGTCAAACCAGCTCTACGAGACACGCCTGAGCCTGGCCTCAAACGGCCTTCCCAATGGCGGCGGCGTAGGCTTCGAGATCTTTGACAAGCAGAGTTTCGCCCTGACGGATTACGTACAAAAAGTGAATTATACAAGAGCCTTACAGGGAGAGCTTGCCAGGACTATTTCGTCGCTTGCTCCGGTTGAGAACGCTAGGGTCCATCTGGCCCTCCCGGATAAGAGCCTGTTTAAAAGCGAAGAGAAGGCGGCGACCGCCTCGGTTATCCTGACCCTTGCCCCTGGTCGGACTCTCGATAAGAAACAGGTCCAGGGCATCATTCATCTCGTCGCCGGATCCGTTGCCGGAATGGACCCGGCAAATGTCACCGTCATCGGCTCGAACGGCGAGATTCTTGATTCGGGAAAGACAGACGATAAGGACAAGATGCTGTCCGTTGACATGCTCCACTACCAGCAGGAGGTTGAACACCGCCTGGAGATTCAGGCTCAGGATCTGCTTGATAAAACCATGGGCAAGGACAAGGCCATGGTCCGGGTCACCGCAAATCTCGATTTTGCCAAGGTGGAAAAAACTCAGGAAACCTTCGACCCCGACGAGCCTGTGATCAGGAGTGAACAGCTCAACCAGGAGAGCACCGGAGGCCAGCAGGCCTCCGGTGGCATTCCCGGCGTCCAGTCAAACCTGCAGGGAAACAGCGGCACCCCGGCGACCACGGGTGAACCCCAGACCAGCAAGACCACGCGTACCACCAATTACGAAATAAGTAAAACCGTGAGCAAGATAATCAATCCGATCGGCTCCATCACCAAGCTGTCGGTCTCGATCCTGGTTGCCGACAAAATCACGACCCCGGCCCAAAAAGATCAGCCGGCCAAGACCGAGCCCCGGACCGCGGAAGAGCTGAAGTCCCTGCAGACCATGGTATCGACCGCCCTTGGCCTCAATCCCGCCCGCGGTGATCAGATCAATATTATTTCCATGCCGTTCACGGAACCTTCCAAAGATGCGCTGATCGCAGGCGGGGTGGCGCAGACCAACCTGCTGTACAACTACCTTCCTGCCGTCAAGATGGCCCTTATCCCCGTCATGGCCCTGCTTCTGTATTTTTTCCTCCTCAGACCGATCATAAAAACCATGAAGGGCGAAGTGGAGGAACATTATAAAACCGTCGAACAGCTGGAGCAGGAACGGCTGGAGGCACAGAGAGCCAAAGAGGATCAGAAGGAAGAAGAGGTCGTTGAAATTGTTGAAGACAGCATTATATCTATGCGAAAGGAGATTTTAAAAAACCCGGCACCCTCCGCCTATATTATCAAAAGCTGGATAAACGAGGGGTAGTATATGGGAATTGATACACTGACAGGCCTGAATAAGGCTGCCGTTTTCATGATCTGCATGGGCGAAGAGGTCACGGCCAAGATCTTCAAGGAACTCTCCGACAGCGAGGTCAGACAGGTCACCAGAACCATGGCCAATATCGAGCATATCCCCAACTATATCAAGCAAAAGGTCTTTGAAAACTACAACGAAGTCCAGGCCCAGTACGCCGGACTCTTCGTCAAAGGCGGGGAATTCGCCAAGAAGGCCATTGCCGCAACCGATGAGGGATCACGGACCCATGACCTTATGGAGCAGTTCATCTCCGGTACCGAGTCACGGCCTCTGGAGACCATTGCCCTGATGCAGGCCCGGATGGTTGCCAGCCTGCTGGAAAAGGAACACCCGCAGACAGTGGCCCTGGTGCTCTCAACGCAGCACGTGGAACACGCCAGCGAGATCCTCTCCTGTCTCCCCGAAGAAATCCGGGCTGACGTGGTCTATCGGATGGCCAAGATCGAAAAGGTGTCGGCAGAGGTCATCAACCGGATCGAAGATGCGCTTCATCGCGAGATCGGCCTGGTGTCGGGAAAAGAACAGAAACAGCTCGGCGGTATCGACAAGGTCGTCGATCTTCTGGGACATCTGGAGAACAATCTCGACGCAGAGATCATCGAAGCAATTGAGGAATCAGATGCCGAAATGGCTGAAGAAATTCGCAAGAGAATGTTCACCTTTGAAAATCTCCTGGCCCTTGACGGTCGTTCGCTGCAGATGATCCTGCGCGAGGTCAACAACGATTCACTGACCATGGCCCTGAAGACGGCATCTGAGGAAATGAAGGAAAAGATCTACGCCAATATGTCGGCACGGGCCGCCGATATGATCAAGGATGACCTTGACGCCATGGGTCCGGTCCGCCTCTCCGAGGTTGAGGCAATGCAGCAGTCCATTGTCAAGATTGCCATGAAACTTGAAGAGGAGGGCAAACTGGTGCTCGGAACGGGAGGCGGAGATGAACTCGTCTAAGAACCGTCCCAATGCCTTCGTTCCGGAGAAGATCATCCCCCTGAAGGGCGCTGGGCAGTCAGGATGGAGATCCGTGTCGCTCCCCATCGCCCAACAGGAGATACGACAGATCCTCTCCGAGATCGATGGCTCCGGAGCTGCAGGAGCGCGCCAGCCGATGCAGGAACACAGCCAGGCAGACAGAGAGGGCCCGGACTCAGCCCATGGGGAGGAAGCGGAGCGTCTTGCCTCCGAACAGGGGCAGCAGGACCTGGAAAACCTGCGCAAGAATGCCTATGACGAAGGGGTACGGGATGGCCTGAAGATGGCGGATGAGGACTTCGGCGCAAGCGCCAGGGCCCTCCTTATGGCATGCGAACAGATCAGCACCCTCAGGGAGACTATTCTGCACAACAGCATGGAGGAAATGCAGAACCTGGTCCTGGCCATAGCCGAAAAGATTATTCGCCACTCTGTCACCGTGCAGAACGACACCATCATTGCCACAGTAGAAGAGGCGATTCGTCAGGCCGTCAAGACCGATGAGCTGACCATCGAGGTGAACCCCGC